>JAFTXX010000017.1 GCA_017461475.1 Clostridia bacterium
CCCTTTATTAGGAGTGAAAAGAGTTCGTGTACCAACGATCAATTCCTTTTCACCAATAAATATCGGCATATTCTCAAATATCCACGAAAGTGCAAGTGCCTTTCTTTCAGGCAAACTGTACGGCTCGTCTGCAACCGTTACCTTAGGCAACGGCGAGCGGCAGATTTTATTTGCAGCCGAGAGCGTTTGCTCACGTAAAAACTCTGTTCTTGTCATTTTTTCAAGTTCATTTCAACTCAATATTTCGTTCTATAAAGATTTTGCGGAAAGAATTGAGTGCACTTTCCGATACTTTTTTCGATGTGTCGTATTTATACTCCATACCGAGCGTTTCATATTTGCTTGCGCCAAGTGAGTGATACGGCATCAGTGTGACCTGCTTTACAAAGGAAAGCGTGGTTACAAAATCTGCGATTTTTGTCATTTCTTCTGCTCTGTCGTTGAAATCGGGAATAACCGGCACACGAATCCAAATATCTTTTCCCTCTTTTGAAAGACGCTTCAGGTTATCCAATATCAGTTTATTGTCCACACCTGTGCATTGTTTGTGTGTTGTCGGTGTAATACATTTTACATCGTAAAGATAAAGGTCGCAATGTTGTAGCGTTTTTTCAAGTTCGCTCCATTTTGCATAGCCCGACGTATCAATCACAGTATGTATACCGAGTGCCTTTATGCGTGAAAGTGCCTCTGCGACAAAGTCCGCTTGCATAAGGCATTCTCCGCCTGAAAAGGTTACGCCGCCGCCTTCTGCATAAAACATGCAGTCTTTTTTAATCTCTACGATAAGTTCATCAATACCCATTTCTTTACCACAGACTTTCAAAGTTTCTGTGGGGCATTTTTCAGCATCGGCAAGTGATTCTCTGCTACCGCATAGTTTGCATCCTATGCATCCTTCTTTAAAGTACTGAAGCTGTACTGAGGGAGAAAGTCCCTCAGGGTTATGGCACCAAAGGCAGCGAAGAGGACACCCCTTCATAAAAACAGTAGTCCTTATTCCCGGTCCATCATGCGTGGAAAACCGTTGAATATCAAAAACAATCCCTGTCAATACGCCGCCCCTTTCCCGCTAACATAATATTTTACCTTCGCACATTTTAATAAAATGCTCAAATATCTTCGCACCATCTACGGTGTCTTCTCTTCTTCGGTCAAAGCACATTCCTTCCGGATGCCAGTGTAAGCAGCAATTCTCTTTGATGCTTCTGCCAAAGGTGACTATCATGTGCTCTACCGACTAAGCTAAAGAGGACTATGGCAGCTGTGGCTTTTGCTCCGCTTCCGCATATTTGTCAACGTTTATCCCAGAAATGTGCATATCCTTCTTCTATCATTTGTATTTCGCCCTTTAGCAAACCATTTATACAATCCAGTTCAAACCAACGGTAATCCCACTGAATCATTCTCTCTCGGTAATATATAGGCTCTTCCGTCTTTCCGTTAGCATCAATTTGCGCCACAAGTTCTTGCAGTTCATCAGCTCCCATATCATCAATTATACCGCGTCCGGCTCCATCAATGATATACGGATATTTTCTGCCTTGGCCTCTTTCAATATCTTTAACATCAATTAATTCGATCCAAAAGGTTTGCGTAGTTCCGAAATCATAATCCATTTGAATTCGGTCTCCTATTTTCAATTCCATCTGATGGAGTTTTATCGCAGCCATGTCAATTTGTTCAAGCATCGCATCCTCATCAGGAATTTCAAAGCGTACATCGTTATAATAGAATTCAAACAAATGATATGCCTTTGTGTCAAATGCCGCAAGCACGGTATATCCCAACTGATCCAATCTATAGTTGGAAGATATCGCAATCTTGCGCCATATCTTATTCTCAAGTCCCTCATAAGTAATATGAAATGTATATACTTGTGTTGCCATAAGAACTTCTCCTAATAGTCTATTCTATCCGAATATATTGCTATTGTCCGTCCGATAATAATATATTCTTTTAATGGATCGATGCGATTATTATAACATAAAACTGCGTACCTGTAAACAACAAAAAAGAGGACGCGAACGCGATCTTTGGGGCTCCGCTGTTAGACTTGAAGCAACGGCATCATGATTTCCAAGATATTGTTTTAGTATAATGTGCGAATACTTTTTTTCGGCTCATAAAAAAACGATTACCCTATTTTGCACCCCTCCCCTCTTTTAGACCATAAATTTTGCACCCCCTTTGAGCGAAAAAAGTGCAATTTGCACCCCCTACCCTCAAAAAAGGGGCGCTTTGCACCCCCTACCCCTCGAAAAAGGGGTGATTTGCACCCCCCTGTTTTTTCTATCAATTTGTGCGTTCTTACACATTCAATAACACGTAAAACGTAAATTTAGCAAAAGAGCCGTATAGCGAAGCTTTGCTCGCTATACGGTTCTTTGCATTGTGATGGGCTTAATTACCCCAAAACATAAATTTGAAAAATTGCTAAAATAAGACCTCGGAACACCAAGGCAGTAATCGCCATATAGCACTTCTGATTCATTTTAAGGCTTTTCACGTCTGTGTATGCTTTTAGGCTTTTGCTTACGGAAACTCTACCTCGTTATAGAAATCAAGAAATTTAGAAACAAGCAATTGCTCTTTATCGGCATATTCGTTGTAATAGTCCATAGCAAACACCTGAGACGAGCCGAAATACGGACCGATATAACGTGTGATTCTGCCAACTCTACCGGAGCAATGATATGAAAACTTCGTATGCAATTCTTTTTTCATCATATGAATCGAATTAAGCGCCACTAAAACATCATCTTTGTTATTAGCAGGAGTTACAATTTTTATAAAATCAGGGTTACGCTCCTCCATAAGCTTAGCTACCGCAAGGATATGCATGGTATCAAGAAACACACCCGTATGGCATGACATAAGCACCTCACCGCCTAGGGAATGTACCTTTTCAACTACTCGCTTTTGTTTTTCTATAACCTCGTGGTCAAGCACAACCTCTTTGGGATTTGCACTTATAAACGGATGCTTTTCGGGATCACCAAATTTCAAAAGAGTAGCACGGCTATCCGCACAGAATGTGTACCCTTGCATATCAATTCCCGCCGCACCGCACTCAACCGCACGAAGCATTTCGGCTACACGCATATCACTTGTGTCCTTGCGTGTCACACCTCTTGGGTTATTATTATAATGAACTGCCATTACAGGCGAATTTGCGGCAGCAAAAATTTTTTTCAGAGCTTCAGGTTCGCGGTTTTCCCCCTCCAGTAGCGAGAGGTGGAGATTAAATGCGGTCGCCCCTGCCGCTTCACACTTTTTAATCTGTGCAATTGTATTTTCTACCGTTGCTTCTTTTAGCACACCTAAAACAATCGGATCGCCCGACTCGGTAAATTTACAGTTTCGCATATCAGTCCTCAGCAATAATGCTTTCCCTTTCGTGAAGCAGGCCTTCATACAAGGATTTGAAGTTATCCTCTTTAAGCCCTGTTATATTAAGTATTTTAGAGTTGTCATATACCCTGTTAAAAAGTCTCGCATATTTCATCTGCCAGATAGCCGCTAAGCTCTTTTCGGGGTCGAATTTTGCATCACGGAATTTTTGGTACGTAACACCGTCAACCCACTTATATTTAAGCCCGAAAATTTCCTTATAAAACTCTGCGATTTCACCCCATGTATTACTCTTTGAAGAAGTTACATTATAGTCATTGCAAAGCGCCTCTTCTTTGCCGACAAGTCCCATAAGCATATCCGCAACGTCACCTGCCCATGTAAGCGAAGCGGGGATATTTCTTGCGGCTTCATCTAAAAGTGCTACATCACCCGAGCGGACACATGACATTATTTTTTTGCGTTCAAGGGTGAGAAGTTGACATCTCTTTACAGAATATGTGGTTGAAGGCCTTACTATTGTAAAGTTCTTAAACGAGCTTGCGCGCAATGCATCCTCTCCCCTTGCCTTGTGCATACAATAATCATCCGAAAAGAGCAAAGCCCTATCTGTAGTAACGTCAAGAAGTCTCGGCGAACTTTCAACTATCGGATTTGCCTCGTTTGCATATACTCGGCAGGATGAAAAATAAAAATACTGACCGCAGTTTGCAAGATATTTCGGAAATGTTTCTCTGAATGAAATCGAATTGTAAATCATGAGGTCAAAAACAACATCATAGTATGTTTTTGTTATTTCACCGACAAACTCTGGATCCTTTGCATCATTCACCGTAATATAACGAAGATGCGGATTACCCGAAACAATGTTTACAAGCGTAACTGCGTCAACATCATAGCCTGCCGCTACCGCCTTTTGCGTAAGATATGTACCCATGGCGCCCGTTGCACCTATAATCAGCATTTTCTTGTTCATTTTATCCTCCTTCTTTGTTATACTCCGAGTCTGTCCAATCAAACAAAACACCGAGAGGAAAATTGTAGTGACCGTTTGCAAGTCTTGAAAAAACTTCAGGTGCTTCCCAAGGATTATGTATCTCACTTATAATAGTCTTTATATCTATTCTGCCGCCAACCACCATATCCATTATGCAAAGGCAGTCGTCCTCCATTGTCCAGTGACCGGGGTATGACTCTACCTTAGGTCTTACAAAATTATGTGCACCGATAAGTTTAACACCCGGTCTATGCACCTCGCTGTAATAGTCGATATGCATATCCGAAACACGTGTGCATCCGTTGAGTGCAATTGACCCCATGGGTGCAATAACCTTGAGTGCCTGTTCAAGCGCACGTGCGGAACCTGTTACCTCAACAATATTCTTTACGCCCTTACCGTTTGTGATTCTCTTTACTTGCTCGGTATAATCATCATCGGCAGGATCAAGAACATAATCTGCACCGAGTTCGAGAGCAAGCTTTCTGCGCTTCTCATTAAAATCCGATACAATAACAGGATAGGCTCCCGATGCTCTTGCAAACTCCATAGCAAACATGCCGAGGAGTCCGAGGCCTATTATCATTGCAGAATGTCCCATTTCAATATCCATTTTGCGAACCGCACCAAGGCCCATTGCGGCAATTATGACAAGCGCCGCCTCTTTAGAGTCAAGTTTTTCCGGCACAGCAAACATCTTACTTGCCTTTGCTATATTGTAGTTTGCATGTTGACCGTGGTAAACGAGTACTCGGTCACCGACCTCGAATTTTTTGAACTTTTCACCCACTGCTACAATGCGCCCCACAGAAGAATATCCGCAAGCCTTGGGCCACTTGTCACCACTTGGAAGATTAGGTGTCCCCATCAGATTTGCAAACTCTGTACCTGCACTTATTGCGCTGTATTCGGTTCTGACAAGCGCCTCGTCAGCTGCAAGTTCTGATAAATCACGCTCAACATATTCCGCAACTCCGGGTGCGGTAAAAAGTATTTGTTTACGTTTCATATTAATCTCCATCCCGCCACCTTGCGACGGCACAAAACTACAAACGAAATCCTCGGTACCGCACGATGTGCGGCAAAATGAGTAAGAGTCTCATTTTGCGAGGAGTTCAGGCGTGAAATATACTAAGCAAAAGAATTTGCAAATGAAGCTTTCACGCTATACCTCTATTTCAGTGTAAGAACAACTTTTCCTATATTCTCGCCACGCTCAAGAATCGCATGTGCTTCCATTGCCTTTGATATGGGAAGCACCTTATAAATAGAAGGCTTGATTTCGCCGCTTTCAAGGAAAGGCCACACCTTTTTTACAAGATCATCAAGCAGTGCCGCCTTTTCATCCACGCTCCTCTTTCTAAGCATACTTCCAACAAGGTGAATTCCTCTTGTAAGAAGCGGACGAAGAAAGATGTTTGTCTCTGTTCCGGCAAGAGTTGATATAACCACCCAATAGCCGCCCTCTGCCATGTACTGCATACATTTTCCAAGAGTATTACCGCACAGGCAATCCATTGCAACATTAACCGGCTCACCGGCTTCGTCAAGTGCTTTGAATACATCCTCAAGTTTTTCTCTTGAGGTATCGACTATAATATCTGCGCCAAGAGGTTCGATAGCTTTTGCAATATCGGCATTCAAAACGCTTGTAACAACCTTTGCGCCGAAAGCCTTTGCCATAGGAATAGCGACACTCGCAAGTCCCGAGGCGCCTGCCGCAATATAAACAGTCTGTCCTGCCTTAAGATGTCCCTCGTAAAACAAATTGAGATATGATGTTGCATATGCTTCCGGGAGTGCAGCCGCTTCTACCGCTGTAAGTCCTTTAGGGATAGGCATTACCATATTATAAGGAACCGCGACTCTTTCGGCATATCCGCCACCGCCTAAAAGAGCGCAAACATTATCTCCAACTTTAAACGAGGATTCTTCTTTAGCCAAATTTCCCATCGCTAATACCTTGCCCGCTACTTCAAGTCCCATCCACTCAGGCCATCCCTTAGGGCTTGGATATGCACCCTTGCGCTGTAGAATATCTGCACGGTTAATTGCTACCGACTCAATATCAATAATTATCGTATCATCGTTACAAATGGGTTCTGCAACATCAGACCACACAAGAGTCTGATGTTTATCAACAAGCATTGCTTTCATAACATAAGCCTCATATTCTGTAAAGTATTTCGCCGTTTCTTACGGAAAATACGCATTTATAACCAACTTCACCTTCAATATGATTACCGGCTTTATCCGTTACGGAAAAGGTATCCATACAATCGGTATCAAAAACCGCAAAGGTTGCATTTTCACCGGCTTTAAGTGTACCCCACTCATGGCGGTCAACGGCTTTTGCCGCATTAGTAGTGACGCATTTCAAAATGTCCTCTTCCCTCATTCCGAGGTGCTTGCAGATTCCCATACACATTGTAAGACCGTATCTGCCACCTCGTGTATATGCACTGAGTTTTGTAATATCTGTGCTTATTGTGTCGGGCAGAGCACCCGCCTTTATAGCATTGCCAAACACATTAAAATCGGTATGCACATGGCAAGCCATGCCTGCATCTATCACAACTCCCTTTTCTTTTGCGGCAAAAATCGCTTTAAAATTATCGACTTCTGAAGTATTATCTCCGCCGTGATAAGCGTGTGTAAGAATGTCGCCGTGCTTTAGCACCTCAACAATTTCTGTCATCGGTGCCGGAGTACCCGTTGTGTGCACCATAACTTTATAACCGTGCTTTTCTGCATATTCGCACGCTTTTTTCAAGGAACCAATATCCTTTACATTTTTGTTTGAAGTATCAAGATACAGTTTGATTCCTGCAAAGTAGCCGCCATATTTTTCACGCATTGCTTCAACATTTTCAAGGCAAGGGGCATTGTCTTTTACTTTAACCTCAACAAATACTGCGGTATTTATCGAAAGTGTATCAAGATATGCTTTGTCGCCTTTGGATGCACCGCCATCGACCGCCGAAGTAACTCCGAAAGGAATCGTGCAAAGTGATATATCCGTTCCGTACATATCACATGAAACATTTTTAAGGTGCGTGTGAATATCCACAAGTCCGGGAGTCAAAAGTCTGCCGCAAACATCAATAATCTCGGCAGAACCGTTTTCTACCTTTGTGCCAATCGAAACTATTTTATCGCCCACAACCTCTATATCTCCGCAAAGATATTTTTCTCCGTCAAAAATGTGTGCGTTTTTAACTATATAATTCTTATATATTCCCATTAGAATTCGACATCAAATCCGCATGCAGCGAGCGTTACCTTGTGAACACACAAATCATGCTCGTATGTGTAGGGATTTTTCCCCTCTCCTCTTATCATTTTTGCAAAATCAGTGAGCATATTTATATATCTATGCTCCTGTTTCGGCGGCTCAACAACACTGTGAACATCCTTCCACGATGAGGTTTCAGGTACATAAGACTCGGTTACATGCATCGGTGCTTCGATGGGCTTTATCTCGATAGTTCCCTTGGTGCCGCAAACAACAACCTGTCTGCGTCCCCAACCGTTTACCTCTATTGATGATGTGCGGACAAAGCATGTTCCGTCATCATAGACAAGCGCCGCTGCGCAGTTGTCAAAAAAATCATACTCATCTTTTTGCGAGCTTACATTAAAAGGAACAACCTTTTTCGGCTTCCCCTTAATCTTAACGATAAGGTCTATCAGGTGACAACCAAAAATGTACATTGTGCCACCTTTAAACTGTGAAAGGTATTTTCTGAAATCCGTTTTATGCTCTGTGCTCATATGTGCATCAATCGTATGAATATCACCGAGTTTGCCCGCCGCAATTTGATCCAGTGCATACAGTATGCCGGGGTTGTAACGGTACATATATCCCATTTGTACAGCAAGATTTTTTGCTTTAGCATCCATCAGTAGTTTTTCATATTCAGTAACATTCTCGCCTGCCGGTTTGTCAAGATGGATATGCAGTCCGCGGTCAATCGCTCTTTGGGCGGTGGGAACAAGATTCGGAACTGTTGTTTCAATCAGTACAGCATCAAGGTCGGGAATAGCAAAAAGCTCGTCCTCCGTCATAAACGGAATATCCTTGTAAGCATCGAGCTCTTTTCTGTTAAAATACGCCTTATCAACTTCGGGCGCTACGACTCCCACAAACTCAAAAAGCTCCGGTAGCCGTCTGCAATCTGCGGCTTTTGCCGCACCGTGGTTGTGCCCTATGCCGATTTGTCCTATCTTGATTTTTTTCATAATTTCTCACCTCTCGCTTTACTATTTACATTTTGATACGCAAAAGAAAAAATGTAAATAGCGCAGATGATATTATTTAACCAAAATGATATAAATTGTTCTTGTAAGCACAACGTTGATTTGCTATAATATTTTAACAAGGTGGTGTAAAATTCATGAATTTTTCTTTGGAAAACATCAAAATTACAAGAATTCACGGCGTCTACAATGTTAACTTCAAAGATAATCATTTTGCAGAAAGAAAAGACCGTAAAGTTTGCGCTTTAGCCTACAAAGCATGCGGCAAAACGGAATATATCTGTGAACAAAAAAGCTATATAGTTGATAAAAACAACGTTTTGCTTATCCCTCCGCAAAAACCGTATGCCTACAACATTTTAGAGCTTGGAACGTGCATCATGGTAGAGTTTGAATGTAATAACGATATCAGCGACTTTTACCTTTACAGAATCTCGGACAGCAAGCAAATACGGAGCCTTTTTACAGAAGTTTCACAACTCTGGGCTGCAAAAAGTAACGGATATACTCTCGAAATTCTTTCGGTTGTATATAGAATCCTTTATTCCGTTTGCATCGGCAGCAATATTGATTACAGTATTCAAAAAAAGGAAACGGCACTGCTACCGGCAGTAAAATACATTCAGGAAAACTATTGGCGAAGTGATATAAGCAATGATGCTCTCGCACACCTTGCAGATATGAGTACGGTATACTTCCGCAAGTTATTTACCAAGCGATACGGCGTTTCTCCAATGAAATATATTAGCAATATTAAAATCGAAACGGCAAAAAACATGTTGCTCAGCAACAACTTAACCGTATCAGAAATTGCAGAAGCAGTAGGGTTTTCAAGTGTATACTCGTTTTCACGCACTTTTAAGAAACAAACCGGTCTTTCCCCTACAGAGTTTTTGAAAAAGAACAGCACATTTTCAATTTGATTAGCAAAAACGCTGATTGAAAATCAAACATATCACATTTTTTGCATCCGTGATGGCAAGGATATCCATATAGGTGAGGGCGTGAAACAGCGCAGTTGCACGCATTTGACATGGCATCTATTTTATACTACATTTTCATTCACGCTTCAAGCAAAAATTGCAGAAAATTCCGGGCACATCGCCTGCAAAAATATGCCAAAGCGGGAAAGTGACAATGCATCCGTCAAAAAAAGCACCTCGGTGAGGTGCTTTTCTTATTTGAGTTCGATGTATGCGGCGAAGACGGTGGGGGCGGTGCGGGCGGTGTATTCGAGGTCGTGTATGGTAAGTACGCCCTGCCCTTCGCCGTAGACTGTTATCGTATCGCCCGTGATAAACTGCATCGGGTTATCCTGCACGCAATCGCGGACGAGTATTTTGAAGTCTCCGCCGTCTGCGGTACTGCAGAGGTAATATGTATTATAAGTTTCGTTTGAGTAATATCCTTCATGTTCGGTATATTTACCCTCGACAGTCAGCGTCAGCGTGACAAATTCACCTGCATATGTTGCTGCGGAGCGGTAAAATGTTTCTGGCGTGACGGTTTCGCATACGGAAACATATTCTTCCTTAGTAAGCGAAGTATCAATGGGATCGCCTTTAAACAAATCGGGGACAAAAAATGTTCCGAAAATGAAAAACAGATACAAAACTACCGCGAGTATGGAAAATATCACCTTATGCGAAGTTTTGTGGGGGCTGGTGAGCAAAAGAACAATGCTTACTATAGGGAAATATCCAAACACCAGCGAAAGCGCGAACATAATGGCAATGAACCACCAACTGTGATACCATTCAACAAAGACCACACGGCTCGAAGATGTGCGGTTGGCTTTCTTTTTCTTTACGGCTTTGCGGTTACCCGCGCGGAACTCCTCGGGACATTCTTTACCGCAAAACGGGCAATTGTCCTGCTCAAAAAAGCATCCGCAATCGGGACATTTATTAAGGTCGGGGCGGTCGAGCTCATCACTGTCATGCGCGCCAAGCAATCTTCCCATGTTTATTCTCCTTTTGAGGTATTACGCTATAAGTATAATACATTTAGCCGCAATAGTCAATATCAATGCTCCATACCGCAAACTATACCTTCGGAGTCGAGTCTGAGTTCCACATAGCCGTCCCAGCAATTATAATACAAATAGTTTGATGACCAAGTATAATCGGGAGGTCCGAGCAAAGAAATCGCACTGTCATAGTCCATGCCGTACACAGTTTCAAACATGTCATCTGCCATAATATACCGATGATCGGGATACTCGCTCCATTTTTCGGGCGTAAATTCTGCAAATTTCATCATTGCCAATGCCATAACGCCGAGCGAGAGTGCGACATACAAAACTACCGCAAGAAATGATCCCAAAACACGTTTCCAGCCGTGTATTTTCCATAGCAAAAGAGGTGTTGCAACGGCGACTAAAGTGACTGCTATACCCACATACACGCTCCACTTCCCGAAAGCGTCGGATATGAGCGAAGGATATCCGATAAACAAATGCAGTATAAAAATAAAATAGAATATACCGCACCAAATAATGAGATACCCTGCGTAGGCTAAGGCAAGTGCCAATCTTTTTATGATTTGTTTTGATTTTGAAATATTGTCGGTCATTTTATTACTCCGTTACGACTGTAGCCACATACCAGTTTATATCAAGTTTTTTTATATCGGTGTATGAGCGAGGATATTTATTTGAGGAATCGGAAAAGTATTCGGTCCCGTTTACGCCCTCGTCGTCGGGCGTGTATATAAGTTTAACAGACTTTTTAAAACAGTGGTAAAGTGTAAACTCTATTTTGCCGCTATCGGTAATGTATACACGCCCTGTTTGCGACTCTATGCGCGAGTTTGGAATATATTCATATGGGCCGCTTTGCGAAAGCGTATCCGACTGATACATCATCACGGTTTCCTCGCGTGCAGAGCGAAGACATGTGAAATTCAGTTCTATGCCAAGTTCGGTTTGCGGCAGGAAAAACGTGCAAAACGCGACGACAGCAAGTAAAAGTAAAATTGCAATTCTGCTCTTTTGAGGAATTAAAAAAAGTCCTGTTAGTAAAAACAAGCAGAAAAACAGACCGTATGAAATCAAAAACAAACTTGCCGCAGGGATGCTCATTTCGTTTATATCAAACACAAGATATGAAGCAATCGGAAGGGATAAAACTGTAATCACAAGAAATATAATCGTTAACCGCTTTTTCATTTTACATTATACCTCGCACCGTCGATAATTACGGTATCGTTGTCAAGCCATTCGATGTCATAATCATATCCTTTATATTCAACATAAATGCTTTTAAAAGGTTTTGATGTGAGGGTGACTATACCCATATCAATATTAATATTGCGCGATATATCAACCGCTTCTCTGTCAATTCCGAGAGCGCCGTTGTCTGCAACGTTTTGCTGTGCTGTATATTTACCGTCGGGAGATACCGCAGGGGATGTGGTAAGCGTTTCTCCGAAATCCGATAACACAGTCGATATTATAAATGATATTATAAATATGGGTAAAAGGTAAATACATATCACAATATAGAATCCGCCCGACACAAGTTTGCCGCTGCATATAAGCAGGCACGCGGATGTAAAAGCAAAAACAGCGGTAACAACAGGAATTACAAAAGCGGTTTGCGGAAAAGTTCCCTCAAAAACGAACCACGCGGCAATTGAAAGCGGAAAAACAGCGACAGTTGCAATTAAATTATTTTTGTCGAGTTTAACACCGCGGCGTGCATATACGAGCAACCGTATTGCACCAAATGCAAAGGTAACGGCGAGTGCGGTGTAAACAAATTCAATACCGCGAACATCGTATTCAAAATTTAAAGCAGCGCAAATGATGTACGGTGCGACCAGCACTGCAAGTGCTGTTGCGACATACTGAGGTATACGGTCAAAATGCTTTTTCATACAATGCCTCCGAAAATGTTTTCACTTTGATAATAGCATTATATTTATCGTTTGTCAATATATTTTTACTGTTTTGCATTTTATGTGTGAGTTTTTTACAAAAACCGTTGCAGAGTTTTGTTTTTTGGCGTATAATGTCTATTTGTGAAAGAAAGAAGGCATAAAAATGGATTTCAAAAAAGGATTGCGTGACGGTATACCGATTTGTCTCGGATATTTTTCGGTATCTGTTGCGTTTGGAGTTACCGCCGCCACGGGCGGACTGTCATGGCTTGAGGCTTTGATGATATCACTGTTCAATCTCACTTCGGCGGGGCAAAAAGCGGGACTTGACATAATTATTGCGGGCGGCTCACTTATCGAAATTGCACTTTCGCAATTGCTTATCAATGCAAGATATGCGCTGATGGGAATTTCTCTGTCGCAAAAGGTTGACAAAAAGTTTACATCGCCGTTTCGTATGGTGCTGGGATTTGCGATAACCGATGAAATTTTCGCCGTGGCATCGGGACAAAAGGTTGTCAGCCGTCCTTATATGGCGGGACTTGCGATACTTCCGATAATCGGCTGGTCAGGCGGCACGCTTGTGGGCGCTCTGCTCGGCGGAATAATGCCCGAAATTATTCAAAGTGCGCTCGGTGTTGCGCTTTACGGCATGTTTATTGCGGTCTTTGTTCCAGCCGCAAAGCAAGAAAAGAGCGTGCTATGCGTTGTGGGTATCGCGGTTATTTGCAGCTCAATGATGTATTACATGCCGTATCTAAAAGAAATTTCGAGCGGATTTGCAGTCATCATTTGCACCGTAATCGCGGCAGCAGCGGGAGCGATCTTGTTCCCGAGAGAGGAGGAAGAAAGCGATGCAGTTTGAAAAATTTCTCCCTTATCTCATTGTAATGGCGGGGGTTACATACCTTGTGCGCGTAATTCCGTTTACGCTGTTTCATAAGAAGATAAAGAATAAGTTTATAAACTCGTTCCTTTATTACACGCCGTATGCCGTACTTGCGGCGATGACCTTCCCTGCTATTTTGTATGCGACATCGCATGTGGGAACGGCGGTTGTCGGTCTCTTTGTGGCACTTGTACTCGCTTTCTTTGGCAAAGGACTGCTGACGGTTGCTTGCGGTGCGTGCGCGGCTGTGTTTGCGGTTGAAATGATAATGAGATTTATATAATCGAAAGACTGTCAAAAGTCCATGCTAAGTTAATATTTACGCGTTACTATCATCTCCGCCCAAGATCCTTCGCTTGCGCTCGAGGATGACAAGGGCGGGATTTAGCATAGTGCTGAAAGTTTTTAAATTATTGCGTTATACCCCCGTTTGCAGTGAGATGTTTGTGACTAAAACGTAAAAAATCAGCCGACCCAAAAGGTCGGCTGATTTTTTTACTTACTGATTGAGTTTTTTAAGTCTTGCTTCTTCTTTAAGGCGGAGTTCGGTGTTGAGGATGCGCTTGCGGAGACGGATGGACTTGGGAGTTACCTCGATAAGTTCGTCGTCTGCGATATACTCTATGGCTTCTTCAAGGCTGAACACCTTGTGAGGAACAAGACGGAGCGCTTCGTCCGCGCCTGCGGAGCGGATTGCGGTGAGGTGCTTTTTCTTGCATACGTTAACCGCGATATCGCCCTGCTTGGGGTTGGAGCCGACAATCATGCCCTCATATACCTGTGTCTGAACGCCGATGAACATCTGTCCGCGGTCCTGAGAGTTAAAGAGACCGTAAGAAGTAGCCTCGCCTGCTTCGCTGGCAACGAGAGAGCCTGTGAAACGGGTAGTTACCTCGCCCTTGTAAGGCTGGTAGGAATCGAAAATTGTATTGAGAATACCTTCGCCGTGGGTATCGGTGAGGAACTCACTGCGATAACCGAAGAGACATCTTGAAGGAACAAGGTATTCAAGTCTTGTACGGTTGCCGCGGGGTTCCATGGTAACAAGTTCACCCTTGCGGGCACCGAGTTTTTCCATTACCGCGCCGTTAAAGTTTTCGGGGCAGTCAATTATAACGCGCTCAACGGGTTCGCACTTGACTCCGTCAATCTCACGGAAGAGTACCTTAGGTGTGGAACATACAAGTTCATATCCTTCGCGGCGCATAGTCTCGATAAGGATGGAAAGGTGCATTTCGCCGCGTCCCGCAACCTGGAAACTCTCGGTGGTATCTCCGTCGCTTACGCGGAGAGAAACATCTTTGAGAAGTTCTTTGTAAAGTCTTTCGCGGAGGTGACGGGAAGTAACAAACTTCCCCTCCTTGCCTGCAAACGGGCTGTTGTTTACGGAGAACGTCATCTCCATTGTAGGTTCGCTTACCTTAACAAATTCAAGAGGTTCAACGCAGGTAGTAGATGTGACGGTATCGCCGATATTGATATTTTCAGCGCCGCTGAAGCAAACGATATCACCGACCTTTGCGGTCTCTACGGGCACACGGGTAAGACCGTCAATCTGATAGAGGCTTACTATCTTCGCGCGCTTGGGAGTTTCACCGCTGTGGAAGTTGGAAATCATAATTTCCTGATTCTGCTTAACCGAACCGCGCTCGATGCGTCCGATACCGATTCTGCCTACGTAATCGTTATAGTCGATAGAGGAAACAAGCATCTGGAGTTCGCCGTCCTCGTCTCCCTCGGGCGCGGGCATATATTCGAGAATTTTATCAAACAGAGGACGAAGGTCTGTTCCGGGTACATCCGGGTCAAGAGTAGCGGTACCTGTTCTGCCCGAACAGAAAATCATAGGGCTGTCAAGCTGCTCGTCGTTTGCGTTAAGTTCAAAGAAGAGTTCAAGAACTTCATCCTGCACTTCTGCAAGGCGGGCATCGGGTTTATCAATCTTATTGATAACGACGATAACGCGGTGATTGAGCTGAAGTGCGCGCTCAAGAACAAATCTTGTCTGGGGCATGGGTCCCTCTGCCGCGTCAACAAGCAGGAGTACGCCGTTTACCATCTTGAGGATACGCTCAACTTCGCCGCCGAAGTCCGCGTGGCCGGGAGTGTCGATGATGTTGATTTTTACATCGCCGTAGTGAACAGCGGTGTTCTTTGCGAGAATTGTAATTCCTCTTTCTTTTTCAAGGTCGCCTGAGTCCATAACACGCTCGGTGGTCGCCTGATTTTCGCGGTAGATACCGCCCTGACGAAGCATTTCGTCAACAAGTGTGGTCTTGCCGTGGTCAACGTGCGCGATGATTGCAATATTTCTTAAATCTTCTCTTACCACTGTTTTTTACCTCGGTTTTAGATTTTTCAACAATTTATTATTTTAGCATATTTTTATTACAATTGAAATAGTTTATTTGACGAAATTTAAAAAATTATAGGGTTTGAATGTGGCATAGTGCCAAAAATTTGTGCGTTTATTGACTTTAAAACGCAGAAACGATATAATCAATTGAAGAAAGAGAGATGAGCGTTTTGAAGATAAAAGGATTTATTTTTGACCTTGACGGCACACTTGCCGATACCCTGCCCGAACTCAACCGTGCAATGAATGTAACGCGCAGCCGTTTTGGTCTTGAGCCTATAGGCAGGAAAGAAGTTTTGATAGGTATAAACGACGGTCCGAGAAAATTTGTTGAGCGTACTTTCCCCAAAGGAACCGACGAAAAGACTATTGACGAGGCTACCGAGTGGTACATCAAGGACTACGAGGATTATTATAAAAACACAACGACCGCATTCGACGGCATGGTAGAAACCATTGAAAAAATACGTGCGGCAGGCTGCCGTGTGGCTGTTCTGACAAACAAGGCTCACGTTGCGGCGACATTGCTCATTTCCCAGATTTTCGGCGACGGCGTTTTTGAGCCAGTCTGGGGAGTTAAAGACAAGCCGCTCAAGCCCTCTCCCGACGCCGCATTGCAGATTGCCGAGATGTTCGGCGCAACTCCCGATGAGATGTGTTTTGTAGGAGACTCGCACATCGACATGCAGACTGGTAAAAACGCGGGGATGCATCCTATCGGCGTAAGCTTTGGGTACAAATCCGTGGAAGTTCTGCGCGAAAACGGCGCGGAATTTATTGCAGACAACCCCGAGGATATTTGGGAAATAGCAAAATCCATAAAATAGTATTGACAAATTTCGAGTTTTGTTTTATACTCTATTCACCGAACAGAATATATGTCAGGGGTGCTGCGTAACGCGGCTGAGATGGGCAAGGCCCGGACCCTTTACCTGATACGGATAATGCCGTCGTAGGGAGATATAATAAGAGAAGTATATTTCCGCACAGGCATATCGTCTGTGCGGAATTTATTTTTCGGAGGTTTTTCAAAATGAAAAACACAAAGGTCAGACTCCTTGCCGAGTCTGCTATTATGCTGGCACTTGCTATTGTGCTCTCTTTCATCAAGATTTGGAACATGCCTATGGGCGGCTCTGTCACCCTGCTTTCCATGCTCCCCATTATGCTTATTGCCGTAAAAAACGGCAATGCATGGGGCGTCGGAACCGCATTTATCTTCTCGCTGTTTCAACTTGTGCAGGCTGTAATTGAGGGAAATGTTTTCCCGTATTGCGGAACGCTCGGAATAGTTGTTCTTTGCGTACTGTTTGACTATGTTGTTCCCTTTACATGCCTCGGTTTCTGCGCTGTCGGCAAGAAGAAATTCGGTGATATCGGCATTATCATCGGTATTGCAAGCGTTTGCGTTATCCGTTTCCTTTGCCACTATACAACAGGTGTTGTTATTTGGGGTCAGTGGGCGGAAGATATGTCCAAGAGCCTTTATTCCCTTATTTACAACGGTCAGTACATGCTCCCCGAACTTATTCTGACCACGGTTGCCGCAGTAATTCTGATTAATGCAAAACCCATTCGCAAAATACTCGGCTTGACAAAATAAAAAAAGCGTTATATAATTAACCACGCAACCGAGTGCATGATCGCGCGATATGTCGCCGAAAGGTATTATCGCGAGGAAAGTCCGAGCTTCACAGGGCAGGATAACGGATAACGTCCGCCGAGGGTGACCTCAGGGAAAGTGCAACAGAAATAGACCGCCGCGCAAGCGGTAAGGATGGAAAGGCGAGGTAAGAGCTCACCGGCACGACAGGCGACTGTGTGCAAATGTAAACCCTATCCGAAGCAACACCGTATGGAAAGCGTTTGCCCGACATATCTTTCCGGGTGGCAGCGGGAATTTTTCCCCAAGCCGTTTGGTAACAAGCGGCGAAGATAGATGATCATGGAGCGACTTAGCTTACAGAACTCGGCTTATAGCTCGTGTTGCAACCCGACAGTTTTTACTGTCGGGTTTTTGTTTTTGTAATAAATACCTTAAAACACGGAATACTATTTTTACAAAAACAAAGGAGTTAGATATGATAGAACAGGATACAATAAAGCTGCTCAGAGAATGTGACGCAGGTATCAAGATGGGAGTCGGCTCCATCGATGATGTTTTAGACTATGTACGCAACGATACTTTTAAAAAACTTTTAACGGAATGCAAAAGTCAACATGAAAAGCTTAAAGAAGAAATACAAAAGCTACTTGATGAACACCATGATGACGGCAAAGATCCAAATCCCATGGCAAAAGGTATGTCTTGGATGAAAACAAATGTAAAGCTTGGATGGAATGAATCAGACAAAACCATTGCCGACCTGATAACCGATGGATGCAACATGGGAGTCAAATCGCTCAACCGATATCTGAACCAATATAAAGCCGCAGACGAGGTGTCTAAGGATATCACCAAAAGACTTATCAACATTGAAGAGAAGCTTGCAGTGGACATCCGCAGCTATTTATAAGCAAATATTTATAAAAAGACAGGCGAAACCCGTTTGGGTTTCGCCTGTCTTTTTAATTGAGCATAGCTATTGCAAAGTTCAGATAACCTGCAAAAGTCACCCACAGAATATACGGTATCAAAAGGTAACCGGCAGTTTTACATATTCGATAAAACAATACCGTTGTTATAAGTATCAATATCCATAACAAAACCAACCATACAAAGGCAAAAACATATGCATTCAGATTAAAAAAGATAATCGACCATAGGAAATTAAATGCAAGCTGGATGCCGTATACCGTGAGTGCACTGCGTGCTCGATATGTCTTACCGGATGTCAAAACTATGTATGACGCTATTCCCATAAGAGTGTACAAAATTGTCCATACTACAGGAAACAGCCATGCAGGCGGCGAAAGCGGCGGTTTGTTCAGCGTATCAAATGTCTGCATGCTGTCACGAGTCAAAAAAGCGGCAATACCTCCTACAGCAAGAGGAATGAGAATACATATGATCAGTTTTCTCCATTGAATTTTCAAAATAATCACCTCATAAAACAAATTTTCTATTGCTTTTATTATATTAAAATAATATAATATATTATGTATATTTATGTTTAGAAAACGAGGCGATATTTTGCAAACTGAATTTCGCGGAAAGAAGTGCGTGGTTTTAGGACTTGGCATTTCAAACTTACCGCTTATTGACTTTTTGCTTGACCGCGGTGCTATTGTCTGTGCGCGCGATCAAAAAGAGATAGATGTAAACAATGACAGAATTAAAGGTTTTCTTGACCGCGGTGTAAATTTCAAGTGCGGCGCCGATTATCTCCAAGGCATTGACGGTGATTTTATTTTCCGCTCCCCCGGTATTCGCCCTGATGTACCCGAGATTGCCGCGGCTGTGAAAAACGGCGCGGTGCTTACATCGGAAATGGAACTTTTCTTTGAACTCTGCCCTGCAAAGATTTTTGCGATAACGGGCTCCGACGGCAAGACGACGACTACCACTCTCACTTATAAGTTGCTTGAAAAAGCGGCAGAAGAAGAAGGAAAAGACAGACGAGTTTATGTAGGCGGCAACATCGGCGCACCTCTTTTACCGCTTGTTGACGAAATGAGCGCGGACGATTACGCGGTAGTTGAACTTTCGAGTTTCCAACTTATGACCATGCAGAAATCCGCATGGGGTGCGGCTATGACAAACATCACGCCGAACCACCTCAACTGGCACACGGACATGGAAGAATACACCGTGTCAAAATACAACGTCTACAGTCACGGTGCAAAGCGAGTGGTGCTTAACGCCGACAACGACCTTACCGCCGCGCTTATCGGCAAAACAGGTGCGGAAGAGATAGCATTTTCGCTTACAAAAAATGATACAGACATTTGTGAGGACGGCGGTTATATTACCGTAAAAGGTGAAAGATATCTGAAAGTCAGCGACATCAAAATTCCCGGCAGATTTAACGTTGCAAACTATATGTGCGCCATTGGCATGACGCTTGGTTTTGTTTCAAAAGAGCAGATTACCGAAATTGCAAAAACTTTCGGCGGAGTTGAACACCGCAACGAGTTTGTTCGCGAAATCGGCGGAGTTAAATATTACAACTCCTCTATCGACTCATCCCCTTCCCGCACGATGGCTGCACTTTCGTCTTATCCGACAAAGCCTATTCTTATCTGTTGCGGACGCGACAAGCATGTACCGTTTGACGAACTTGCATGCGAGATTTTAAAGCGTGCAAAGGCGCTTGTACTGAGCGGAGAGGCTCGCGACAAGATTTATGCGGCAATGCAAAAAGCAGGTTGCGACGACTTCAAGATAGTTATTGAGCCCGAATTTGACAAAGCAGTTGCGGCGGCAAAAGATATTGCCGAGGAAGGCGACATTGTTCTTCTCTCCCCTGCCTGCACATCGTTTGACGCGTTTAAGAATTTCGAGGAGCGCGGAAGAAAGTTTAAAGAAATAGTTAATAATTTTTAAAGGACATATAAAATGGAAGAACAACTCTCGCTTCTGACCAAGGAAGCAGAAAAAGAACTTGCAGACATATACGCAGAACTTGACGCGGTATCTATGAAAAATACCGAGAAGATACTCGATGCATTCAGACGCAACCGTGTAAGTGAGGCTATTTTTGCCCCGACAAGCGGTTACGGCTACGACGACCGCGGCAGAGATACCCTTGACAAAATCTACGCCGAGGTAATGGGCGCTGAGGCGGCATTTGTGCGCCACAGCATTGCGAGCGGCACACACGCGCTTGCGATAGGTCTTTACGCCCTTCTCCGCCCCGGCGACATACTCTACTCGGTAGCCGACAAACCGTATGACACTCTTGACGAGGTCATCGGCAACATCGGCGAAGAAGGACGCGGTTCGCTGAGGGACTTCGGCGTTTCCTACATGCAGTCGGATTTCAAAGACGGCAAATTGAACCTTGAAGAGATACGCGAAAATTTAATCAAGCACAAGAACATCAAGGTTGTATTTATTCAGCGCTCAAAAGGATATCTCAACCGCCCGACGCTCACTATAGACGAAATCGGCGAAGTTGCAAAACTGGTGCATGAGGTTTCAAGTGCGTATGTGGTGGTCGACAACTGCTACGGCGAATTTGTTGAGGACAGAGAACCCACCGACGTCGGCGCGGACATGATAATCGGTTCGCTTATCAAAAATCCCGGCGGCGGCATGGCTGAGTCTGGCGGATATATCGCGGGCACGAAAAAGGCCGTTGAACTTGCGGGTTACCGTTTTACCGCGGTAGGTGTCGGACTTGAAATCGGTGCAAGTCTCGGTCAGACAAAAAACATGTACCGCGGACTGTTCTACGCACCGCACACCGTTGCGCAGGCGATGAAAACCGCGCACTTTGCGGCATACATCTTTGAAAAACTGGGCTATGACTGCGCACCGCGCTACAATGAGCGCCGCAGTGACATCATTCAGATGATTCGTTTCGGCGCGCCCGAAAAACTTATCGCGTTCTGTCAGGGTATTCAGGCAGGCTCACCTGTTGATGCCTTTGTTTCGCCCGAACCGTGGGATATGCCCGGTTACACCGACCCCGTTATAATGGCTGCAGGCGCGTTTGTCGGCGGCTCTTCAATAGAACTTTCAGCCGACGGTCCCATCCGTCCCCCCTACACTGCGTATTTGCAGGGCGGTCTTACATATGAAAGCGGCAAAATCGGTATTCTCTCTGCTGCAAAAACGCTGCTTAAAACTCAAAAGTAAAAGGAGAATTAATAATGAAAAAGTTTATCGCGATTTGCCTCTGTTTATTTGTTTGTCTCAGTTTTGCCGCTTGCGGTAAAAACAGTGACATTGATGTTCCAATGGGATTTCAGCTTGCGTCCGACCCCGAAGTTCCCGATTATGTTGCCTTAGTTCCGAGCGACTGGACGGTTGAAGAAAGCACCGGTACGACAACCGCGTACTACAAGGACAGTATGAGCAATGTGGTGCTTGCCACATTTTCTGCTTCTTTTAACGTTCTCGAAAATGCTGAGGTTACTATTGACAGCTATTTTGAGAACTACATGGCCGAATTTGAGCAGGTGTTTACCGACTATGAAGAAGTAGAAACTTCAACTGCCACTCTTGGCGGTGAAGCGGCAAAACAGTACATTTATTCCGCCACATTCGGCGATGTGGAATATAAATTCTGGCAGATACTTTGTATCCACGACGGCAGAATATACACACTCACATACTCATCAACTTCCGAATACTTTGAAAAGTATGCAGAAGATATGGACGCTATCATCGACTACTTCTACTTTACCTGATAATGAACGAAATTTATTTTGATAACAGTGCAACCACCGCTCTTTGCGAAGATGCAAAGGCGGCAATGATAAATGTCATTGAAAATGTCTACGGCAACCCGTCTTCCCTGCACTCCGTAGGACTTTCCGCCGAAAAAGTAATAAGCGAAGCGAGAAAGAATGTTATGGAATCCATAGGCGTTCGCGGAGACGGGCGGCAGCTCATTTTCTGCGGCAGCGGAAGTGAGGCAAACAATCTTGCAACCGTGGGTGTTTACACCTCGAAAAAGCGCCACGCGGGCACAAGGGTAATAACCACCGCGGGTGAACATTCTTCTATCGAGGCGGCAATGTCGCATCTTGAAACTCTCGGTGCCAATGTTGTTAGGCTGTCGACAAAAAACGGCGAAATTGACTTTGACGAACTTAAAAACGCGCTCACACCCGACACCGCTCTTATATCGGTTATGCTGGTAAACAACGAAACGGGAGCGCGATATCCGGTTGAGGAAATATTTAAGGCTGCCAAGAGACTGTGCCCCGATATCATATGTCACTGCGACGCGGTGCAGGGGTACGGAAAGATCAAATTCACTCCGAAGAGTCTCGGTGCCGACCTTATTACCGTCAGCGCACACAAAATCCACGGTCCTAAAGGCGTTGCGGCGTTATATGTTTCTCCCGATGTTTTAAAGCGTCGCACACTTGTGCCGATTATCCACGGCGGACAGCAGGAAAACGGACTTCGCGCAGGCACCGAAAACACGGTGGGCATCGCGGGGTTCGGTGCGGCGGCGAAGGCTTCGGTTGCTGCTTTCAATGAAAAAGCGACCACTGTGAATGAGGTGTATACACACATTACAAAGCGTATTTCAAGCGATGAAAGTTTAAAAGAAATACGCATAAACCGTCCTAAAAACGCAATTTCTAACATTATAAACATCACGCTCCCGAATATAAAAAGCGAGACTATGCTTCATTTTCTCTCGGGAAAAGGAATCTTTGTTTCAAGCGGCTCGGCATGTTCTTCGCATGCGAAATCGGTAAGCCGTGCGCTAAGTGCGTTCGGTATATCGGACAAGGAAGCCGACTGCTCGCTCAGAATAAGCATTTCGGGGTACAATACAACAGAAGAAGCGGACAAACTCTGTGACGCGCTTGCCGCAGGGCTGGCTTCGCTTGTAAGGATAAGATAATGAGAACAGGCACTAAAATTCTGCTGAAACTTAACAAACTTTTCAAGGCTCCCGTGCATCCGCTAAATCTTCAAAATAACGGCGTTATGTCATATGCGATGTGGCAGTACACAAAAGGTGATGAGACTATCAAGTTCTACCTTGACTTTTGCTCCGAGGAGGAAATGTTTAAGGGAAAAACTATAGTCGACATCGGCTGCGGAGCGGCGGGCAAATCACTGTATTATGCTTCGCGCGGCGCAAAAGAAGTTATCGGCGTTGAAATACTTGAGAAGTATGAATCCGAGGCTACTGCGCTTGCAAATGAACTCGGTCTTTCCGACAAGTTCAGATTTGTATGCGCGGATGCGGCGGCACTTCCGTTTGAGAGCGGAAGTATTGACACCATCATAATGAACGACGCCATGGAACATGTTGCAACCCCCGAGGCTGTCATTGACGAGTGTCTGCGCGTACTTGGCAAGGGCGGCAGACTTTTTGTAAACTTTCCGCCTATCAATCATCCGTTCGGCGCACATCTCAGTGACCTTATCTACATTCCGTGGGTGCATTTGTTCTTCTCGGAAGCGACGCTTGTCGAGGCATACAAGCATCTTGCAAAGGATGTTCCCGACGGCGACAACCGTATATCTTTCAGAATTTCAAAAAAGCAAGACGGTACGGAATATTTCTCATACATCAATCATATGTCAATTAAACGCTTTAACCGCATTTTAAAAACTAAAGGCATTACGCCAGCATATCTTAAGCATATTCCTTTGCGCGGATTTTTAAAGCCGCTTGCCGCACTTCCCTTTTTCAAGGAAATGTTTGTAAAAATGGTTGTTTGCGTTTTTCAAAAATAACGGAGTTAATCTATGTCTTTAATTAAAAAGATAACAAATTCCGACAGACGTGTTTTAAACGTAATTATTGTCGGTTGCGGAAATGTCGGCGTAACGCTTGCCGACCGCC
The DNA here is from genome assembly GCA_017461475.1 of Clostridia bacterium. Classification (GTDB taxonomy): domain Bacteria; phylum Bacillota; class Clostridia; order Oscillospirales; family CAG-272; genus UMGS902. Next base: position 24,165 of record JAFTXX010000017.1, read on the forward strand.
TTTCTGCCGAGGGGCATTATATTACGGTAATTGACAAAAGTCTTGATGCCGTGAAAAACGTGAGCGAAACCTATGACGTAATGGGCGTTGTAGGAAACGGCTCAAGTTATCGCATACTGATGGAAGCAGGAATAGAAAAAGCAGATCTTGTTATCGCGGTTACCGACAGTGACGAACTTAATCTGCTGTGCTGTACCATTGCCAAAAAGGTCGGTCACTGCGCGGCTATCGCCCGTGTTCGCACCCCCGACTATGCGGATGAACTTCCTTACTTACGTTCAAGGCTGGGAATCTCGATGATTATAAATCCCGAGCTTGAAGCGGCACGCGAAATTGCGCGACTGCTCCGTCTCCCCGGTGCTATCAGCATAAACTCTTTTGCAAGAGGGCATGTTGAGATGGTAAAATTCAAACTTCCCGAAAAATGCTCGCTTTGCGGCAAATCCATCATGCAAACGCATGATATTTTAAACGGTGTGCTGGTTTGCGGCGTTGAACGCGGCGATGACCTTACTATTCCCGGCGGTTCTTTTGTTTTTGAAGCGGGCGACATAGTTTCGTTTATCGCACCCGTAAGAAATACTCAACTCTTTTTTAAACGGATTTCCGTCGAGACAAAAGCGGTTTCAAACGCAATGATAGTAGGCGGCGGCAGAATTGCTTATTACCTTGCAAAAATGCTGATTGACGAAGGCATTGATGTGAAGATAATTGAGTATGACGAAAAACGCTGCTCTTACCTTGCGGAAGAACTCAGCGATGCCATGATTTTCTGCGGCGACGGAACAAACGAAAATTTGCTTTTGGAATCAGGCATACGCGACACTGAGTCGTTTATTCCGCTTACCAACATTGACGAGGAAAACATTCTCCTTACTCTTTACGCCAAGAAAACTACAGACGCAAAAGTAATAACCAAGATAGACCGCACAAATTTCCGCGATGTAATTGCGGGGCTTGACATGGACAGCGTTGTTTACCCGAGGTATATTACAACCGAATCTATAATCGCTTATGCACGTGCAAAGCACAATTCGCTAGGCAGCAGCAACATAGAAACGCTGTACCGTGTATTTGATGACCGCGCCGAAGCAATTGAGTTGCTCGTTGACCAAAGCGAAGTTGCCGACACTCCGCTTATGAAAATGCACCTTAAAAAAGACATGCTTATCGCAAGCATCAACCGCGGCGGCCGCGTGTTTATCCCCAGCGGTAACGACTGCCTTATGATGGGCGACACGGTAATTATAGTTACCAAGCACACAGGCTTTGACGAAATCAGCGATATTCTCGCAAAGTGACGGTGAAACATGAATTTTCGTATCATTTCATACATTCTCGGATGGGTTCTCACCATTGAAAGCATTTTTCTGATAATGCCCTTTTTTGTGGGACTGTACTACGGCGAGAGCGCGGCGGTGTCTTTTCTAATCGGCGCACTTGTTGCTCTTGTTGTCGGTCTGCCGCTTATTATAAAAAAACCGAAAAACACCGTGTTTTTTGTCAAGGAAGGCTTTGTCGCCGTTGCGCTGTGTTGGATAGCACTCAGTATTTTCGGCGCTTTACCGTTTGTTTTCAGCGGTGAGATACCGAATTTTGTTGACGCACTGTTTGAAACGGTTTCGGGATTTACAACAACGGGTTCGAGCATACTTTCGGATGTTGAAGCACTTTCACATGCTTCTATCTTTTGGAGAAGTTTTACCCACTGGATAGGCGGCATGGGTGTGCTTGTCTTTCTTCTCGCGATTTTGCCGCTTGCGGGCGGTTCACAGATGTATCTTATGCGCGCGGAAAGCCCCGGACCTTCGGTAAGCAAACTGGTTCCGAAAACACAGTACACCGCTCTTATCCTTTACGGGCTTTATATCGTGCTTTCTTTAATACAGCTGTTGCTTTTAATAGCAGGCGGCATGCCCATGTTTGACGCGGTCACAACTATGTTTGGCACGGCGGGAACGGGCGGATTCGGCATCAAAAACGACAGTATGGCAGGTTATTCGCCGTATATTCAATGGGTTGTTGCCATTTTCATGGTGCTGTTCGGTGTCAACTTCAATATATATTTTCTTTTGATGCTGCGCCGCTTCAAACAAGCATTCAAAAACGAAGAACTTCGCGCATATTTCGGAATAGTTTTGGCGGCTACGGTGCTGATTTTCTTTAATATCCATAGTGGCATCACAAATGCAGCCGATGATATACGCCATGCTTTCTTCCAGGTCGCTTCTATAATAACTACAACCGGTTATGCAACCACCGACTTTGATTTGTGGCCTGCTTTTTCACAAGTTATTTTAGTGCTGATAATGTTCATCGGTGCATCTGCGGGAAGCACGGGCGGCGGTATCAAAGTTTCACGTATTATGATACTTGCAAAACGCGCGAAGCAGGAAGTACAGCACTATCTGCATCCCAAACGTGTGACCAAAATACATTTTGAAGGCAAAGTCCTCGACAGTGAAGTAATTCACGCTACAAGCGCGTATCTTATAACGTACGTTTTTATCTTCGTCTCGTCGCTATTGCTTATCGCAATAGAGGGACATGACACGACCACCTGCTTCACCGCTGTTGCCGCAACGCTCAACAACATCGGTCCTGGTCTTTCAATGGTCGGTCCTACGCAAAACTTCGGTTTCTTTAACGGATTTTCAAAAATTGTACTGATTTTTGACATGCTCGTCGGCAGACTTGAACTCTTCCCTATGCTGATGCTGTTCAATCCGCGAATTTGGTTTTACAAAAGAAAAAAGAATATTTAAAAAAACATCTTGCATTATTAAAACAGATATGATATAATATATCGGTCGTGAGAGATTTGCGACCATTATATGCAGAGGTATCGAGTGGTCATAACGTGGCTGACTCGAAATCAAGTGAAGTTATTGGAACTCTAACACCTCTCAAAGCCTTTATTTACGGGCTTTTTTGAAAAATTGAATATCATTGTTTTTAGCTGTTCCCAAAGGTTGTTCCCAAAGATTTGCAGCCTTTGGGGAACTGTTAAACATATAAGGAGAAGTATCGAAGCGGTCATAACGGGGCGCACTCGAAATGCGTTTGCCTTAACGGGCACGTGGGTTCGAATCCCACCTTCTCCGCCATTTTACGGGGTTTTTGCCAAGTGCAAGAACCTCGTTTTTTCTTTGGGAACTCGCCCAAATCCTTTGGGAACTCATAAATTTACAACTCCTGCAAGAGTGTTAAGTGATGACACTTTTGAATTTGCATCTAAATGGGAATATGTATTTGCTGTTGTTGAAAAATCGCTGTGTCCGAGCCATACCTGTATGTCCTTTAAGGTTATACCATTAGTTTTACCCTTATTTAACAGTAACGACACACAAGTGTGTCGGAGATCGTGAAATCGTATCTCTCGCAACTCATTTTTCTTTAATAAATGCTTGAACGCGTTGATTGCTCGAACGGGGCTTGTTTTTGCCTGTCAAGCGTTTCCCGCTTGGACTTTCTCTGTTATATTAAATAGCTCAATCAATTCCTTTATTGCATCAATTGATATAAAGCAATCCTGATTATCATGAGCATATATTCTTTCGCTCGACGCATAGTTAATATCAATCTTTGCACCATACATATCAGGGAGTCCGCTTGCTTTGCTGATATAGCCATTATATTGGGCAAAATCATATTTTGATATGATTTCCTGAAGACTTGTCATAAATGATGCATCCGCTGTGAAATCGTGTTCTTCTCCGGCACCTGCTCTGTCACGCCATTTGATTTTCGATTTAACAGCTCCATCTTCTAAAACAGCACTCAGCTTATAATTTCTTCCGTCAAGCTCGCTTTCTTCTTCTAAAACAATGGTATAAAGCGAGACCTCAAATTCAAAGCTGATTATTTCTGTTGATTCTATGACCTTCGGTGAATCCTCACCACTGTTATATGTTTTAACTCCACCGTCGATGTTGTCTGAATTACGGCGAGATAATCCACAGCCACAAAATCCCATAGTCATAAGTAAGATAATACTTGTTATAATTCGTGACATATTACCACCCCTCAAGTTATTGCTTATTTATTCTTCTGCACTCATATATGTAAGGTTGCCCGACTCATTTATTACGCCGATAGAATGAAATAGCCATTTACCAATATAGTTCATAACGGCACCTCCAATATTATTGCTTATCGCTTTCATCAAAAACATCTCCGCACTCAGGGCAGAACTTTGGTGGATTCATTGGATCTTCGGGTGTCCAACCACACTTATCGCACTTATATAAAGGTGCTCCTGCAGGTTTGGGGCTTCCGCAGTTCTGGCAGAACTTACCCGTGTTCGCCGTACCGCATCCGCACTGCCAGCCCATTGCAGGGCTCGGCTGCGGCTTTCCGCAATTCTCGCAGAATTTTCCACTGTTATGCGTTCCGCACTCACAGTTCCAGGTGGGTTTTCCGGGTACTGCCGTCCCTGCCGGCTGGCTCACCATGGTATCCTGAACATTGTTGGCACCCTGCATAAATCCTGCCATTCCGCCCATCATATTTCCTGCCATACCCATGCCCATAAATCCTGCCATTGCGCCGTTTTCATTTGCAGCAGCAGTATTCATAGCCTGAGCAGTTGCACCTGCCAAATGACCTCTCATCATATTAGCATCTCTGCCCATAGCAGCGCTTCTCTGATATTCAGTAATTCTTGCTTCGTCTTCTTCAGTTGCATTAACGGAAGATACTCCAAACTCAACGATTTCAACACCGCGTCTGTCTCTCCATTTAGAAGATAAAAGCTCATTAAGCTCGTCTGCAAGCTGCATTGTATATGCAGGAATTGCACCGTAATAGATATTGTTCTGTGAAATCTTGAACATTGCAGGCTGAAGTGCGGTAAGTAGCTCAGACTTTAACTGTCCGTCAATTTCATCACGCATAAATGCATTTTCCACATTTGCGCATACGTTGGTATAGAAAAGCATAGGATTTATAATTCTGTAAGAATACTCACCATGGCAACGGATTTTAATATCAAGAGGAAATCCAATTGCCTGATCCATAATCCTGAAAGGAATAGGAGAAGGTGTACCGTACTTATTTCCCATAATTTCTTTTGTATTAAAATAGTAAACTCTCTGGTCCTTTGCAGGTTCACCACCAAAGGTAAAACGCTTGCCAACCTCTTGGAAGCTCTTTTTAATATTTTCACCGAGTCCGCCATAGAAAAGGCTTGGCTCAGTGCCCGTGTCGTAAACAAATTCGCCCGGCTCTGCACAAAGCTCTACAACCTTGCCCGATTCTACAATCATCATACATTGTCCGTCATTGACATTGATAATTGATCCGTTTGAAATAATGTTATCTGTGCCTTTTTTGTTAGAGGAGCGACCGCCTGCTTTTTTCTCTCCCTTTACCACAAGGGTGTCAGCATCTAAGCTCTCACAATAGAAATAATCTCTCCAGGAGTCTGCGAGTACCCCCGATAATGCTCCAATACCTGCTTTTAATAATCCCATAATTTATTCTCCCTCCTGAACATATAAATTTTCATCCATTACTGAATAATCTGTAATATCCCACACGTCGGGATTTGGAACAAGCTTTCCGTCTCCACCGATTTGCGGCGAAAACTTATGCCCACTCAAATTCTGCTCTGTGCTGATTTCGATGTTTGAATGTAAATCAGACAAGTTACATTTAACAGTAAATGCCTCACCATTATATATGGTGTGAACTTCGCCTGTATCAAGAGTTGTTATATCAACATCCTCTTTGTATCTCGGCACGATTAAGTACCATTCGTCGCCTTCAAAATCAAAATGCTGAATTTTATCGACGGATTCATCCGAAAGACTTTCAAACACACCTTTCACATAGTTATCCCTGAAATCCATTCTGTCGCCATATCCTAAAAATGCCACAGCAAACATCGGCTGACCGTCATAATTATCAAAGTCAAAGACATTTGCATATATGCTTCTGTAATCCGAGTCCTTATAGACCATACCTGTTTTGTCAAGCACCTGTGGTTTTACCGACGAGCACCCAAAGAGTGATGCGATCATCGTGATAATAGCCATTATTTTCATAATACTTTTTATCATCCTCATAAAATCACCCCGCATATAAAAGTTCTTCGAAGCATTCATCTTCAGGAATACCGTTAACCATTATCGGCCAATTGGATGCGTCGATATTGAGCCTTACAATTCCGCCGTTTTCTGTTTTTAAGTCAACATAGCTCTTTCCGTCTGTCTGATATGGCGTAAGTGATGTACCGGCAGGAAGCTCTGCTTTTTCCAGTTCAGGCAGAAGCTCTGCTTCAAGAGGTATTGCTGTTTTTACATCGTGACCGTAATTAAATGTATATGCATCATCTGTCATTTCAGGCTTTCCGTCTTTTTCGCTTAGCTTATAGGTTGCCGTAGCTCCACGTGTTCCCAATATTTCAAATCTTGTTTCAAGTCTTAGAAATTCAGGATTATTGAATGCCTGTTTATAGGTGGTTCCTTCTTCAAAGTCTTCCTCTATATACTCATAATCAACTTCTGTGCCGGAAAGCTCATGGATAATCTTGTTAGTATTACCGTTTATATCCCAAGTACAGAACATATGGTAGTCATTGTCCGATGAAGCGTCGGAATAAATATAGTTTTTATCACCAATATGTGCTAAATAAACATCAAAATCATAAGCATAGTTGATTTCATCAGTAAAGGTTCTACCGTTTACCGTAACTGAAAGCATATTGTATGAGCCATATTGATCCAATGAAGTATCTATTTCTATGTAGTCCTGTTTATCATCATTTTCATTTAAGTCATAATCAATTTTTTGTCGCATTGGAAGTGTCATTACATAATTTTCAGGAGATTCCATATACGCTTGATTAAACATATCCGGATATTCATCAAACCAGATTCTTGCTGATAATGTTCCTACAGAAAATGCTGCAATTTCGTATGGACTGAACCAGAAGGTTATGCCCTGATAATCTATCGTCCATGTAAATTCATCTTCCTTATATTTGCTGAAAGTATCTTTCAAATCAAAAAATGCCACATCCGGATATTTTTCAGTTATTTTCTTTTCTAAAATAGAAGGCAGTTCTTTTGTATCCGTCAAAACATCTGAAAGTTGAACCTTTTCTCCCGTGTCCGAGTTATAGTTTTTTCCGTTTACAAAATAATCAGGATGGACTCCGCCGGTGTACTTTTCTATACCTTCCAGAAAACTTACAATATGATTGTCTGCTCTTTGCAGATAAACCTTAGCGTCTGCCTGACAATATACAGGGTTATATTCTTCACCCTCCATCTCGGCGGCTAACGGTGTAAATTCATACATAAGCGCCTTTGCATCGGTCAGGCTTTCTTCATTATACTTATCGAAAGCAGCCGAAAGAGACGGATATGCTTTGCTGTATTCATCAGAAAGTCTGAGCTTTTGCCATTTTACGCTTGTGATAACATTATTTTCGTGCCATTCTTCTATATTGGTATCACCAATCATCACATCAACAAATGTGCTGATATTTTCCGGTTTTGGATTTTCCTTTACATTTCCGGGATTACTGTTTGAGCACCCTGCAAAAGTTATAATCATACAAACAGTGATGAAAATAAAAATCATTTTTTTATGTAACATTTTCATCTCTCCTTTCATGGCTTATGCTTTTAATTTATATTTCTTACGCCCAGGGGTCTTCTGATTCAGGCTTTTACAAACCGAGTAGAAGCAACGGTAAAGTAACCGTCCTTATCTATCGCCTTTACCCAACCGTCCACTTTCTCCCCAAAGACCTCGCCTTCGATGCCCGTGTCGTACCACAGCTCACCATCTCGCTCCTCCCAGGCCAGAGGGCGTTCAGCCATCATGCCACCCAACAGGGTGATCACTCCGGCGGACACGGCTTTATCGACTTCTTCTTGGGACACGCCCTCGGGCAGTGGCGAGAGCAGATAGAGCTTGCCGTCCTCACAGATCTTGACCTGCATACCAACCATTTTCTTCCGTTCCTTCATTTCATCCGCAACGGCTTCCTCATCTGTCTCGTCCACATAGGGCATTGGAGAGTTCAGATAGTCTTCCGCGCTGAGATACACCAGCTCATCTTTGTCGTTCATGGCTCCGATGGAGTGAAAGACCCATGTTCCGATATGATCCATACCATTTCCTCCTCATGTTTTATTTGATTGCTTTGCAACTCCGGGATAAAAGTTCTTCTCAAAGCACTCTGCCTGTGCGGAGTGCTTTGAGAAGAAGGGAGCCGAAGCTCCCTTCGACCGGGTTATGGGTTTCGCACGAGGATGCGTTACTGGCGGACAAGCGGCATATCCACAACGGACAAGTTGGAGACGTACATGGTATCGCCCTCAATCCTGATCGTGAAACCGTCCTCTGTGCCATCATCATAGATGATCTCCACATAGTCGCCGTTGTAAAAACTATAGGTGAATGCAAACTCGTAAACCTCGCCGTCTGTGTAGCTATACAGACCGGTGCCGTCTTCGTTAAAGGTGAAGATCTCCAGATAATCGCTGTCCTGAACGTCCCATGTGCCCAAGATCTCCGTGATATAGGGATTGCTGAGCTCATCCTCGGGCTCCTCGGGATCTTCGATCTCGGGTTTGGGTTCTTCTTCTGCCTGCTTATCCAGTAACAGCTCGTTGTTGAACTGATCGATCATGGTCAGCAGATCGCCGTCGACGGAGATGGTGAATTCTTCCTGATCGCCGTCATCATAGGTCAACGTGAGAATGTCACCGTTGACAACATAGGTAAAGGGATACTCAGGACCGCTTATCACAACACCGGTGCCGTCCGCATTGAAAATGAATGTGTCGTCCCAGTCGCTGTCACGCTGCAGCCAGGTACCCAGCAGCTCGGCGGCATCCACGTTCACGACGGGAGTTTCCGCTGTTTCGCCTTCACCATCCAGCGGCCAGGTTCTGCCGCTATCCACGCCGAACAGCTGTCCGGCGATCCAGGCGCACCGGTCCACCGTCAGATCAGCCCAGCCGGAGAGTTCAAAGCCCACCAGAGCGGGAGCGAACAGGTGCTCCTCCGTCCCGCCGCCGTCCTTTGTCCTCCAGTATTCGTTCTCAAATTCCACGCAGACAAACAGCTCCGTTTGCTCCGGATAGTCCGAAAAGGTGTAACGGGTCTCCAGCAGCATCACGTCTTTGCCCTCCCACTGGAAGCCCAGGTCGGTGACGGTCTGGGAGCAGTTCTCATATTCCTCCGCATTTATCTCATCCAGCTCGCCGTAAAAATAGAGCTGCGGCGCTATTTCATAGACCTCCGGGTCGCTGGTGTAGATCTCCCGGCTCCAGTGGTTTTCGGCATAGGCTTGATATTCCCGCACGTCGTCGTAGACGGTGAAGGACATGACGCTGCCGTCTGCTTTGTACTCCTCCAGATCATCCTCATCGATGTAAGCGCCCTCCGGGCAGTAGAAAGTGGCCTCATACCCGCCGTAGTGATTGGAACCATAAAACAGCACGATGGAATCTCCGCCCTCGTCCTCTTTTTCGCCTGTGCCGGAGGGAGTGGTGCCGGGAGTCGGCGTGGTGGTGCCTGTATTCGCGGGTTTATCCGTATTGTCGGGAGGCGTGTTATCTTTTCCGCCGCCGCAGGCGGTCATCGACAGCAGCATCGCCGCTGTCAGCAGAAACGCAACGATCTTTTTCATGTTGCTCTCTCCTTTCTTCTAACAGTTTGAATTACTCTTCAATAAGTGTCAGGTCGATCTGCGAAGCGCCGGCGGTGTCCGCATCCTCGGTAAAGTAGATGGAGAAGCTACCCTCATAACCGGCGTCAGATACCGTGATCTGCCATTCAAAATAGTCGCCGTTATCATACATCGGTTCGCCGAGCATTGCCCGGACGTCGCTCTTTGCCATGCCGAATGTGACACCGAGAAGGGAAACGCCCTGATCCACAGGCTCGCCGGAATAGGTGATCATGGTGATCTCCTCCGCCTGAGCGTCGGCGATGTTGATGGTATCATCTCCCCCATTGTAGTACGCCGGACTAAGCAAATAATCCTCATTTTCATCCAAAAAGAGGTTTACCGAGAAGAAGTCTCCCGGAGCCAGCTCGATCTCTTTTCGGGATTCATCCTCCGGGACGCCCGCCGCCTCCAGCTCTCCAAGGTGGTATGGCATGGGCACCGCCGTTCCGTTCACCACGATGGCCGCGTTTCCAAGGCCGATTGTCAAGATACCGTCCTCAGCGGGCTTGATTTCCGCCGGCGCCCCTTGCGGCGCAGAATCTTTTTTCGCTGCATTATTGTCGGTTGTCTCGCCTATGCCGGAAGGAGGGGTGTCTTTCCCGCCGCCGCACGCTACAAGTGCAAATACCATAATTCCTGCTAATAATAAAGCTAATAACTTTTTCATAATATAATTCCTCCTAAAATTAGTTTATTTTTGCTTCTGCCGCATCTGCTGATCTTGTATACTGAGCGAGTCCGCCGGTCTGTGCATCGTCAATAGCGTGCATATTTTCCATAATTTCAGCTTTCTTTTCTTCGGTCATTTCGCCGCCATTCTTTGCAACCTTTACTGCATCAAATGCAGTTTTGGTAAAGGCAACCGCTGCCTTCAGGTCACGTTTTTCTTTTGTTGACATACCAAAGCTGAACAAGCCCTTTTGCCCATCGTTTACACCGAATATGTAGTCAAAGTGATTAATTGCATTATCTGCATATATCAAGTAGTTTTCCTTTTCTCTGTCGTTAGTTGCAAAGCATACCTTGATTTCCTCTGTAATATACGGGTGAGCACGGAGCCCTTTTTTCATTTTTGTGGTATCATCAAGGGCACCGACAAGTCTTATGATAATACCGCCCTCGTGGAACACTTTCGGTTTACCGGCTTCTTCCGGCTCGGCCTCTTCGTAATACGGTTCATAGCTTGCCACCTGGTCATAACGGAAAAGCTCTGTCGGGTATCTGTCCTTGCTGTCTCTGGAACCGTCCATGATGCGAAACATTCCAAAATCATCAAAGAACTCAATGCCCTGTCTCTGCGTTGCAGACGGATAACACTCGTGTTTTCTTATGCCGGGAAGTATTACTTCGTTGTAAATTCTGTCCAAGCGTTTCATATACTCCATATGACCTTCAAGCTCGGATTTTGTGTATCTGCCTTTTCTGATAAAGTTTGAACACATATCATCGCATTTTGAGCATATGTATTCATCTCCTTTGATTTTTGTGCGGCTCATCATACCGCACTCGCCTCCGCAAAAAGCGCAGGTCTTCTTGCCGAAAATGTTTTTAAAGAAATCACTTAATCCCATAATCTTTGCCTCCTTAAAATTTATGTTGATTATATATGTTAATTTCAATTAATATTTTTTAATTAAAAGCTTCCACCTTGTCCGCCATGAGTTCTGCCTGACGATGAGGTGTGTGTGCCGGAACTTGACTTTGCTTTTTCAGTTTTTGTTATTATTGAATACAGGAACAAATCTCTCGAAACCGCTATATTCGTACTTCCGGGCTTTATGTAATTTGCCGCATAATCGTTACTTACGGCTGTTTTCATTTTTTTGAGCTTTCTTTTCATCATCCAGAAGGCTATCAGAAGCGGTGCGATAAGGCATACAATAATAACTCCCATCAGGTATTTTGTACTGTATTGTTTTTCGTTGTAGGGCTTTCCGCTTTTCGCCATTTCTAAAAGCTCTTCCGAGGTTTCTATATATATATCAAATGCCTCGTAGTAATCATTTTCCGAAAGATACGGCGCAACTTTGCTTTCGAGATATTTCAGTCCGTTTGAATTAAAATACTCAAGTCCTTTGCCGTGTGTTGTGAAGTGATATTCACGGGTATCAGAACAAATATAAAGTAAAATTCCGTTATCGTTTTCGCCTGCACCGTAGCCGTTATAGTCATAAATATCATCTGCTCTTGCTTCTGCGGTGTCCGATGTCATATCACTTTCCGTATAAATCGCCACTTCAAAGTTATACTTTTCACGAACATTGTCAAGCTCCATTGACAGTTCATCAATCTCACTCTGCATAAGGTATCCGGCATCGTCGATAATCGGCGGATTATCAAATGCCGCATAAGTCGGTAGGAGCAAAGTCATCGAGATGAAAAGAAGCAACATACACGAAAATATTTTTTTCATATATCATCACCCCCTTAATGCAGTAGCATCCAGCCGATAGCCGCTGCTGCCACATATGCGATTCCTGCCACTTTCACAAAATATTTCCACTTTTTGCTGTTGTCAACAGGATATTCACCTACAACCTTTCCAGTCTGACCATTGATTGCGAACTTATACATTTTGTCCATATACTTAATGTTGAGCATCCACACAGGAAGGAGAGAGTACCTTATCTTACCGTTTGAAAAGCCTACTCTTGAGCTTTCAGGGATAACTACTGTGTAGCGGTTAGTTGTGTCATTAAATGCCTCAATAGTTGAGTTTTTAACTCGTTCATTGGCTCGTTCAATGCTTTCTTCTGCCGATACATCATATTTGTCTGCCATGTATCCTGAAAGATAAGCTCCGCTAAACTCTACGGCATCTTGATAATTGTATGGTTCTACCGCTTCCATATAGCTATCTTCCGCCTTTTTTGATGCATCTACAGGGATGTTGGCAAAGCCGATGCGACCTCTTCTGAATAACTTAAAATAATCTGTTTTAGTGTAGTTATAATTTGCATCACTCCATGCAGTTGCCCTTTCTGCATTGTAGCTTACCGCTGCTTCACAGTCGCAGTCAAACATCCAGAACGGAACATATACGCCTGCCATCTCTTCAATTTTCTTCTTGTTCTTAAAGCTATCGGGCAAAAACGGTGCATTTTTGAAGTCCCCTTCAAAAGTTTCCATTGCAGCTTTCTTATTTAGCTTAAACGGAATTATGTAATCGGGTTTTAGTGTTCCTTCAAACTGTCCTTTAACAATAGTGGAGTTTCCACAATATGGGCAAACTGTGGAACCGAGAGTATCGTCGCCCGAAATCTCTGCACCGCAGGACGGACAAGAGTAATTTGCAAGGGTAACTTCGTTTGTATCTTCATAATTTCTCGGTGTATAGCTTTCCCAATCATATTTTGATGTACCGCCAGAATCGGCAGAGCCTTTTGTCATTTGCTGCATCGTTTCAAGCGGGAATGTATTGTCACAAGATTCACAGATTAAGTTTTGCGTTTCGGCATCGAACACTAAAGGTGCCGTACAACAAGGACATTTATAATTTTGCACCACATCCATGGAATTTACCTCCCTTCATAATGGTAGAATGCTTATTTTGCGATTTTTACCTCATTATTTGCTTCCGCACATTTCATGCAGCAAACTCCGCCACCAAGCTCGTCTGAATATACGGAGCAATCCTCGCAAACCATATCCCCGCATATTTCACAACGATTCAGGTTCAGCCGAACTTCATTGTTTGCACGCTCATATGCCTTGCCGTGCTCACTTGCATAGATAATAGCTCTTGCTTCTTTTTCATCATTGGACAGAAATGTTTTCTGCGCAAAGGCACTGTTGAAGTCATATGCCTGTGTCTGGATTGCCTTGCCACAGCAATCGCAATAGAAAACAAACTTAAACTGTTTCATTGATGATTCGTCTGTGTATTTTTTTGTTATTGGACTCAGCATCGCACTACCTCCTTTATTTATAATATAATTTTACTTAAAAATCCTTATTGTGTATATTAGCCCTAGGGCTACTTTTAATGATTTAGTGGGTGGACTTAGGGCTACTTTTTAGGATTTTAGGGGTAGACTTAGGGCTACCATGCCTAATTTCACACAAAAAAACCGCCCATTTTTCAATGGACGGAGATTTTGCCAATTTTAGATGTGTTTTTTTAATTTGGCATAGAGTTCAAATCGGTTTGTTACATCAAACTTTGTGAAAATGGATTTTGTATGCTTTTTGATAGTGCTCTCGGTTACAAACAACTCGTCTGCAATTTCTTTTCGCTGTTTGTTGGTAAGCAGTTTTATCAAGACCTCTTTTTCTCTTTCGGTAATCTGACTTACAATTTCTTCACAGCCTAATATGTGCTCAATATCTTTTTCGCTAAAGAGAGCTGCATTATCATCAGACTGAATTGTTCCTGACAGATATTCTTCTGCTTTTTTTGAAGTGTTTGCTATTATAATGCTTCCGTTTTCACCCCTGATGCCGTACTCCTGCAAAATACCATACAAAAGCAAAATGAAAAGCTCGGATATTACATAGGACACCGTTAAAAATTCAAATCCACGTGGTAACAACTGCTCTGCAAACCATATTACAATACTGCAAAGCACAGCACACAGTAAGAAGGCAGTGTGGAGCTTGGATGTGATTTTCTTTTTTACTGCGGCGTATATAATTATACAAAGCATTAAAGCAAAATACGAAAGCAGATATATGTAGTAGAGCAAGTGCAGTGGTCCGTAATCACGAATAAGCTTTGTGACTCCATCTATAATTTCTATTGAAACACTTTTATAATAGCAGGTTAAAACTCCGGGCGTAAGTGTTACAAAAAGCACGGCTATGCTGATAACAGAAAGTGCAGGCAAGAGCCACTTTTTATAATTAAGATTACACAAATCAAGTATCATTTTGAGCATAAGCAGAGGCAGGAATACCTGACCTAAATATGCAATTCTGTTACCGTTAAGGGCAAAGGAAAGGCTTGGTGCAACAGAAATCGAAAACTGTCCCAGGTTACACACGAACACCGATACAAATAAAAGCAATAAACATATATCTTTTTTTCTATCAACTGCGAAGCACACGCCAATCAAAACCAGCGATATGACGCAGATGATTCCATAAGCTATACTCATTTCAAATTTCTCCATCACATATCGTATTGTCAAATAAGTCTATTTCTATTCCGTTCCTTTGACAAAAGGAGTAGAACTTACCGAGCAGAGCAAGCTGCGGCTTTCTGTTTTCTCGTTCCCATCTGCTTACCGTTGCAAAAGAAATTCCCATTTGCCGCGCAAGCTCCTCCTGACTGAGCTGCAGATGCATACGAACAAACTTTACCTGATCCTGAAAGTCCATTGTCTTAACTTTTAATATAATTGCATTTTCCACAATAGCACCTACCCGAATAATTTTCCTAATATATCACATTATAGCATAATTAGTCATAAATTTCAATAGATTAGAGAAATTTCAGCACTTTGACAATAATTTTTTTATTACAAAAATACATGCCACATGAACAAAAACTCAGATGGCTGTAAGAGTTGATAGATTATTTATTACCTTTAGCTCTGTTGTGAGTTTTACAAAGCATTTGACAGTTCTTTATATCCGTAGCTCTGCCTTTGCTCCAAGCGGTAACGTGATCTGCATCCATTTCGGTTATTTTCCATACACGTTTTTTGTTGTTGTCGCTGCCGATAGCGCAGAGAGGACAGTTAGACACATTCTTTGCTTTTGCCTTTTCGGTCTGCTGTGTATAAACCGTCTTTTTGGTCGGCTCGTCAAAGACACGGATGTTAAGGAGCTTGTTGTCGGTGCAGCCGCCGAGGATGTATTTGTAAACGCCCTTTTTGTCCTTTACATAAAAATGATGGTAGACACTTTTTTAGTGTCTACCATCATTTTACCACTTCAGTTTTCCTATCCGTGTTTTTGTTTGTGCTTATTATCTTTCAAAGCCAATCATTAAGCCGCCTTTTTCAGCGTAGAAACTGCAAAGACCGCGGATGCGGTAAATTTCTACTTTGGCGTTTTCAAATTCGGTTACTATCATATCTTTCAGTTTTTGCGCGGCGCCTTCATTTAGACAATGGCCGATATGAACTTTGCCGATATTGGTGCCGAGATTTTTCATTATTTTAACCACCGATGCAAGCGCATTGCGCTCGCCGCGGCACTTTTCCATGGGTTCAAGCTGACCTACATCGCTCGCCTTGCCCACTACTCTTATCCCGAGAAGTCCTGCCGCCTTGGCTACAATGGGATTTACTCTTCCGTTGCGGGCAAGGTTCTTCATAGACTCAAGCACGAAGATAAGCGAGGTGTGCTTTTGATACTCGGTTATTGCTTTGCAAATCTCTTCAAATGCTTTACCGTCCAGAATATATTCTCTGAGTTTTTCAATTATAAGTCGAAGTTCGGGCCCTGCGGACAGTGAGTCGATTACAAAAACGCGGCGGTCGGGGTATTTTTCCTCATAATCGCGCTTTGCAACGCACGCTGCGTTGTAACTGCCTGACAGACCTCCGGTAATTGACACACAGAAAACTCTGTCAGCGTCGCCGAATCCATTCATCCAATCCGCGGGCGAGGGACACGCGGTTGAGGATTTACCGTTGTATTTATCGAGTTCATCGACCATTTTATCAACATCAAGATTTGCATCGTCGACATACTCTTTCTCTGATGTGATGATTTTAAGCGGTGCCGAGGCAAAATCCACTCCGTCAAAAGTAACAAGGTCTGCCGAAGAGTCGGCTACAATTTTATAATTCATTAATTCTCCTTTGCAAGAATATTCCTATATTCTTGCTCAAATTTAATATAATTAATTATACCAATTTTAACCGACACTGTCAACCAAGTTCACACACAATTCGCATATTATGCTATTACAGCATCCAGTACGGTCATAAAAACAAAGCCGATGACAGTGGCAAAGGTTACACAAAATCCGCTGCCGCCTACGTGTGTTTTCGGTATCATTTCGTCTACTATCACGTACAGCATCGTACCGCCTGCAAATGCGAGCAAAAACGGAAGCACCGCGGCTGAAATACTCGCCGCGAAAAATCCGACGAAGGTTCCTGCTATCTCAATCGCACCCGTTAAAATTGCTGTGGCAAAAGTTCTCGCCTTGCTGATACCGGCCGAAAGCATGGGTGAAATGATAACCATTCCCTCGGGAATATTATGCAAAGCAATCCCAAGTGCAACCGAGACCGCACTGCCCGTATCTCCAGTGCCGAACGCAACACCCGCAGCCATTCCCTCGGGAAATTTGTGAATGATTATCGCTGTTATAAACAGCATAACGTTGTCAAGGGATGCACTGTTTCTGTGTTCTTCCAAATCCAAGCCTGTAAGAATTTGCAGACGCGGTGTAAGTTTATCCGTTAAATTCAAAAACAGAGTACCGCACATAATTCCTACGGCGGTAAGCCATATTCCCTTTGCGCCGACAGTCTCAGCGGAAGGCAAAATCAAACCGTACACTGCAGCCGCAAGCATAAGTCCCGCCGCAAACCCCAGTATGATGCCATTTCGTTTCTGCGAGATTTTACCTAAGAGAAATCCAAGCAGCGCACCTATTATTGTAGCACCGCCTACACCGAAGGCGGTGAGAAAAACGTATTGCATACATTGCTCCTAAATATGAAGTCATTATTATTGTACGAAAAAATCACATTTTGAGTTACTGTATGCAAAACAGCCGCATTTCTGCGGCTGTTTTTGATTTATTCTTCGATGTTTGCTTTGTTTTCTGCGATTACTGTGTCTGCAACATTCTGCGGAACTTCTTCATAGCGGACAAATACCATATCGAAGCGTCCGCGTCCCTGAGTCATCGAGCGGAGTGCGATGGTGTATTCAAGAACCTCTGCCTGAGGAACTTCGGCTTCGATGATTGTTGAGCCGTGCTTGGTCTCGTCGGGAGTGATGTTAAGCACTCTGCCGCGGCGCTTGTTGAAGTCACCGAGGATATCGCCGACCATGGAATCGGGAACGTATACGTTCATCGACATAATAGGCTCCATAAGCACGGGGTTTGCCTGCTTCATGCCTTCTTTATATGCAATGGATGCCGCCATCTTGAACGCCATTTCGGACGAGTCAACATCGTGGTAAGAGCCGTCAAAGAGGTTAGCCTTGAGACCTACCATCGGGAATCCTGCGAGAACGCCCTTCTTCATTGCATCCTCAAGTCCCTTCTGGACTGCGGGATGGAAGTTCTTGGGTACGCTGCCGCCGACGGTGCTCTCTGTGAAGATAAGTCCACCCTCTTCGTTAGGCGAGAACTCAATCTTTACATGACCGTACTGACCGTGACCGCCAGACTGCTTCTTATGCTTACCTTCAACGGAAACCTTTTTGCGAATTGCCTCGCGGTATGCGATCTTCTGCTTTTCAAGCGCAACGGATACGCCGTAGCGGGACTTAAGTTTTGCAACGGTAACATCAAGGTGGATATCACCGAGACCGTAAACAAGACGCTGTCTTGTCTCGGGATTATTTTCGTAGCGGAGAGTAAGGTCTTCTTCAAGAAGTCTTGCAATACCCTGCGAAATCTTGTCCTCGTCGCCCTTGGAAACGGGAACTATTCCCTTTGCCATGTAAGGAGTGGGAGAAACAACGTGAGCATACTGAACCTTGCCCGACGCGCTGAGAGTGTCATTGGTATTTGTATTTGCAAGTTTTGCGGTTACGCCGATATCGCCGCAGCAAAGCGAATCTACCTCGGTCTGCTTCTTGCCGCAAACAGTGTAAATCTTTGAAAGTTTTTCATCGGTGCCGTTGACATTTTTAAGCACCATATCACGCTTAACTGTGCCGTTCATAACCTTGAAATAGGTCATCTTGCCTACGAACGGGTCTGCAACGGTCTTGAATACAAAGATTGCGGGATCGCCGTCTTTTTCAATAGCAACTTCATTACCCTCGATATCCTTTTCTGCACCGCGTGCGGTGGGTCTCGGGAAGGAGTCAACGATAACGTCAAGCAGAGGCGCGATACCCCAAACCTTAGCTGCGGAACCGCAAATTACGGGAACGATACCGCCGTGGATAATACCCTCATGGATAGCCTCTACCGCTTCCTCGCGGGTGATGCTTTCAGGGTCTTCAAAATACTTATCCATAAGTACATCGGAAGTGCCTGCAATGGATTCGAGAAGCATATCGCGATATTCGTGCGCGGTGCCGATAAATTCATCGGGAATCTTTGCACCGTGGGAGATGTTTCCTGCTTCGTCATATGTATAAACCTTCATATCTATGAGGTTAAGGAAGCATGCAACCTCGTCGCCGCCTATCATGGGGATGAGGATAGGACAAACCGCTACGCCGTAACGGTCGCGGAGAGCGGTAAACGCCTTTGCAAAGCGTGCTTCGCCGTCGTCAAAACGGTTGATAAAGAACGCCTTGGGGATACCTGCTTCGGTAGCATAATCCCAACCGAGGTCGGTACCTACCTGAACACCCGTGCGTCCGTCAACAACGATGATAGCCGCATCGGCAACGCGTGCCGCCTGCGTAGCCTCGCCGCGGAAACCGAGGTAACCGGGAGCATCGATAACGTTAATTTTAACATCATTATGTATAAAGTTGATCATCGCGGCCGAAAGTGTGAAACCGCGCTTGATTTCCTCTGTATCGTAATCACATACTGTATTTCCTTCGGTAGTCTTACCGAGTCTGTCTGTTAACTTTTTGCGGTAAAGCATAGCCTCTGCAAGCGAGGTCTTACCTGTAGAACCGTGTCCGAGGAGGACAATATTTCTGATATTCTTGGTGATGTATTCCGCCATAGTGTTTTGCTCCTTTTCGGAAATATTATAAAATTATTATACTATATTTTTATTTTCCTTTCAAGAGAATTTTTGAACTTTTTGACGTAGAAATGTAAAATGCACAAATAAATTTTTGTGCATTTTTAACAATTATTTTTACCTTGCCAAAGATTTTCAGCGTACATTAGTTTATCTATGGTATTTATGACATTTGTTTTGCGAAGGCTCCAAAGAGGCGCAACAAGGTCATCCGCCGCACCGTCGCCTGTCAGTCTCCCCACGACGGTATCGGGCGGCAAAAGCGTTATTTGCTCGGCGGTAATGTTCGCGTATTCTTCAAGAGTGAGCGGTGTATATTCGCCTCGCTCGTACAGGTTTGCAAGTTTTGTTCCTTTAATTATATGCAAAAGATGTATTTTTACTTCATCGGGCAGGAGTGCCGCGACATCGCGTGCGGTCTTCAACATATCTTCTCTGCCCTCTCCCGGCAGTCCGTTGATGATATGCACACATATGCGTATTTTGTCTGACGCGGCACGAAGTTTTCTGTACCCTGCCAGAAACTCTTCATATGTATGGCAGCGGTTTATCACCGCCGCTGTCGCGTCATTTGTACTTTGCAAACCGAGTTCGACGGTGAGAACGGTCTGCTCGGCGATTTCACATAATAGTTCAACTATATCATCACCGAGGCAATCCGCACGGGTGGCAATGTTTATTGCGACAACGTTTTCAAGCGCGAGTGCTTCATAAAATTTTTCGCGAAGAAATTCGGCAGGCGCGTAGGTGTTTGTGTGTGCCTGGAAGTATGGGATTATGCGGTCAACCTGCCATTTTTTCTGCAGTGATTCCCTGCCCTTGGCACATTGCTCGGCAACGGAAAGAGTCGGAGCGGCGGCAAAGTCCCCACTGCCGCGCGACGAGCAGTATATACATCCGCCCCTGCCGCGAGTACCGTCGATATTCGGGCAGGTGCAACCTATGTCAAGCGGGATTTTGATGCATTTGCCGCCGAAGGTTTTTCGCAGATAATAGTCATAAGTATAGTAGCGTTTGTTGGTATCGGTATTTTTAAACGGATTTGTCTCGCGCTGTGTCGGCATTGTCGTCACCTCTTTGCTATTAGTTTACAACAATTTGTAAAGAAAAGCAAGAGAGAGAAATTGATGGTTTAGCGGAAGAAACAAACATCTCCCCGCAAGATCCTTCACTCCGCCCATACTCGCTTTGCGAGTATGGAAGGAACCTTCGGTTCCTTGTGCTCCGTTCGAGGATGACAAGGCGACACAAGCTGCCTTCTTATTTGGCTATAGGTTCCGTCGCCTTTTGACCGCGCCTTCGGCGGGTCGTTAAATATGTGCTATGGGAAACACGGGGGTGTTGCAATGCGATAAAATAAGGATTTTTTAGCACTATGCTAAATCCCGCCCTTGTCATCCTTGAGCGTTAGCGTTGCGATCTCGGGCGGAGATGTTTGTAACATAAACATTTATTTATATCCCAACTTTTTTCATAAACTGCTCTGTTGAAAGACCCGGGGCACGGTTAAATCTGCCGAGGCGGTAGAGTTGGTCGCGCGTGCCGTCGATATAGTTTATGCGCTCATAGCAAGTGAGGGCGGCGAGGAATCCGAGTTTCTTTACTATCGGCAAAGACTCCTCGCTTACAAATCCGAAAGGATAGGTGAACACTATAGGGGTAATGCCCGATTTTTCGGTAAGCGAATTCTGAAGTGCGGTAAGGTCGGATGAAAGTGCTTTGTCATAACCGTCGTCACTCTCGCCGACGATTTTCATGCACCCGCGGCGCTCGCCGATTTCGTGCATGGCGTTTGTGTGGTTCCCGATTTCTATGCGTCCGCTGTCTTCGAGGGTTCTGATATCTTGCCATGTGAGATATGCGTACTTGGGATTTGGGTCTTTCTCTCTTTCTGCCTCTGCTATAAATTCACCGACAACCGACACGGTTGCACACATATCGTATTTTTCGAGTATCGGCAATACATACGTGGAATTATTGAGATATCCGTCGTCAAGCGTAATAATTACAGGCTTATCGGGCAGCGGCATGCCCTCGTAGACATATCCGACAAGGTCGCCGACGTATATGGCGGTATATCCGTTTTCAAAAAGGTATTTCATATCGCTTTCAAACATTTCCGGGGAAATACGGTAGTCCGAATTGACCTTTTCATTATTGCAGACACTGTGATACATAAGTATTGGCACTGCAGGATATTTTTCATCTGTTTCTTGCGTTTCCGACATAGCAGGAACTGTGTGTATACTCATATTATATATCAAAGCCGACCCCACAAATGCCGCCATAACAGCAAGCAAAACTAACATTCTTTCTTTTTTCAAAATTCTACACCCCACTTTTGTTTTAGCATTTCCCTGCTTATTGACTTTATACTAATGTTGGGATATAATAAATTATATTTTTTTAATTGGAGATAATCATGGAAAAGATAGCAAGCTTTACAGTTAATCATATTGACCTTTTGTGCGGTCTTTATGTTTCAAGAAGAGACAAAATCGGCGAGGAAACGCTCACTACTTTTGACATGCGCGTTACCCGTCCGAATGTTGAACCTGTCATAGACACTCCCGCGCTTCATGCAATAGAGCATCTCGGTGCAACCTTTCTGCGCAACAATGCCGCGTGGAAGGACAAGACCGTGTACTTCGGTCCTATGGGTTGCCGCACGGGATTTTACATCATCCTTGCGGGATGTCTTGAGCCTTCCGATATCTACGCGCTTATGCGCGAGATGTGCGACTTTATAATTAATTATGAAGGAACTATTCCCGGTGCGAGCGCGCGCGACTGCGGCAACTACCTCGACCTCAATCTTGACATGGCAAAATACTATATCAAAAAGTACAAGACAGAAGTTCTTGACGATTTCAGTGAAAAAAGAACCGTATATCCTAACTAAATTCACATGAATTTCAATTTGCTGACATTGTAATTTCAACCGCGTGTAGTATGATGTAGACACTAAACGAGGAGGAATTTCCAATGTTTAAGAAAGCTCTTTCATTAATTTTTTCTGTTTTATTAGTCTCTTTGACCGGTTGCGGCTTAGAAGAAACTCAAAAAAGTGATATTACATTGACAGTTGACGAAAACGAAGGTATCGGGATTGCTGATGATAGGACTACACAGAATGAAACGGAAAAACAGACAAGCGATGAGTTAAGCGAAGGACTGACAGTTCCGGACGGGCTTGACACGTGGCTTGAAGAAACCGAAATGCCCGAGGATATCCGCAAGTGGATAGAGGGGATGCGTGACATATGTACGCATTTTGACGCGCAGGAATGTAGCAATAGAGAAAACAGCGTTGAGAATAACTTCTCAACGCTGTTTTTATATAATGTATCAGAAATCCGATGTTGACTATTTTGACTCAAATATCATTATAAAAGATGGCACGATAAACTTTATCACCAATAAACCCGTAGGGCCGTCTAGGACGTTAGGAACAGTAGGTTCATTTCCCCGCAATGTTTGCGCGTGGCAGTTACCTTCGTAAATATTATTTTTCCTGCACAAAAAAATAACTTTACCTTTACTCTTGACATGGATTTTAATTTGTGGTATTATATGCTTTGTGAGTATAAAAACATACAACAAAGTTAATATGCAGGGATATACCGACCTTCGGTCGGTCAACCACTGAAGCGGAGTCGTTGCAACAAGTCGCAACGAGCCACTTCGATATCATCCTGCATATTTACAAGTAAATACGCAGGGATATCGAAGCGGTCATAACGAGGCGGTCTTGAAAACCGTTTGGGGCAACCCACGTGGGTTCGAATCCCACTCCCTGCGCCAAAAGACGAAAATCGCCTATTATTTGTGCACACAACACAAAGAATAGGCGATTTCTCTGCTCATATATGTCTTTTTGCACAATCAGTTATAT
Source organism: Clostridia bacterium (assembly GCA_017461475.1). Classification (GTDB taxonomy): domain Bacteria; phylum Bacillota; class Clostridia; order Oscillospirales; family CAG-272; genus UMGS902. Next base: position 47,548 of record JAFTXX010000017.1, read on the forward strand.
GTCGTATCAAGTCGGTTTTTGCATATTGTTACTAAAACTTGTTACTAAAAAAATTGAGTAGGCGGAAATAAATCCGCCTCTCACACCACCGTACATGCCGTTCGGCATACGGCGGTTCAATTCAAAATTAAATATGTGCTACCTTCAGGTAGTAATCGTAGATACTGACTAAGCCCCGCTTAGTCAGTATTTCTTTTGAAATTGCTCGTTTAAGAACAGACTTTTGCGCTACAAGTTGGTAGTGGTCTCCCCAATTTGCCACATTGTGTGCAATCCATTTTGGCACTCCAAGTTTTAGAAGTCCCCATTCCCTTTTTGCGGCTACCTTCCATTGTTTCCATATTATCACCCTTATCATTGTTCTTAGATGTTCATCTATGCTTTTAAGTCTTTTTTTCATTGAGCCTATTCTAAAATAGTTACTCCACCCTCTTGTTACCTCGTTAATCTTCTTAATTCGGTAAGTGAGGTCAATGCTTAGACTTCTTTTGCATAGTGCTTTGAGTTTTCTCTTAAACTTGTTCACAGAGTCCTCGTGCGGTCTTGCTTTCCATTCGGTTTTGTCTTTCCAAAATCCAAATCCAAGATATTTTAGTTTGCTTGGTGAGGTAATCTTTGTTTTTGTCGCATTTACCTTTAATCCAAGTTCCTTTTCTATCCACTTTGTTATGGAGTACATTACCCTTGTTGCTGCCGCCTTGCTCTTTACTACAATTACTACATCATCTGCATATCTTGTAAAGCGCTGTCCTCGGTTTTCGAGTTCTTTGTCAAGTTCATTCAGCATTATGTTGCTGAGTAAGGGCGATAAATTTCCGCCTTGGGGTGTGCCTATGTCCGTTGGTTTGTATATGCCGTTCTCCATAACACCCGCTTTGAGATATTTTCTAATCAATGACTCTGTATCTCCGTCGTGTATTACTCTGCCGACATAACTCATCAATTTGTCTTGCGGTACATTGTCAAAGAATTTCTCAAGGTCAATATCTACTACCCATAAATATCCGTCATTAAAATATTCAAGCAGTTTCACTATGGCTTGTTCGCACCTTCTGTTAGGTCTAAATCCGTAACTGAAATCACTGAATTTCGGTTCAAATATTGGAGTTAGTATTTGTGTTATTGCTTGTTCGATTACTCTGTCAATTACCGTGGGAATACCAAGTTTTCTTACTCCCCCGTTTGCTTTGGGTATTTCTACCCTTTTTACAGGTTGTGGTTTGTAGGTTCTTGTTCGGATTTGTACCTTAATACCGTTCCAATTCTCTTGCATATATCCTTCAAGTTCTTGGACTGTAACCCCATCTACTCCGCCTGCTCCTTTGTTTGCATAAACTCTTTTGTAGGCGTTTTTAATGTTTTCGTCGCTTAGTATTCTTTCAAGCATTTCTGACATATTCCGTCTTTTCTCCTTTCCGCTTCTAAGTCGTCTTTGCCTTATGTTGTAATGTTTCCACAAGGATACGCCTTGCTATCACATTCTGTCAGGCTTATGCTTAGAACATACATTTCAAATTGACGCTTTGAATTGTTCAGTCCTTCCCGAAATCTTCTTCGGTACTATGACCTCTGCTGACTTCTCATAGTTCGTTGTTACTACAGATTTCTCTGCCTATGAGACCTCACGGGATAAACCAATTCTCTTTCCTCGTCTGCCCTCTTAATTTACATACTTGAGTTACGGTTGCCTTTGGGACTTCGTTGTTTTGCGCCAACTTATCCGTCAAGTATGCCTTAGTATTAAGTTTCTGTTCGTAGGGCTACGATTTCGCTATCCCTTCTTCTCGCCCACACCTCACAGTGTAAACCTTGGGAGTCGCTTTAGAGTTCGTCGGCAACTACGCCTCGGTGGACTTTCACCACAGAGCACTGATATGCCCGTCATACGCAAAAACGCAGTAAGCGGGAAAATCCCACCTACTGCGTTTTCTTTAATCTGTAAATCCTATCGAGTACGACTCGTCTTCCTCACTCGCGTCAACCGCTTCTTCAACCGCCTCGGCCGTAGCCTTGACCGCTTTCGCGTCGATGTAACCCTCGGCGGCAAGATAGCCTATTACCGAAGCAATTACCGCCGCAACTCCCTCGGTGGTGTTGCCGCTCACGATAAGCGCGACACCGCTCGCAATGCCTGCCGCCGCGACTAAAAACTTACGGCTTGTCAATTTCGTTTTCAACGTTTTCATATGTAGTTCCTTTCTTTGTGTTGTCCTCAACGGCGGATTTTATCATGTATCCGATGACTCCGCCCGTCATCGGTATTCCGACGCACGTCACAAGGTCGCCAGTGTTCACCGCCATGTCGCCGCGGATAAGTTGCACGATAACCACAGCCACGCAAGCAAACGCCGCGATGAACCATAGCACGATCATTGCGCACAAGCACTTCTTAGAGAAGCGAACGAAGTTCTTTTTCTTCGCTCGCTTCTTCTCAAAAGATATCTTTATCATTTCACAGCCTCCGCGACATTGTGGATGAAATCCTCAAGGTACTGCACCTGTGCTGCTTTCTGCTTCCAGTACATCGGACTGTTGATGATACCTTTTTTCACAAGCACATCGAGGTCGCTTTCAAGCGCGCTCCGTGTGTATGTACCCGTCTTATTAGGTATACCGAGTACCGTCTCTGGCGAAACTTTCGTCTTACCGTCGCTTTTACGCACCTCAAAATGGAGATGTGCGCCGAATGAGTAACCAGTGTTGCCCATTACACCAAGCTTGTCGCCTGCTTTGACTGTCTGCCCCTTTACAACCGCGCGGCTTGCCATATGGCAATAGTAGTGATACTGCCCCGCCGCCGTCTTGATGCAGACGTAGTTGCCCCACTGCCATGTAGTGTTGGACTTGTCGGTAACAATGCGCGACTGCACAACCGTGCCGCCCTCAACGGCGACTATATCCCACAAACCGACACCCACCATGTCGTAGCCGCCGTGGTTTTCGGTCTTGCCGTTCAGAGTTCGCGTACCAAAGCGCGAAGTCACCCTGACGCTGTCGCAATTAAACGGAATTATCATGTTTCTACCTCCCACGTTATTACCTCTTTGCGAATCTCATCAATAAATGAGTTACCGCCGAGTGCCTTGTACGCTTCATACTCTTTGATGAAATTCTCCATTTCGTATTGTCGAATATGCTCGGTGTCCTTGTGCTTGTAGTAAGTTTCAACCATGCCGCGGCGAAGTAGACATCGCGTTCCCTCGAGCGCTGTCTCGTTTTTCTTTGCTCGCTTACGGATATACACAAGCACCCCCGCGAGTACCGTCAGCGCAGAAACGACCTCGGCGGCAAGCAAAATATGTTCTATCACAGCGTAGTTTCCTCGCTCTCTGCCATAATAGCGTCATATTCCGCTTGCGTTATCTCGCGGTACGCGCCAGCGTCCGCGTCCTCGGCAAGGTATATCACCCTGCCGTAGTTTTCACCGTCGGTCAGCACCATACCCTCATCGGCTATAAGTACATTTCTTTTCTGCATACTTTCCCCTCCTTAATCTAAAGTAAATGTCCAGTTCGGCTTCGTTGCAATA
>JAFTXX010000018.1 GCA_017461475.1 Clostridia bacterium
CAAGGGCGGGATTTAGCATAGTGCTAAAAAAGCCTTTTTTTACGCACTGTAACAACCCCCGCTTGTCATCCTCGAACGGAGCGCAGCGAAGTGAAGGATCTTGCGGGGAGATGTTTGCTTCTTCGCATAAACATTAATTTATAATAATGTGTCCGAGAGAAATTTCTCACTTCTTTCCGAATAATATCGAAAAGAAACTCTTTTTAGCTGTTTTAATAGGCTTATAATACGCGCATCTGCCGTTTTTGTAACAATAGACATACTGACATGACTCTGCGAGCGGGTCGAGATTGTACGTCTTTACGCCTGTTTCGCATGTTGAACAAAGTCTCTTTTGTTTCATGTAGTTACTCCTATTATTTGTCACGGTCAAATTCAAATATCCAATCCATCCCTAATGGTGCGAGAGCAATTGCCGCGAGCATTACGACATGCGATGCAATAGCCGATGCGGCTATTGACAATTGCAAATTGCAAAAACGGGCAACTTTGAAAATGCTGAACATCCACGTATATGCCACATTGCCGAATATCAGATATACAAGAAGCGAAAATATCATAAACATCAGATACGCGGCGAAATTAAACCGATAGTAACGTTTTTTGTCGTGTAAAACATAAAAACATAGTCTAAGTTTGTAAATGTGATATACTAAGAAAATGGCGAACGCTGCAAGAAGTATTATACCTGTCGTTTCCATCTCTTGCCCATAAATGCCGGAGAAATGTATTATACTCGAAATTGCGGAAAGCAACGTACTTGTGATAATCAGCTCTGCAAACCGCACCCAAACAACTCGCATGTTTTTCTCCTCGGTAGTTAATATTGCGGCGGGACGCCGCCGAAGTGACGCCCCGCCACATTTAAGAGAGATTAGCTATAGTAATCTAAAGACTGAGAGCTTGCTGCACCATTCTTGTCTGAATCGTTATATCCGCCATCGATAAGACAACCGCTTGTTGTGGTTGTGCTTGCCATAACGATGTCCTGTACGTCCAACTCCACTACTTCAAGATTAGGCTTTACATATTTTTTCATTGTGTGTCTCCTATGATTAGATTTATCTGGTAGTTGTAAATGTAACGGTGGTTGCTTCACCGTAAACAACCTCATCACCGATTACAATGTAAGGCTGAACGGTTATTACCTTGCCTGCAAAAGAAGAGTCAAATACAATTACTTCTGTAAACAGAGCAGCTGCGGAATATTCATCTTTGGTGTACTCGTATGTGCCGTTAAGAGTTACCGAAGTATAAGGACGAGGAACACCAACGGTCTGGGTCTTGCCGTCAACGGTAACCTCAAAGCCGAGCATGTTTGCCATTTGGCTGGCAGAGGTGAAACTGTTCTTGGTAGCCCATTCGGTGTAAGTAGCTTCATCCATGGATGATACCATAGCAACACGGTAGAGCTCTGCACCACTACCCCAAGCAATAACGGGGTCTTTGTATCCAAACACGTCAACCATTACGAGACCGTCGTAGATGGTCTTTGCCTTTTCTACACCGATGAATGCTTTATACTCTTCTACTTCAGTATCATTGATGAAGCCGCTGTCCCATGTATCAACAAGGATGCCGTCTGCGTAAACCTTGATGGTGTCGGGAAGATTTGCGGTAGTAGGAGCTACGTGCCACTCGGTATCCCAAGAACCTGCGAGTCTGCCGTAAACAACGATGTTTGCGGTGGTTGTGCCTTCGACAGGGTAGAGAGTAACGGTGTCATCGTCGCGGTCTGTCGCGCGGCGAGTGGTGGTGGAGAGCTTAGTCTCGCCGCTCCAGAGTTCAACTACCAGAGAATTTTCTGCGTATACGTTGTAGAGGTCAACCTGAATGTTCTCGCGGTATTTTTCGGTGCCAACTTCGCCGGAAGTGCCTACATAACCTGCGTATGTAAGGTCAGCCGAGGGAGCCTTTGTCGCAGTAAGAACGATATTGCCGTTTGCGTCGATAGAAGCAGTTACTTTGTCATTGTTGATAACTTCAAGCTTACCGGTAAAGGTGGATGCGTTACCAACGATGGGGCATGCTGCGCCTGCGGTATAGTTTGCCGCGTCGATTACGATCTTACCTGCGCCGGTGATGGTAGTTGCGGTGAGAGTGCTGGACATGTCAATGGTAAGTGCGGTGTCTGCGTAGCTGAGAGTAAGTGCAGATGTAGTAACGGTAGAACCGTTCATGATATTGAATGTGGATGCGCCGTCACGCTGTTCGCTGTTGTTGTTATCGTAGATAACATTTGCGTCAACGGTAGCACCGTCAGCGGTAAAGGTGCTCTTTTCAACCAAGAGGTAGTTGGTGTCAACTTCGCCGTTTACTGTGAGTTCGGTCCGGCGTACCTGTGTGCGACCCATGCCAATCTTACCGGTCTCGGAAACGGTGTGTGTACCATTGAAGAGATAGAGTGCGCCCCAGTTTGCGCCGCCGGTGATAGTGCCGTTTACTTCAAGAGAAGGACCGTAGTATACGGTAAAGTCGCTGGAGTTGTCGTAAAGTTCGAATGTTACATTTTTTTCAACAACAATCTTGTTCTTGTTGTTATCTGTCTGTGTAAATGAGAAGTCGCTTGTTGCAGTCTGCTTAACGGTAACGGGAGTGTCAGCAGTAAATGTAACTTTGCCTGTACCGTATGCAAATTTGATACTTTCGGATACTTCGATATCAGTCAAAATCTTGATAGTGGTATCGGTTCCGTCGGTTGCGATTGCCGCTGCGGCATCTGCAAGTGTTTTGTAGTAACCGAGAACGCCGTTGGCATATACGGTAGCTACAAAACTTTCTACGTTTTCAAGAACTGCGTACGCATCGTTTACGGTTACTTTGCTGAATACAGCAGCGCTGTCTTCGTCAACCCAAACTGCGTTGGTCGAGTCTGCGGCAACGTTTGCAATGTCAACATTTTCAGTTGTGATTGTTGCGCCTTCTGCTGACTTAACAAGGATAGCTGCCTTCTTTGCAGTTGTGAATGTAGCATTCTCAACGCTGAGAGTTACCTTTTCTGCAGTAACGTACTGCTCGTCGATCTTGATGCCGCGTCCTGCAGAAGTAACTGTCAAGCCGTCAATACTTACGTTCTGACCGTTTGCCTGAATCCAGATAGCGTAAACATCGGAGGACTCGTTAACAGTAACGTTGTTCAGAGTAGCGTCAGCTTTGAATGCAAGTGCCTTGTTGGAGGTTACGTTGTTCAATTCAACATCGCAGCCAAAGTTGATGTCGTATCTGTTCCAAGGACCGTCGTTATGACCGCTGTTGGTGATAGTCATGTTGTTGAGAATCAACTTAGCGTCATTGCTTGTAACAACATTGTTCCAGTCGCTGTCGAGCTGGTTGAATGTGAGGGTATGACCGTTACCGTTAATGGTGACAGTCGTTGTGCTTTCGCCACCCATTGCATATGCATTCCATGAGGATATGTCATATGTAGCGTCTGCGAGAAGCTCAATTACGATGTCTTTGCTGTCAGCTGCTGCTACGAGAGCATCTGCGAGAGAACCGTAAGTGGTTTCGCCGATTGCTGCTACTGCTGTAGCCTTAACGCCGTAAGTGCCGTCGCCGTTGTCAACAGGAACATAGTTTTCTGCGCAGAATTCTGCCTTAACTGCCTGGTCGAATACACCGCCGGAAACTGCGAGTGTGCCCTTAGATGCCAGGGTGCTGTTCTTACCGCCGGAGAAGTGACCGCCCTTGATTGCAACGATAGCGCCTGTCTGTACGTTTACAGCCGAACCGCTGTCAGCGGTAGTGCCCTTAGGACCTACAAATGTACCGTCTACGATAGTAACAATTGCAGCGCCCGAAACGTTAACTGCGTGGTATGTACCTGTGCCTTCGCCGATTGCACTTCTGTAAGTGCCGCCGTTGATAGTTGCGGTTACTGCGCCGTCGATACGTACTGCATGACGTGCAGAGTCGATGTTTACATCGGTGAGGGTAAGAGTGCCGGCATTGATCTCCAAAGCGCTGACGCCACTGTCAGTGTTCTTGATGGAACCGTTCTTGACAGTCAGATTAGCGTTGGGAGCTAGAATGTTGCCGTTGAGAGTGTAGCCGCCGAGGTCGATGATTGCATCGCCTGTGAGGGTAACATTCTCAGTCACATCAACGATAAGAGTTATGGTTGCACCATTGGCTTCGTTAATCGCAGTCTGGAGGCTGGTGTAGTAGGTATCGCCAACCTTTGCTACACGGCTTCTTATCTCAAGTGCAATGTCATTAACTTTCAATGTGCTTGTGTCAAAGCCCTCAAGTGCTTCAAGCTTGGTAATGTCAGAGCCATAGTAGCCCTTACTCTGTGACTGAGGACCACCGATAATTGTGCTAAAGCCAAGAGTCTCTACTTTAGCATCCGGGTAGCTTTCAACATCTACACCGGCATAAGTATAGCCGGGTTCAACACGTTGCCATGTATTACCACTGGTGTTAATGTATGTGTAGTTTGCCCATTCGCCAATCGTGATATCAACATTTTTAAGAGTAACCTTACCGCGAGGATCAACTTCAGTTGTACCCGTCTGCAGTGTTGTCATACGACCGATGAGCATACCGCACATTCTGTATGAATACCACTTGTATGCAGCTGTTACATCATTGTAGCAGTCAAGTCGGCAAGCAACCGTCACATCTTCAAAGTGATATGTTGCATCTTCATCTGCCTGTGCCAGAACGCCGCCGATGGAGCTGTCAAACGAACCCCAAAGACCTGCAAGAACAACAGTATTGTCAATTTCGATGCCCTTGAAAGTATAGTCACCGGCTTCCGACCACGCCACAATACCTGCGCAACCGTTATTGTAGGTTGCAATCTTACTGTCTGTGACTGTGATGTTTTCAAATGTACAGTCGCCTATAGCGTGACCTGCGATAGCCGCAACGTCGCCGCCTTCAACCTGAATTTCAAAACCACTCACCGTCAGGTTCTTAATGGTTGCATTGTCAACCGTACCAAAAAGTCCGGCACAACCGTACTTGCCCCAACAGTAATTGATATCCCAACCGCTTATATAAAGGTTGGAAATGGTATTGTTTCCGCCGTCAAATGTACCCTTGAAGGAAGCGCTGCAAGAGTAGTCGCCAATCGGTCTGAATGTAGGTGCAGAGACATTATTGCCCTCGTAATTTACATTCATTTCCGTATAGCTATCAAGGTCGATATCACCGGTAAGTTTTACATACTTGCCTTCGTATGTGTTGCCTGCGTTAACATCATTTCTGAACCATACAAGGTCATTAATGTTGTTGATCAGGAAAGGATCAGTTTCAGTGCCGGAACCTTCGAGAACGGAAGGAGTAGCCACTCCGCCGAGCTCTGCCCATACAACGGGGTTAAGGTCGTCGGGAGCGTTCATCTTTGCTACATTTTCTGCAGCAGCAACACCGTCGATATACAAAACTACCTTGGTGGGCTGTGCAGCGGAATTCGGGTGACCGTCTTCCCAAGTGGTAGTCCAGTATTCATCGTTTGATGTGGGATAGAAGAAGTTCCATGTAACATAAACATCTCCGTTGATGATACCGCCTACGTTGTTGAGAGTTGTGGTAGCGATCTTGGTATTGTCGGCATAGAGTTCAAGAACAAAAGATTCGGACGCATTGCCGCCGCCCTCGCCCCAAACTCTTACAGAACCGTCTACTTCCTTGGTATATGCGGGAGTAACAGTGCCGGTGGGAGCGGGTATACCATATTTATTGCTTGCGCCGGTGACAGCACTTACGGTGTTGTTCTCAATAGTGCTGTTTTCGGGGACAACAGGGGCATCGGTGCCTCTGTGACCGCCGGTGATAGCGCCTGCGGAAACGGTTACATCATTTTCATTCTCAAAGGTTACATCGCTTACAGAACAGTCTTCGATGCAACCGCCAGTGTAATCGCTCGAGGTAAGACCAACAATACCGCCGATACCCATGGAGCCTGCGTTTGCAGTTGCATAATCAGCAGTAGCGTTGGTAGCAACTGTAACGTTGCTTACAGAACAGCCGGTGATGATGTTGTTCTGGAATGCGGAGCCAACGATACCGCCTACCTTGCGGGTACCCTCAATGGAAACATTAGCTACAGAGCAGTTTTTGATAGCAATGCTACCTTCGCCGTGCATGCCGACGATACCGCCGACATTGTCACCTTCGTAATCTGCGGCGCTGTATTCTGCGCCGATGTAGTTGTAATCCCAGTCTTCTGCACCGATAACAGAGCAGCCAGAGATAGCGGCGTAGCCATAACCGGTGATACCGCCCACTTTGTAGTAACCCTTGATATCAATCTCGCCGGTCACGTGACAGTTATCAACTTTACCGGTGTATGCGCAGCCAACGATACCGCCGACATTAGAACGTCCTATGAGGTAGGGGTTCTCGACGGTTACGTTTTTAACTACCGCGGGGCTGCTGATAAAGCCGAACAGACCTACATAGTCTGCGTTTCCATCAGAAATGGTTAAGTTGGAAATAGTGTATTCCTGACCGTCAAAGGTTCCCTTGAAAGGGGTGTCCTTGGTTCCAATGGGTGACATGTCGGCGACATTGCCCTCGTCATCCATTAAATCAATGTCGTTTGCCAGCACAACGAGCTTGCCCTCATATGTGTTGCCGCTATTAACAGATGCAGCAAAAGATTGAAGTTCTGCAACAGTGCTGATAGTAAGGTCACCTACTGTTGTGTCGTCTTCAGCAACAACTGCAAAAGGCATCATGGTGAGAAGCATAGCCATTGTAAGGACTAAGCTTACGATTTTTCTCAGTTTCATTTTTTCTTTTGTACTCCTTCCAAAATTGATATATATATAAAACAAAAATGCTGTGAAAAAAACTACAGCCCCATTAAAATACTTTTTCTAAGTATATTTTTAGGTAAAAAAACACAAACTAAAAAGTGCTTATTTCCGTTTTTGTCCTTAAACTGAATATTTACGGTTCGTAAACTGAATAAATTCAGTTCAAATCCGGCTGGCTTTTTTGTACATTTTTGTATGGTTTTTGTGAGACGCTAAAAATTTACCTTAAATAAGGTAAATAAATAATATCACGGGTTGGTTGAATTGTCAACCCCAAATTCAGTCTTCTACTTTTTCAACAAAAAAACTTAACATTTAGATACTTTTTCATGCTTTTTTCTCCGTCAAATATGTAGTCAACTTTACGAATAAATATTCAAGTCCACTTATAATAATGCGCTGCTTTTACGGCAGTGCGGCAATGGACACTCTGTACAGTTTTACAGCTTCAAATAAATAAAATTTATATTAGAAAGGGAATTCTATCATGTCAAGAAGAGGAGAAAATATCTACAAAAGAAAGGACGGTCGCTATGAGGGCAGATATATCAAAAAATACGACCTTTCGGGCAAGGCGGTTTACGGATATGTGTACTCAAGAACTTACGCGGACATCAAAGAGAAACTTGTAAAATGCAAGACCGAAAAGCGTATTTTACACATGAACTCGGACATGCTTCTCAGCGAATGGCTTGACGAGTGGCTGGAGACGCAATTGACACTTAAGCCGACTACCAAGCACATTTACAAAAGTTATATCAAAAATCACATAGTACCTGCGCTCGGCAATGTTCGTCTGCGAAAACTCAACACCGAAATACTTCAAAAGTTCGTAAACGGCTTAAAGCTTGCCTCGTCAACAAAAAAGGCGGTATTTTGCACATTGCTCTCCGCTTTGTCGGCGGCAGAGGACAGAGACCTGATAACAAATGTGTGGAGCAAGGTAAAAACGCCGAAAAAAGAGAGGCCTGCGGTGCGTATTCTTTCGTCGCGCGAACAGCAAAAGCTGGAAAAGTTTTTGACAGATGACGAGGATATAGGCATTTTGATATGCCTTTACACAGGGCTTCGTATAGGCGAGCTGTGTGCGCTTAAATGGGAAAACATAAACTTTGAAACTTCGGTTTTATCGGTGCGCGGAACGCAAGCGAGAATCGGCAGCAATGTAGAAATAATTTCGCCGAAGAGCAAAACGTCAAAAAGAGAAATCCCCATACCGTCATTTTTGCTTGACAGGATAAACAAGATCCCGCGCGATTGTGAGTTTGTTGTGTCAAAAAACAAAAAGCCGTTTGACATCCGTACGTATAGACGGCATTTCAAAAAGGTACTGAGGCGTGCGGGACTGCCGGATATCAAGTTTCATTCGCTCAGGCATTTGTTTGCCACTCGCGCGCTTGAAGTCGGCATGGATTACAAAACGCTGTCCGAAATATTGGGACATTCTTCGGTTGCCATTACCCTCGATTTGTACGCACATTCACTTAGTGAGCATAAGAAAAACGAAATGGACAAGCTATCATTGATTTTCAATTCATAGTCAAAATTCGCAGTCAAAAGAGCGTATTAACCTGAAAAAAAGTCAGGTTTTACGCTCTTTTTCCTAAAATATTCAGTTTAAGGACCAAAGCGCGCAAATTTCGATTGTACAACATTTTGTGCATAAAATCAAAGCTTTTTTGGCGGCTATCCCCCTAACACGTCATGTTTCATTTTTCACATAAATCAAAGAATCGAAAGGAGAATGACAAATGAAACTAAGGAAAATCGTAAGCATGGTTCTTACAATGGCTATGCTTCTCACTATGATGCCTTTTGCAGTTGTTGCACAAGACGCTGATGTAACTACCGTTACAGATTACAGCGGTCTCGCAGACGCATTTGCAAACGGCGGCGAAATCACGCTCGGTGCGGACATCAGCATTGATGCTACGCTCACCGTTGCATCCGGCACCACTGTTGTGCTTGACCTTAACGGTTATACGGTGTCTTGCAGCATTGCTTATACAACCGTTATTACCAACAACGGCACACTCACCATCAACGACAGCAGCGAAACAAAAACCGGTACCGTTAAGGCAATCGGCGGTGTAAACTCTGCTGCTCTTGTAAACAACGTTGGCGGTACCGTTACGATTAACGGCGGTAGCTTCGTCGGCGAAAGACCCGCAGCAACCGAATGGAAAAACAACCACTATGTTGTTGTTAACCACGGCACCATGACCATTAATGACGGTGCAATCTCTACCAACGGTATAGGCAGTGCGCTTATAGAAAACGGTTGGCAGAACGGCGATGAAAACACCGACGCTGTTCCTTCCGTTATGACTATCAACGGCGGTACTTTCGAGGGTGGCAGCTACAACGTTAAGGTTGACGACTACGGCGTACTCACAGTAAACGGAGGTACATTCACCAATAACAATAACTGCAACATCCTCGTATGGAACCAGGTAACCATTACCGACGGTACATTTATCACAGACAGCATCGCTATTTGGGGCGGTCAGGTCGGTGACGCAGGCGTTGGCGACGGTCTTGTAACAATCAGCGGCGGTGACTTCACTGAGGCTGCAAATGCAGTCATTGCTTATGAAAGTTCCACTTGCACAGGCTTTAACGCAAATACTGCTGTAACCGGTGGTACTTACTCCGAAACTTCCGCAGAAGCATACTGCGCAAACGGCTTCGCCCTTGAAGCTGTAGACGGTGTTTACACCGTTGAAGCTGTACAGGTTGCAGCAATCGGCGAAACTACATACACTTCCCTCGCAGACGCATTTTCGAATGCAAAAGCAGGCGACACCGTTGAACTTCTCAGCGACATTACGCTCACCGAAGCTGTCGCTATCAGAAACAACTCCGTACTTGGCAACATTACCCTTGACGGTAAGGGTTACACCATTTACGACGCGGTTGCCGAAACCTCTACCCTTGTATTTGGAGACACCAACGGCTCTTACTGGGCTACCGGCGTTACTATCAAGGATTTGACTGTTAAAGCAACAAGCGACAACACCAGTCCCTATTGCGCTATCCGTTTGGTTGGCGGTACATCTTCAACACTTACCAATGTAAAAGTTATCGGCGATTACGCTTACGGTATCAACTTCTACGGCACACACGGTGCTACTCTTGATAACTGCCAGATTGCAAGTGCATTTACAAACGGTCAGGACGCATTCCCTCTTAACCTCACCAATGGCACAACAATTACCACTCTCCATGCAAACAGCGGTGAAGTTACAGACACCGCAAAGGTATTTGTTGACAGCAACTCTACCATTGAAAACCTTATCTGCTGGGGCGACAGCTCTGTTATGATCGACTCCGAAGCTTGGGATAACATCGGCACAGCAAAAACACTTGATGCAGGCGACTTTGTAGCAGAAGTTAACGGCGTTCGTTACACAACACTTGCTGCAGCAATTGCAGATGCAACCGACGGTAACACCGTTACTCTTCTCGCTGATGTAGAAATCAGCTCTCTCATCGCTATCGAAAGCGACATCACTCTTGACCTCGGCAATTTCGCTGTTACTTCTACCGCTAAAAAGGCATTTGAAGTATATGCAGACGTTACAATCGAAAACGGTACTATCAACGCGCTCCAGCGTTGCGTTGACACCCGCGAGGCTGTTGAGCTCACTCTTAACAACGTTGTCCTTAACGTTACAAGCACAAGCGGCGACCAGCAGCCCCTTACTGTAGGCGGCTCCGAAAACGGTACCGCAGTAACCGTTAACAACTGTGAAATCAACGCAGGCACCGACGGTTATGCTATTATCGTTTGGGTTGACTCCGATATTGAAGTTAACAATACCGCAATCACCGGTTGGAACGCTCTCTATGTGAAGAGCGCGGCAGCAGGTTCCGAAGTAACATTCAGCGGTTGCAACATCGACACCGTAAACAATGCTAAGGGCAGCACCAACTCTTTCGCGACAGTTGTTCTCGAAGCTAACGATGTTGCAGTAAACCTTGTTGACACCGATGTCTCCGCATCCGTTGCAGACGGTTGCGAAACACAGTTCGTATTCTCTATCGGCTCAACCGCTGCCCTCAATGTCAGCGGTTCCGCTATCTCCGTAGACAAAGATTCCACTATCACAGTTGACGAAAACAGCGTTATCCTCAGTTGCTCCGGCGACTTTGTTGACAACACCGTAACCGTTCCCGCTGCCTACGCAGAAGCACTTGAAGCAGAAGGTTATACCGTAAGCGAAGCTGACGCAAACGGCATGGTAGGCGTTACCGGCGTAGTCGAAGACGAAGACGAAAAAACTATCTACGACGGTCTCACCGCGCTCTCTCCCTTTGCATACGCACAGCCTATAGTTACATTTGGTGAGAAGACAGAGCTTTACCGTGTTGCCCTTATGGCAGAAATGGACTACACACTCTACGCTGAGTGTCTTACAAACGATACTTGCTCTTACGGTTTTGAAGTAACCGTAGGCGGAAAAACACAGTCCTTCGAAGTCAGCGGTCTTTACGGTTATGTAAAGATTGAGGGTGTATCATATCTTCCTTCTACCGACGATGTATGGGCAATGATTGCAGAAGTTCTCGCTTTCGACAGCTCATACTCAAATCAGACCATTACCATCCAGGCTTACGTAGTACGCGCTGACGGTTCTACCGTTTACAGTGCTCCCGTAACCACTTCTTTTACCGCTAAATAAAAACTTGCAAATATATAAGGAGACTCTTATGAAAAATTATGAAACCCCTATTCTCAACGTGGTAGAATTTGATGCTATCAATGTCATCATGACATCAGGCGAAGACACTACTACCGCAATTACAAAGCCTACCGGCGGTTATGATACTGCTGAAACTCAAAGCTTGTACAACTAATTAAAATCAATATGGCGGGGTACCGCGTGGTGCCCCGCCATAGTTTTTATTAAAAATGAAACACAAGAAGAGAATAAAACGCAAAACCAGCCAAATTATTCTTATAAGATTTATCGAGCTGCTTATCACAAGTATTGTGATTTCATCCGCGGTAAACACAATACATTTATCCAACATTTTTGGTCAGGAAAATGAAACGCTGTTTATCATGCTCCTTATCGGGTTCCTTATTTTTGCTGCATTTCACATTCGCAAGCTCAGGCAGTGCTTTTACGCACTTCACAACATAAAGCGCTACTGCATCTGCAATTTTACCGCATATCTGCTGTTCGTCGCGCTTTCAATGTCAGTGTTTTTGCTGCTTGGCAATGTTGCGTATGCCTGGATGTTCAGCATTTTTAAGTTTTTGAGATACTGCCCATTTGAACTGCACACAATACTGTCGGCAGCAGTGGCGCACAGCATAATGCTTATATCCATTGTCGCGGCACCCGCAGGCATGCGCTGGGTACTTGAAACTAACCGTCGCAAACAACAAAGGAAACACCGATGAAGCAAAATCGACTTTGTTCAACATGCAAAACAGGCGAAGAAAACTACAAGTTAGATCCGACATCCGAGACATGCCGGTATATCTGCTGTTATAAAAACGGCAAATGCGCGTATTATAAGCCAATCGAAAATAAAGAAAAATGCTTCTTCACAAAGTTATTTGGAAAGAAGTAAAACAAAAACTCAGCTTTCGCTGAGTTTTTTCTTTTAGTAAGTTATCTTCTTCTTGAATAATGTCTAGATCTGCGGCGTGAGCGCATAAGCGCGCTCACTATGAAATAAATCACGGTGAGCAATACAGCCGCTATTACCGTTACGATAAAAAACGTGCTTGTGGTGAAATTTTCAATAGCGTCGAGCACTACCAAAAATTCGCTTCGCGGAACCGAATTTTTGGTCACAAGATCGACACTGCCGAGGATTACGCCATCCTGCGAAACGGTGTAACTTCCCGCCTTCTGCCCCTCGGTCACGGGCGCATCGAGCGTTTCAAAATCGAGTCTGTAGGAATATGAAAGGTCGGTTTTAACATCTACAGCGGTGGGAAGATACAATGTGAGCGACTCGGCGGGGACGAGTGTTACATAATCGGCATCCATGGAAAGCTCAACGGGTATCTCGCAAATTACACCGCCCGCTTTGATAACATCAATGTAATCGAAGCCGTCAAGCGCATAATCGGCAAGCGTACGTGTGAGGTCGTAGGCGGTCACGCGCTCGTTTATTTCTTCGCCACCGAGCACCACGATAATATAAGTGAGTTTATCGCCCTCGACAGCGCTTGCGGCGCAGTAACCGGAATTTGCAGTCCATCCGACATTCATTCCGACTATGCGCGAATCAAAATATTTTCCGCTGTTGAGAAAGTCGTTCCTGTTGGAGAAAGTAACATTGTCGCCCTTATATGTCAACGTGTTTGACAGTTCTATGAGGAGGGGTATCTTGTAAAATTCACATGCCAAAAGCAAAGTGTCGGCGGCGGTCGTTACAGCTCCCGCCGCGTCAAGCCCCGTGGGGTTTGCGTAGACGGTGTTTTTCATACCGAGCTCGGCGGCACGTGCGTTCATGTAGCTTACAAAATCGTCGATACTTCCGCACGCGGCGTAGCAAAGCAATGCAGCGCAGTCGTTATATCCGCGTGTTAGCAAGCCGCCTAAAAGATCGCGTATTTTAACCGTGTCCCCTGTTTTGTAGCCGTAGAAATTCGGGCTGATGCGGTTTAGCATGCCGCTTTCAACGGTAATGGTGCTGTCAAGCTTATCTGACAGCAGTTCATACGCGCACACGGCGGTCATCATTTTTGTTATTGAGCCGGGTACGAGCGCTTCATTCGAATTGCGGTCAAAAACGACCGTTTCATTTTCGATATTATACACAATTGCGGCGGCTGTTCCGTCGGCGGTTATAATGTTATCCTCATTTACGGCATCGGTTGCCAAAACCGTTACCGAAAGCAGCATAGACAGCACTGCAACTGCGATTATTTTGGATATTTTAGGCACTGCTGCCACCCCCCTATTTAAAAAATTCAATTGCGCGACGGCAATCACGTTCAACCTCGCGTCGAAGCTCTTCAACATCGGCAAATCGCTTTTCGTCGCGGCCTTTGCCGTAAAACTCGACCTTGACTTCCCTGCCGTAAAGGTCGCCGTCAAAGCCTATTATGTGAGTTTCAAGGTTTGTATTTTCGGTGTTTTCAACGGTCGGACGCACGCCGAGATTTGACACAGAAATGTATGCCCTGCCGTCGATTATAGTTTTAGTGTAATATATGCCGTGCGCCATCGGAGCGTGTTCCCTGTCAAAGTGCTGATTTATCGTCGGCAAGCCGAGTTTTCTGCCAAGTTCCTTGCCGTGAAGCACTTCGGAAGTAAGGTAGTACGGATAGGTGAGCAGTTTGTTTGCGGTTTCGACATCGCCATCCGCAAGTAATGCGCGAATGCGGCTTGAGCTTACGCTCTCACCGAGGTAGTCGACCTCTTCGGTAATTCCGCAAAAAATATCAAGGTCGGCGCACAGTGACGCAAGCGTATCAGCACTGCCGGCTGCACCCTTGCCGAAACGGTAATTATACCCCGCAAAAACGGCTTTTGCACCGAGCTTTTCGCAAAGTTCATTTTGCACGAACTCCTCTGGGGTAAGCCCTGATATTTCCTCAAAATCGTAAACATAAACCGTATCAATACCGAGCTTTTCAATCTCACGCAGGCGGTCACGTAGCGGAAGCAGTACAGAAGCGTTTTTGGGAGACCTCGAAAAAAGAAGCACCGATGAAGGAATTTCAAGTTCGGTGCTTTTATTTTTTGCCGCGCTGATAATACGACGATGCCCCATATGTACACCGTCGAACATGCCGAGCGCAATGCTTGTCCCCACAGCGCGTGGAAAAGAATGTGCAAGCGTAACGGTCTTCACTGTTTAGTCAACTCCGAGATAATCGCGTACAAGCGTATTGAGAAGCTTGTCACGGTCGATTTTGCGAATGAGGCCGCGCGCGCCGTTATAGTTTGTAATATATGTAGGGTCTTCGGAAAGAATGTAGCCTACTATCTGATTTATCGGATCATAACCTTTTTCGATAAGCGCCTTGTAAACCTCGAGCAAAATCGCCTTGGTTCCGTCGTCATTAACATCAACCTTTGAAAAAACCTGTGTAGGCTGACCTTTGTTCTTATCAAAAACCATATCGTGTACCTGCCTTCCGTATAGATTATACGTAACTTTATTATAGACTAATTAAAACATTTGTGCAAGAGTTTTTTTGCAATTAAACAAACCTTAAACAAAAAGAGCTTGGTCAGGGGGAAAGACCAAGGCTCTTTTTGTTATATATGGAGTAAAAAATGAGGACTTTTTAAATGCCGTGCCTTAGTCGTCAAAATGAGTGAGGAGCGCCGCGATGGCGAGCGCAACACAAACGGGAAGTCCGACATACATCGAGATACTGCCGCTTTCCATGCCGCCGACCACACCGAGGGCAACTACAAAATTTACAAGAGTAGCCGCAATACGTATCTCGCAAGCGCCTATTCTCTCGCGGAGAACCTCATATACAGCGCGAAGAAAACGAACGGCAGTGCCGAGTGCAGTGTGCTTTTTAGTTCTTACATTTGTTCTGTAACCGTATGCGTTCATGGTAGTTCCTCCGTGTTTCGTACTTCCTTGTGTCTTCATGATATCACCACTTTTGGAAAATGTCAATACATTTTTTCAAAAATATTTCCGAAATCGAAAATATTTTTTATCCTTTTTGGAAAAATATCAAAAAATGTATTTACTTTTTGGATTTTGGATGTTATAATCGAATTAAAGAAAAAAATGATGTAGAAAAATACAGATTGGAGTGCCAAAATGAATTTTTCAGAGAGAGTTAAATTTGTAAAGAAAGAAAAAGGTATTACAAACGACGCGCTTTCTACCGCAAGCGGCATCCCGCTCGGCACGCTGGGCAAGTTGCTTTCCGGTTTTACCGAGGAGCCTAAGCTTTCCACCGCCATTGCCCTTGCCGACGCGCTCGGTTGCTCGCTTGAGTATCTCGCCCTCGGCAAAGAGGACAAGGTAGAGCTAAATGAGGTTGAAGAGTCCCGCCTTGAGAAATATCGCGCGCTTGATGCGCACGGTGCGCGCGTGTGCGATTTTATATTAGATGAAGAATATCTGCGCTGTGCTTCGCTGTCGAGAAATGTCCGTGCGGAAATCGCCGAACCCATTTTCCGCCCCAAAGCTACAGAAAAGAAGGCTCGCATGATAAAAATTCCTTTTTTCAGCGACCGTGTTTCAGCAGGCCTCGGCGTTCATCTTGAAAGCAATGAGTCCTCCGAGATAAGCGTTGCGCTCAATGACAAGACAAAGCGCGCCGACTTCGCTCTCCGCGTTTCGGGCAACTCAATGGAGCCGAAATACCACGACGGTGACATTTTGCTTGTGGAGAACACCCCGTCTGTAGAGGTAGGTCAGCTCGGCATCTTCATCTGCGACGGAGAAGGCTATTTCAAGCAGTTCGGAGGCGACTGTCTCATTTCATTGAATGAAGGCTATGCCCCAATTCCGCTTTCTTCTTTTGAAAATTTCTCCTGCCGCGGCAGTGTTATCGGCACTCTGCGTCAAAAAATTTAAACCGTCTCTTCCCTTTCGCACTTACAGTATAACAAAACAAGTGTCCAATAAACCGTACAAAGTCAGAAAAATTTCAAAAATTTTTCTGACTTTGATTTTCTGCCAATAAAAAACACAGTGGGTGATTCCACTGTGTTTTTTGCAAATTAAATTACGGATATATCCCAAAAAGCATGAAGCCTATTGTATTTATCGCAAAGTTTGCAAACATGTGTACAAACCACGAAGGATATATATTTCCGAATTTATCATTCAAAAAATTAAAAATCAATCCGCCGATTATAAGTCCGAGCAGTATGAGCAAAAGCATCGGCGCACTGAACATACCGAGCAACATGCCGACATGATAAACGGCAAACAAAATCGGACTGAAAATGTATGCAAACTTAATGTTAAAATACTTTTTGAGCGTGATAAAACCAAATCCTCTAAAGAAAAATTCTTCCAAAAAAGAATTCATCAGCGAGATGTACAGCGATACATAAACAAAATTGTCGGCGGTAATTCCCATCTCGCTTGTCAGGTTAGCAGTCACACCCGAATAGTCGATGATGTTTCTTGTCAAAAGATATCCGCCGAAAATGACGGCATATATCAGAATTCCAAGCACAAATGACCTGAGCAATCCCTCTTTTTTGAACTTAAACAACGATCTGAACTCTGCAAATTCGTCCCTGTGTATTGCAAAAAACAACATGGGAAGTGCCAGAAAGAAAAGTATCTTTATCGGAATTTTTGAAAAATACTCCGGCTGAACCACCGCGTCAATATATGTAACCGCAAGCGAGAAAACAAGCAGTGACACAGCAATGTATGCTTTCTTAAAAAGTGTTTTGTCTTTCATCAAAGTTCACCCCAAAAGTTATATTTTTACTAATTGTACCATACCGACGTACGGTTGTAAATAACCGTGGGCATATGTTACTATCTATGCTGATAAGTATTTTCCCATTTCCTTGAAAATTTTCTTTCTCTCCGGCTTTGCAACCACTTCTTTTAAGATTGTTTTTTCAAGCGCATTAGCCTATCGGGGAGGTTTTGTTACTTTATGATTTCTAACGTCACAGTGTCGAGTACGCCATCGAAAAACTTATCCAACACCTGACGAAATACTTTATTCTCTTCTAATTCGTCTGCTACATAATCAAACAATGTCATGGATGACTTTAGCTTCATAGCATCGATGTATCCGAATACTTCTTCTGCATTATTGGTCTCACATACTAAAAGTGCTCGGCTTATCTCACGCAAATTTCCACCAAGATAAGAGTCGCCTAAAAAAGCCCTTGCTTCCTCAATGCTTTTAATTGCATAATACCGGGCCTTAAAACTTCGGCCAAGTCCTTTGAACTGTGGAAATATAAACCACATCCAATGGCTCTCTTTACATCCTGTACGAATCTCTGCAAGTGCACGTTTATAGCAACCCTCGTGCGCTTTCTTGAATCTACTCAAATCCATTTTAAGCTCCTTGAATTTCCGTAATGTGACTGCGATACGACTGATTTATATTTTCAACAATAGCATTTTCCATACATTTGTCACCGCTTTTAATCTATTATATCATAATTAAAGAATTTCATCAATCTGTTTGCGCGAAACGGAACATCATTGATGAAACACCCTCTTGTTTCGTTTAAGAATGATATTGCCCGATATAGTATCGGGCGGGATCGGTGCGTACCCACCTCTGTTTGTAATACCATAAAAAATAGCACTTGCATTTGAACAAGTCCGTTAAAAACGGACAATAGAAAAAAAGCACCCCCTATGGTAGAATAAAAGAAACTACCATAGGGGGAATTTTTATGCCAAGAGAATATAGACACATAAGTCAATACTCAAATGAGATATATGAGCTTCGAG
>JAFTXX010000086.1 GCA_017461475.1 Clostridia bacterium
AAGGTGCGGCTGGATCACCTCCTTTCTATGGAGAAACGACACTAACAAACACGATGTTAGTAGTCAAACGAGTGGGGTTTACGCCTTTTAAGTTCGTTGTTCAATTTTGAAGGATCTTTAAAAACGCAAAAGATATGGGAAAGACCTACAACATATTTAAACAAAATGAATTAGCCGAAGGCAAACTTCATTAATGGAATGACATCATTAGCGAAGCGACATCATTTTGCAAAGCAACATATGGGGGTGTAGCTCAGTTGGGAGAGCACCTGCCCTGCAAGCAGGGGGTCATGGGTTCGAATCCCATCATCTCCACCAGCACACAAGGGTGTGCAGCCATAAAAGGTGAAAAACCCGCAAGCTTTCTCAAGCCTTGAACGGTAAAACGGACGTGGTAAGGGAAACGAAACAGCAAAATAGAGGCGAAGGACGGCCACGGGGCCTCCCCCGGATAATGGCTCATAGCTCAGGTGGTTAGAGCGCGTGCCTGATAAGCACGAGGTCGGTGGTTCGAGTCCACTTGGGCCAACCAATTTTTCACTTTGTGAAAAATTAACTCTTGCGAAGCAAATATCACTCATCACTAAGCTTTTAAAGCACTTAATGAGAATTGAATGCTTTAAAAACTTAATGAAGAATTAAGTTTAACAAAATGTTCATTGAAAACCGAATAAAGAAGAAATTAAATTAATTTAATGAGAACACGAAGAAACAGACAAGTTAACGTAGAAGTTAACAGGGAAAAAGACAAAATTTGAAATCAAATTGGTCTTTCCAAGTTTAAGTTAAAATTAAGGGTAAAAAAATACAATTTAAGCCGCACAAGTAATTGTGGAAATGGCGAGAAAAGTAAAACAAACCAAAACTGTTTTAAATGTACTCAGCAATTCTTGAAAGAGAGAACAGATACGGACCGTGTAGAAAATACACGACAAAAGAAGTTCAAGCAAACAAGAGCACAAGGAGAATGCCTTGGCATCAGGAGCCGAAGAAAGACGTGACAAGCTGCGATAAGCTGCGGTGAGCTGCAAATAAGCCTTGACCCGCAGATTTCTGAATGTGGAAACACATATGATGAAGAATCATATATCATTAACTGAATACATAGGTTAATGAGGGGAACCTTGGGAACTGAAACATCTAAGTACCAAGAGGAAGAGAAATCAACCGAGATTTCGCGAGTAGTGGCGAGCGAAAGCGAAAGAGGCCAAACCAAGAGTAGCAATACGCTTGGGGTTCGGACTAGTATAAACTGACTTACGATAGTTGAATGGCGTGGGAAAGCCAACCAAAGAGAGTGAGAGTCTCGTAGACGAAATTTAGAGGAAGCGACTAGAATCCAGAGTACCTACAGACACGTGGAATCTGTAGGGAATACGGGGGGCCCACCCTCCAAGCCTAAATACTACCTGATGACCGATAGTGGAGCAGTACTGTGAAGGAAAGGTGAAAAGAACCCCGGAAGGGGAGTGAAAGAGAACCTGAAACCTTGTGTTTACAAGCACACAAAGCACGTTAAAGTGCGATGTGGTACCTTTTGTAGAATGGTCCGGCGAGTTATTGTATGTAGCGAGGTTAAGCACTGAAGGTGCGGAGCCGAAGAGAAATCGAGTGTGAATAGCGCGTTAAGTTGCATGTAATAGACCCGAAACCGGGTGACCTATCCATGAGCAGGTTGAAGTAGGGGTAAAACCTAATGGAGGACCGAACCGACCCCCGTTGAAAAGTTGGCGGATGACTTGTGGATAGCGGAGAAATTCCAATCGAACCCGGATATAGCTGGTTCTCCCCGAAATAGCTTTAGGGCTAGCCTCATATATATTTACCGGAGGTAAAGCACTGAATAGACGCGGGGCCGAGAGGTTACCAACTCTTATCAAACTCAGAATGCCGGATAAATTGAGTATGGGAGTCAGACTATGTGAGATAAGTCTCATAGTCAAAAGGGAAACAGCCCAGACCTACAGCTAAGGTCCCAAATATACGCTAAGTGGAAAAGGATGTGACAATGCTAAGACAACCAGGATGTTGGCTTAGAAGCAGCCACTCATTCAAAGAGTGCGTAATAGCTCACTAGTCGAGTGATGTTGCGCCGAAGATTTAACGGGGCTAAGTATATAACCGAAGCTTAGGATCCTACGGGATGGTAGGGGAGCGTTCTGTGCGGGGTGAAGTCGTAGCGGAAGCAACGGTGGACTGCACAGAAGTGAGAATGCCGGAATGAGTAGCGAGAATTGCGTGAGAATCGTAATGGCCGAAAATCTAAGGTTTCCTGGGGTAGGTTCGTCCTCCCAGGGTTAGCCGGGAGCTAAGGCGAGGCCGAAAGGCGTAGTCGATGCACAAACGGTAGATATTCCGTTGCCGCTGAGAATTTAAGTATACTGACACAATGTGAAAGCTTGACCCGGGCGTTGGTAGCCCCGGGCGTGAGGCACTGAAATTAAAAATAGGGAAGCAAGTGGACACAGTGGCGAGAAAAGGTATATGGTATATTCGGAGCGCCCGTACCGCAAACCGACACAGGTAGATGAGGAGAGAATCCTAAGGCCATCGGGAGAAGGGTTGTTAAGGAACTCGGCATATTGACCCCGTAACTTCGGAAGAAGGGGTGCCTGCGCAAGCAGGCCGCAGTGAAAAGGCCCAGGCAACTGTTTATCAAAAACACAGCTCTCTGCAAAACCGCAAGGTGACGTATAGGGGGTGACGCCTGCCCGGTGCCGGAAGGTCAAGGGGAACACTTAGCGCAAGCGAAGGTGTGAACTTAAGACAAGTTAAACGGCTTCCGTAAATATAACGTTCCTAAGGTAGCGAAATTCCTTGTAAGGTAATTTCTGAC
>JAFTXX010000019.1 GCA_017461475.1 Clostridia bacterium
TGCGAACTTGCAAATATGCTCACGTCAGTCATAAGCGTTGAAATTGAGCCGTATCACTCTTTTGGTGAAAGCAAGTATATGCCATTAGGAAAACAGCCACCTGAAATTTCAATGCAAACGGAAGAACGAATAAAAGAAATCATTGATTACATCGGTTCAAAAACAAGTATACCGGTAAAAAAAGCATGAGTTTACAGGTAGGAGGATTTTATCATGAAGAGCAATTTACTAAAAATATTATCTTTACTGCTATGCGGTATGATGCTGTTTTTAGCAGTACCCATGATGATGCCGCCGAAGAAGAAACCGACATGTATATTACAGAACTGAAAGTTAATCACCTTGTAGAGCCTATTGGTATTGACATTGTTCCGAATTTCCGCTGGATAAACAATATGTCAGGCTATGAAGATTTTTATGGCGAAAGAGTAACTATACCCCGTTGGGATGATATAGCGGATACATATAGGGTTGCGCGATAAGCTTAATAAAAAACGATTACTCATAGTTATAGGGCAAACCGTAAAAACAATAAAAAAGCAGCATTTCACTCGTGAAAAAAGGTATTCTCACAGAGTGTTGTGCTGCTTTTATATTTTGAAAAAATTGCAAAGCCTTATGCCACAAGAGCTTGCGGAGAAAAAGCAAAATCACGCTAATTTTGATAGAATTAGCGTGATTATCTGTGTGAAAACGAAAAAAAGACTGGAAAACCTTATAAATAAAGAAAAAAACAAAACACCTATTACCGTTCGACCCGCTTGGGGGTGCGAATTGTAATAGGTGCTGTAAAAAAACAAGAAAAAAACAAATTTGTTATAGGAAGTGAACAAAAATGGCAATTCCGTTATAGAAAAATTATTATATAAATGATATCATTAATTTAGAAAAGTAGGGAGGAAACGTATGCTTATTACCGATAGAAAAGGACTTGAAAGATTTACGGAGTGCCACCGTGTGTGGCAGGGCATTCCGGGAATTGAACATACAAAAGGTGGCAGAACCTTTGTCACCTTTTATTCGGGCAAAACTACCGAAACCTTCGGCAACTATGTTTTGCTTTATAAAAGCGACGATGAAAAAGACTACAGCGAGCTGATTGCCGCTATTGAAAAGCCGGGAAAATTCCGTTGCTTTGACCCGGTGCTCTGGATAGATCCTCTTGGGCGACTTTGGTTTGTATGGAACGCGATGCCCGGTGAAGAGGTGTGGGGAATAATCTGTGATAACCCAGATGCAGACGAGCTTGTATGGGGGGAAGAATTCTATATCGGCAGAGGCATTATGATGAATAAACCCACGGTGCTTTCCACTGGCGAATGGCTATTTCCTATCGCAATATGGCCGCCCGATATTCATGAAAAACTGCGTGCCAGCGGACTTCGTGAGGAGGACGAGCCGCGTTCATATGTATATAAAACCTCGGACAATGGCAAAACATTTGCAAAACTTGGCGGATCTGCGGTAAAGGAACGCAGATGTGATGAGCATATGGTCGTAGAACTTAAAAACGGAGTACTTGCCATGTATGTTCGCACAAAGTATGGTATTGCTGTTTCTTATTCGTATGACCGTGGTGTTACATGGAGTCAGGGGGACGACAGTGGTCTTGGCGGACCTTGCTCGAGATTTTACATTGGCAGACTTCGCTCAGGTAGAATATTGCTTATAAATCATGTGAAATTCACCGGCAGAAACAATCTTACAGCACTTCTCTCCGAGGACGATGGCAAGACATTCCCATATTCAATAATGCTTGATGAAAGAATCGGTGTTTCGTATCCCGATGTTACCGAAAGTGACGATGGCTACATTTATATCACCTATGACCGCGAAAGAGGAAACAGAAGAAATCTCGAAGAATCATACAGAGCGGCGAGAGAGATCCTCGTTGCAAAGATAACCGAGGAAGATATTATAAGCGGTTCTTTGAAGGGTGAAAACAGTTATCTTAAGCGCATTGCCTCAAAACTTGGAAAGCTTGCTGACAGCGAGCCGAACCCCTTCGCAAAGAAGGAAATCTCTTCTGAGGAGCTTGCCGAAAAGCTGATTGCACAAGGTGGCAATATCATTGAGGAACTATTTGCACTCTTCCCGTTCAATTGCACAAGTATTTATGATATTGATTCCAAAAAGGTAGAAGCACTTATTAAAAAATTTGAGGAAGAGGGCAGTCAGGATATAGAATTGCTGGCGCAGATAATTTCAATCATCCGATCCGCGCCGAGGCAGTGTGCAAATGAAAATCCGGTAATCCAAGCTATTAAAAAGCATATTGATGAGCATATTGCCGAGGATATTCGCGTGTCTGACATTGCGGAGCGCCTAAAAATCAGTGTGTATTATCTCTGCCATATGTTCAAGGCGGTGACAGGCATCACTATTACCGAATACTGCAATTCTATTCGTATAACAAAAGCAAAGCAGATGCTTATAAATACAGACGAAGCTATGAATTCAATAGCTTATGCTTGCGGCTTTTGTTCAGCATCATATTTTTCAAAAAACTTTACAAAACTTGAAAAAACAACACCTACCGAATATAGAAAAATTCATAAAAGGGGGAAAAAATAATGAAAAGAATCTTTTTATTCGTTCTGGCAACGGCTTTGCTTCTTTCCCTGGCTACATTCTTTGTAAGTGCCGAAGCAACAACGCTGCAGCCTCTTGCATGTGTTTCCGTGAATACGGGAAGTTTTCAGACAGTGACTGTAGGAGAGACGATTTTTTCCAACAGGGACTACACGTTTGGAGATAATATTCCGGCATACCTCGTCGGCAAGAGCTATGTGCAGACCAAGATTGCAGACACCGTTACTGCAACCGTTTCCTCTGCCGGCTATGTTTATGTGCTTACACAGGTTGACGGAGTAACAGACTCGCAGGAAGCGGCACTCATTGCTGACGGGTTTACCAGAATTGACACAATAGCAGCGGAAACTCTGTGGTCAGCACACAAGTATGAAACCGCAGTTATGGCAAAGGAAGTTGCTGTAGGCGACACCGTTTCCTTTAACAAGTGGGGACTCCTGATTGCGGATACCAGCGACAATGCCCTTGCAGGTGTTGTTGCTGAAACAGGCACCTTTGATACCATTGCAGAGGGAACTACGATTTTCTCCAACCGTAACTATACCTTTACGGGAAATATGCCGTCCTATCTTGTCGGCAAGAGTTTTCTCAAGACCGACCTTGCGGGCACCGTGTCTGTAACCGTTGCAACAGACGGCTATGTATATGTTTTGACGCCGGGTGACGGTATCGGCAACTCGAAGGAAGCAGAGCTTACCGCCGTTGGCTTCACCAGATATGATGTGTTTGATGCCGATGTTCTCTGGTCCGGCACCGATGCAGGTATTATTGTAATGAAAAAGGTGGTTACTGCCGGTGAAACCATTTCCTACACTAAGTGGGGTGTGCTTGTTGCAAACGAGGGAGAGATCGTAGAAGAAGAAAAGATCGAACTCGGCGCCCTTGCAACCGTTATGCCGCAGTATGAAAGACCGCGCACTATAGAAACCGGCACGCAGATCTTTGTGGACAGAACCACACACTTCTTTTCTGAAAATCTCCCAAACTACCTACTCGGTCAAAGCTACTTAGCAGGAAGCCTTACTGCAGGTAGTACGGTTTCCGTTACCGCAGACGGTTGGGTATACGTGTTGACTCCCTCTACGGGAACCTCCAACTCGCAGGTAACGGCGCTTACCGCAGACGGCTTCTCTGCAATTGGCACCATTGGTTCGGGCGAAGTTGCATCGACCCTTTCGGAAAGCCTTATCATCATGGGCAAGGAAGTTAAAGTCGGCGACACCGTTTCCTTTGGTAAGTGGGGCATCCTGCTTGCCAACGCAACCGACACCTATTTTGAGGATATTTCTCTCACTGCGCCCAGCGTTATTCCCAACCCGAAAAAGGGAGAATACCTTGATGGCATGCGTCTTTGGCAGGGTATCCCCAGCATGACGAAGGACAATGAAAGCGGCAGACTTTGGGCAACATGGTATTCCGGCGGCGATGGAGAGGGTGAATACAACTTTGTACTCCTCTACACAAGCGACGATGACGGCGAGACATGGGACGGTCCTGTAATTGCCATTGACCATGAGTACCCAGTGCGTTGCTTTGACCCCAATCTCTGGGTGGACCCCGACGGACGCATGTGGATGTTCTGGTCACAGAGTTATTATCACTTTGACGGCATCTGCGGTACATGGATGATGTACACAGACAATCCCGAAAGTGAAAATCCCACATGGAGTACACCGGTGCGCGTTGCAAACGGCATCGCAATGAATGACCCAATAGTGCTTTCAAACGGCGATTGGATTTTACCGACAGCCATCTGGGAAAAGAACCTTGGCATAGAGGAAATGGCAAAGGAGACAAACTCCAATGCCTATATCTCCAAGGATAAGGGCATGACATGGGAATATCTTGGTAGCGTACCGAGCTATGAAGGTAGCCGCAGCTGCGATGAAAATATGATCATCGAGCAAAATGACGGCTCTCTCCGTATGCTTATCCGTACAGGTCTCGGAATTGAAGAAAGCTATTCTACAGACGGCGGTAAGACATGGAGCGGCTCTGTCGATGCAGACATCACAAATGTTTCATCGAGATTCTACATCACAAGACTTTCCTCGGGTAATCAGCTCCTTATTTTCAACAACCCTGCAAATGGCGGAACCAGCCGCAAAAACATGACCGCGGCGCTCTCCACCGATGACGGCGCAACATGGAGCTACAAGCTTGTTATCGACTCACGCACCACAACCTATCCCGATGCGGTAGAGGACGCAGACGGCAACATCTATATCACCTACGACCACGGACGTGGTGTAAACGGTGAAATCATGATGGCAAAGATAACCGAGGCGGATATTATCGCAGGCGAGCTGGTTACCGAAACCTCGAAACTTCAGGTGCTGATCAACAACAATACAGTGCCTGCTCTGGAAGAGGAAGAGGAAGATGAGAACTATGTAGATACGCTTGTGGTGTTCCCCGGCGATGCTACGGGCGATGAAAAACTCACATTTTTGGATGCAATGTACATGCTTCGCCATCTGGTGGACACTGATTTTGCAGTCAAAGAGCATAACGCCGATATCAACGGCGATAAGATAATTAATCTTTCCGACGTGCTCTCTGCAATCAAGCTGTTCTTGAATTACG
Organism: Clostridia bacterium; assembly: GCA_017461475.1. Lineage (GTDB taxonomy): Bacteria > Bacillota > Clostridia > Oscillospirales > CAG-272 > UMGS902. The sequence continues at coordinate 5,179 of JAFTXX010000019.1, forward strand.
GTGACGAGCAAGTAGATCTCGACTTGGAAGGATTTTTGATTACAGCAGACCTTGGCGATACCAAAAAGATCAGCGAAGACCTTTTCGGCATCTTCTTAGAGGACGTTAACTACGCGGTAGATGGCGGTCTGTACGTTGAAATGGTCAAGAACAATTCATTTGAGTATACGGAAACGTATGCAAATAATGGCGCACTGCATGCGTATACTGTAGAAAGCGGCGTTACCGCAACCGTTATTGACGGTAGTGCAGACGGAAGCGCTCTTAATGTCAACAATCCCCACTACTTGAGAGTTGTCAACAGCACGGCTGCACCTCTCGGTATCCTCAACGCAGGATATATGGAGGGTATGTGCATCAGTGCAAATGCGGATTATACCGTCAGCGTCTTTGCCAAGGGTGAGAACGTAGGTGACGTTTTCTTCTCCATTGTCGACGACGAGGGAATCGTTTACGGTGAGGCAACACTCTCCGACTTCGGCACTGAATGGAGCAAAAAGGAAGCCACCTTTACGGCTATTCGTGGCGGCACCGGTCTTTCGCTGGCGGTAAGAGTTAGCGGAACTGCGGATATCGACTGCATTTCGCTGATGCCTACGGATACGTACGAGGGTACTGTATTCCGCAAGGACCTCGGCGAAACCCTGGAGGCACTTTCTCCCAAGTTCTTCCGTTTCCCCGGCGGCTGTATCATAGAGGGATACCATCTTGAGGACGCATATGACTGGAAGGCATCCGTAGGTGGTGGCGTATACTACGAGATTAACGGTGAAAGCGTTACAGGCGACATTTCTTCCAGAGTTCCTGAATACAACCTGAAATGGGGCAGAAAAGACACTACTGGCGATTACCCCTATTACATGACCTACGGTATCGGCTTCTACGAGTACTTTGAATTCTGCGAGAAACTGGACTGTATCCCAATCCCCGTACTCAATGCTGGTATTTCCTGCCAGGTGCATCTTGGAGAAACGGCGGCAATCGGCTCGCCCGAACTTCAGAAGTATATCGACGATATGCTGGATCTCGTTGAGTTTGCAAATGGCGGCACTGACACCTATTGGGGCAAGATCCGTGCGGATATGGGACATCCCGAACCGTTTGGTCTTGAGTACATCTCTATCGGTAATGAGCAAAAGCCGAGCTCGTTGTATTTGGACAGATATGCAGAGTTTGTCAAGGCACTCAACGCCGCAAAGGAAGAGAACCCCGAACTTTACGGTAACATCAAGTTGGTGCAGTCTATCATGAGACATACTAAGCCGATTCTGGAAGGCAACAAAGAAGAGTACACTGCGTTCACGGATATCCACTACTACGAGTCCGATTCCTGGTTTATCGAAAATGCACATTACTTTGACGGTTTTTCGAGAGATGAGGATATGGCGCCTATTTACGTCGGTGAGTATGCATCAGAAAGCAACTCGCTGTACAGTGCAATTGCAGAGGCGGCACACATGACCGGAATCGAAAACAACGGTGACATCGTTGCAATGGCTTGCTACGCGCCTCTCCTTGCAAACATCACGCGCTACAACTGGGACCCCAACCTGATTTGGTTCAATAACTCTTCGATCGTCCGCTCTACGAGCTACTACGTACAGCAGATGTTTGGCAACAATCCCAGCACAAGCGTTGCAAAGGCAACGGTGACCGATTATACCGGCAACGAGCCTGCAAAGCTCACCGGTATGGTGGGTGTAGGTACCTATGCAACTACCGCGAAGTTTGACAACATCAAGGTTGTTTCAAACTCGACCGGCGAGGTTTTGTACAGCGATAACTTTACAACCGACACTTTGAATAATTATTCTACAGTTGCTGGCACATGGCAGATCATCGACGGTGCACTTCATCAAACGAGCACAGCAACAACCAATACTCTTAACGCAGACGTCACTTACTTTGGCAATAGCACCTGGACCGACTATACGCTCACTTTGGAGGCTACCAAACTTTCGGGTAACGAGGGCTTTGTCATCCCGATTGCTATCGGCGACGTGAACAACTGGTATCACTGGAACGTCGGCGGCTGGTCGAATACGCTCACGGCGCTGGAATATGCAGTGGACGGTGTAAAGACCAATCTATCCTCTATCACGGGCAAGCCCTTTGCTGTCACCACAGGACAGACCTATCAGTTGAAATTGGTTGTGAAAGACGATAAGATTGAGTGCTATGTAGACGGCGTACAGTATATCGACTACGTTATTCCAAGAAATGAAACTATCTACCAGGTTACTGGCTTTGATGCAAACGGCGATATCCTTGTTAAGGTTGTCAATGTCAGCGGAGACGCGGTAGATACCAGAATTCAGCTTAAGAATACCGGCGACATTTACGAAAAAGCCGAGGTTACCGTATTCGGCGGCGGCAACGGAACGTTGCAAAATACCGCTGACGTTCCGGATCGGTATGTGCCCGTAAGCACGAAAATGAAGATCTCCCGCGATTTTGAATATACGGCACCGCCATATTCCCTGACGGTATTCAAGATCAGAACGCCGTAAGCGGCAAACAAAATCTATTTAAGGAGATATGAATATGCAAAAGAAAATATTTGGTATTCTGCTTGCTCTTTGTGTGCTTGTCGGCGTGTTTTCTATGTCTCTCTCTGTGGCAGCAGTGACCGCTACCGAAATCGGTACGGCTGCTGACCTTGTGGATTTGATGAATGACAGCACAAAGTGGGCAGGTAGTTATAAACTAACCGCAGATATTGACCTTACAGGTCTTACGCAAGCCTCTATCGGTAATGCTACCACGGTTTTCTCAGGTACCTTTGACGGCGATGGACATACTGTTAGCGGACTTAACACCGCAAGCGGTCTGTTCGGCGTAATCAGTGGCGCAACAATCAAAAACCTCACGGTTGACGGCACAGTTACCGCTTCTGCTGCCGGTGCGGCAGGTATCATCGGCATTATCGAAAACAACGGTACGATACAGAACTGTGTAAACTACGCTACGGTTACCTCTACGGTCAATATAGCAGGCGGTATTGTGGGATTTGTAGACTATTACGAATCAAACGGTGTTGTCAGCATTGAGAACTGTATCAACTACGGAGGCATTACCGGTAATAGAAACATTGGCGGTATTGTGGGCCGTGCCGAACTCGGATCGGAGGGTTCGGGTGTAACGTTTAACTTGCGTGGGTGCGCAAACTATGGTACAGTTACCGTTACAGACAGAAGTGCCGGTATTCTCGGCATTTACGCCAACAATTGTACAAATTCCACTACCTATATTGAAAACAACCTCAATGCAGGTAATGTTGTAGCATCTGGAAGTACAACAGGCGGTATATCCGGTTATTTCCAGGTATATGCACAAACCGGTATGACTATTGTGGTTCGCAACTGTATGAATAGCGGCACGGTTTCTTCTGCGGCTTCCGGTGCAATTATCGGCGGTATCATCGGATATGGTAGCAACAAACCGGGTGCATATACCGTAGAAAACAACTACAATAGCGGCTCGGTAGCTAATGCAAATGATGTAAGTGAGGGTGCAATTGCCGGTACTTTGTCCGCAAATGCAACCGTGCAGAACAACTATGCACTCGACATTGGTGAAACCCACGGTGTGACTTTCGAAACTGCAGTGACTACCGCAAACTACACCGATGCGGCTACCTTTACCGGCTTCTCAACCGACTATTGGATGTTTACTGAAAAGGGTCCTGAGCTTATAACCCACCACACTCATGACCTCGATGCAAAGTACACCGCAGTAGAGGGCGGACACGTACCCTCATGCTACTGTAACGATGCTACCACGATAGGGGCAACCGAGGAGCACACCTTTGTGGACGGAATTTGTACGCTTTGTGGCGAGAAAGACACTTTGCATACTCATGACTACACGGCTGCAGTAACCGCTCCCACTTGTACCGCAGGCGGTTATACAACCTACACCTGCACTTGTGGCGAAAGCTATATAGCAGATGAAGTAGCGGCAACCGATCATACTTGGAACAGCGGTGTCGTTACTGTAGAGCCTACTCCAAATGCAGACGGAACAAAGAAATTCACCTGCACGGTATGCGGTGAAACCAAGACCGAAGCGGTAGAGTATGTATGCACAGAGCACGTATATATTGCGGCGGCAGATGGCACTTACCGCTGTGCATACGGCTGCGTTTCTTTAGCCGCACCTACAGCCCCTGTTCTGATTGCGGCGTCGCCTGCATCGACGGTAAACGGCAAAGCAACTGTCTCTCTTTCCGTCAAGGCAACCTCGTCAATCATGGGCGGCAGCTTTGCGGTAGATGCACCGGAGGGCTTTGTGCTGACGGATGCAGAGATTTTGGTTGATGATTCTACTGGCTTTACGTTTGTCTGCCAGGATGCATCCAAAACGCCGTATGACATAGCGTTTTTCAACACGGCATCGCAGGATGCAACCATAGACGCAGCAGTTCTCCAGCTTACTTTCACCGTAGCTGACTCGGTTGCAAACGATACGTACGTTGTATCTGTGGAGAATATTGAGGTGTACAACTATGCGATGGAGATGGTTGAAGCGGTCGGTGTTTCGGCAGAGTTTGCCGTCACCGGCGAAACCGCAGAGGACATCCTCGGCGATATTGACGGCGACGGTAGCGTTACGATTAAAGATGCGTTGGTGCTTATTCGTGCGATTGTTAACGATCAAACCATCGAAAACGGAGATTTGAACGGCGATGGAAAAGTAAGTCTTATTGATGTATTGTGTGTTATGAAAATGGTGGCTGGCGTCGCATAATTTAATGCCGAAAATTCTTCTGGACTTTCTCCCACTCCTGTGATATAGTGTTGTGCTGCAAGGAGGTGCAGCGCAATGCTACATAGGAACAAAACAAACGAAGAAA
>JAFTXX010000020.1 GCA_017461475.1 Clostridia bacterium
AAGCCTTACTTGACGGTTCTCTCGCTATCGACCGTGACATTTACATGCAAAGTGAAAAAAACATTATTAACGCACAGAAGTTAATAGATAGCGGAAAACTAATCACTATCCGTCCGCACACACGCTTTGTTCATTTTCCGAAACACACCCACGATTACATTGAAATTGTATATATGTGCAAAGGTGAAACTTCGCATATTATCAACGGAAACGAAGTAAAGCTTTTATGCGGCGAAACTTTGATTTTAAACCAGCATGCCACACAGGAAATATTCCCTGCCGGCAAAGACGATATCGCTGTAAACTTTATCATCATGCCTCAGTTTTTTAATAAAACGCTTGAGATGATGGACGAGGAAGAAACACCGCTCCGCCGTTTCATCATCGACTGCATTACCGGTAAGGAAAGCACTAACGGATATCTCCACCTAAAAACTGCCGATATTCAGGAAATACATAATCTGTTTGAAAACTTGATTATTTCTTTTGTGGAAACGAAAAAAGGCAAGCGCAAAATCAATGAATATCTCTTTGGAATTCTGCTTCTTGAATTTATCAACAACTCCGAAATCTTCGATTTGGAAAATGTGGAAAAAGGGGCTGTACTCGAAGTGTTAAGGTATATCGAAAACTATTATGCCGACGGAACACTTGCTAAATTCTCAGACCTGGCGCACTATGATTTTCACTGGATATCCCGCGAACTCAAGCGAAAAACAGGAAAAACATTCACCGAACTTTTGCAGGAAAAACGGCTTTTACAAGCAGAATTCTTACTACGCACCACAAAAATGCGCGTAGCTGACATTTCGATAACCATAGGCTATAACAATACAAATTATTTTCATAAAATTTTTGAGAAACAATACGGTATGTCACCAAAGAAGTATCGTGATATGCTGAAATGAAAAAATATCAAACGCCTTGAATCATCAAGGCGTTTCCTCTTTCTGCCCTTCATTCCTAATTATATTGAAACGACCGCATCACCGAGAGATTTTTTCTTCGGTAATACGGTCGTTTCTTTAATTGTTGTTTTCAAATCATTTGGGCACTATACCGCAAGGTCTCTTTTATTTAAATATCAAGTAGTACCGTACCGTCTTCGTTATATACAACTGCTTGCTTGTCAAAACAAAGCGATTCCATAAACGCAATATATTCCTCTTTGGACTTAAAAAGGGGCTCTGCATTTTCTACAACATACTTTGCCTTTGCTGCTTCATTTTCCAGAAGTTTACGAATTATCATTACCTGTGCCTTAGCACTGTCCATACACGCACTGTCAAAGTCGGCAATTCGATATGTAGGGCCATGTGCCGCCCCTGCTCCGCCGCTGCCGAATGCGTGTACTGCAGGCATAACCAGCGAAATATCCCCCACATCAGTGCATCCGGTATCCCAAGGCTCGCATATATACTTTGCATTTCCCTCTCCGACAACCTCTTCCATTCCTTCGATCATAACGTCAATGAGGTTTTTATCATACGCGCCGGGGAGATAGCCGGGAATATCGGTAATGTGCACTTTAGCACCGATAGAAGCAGCCGAAGCCGCAATTGCACGGGTAATTTTTTTGTTGATGTCCTTAAACGCTTCAACCTTATTTGCACGCACCTGCGTTTCAAGCACGGATGTACCGGGAATGATATTTACCGCCGTGCCTGCCTCTGTAAGAATAGAACTCACACGCACAAAGTCATAGTTGTTAAAGGTATCACGAAGCACATTTATCGAGGAGAGCGCAAGATTTGCTGCCTGAAGCGCGTTGATGCCGAATCTCGGCGCACCCGCATGTGCGTTTTTGCCGATGAAGCGCGCGGACTTCTTTATTGCGCCGTTGCACCCCGGCTTGATTGAAAACTTGTGCGAGCCGCCACCCGTGTGGATCATAAATGCAAGGTCGCAGTCATCAAAGTATCCTCTGGCATAGTACTCGCGTTTACCGCCGCCGTAGCGTACGATGCCTTTATCCATAAGTTCTCTCAGAACCTCAAATTTTACGCCCTCCTCTGCAGGCACTATACAAAGGCGGATGCTGCCCGAAAGTCCCTCTAAGACCTCGGGATTTTTGAGTGCAACCGCAACGCCGTAGAGTGCCGCGCACTGTGCATGGTGACCGCAAGCATGTGCTGCACCTGTCTTCGGGTTTGCATGCGGATGATCCGGAATAGCAAGGCCGTCAAGCTCACTGAATATGAGCACCTTGGGTCCCGGCTTACCGGTATCAATATCGGTGTAAAATCCGGGGATATCGCCTGCTCTCGTCAGCGTATAGCCCAGTTTTTCATACAGGTCTGCAAGATAGTCGGATGCTTCCCACTCCTCATATCCTGTTGCCGCATGGTCCTCCATAAAATTAAGGACTGCTTCCATTTCGGGACGCGCGGATTCGATTAGTTCAAAGATTTTTTCGTTTATCATTTTATTTTTCCTTTGCTGAAAACAGGGGAGGAGCAAACTCCTCCCCACAACTGAATTATTTAGCAATAAGCTTCATAACACGGAGTACATCAATAAGACTACTCTTACCGTCACCGTTCAAATCTCCGTTTTCAAGATGAGTATCGTTGACTACTGCTTTAATAAGCATAAGTGCATCTACTATGCTTACAATTCCGTCGCCGTTCATGTCGCCCTTGATATTTCCGATATTTACAGTTTTCGAAGTACCGTCTGTAAAGTTCAGCGTTACGGTATATGCTTCGCTCTCGGAAGCCACAACATATGCATTATCGCCGTCAGTATCAACAGTATCGTATGTTACACCGTCAACTACCGCACTTACAACTTCCTTGCCGTCTGTTGCAACTTCAAAATAAGTACCGCCAAGACCGAGTTTTGCCGCAATAAAGCTTTCTTCAGAACGGTAGATATCACCTGCAGTAATGTAGCCTGCCTGAACAAATGTTGCAATTTCTTCGCCGCTATCGTAACACTCGGGCTCGAAGAGTGTTGCGGTAAGATATGCCTTGTAACCGTCAACGGGAACGATATATGCGCCGTCCTCAAATGTTACATCAGCCGCATTGCCAAGAGTTGCAGTGCTTGCAGTTCCGCTATACTTCTTGAGGTTAATGGTTGTTCCTGCCTTAAGTTCATAGTAGTCAATGCCCTGTCTGTCAAGAGTTGCAAGCACCTTGTCAAGTCCTGCAGTACCCTTTGCAAGTACATACGCAGTAGGACGTGCACGGTACTTCATTGCGATATCCTGGATATAGTACTTTGTAATATTGCTTTCCCTGCGAACCGTAGCATCAGAGCCTACAAGCGGATTGTTCCAAAGGAATGTTGTACTGTCGTGACGGGTGAAGGAATGCTGAAGAACTACAGGGGTATCAACATCAAACTTCTGTGCAGAGAGAGTTACCTTTTCTCTTGCCTCAGCTACTTCCCTTGCCATTTCACCGTTTGAGTTCTTAGCGTAGTCAAAGATAGACTTAAGCGCGGTAACGTGTGCAAATACTCTTCTTGCAAATACAGCATCACCGGCAGAAAGACCGGGAACTTCAACAAGGAACGTATATGCGCCGTTGGTAAGTCCGTAAGGCGAGTTGTTTGAGTTGAAAGTCATGGGATTCTGGTAATAGTAAGAACGGATACCTGCCTTTTCGATATCGCCGAGAATCTCGGTGAGGATTTCGATAGTCTTCATTCCTCTGTCTTCATAATTACCTTTAATTGCCGCAGTAGCATCAACAAAAGGAGTATTGAGTGTACCTGCACTTATAAGTCCGACGTCGTAGACGTCGGTAAGCGTCTGGCTTTCGCCCCATTCGGGAGAGAGACCTGCCTCGTGGCAGTCAACAAGTACGGTAGGCTCAAAGAGATCGAATGCATATGCAACACCGCTTACCTCAGGACCTGAAACCATTGCATAGTCACGGTTGAGGTTGTCAATCTTCTTGCCAGAATCGACTGTAACGCCGTTGCGGTTTTCTCTTGTAAACGCCTCGCTTCCGTCAGGATTAAGTCTCGGAATGATAATAACTGCGCCGACATTGCCGGTGAGGAGTCCGTCGCCGTACTCGCCGCAAAGCTCACTTATCATTGCGAGTGCGCCTTCACCTGCAGAGGGCTCGTTACCGTGTACCTGAGCGGTAACCATCATAATGTCTCTGCCCTTAGTTGCTGTAACTATCTTTGCTACATCCTCGAGAGTTGCGCCCTCTGGAATTTCATCCTTTGTAAAGATAACTACAGGAGCGGTTGTTCCGCCTACGGTTGCAAATAGGTCAAATGCATATGCCCAGTCGCAAGAATCAACCTTTTCGTTTACAAATTCAATCATCTCTTCATTAGAGGTGAAAAGACGTGTACCTACACGGTCGTTGTTAAAGTAAGGAGAATCAGGCGTTTCGTATCCTACAAGGTCACCTGTATTATAGAACTCTTCATAGATAGCCTTGGTGTTTTCATAGAAGTGGAGTGCCTCGAAACCGCCGAAGGTTGCAGGAGTGTAATCGGTGTAATCAAGCACCATTTCTTCCTCAGTACCTGTTACGTAGAGATACACACGCTTGTAATCATCCTGTGTGTGATATACTACCACGTTATAGATACCGGGAGCAAGATAGAATACTGTAGAAGTATCATACTTTTCGTCTGCTGCAATTCTTGCAGTATCGGTTGTAATACCCGCTCTCGGGTAGATCTCTACGCCCTTGAGATGCTTGTATACAACCTTAGTCTTTGCATAGTATCCCTCGGAAGAAATACCGAATACACCGCCATCGGAAACAAACTTTTCACTACCCTGTGCGGTGTAGGAAACCGTTGCTCCGTCTGCATTTGTTGCAGTAATATAATTTCTTGCCTGAGGAATGCCGTTGATTTCAAGTTCAACGTTGCCGCTGAAGGTATCAGTGGTTACAACTGCCTCAGGGAAAAGAACGAGTTTACCGCCGCCGATGAGGTTATTTACACTCATGGAGAGACCTACAGCAAATGTACCGCCCTTTGAAAGGTCAATGTTAAGTGTCTTTGTTCCTGCCACACTGCCTGCAGTCGCACCGTCTGCGTAAATGCCGCACATGATGCTACCGCCGGTAACGGTAACAGTTGAACTGCCGCTAACTGTACCGGTCTCTATAGCGCCGCCGTAAACACTACCGTAAATATCACCGCCGTTGACAACAACTTCGGTATTGCCGTTTACTTTACCGGTAAGTCCGCCGCCGCTTATGTTATAAGCACCTGCGGGTTCAGAAACGGAGGAGTGATAATTGGTTGCGAAGTAGTTGATCTGACCGCCGTTGATTTCAAGATAAGTGTTACCGTTAACGGTACCGCCACGGCTACCTGCAGAAAGGTTAACGCCTACCCAACCGTTATCCATGATTACGCTTGTATCACCGTTAAGCGTGCAGGAATATCCGCCCGCATACAGATTCTGATATGCAAATGCATCGTCTTTTATTGTGATATATACATCACCTGTAGTTGTAACATTGGGCCAACGGGATGTACCGTATACGTTCTGGTTTATACGTGCATTACCATAGATGTTAAGGTGAATATCTCCGACAAAGGTATATTCTGCATTGCCCGAGCCACAGCTACCGCCCTGTACGCCGGAAGCACTCGATGAATAAACAGCAACAGCATCGCCGCCGATATTGACAGTTGCATTACCCTCGAAGTTACCCGTATAGCAACCGCCGGTAATCATGTTGTCAACGTAGCCGCCAAAGAAATTGACAGTAGAGTTACCCTTGAAAGTACCGTTATAGTTACCGCCGTGGATGTTACGGAAGTAACCGCTCTTTACTGTTATACTTGAATCGCCTACGAAAGTGCCGCTCTTTGCACCGCCGACAAGAACAATATAGTTTGTTGCAAGGTTGTTACGGCAATATACACCCTCGTCAATTGTAAGTGCGTTTCCGTTTGCAAAGATAAAATCATTGCCCGTTGCAACCTTGTCGAGTACGATATCCTTGAATGTTACTGCACAACCAAGTTCAATATCGTTTGCAACCTTGATTGCCGCTACATCGGTATAGTCCTCACCGTCATAAACAGAGGTGATAAGAAGTTCGCCGCCTGTTGCGAGAGTAACTGCATTGTTTACATAGATATCGCCTACAACAACGATAGTACCGCCACCCGGCATATTTGCAAGTGCCTCGGCGAAGGTGGTGTATGCACCGTCGGTCTTGCCTGTACCGTCAACAAATACAGTCTTGGGTGTCATATCCACGGGCTCACGCTGGAGATATGTGTTGCCAACGAGTGCGCCTTCGAGTCCTTCATCAACGAGAAGCGTGGGGTTTGCATCAAAGGAAGACGCAGTAACGGTCTTGTTGCCTCTGAGGTCGAGTATAAGAGTTCCGTTTCCGCTGAATGTACCTGTACGGCTGCCTGCGGTGAGAGTTCCGATAACGATAGCATTTGAAACCTCAACTGTGGAGTTACCTGCAAATGTACCGCTGTAACCGCCGCCGTAGATATTCTGCCATGTGCCGCCTTTTACAACAATGTGAGAATCGTAGGTGGTATTAGTAGTATAACCGCCGATGATAGTAGGATAAATTGTGTCTTCATCCTTGGTCATTGTAACACCCTCGCCAACGGTAAATGTATTACCGCGTGTAAGAATGCTGTTGTTAGCAGTAAGATTTGACGGAATGATACAGTGAATATGAATGTTTTTAAACTCTAAATCTGTGTTGATGTTAAGCGAACGAGCAAAGATAAGCTTTGCACCGTTTTCACTTGTGATAGTAATTTTACCGTCAAACTCTTTGTAGTTGCCCAAGGTAACACCGCTTGTTGTAGTGCCAAGCTGAGTATCGCCTGTAAGGATAACCGTACCGCCCTCGCTTGAAAGAGCCTTGAATGCATCCTCAAACGAGGTATATGCACCATCGGTTTCACCCGTGCCGTCAACATAAACGGTTGTGGGATCAGGCTCGGTGGCGATCTCCTGGGCTATGTATGTGGTGCCGCTGACAACCACTTCATAACCTTCAACAGTCTTAGTTGTAACAGCACCGTCGCAAGAAGACATAGTTACACTTGCGTCCGCCGCAAGGTCGATAGTAACATCGCCCTTTACAGGACCTACGTTACCGCCCTTGAGTGTTACGGTCTGCGTACCGCTTACACTGCCGCCTCTTGACTGTGCAGAAATAGTGGAAGTGACTGTACCGCCGTTAATTACGACCGCTGTATCACCGTTGAAAGCGCCTTTGCCGAAACCGCCGACATAAAGCGCACCGGTAAGCTTTGCATTATCGTTGAACTCAACATAGCCGTTACCGGTAATTGCAGATGCTGTATCCTCGTATGAGCCTGCACATACATAACGGTTGGTGCCAACGGTTGCATTGTCTTTGAAAATTACACGGATACCGTTTTCACCGGTAGTAATTCCGCCGGAGTAACCGCCGCCAAAAATATTTCTTGTAAGCTTTGCATTTCCGCCAACGGTGATGGTGATATCACCCTCAGTGGTAATCTGACCGTAGCGAGAGCCGCCAAGGACGTTTGACGCAATCTGTGCGTTACCGGAAATGTTAACTGTAGCATTTCCCTTAAAGGTGTATGCGGTCGTTGAAGACTTAAGTCCCATAGATGTTGCAACGATGCCGACATATTCATCTGTGTCTTCGATAGTGCCATCTTCATCACTGTCATACTTGCCATACTCAACAACGGCGTCTCCGCCGATATTGAGCGTAGCGGTGCCGGTAAAGTTACCTGCACGGTTTCCGCCGGTAAGTGTTCCTTTAATAGTACCGCCCGTAAAGTCAACAGTGGAGTTGCCGTTGAAAGTGCCGCCAAAGCTTGCGCCAAATACAACAAACCATGTACCGCTCTCGATTACGACATGGCTGCCAGTACAAGTACCCGATGCTTTACCGCCGATAATGGTCGGATAGCGATCATTGGATGCAGGAACGGTAACAACATTTTCACCGATGGTGATTTTGTTGCCGTTTGCAATAATACGTCCGTTTGATGTGTGAGGCGAGTTTATTGTGATGTTGTTGAACTCCATCTCACTCGCAAGTGTAAGTGAACGTGCAAGAGTAAGAACCGCACCGTTTTCACTTGTAACGGTAACTTTGCCGCCTACTGCAGCAAGTGTTACACCCGCACTTGTAGTACCTACTGTGGTATCGCCCGATACTATTACGGTACCGCCGTTTGGAAGTGCAGATACTGCGGTTTTAAAGTCGGTATATGCCCCTGCAGTCGCACCCGTACCGTCAAGGTAAACGGTGTCATCTGCTGCAAAAGCAGAAACGGTAAGAAGTGCGCATAAAATCGCAATAATCAAAAACAAAAACTTCCTATTCATTTTCAACCTCCGTTAAAAACATTTATACATTTATAGTATAAAGCACACAATTAAATGGCACAAGGGTATAATTTCTTGTGAAAATTCAACACACTTTTCAACCCGCTTGATTTTCTTTTGATTAAATGTTATAATTATTCGGGAGGTGAGGCGATTGCCTATATTCTTGTGCTATGACCCCAAAAAGCGTTCAACGCCATGGACACAGATAAAATACCAAAGTATGGTAAATGAGTTCGTAAAGCAACGCATAAAACATTTTTCCATATCCTCCGTCGAAGAACTTGAGGAGAACCTAAAGGCACATCCCGACGAGACTTCTTCAATTGTTTTCTTTCCGGGCAGCGAATCAGAGAGAAAATACCTCTTTGACCGCTATAAAAAATTCAATATACACAGAATAGTTTTTTCGCATAACGACGTCGATGCTGCGGCATGCAATTTCAGTTATGTAATGAGCGACTTTTACGGCGATATGGAACTTGCCATATCCCATCTCAGAGAAAAAGGCTGTAAAAGAATATCCCTTTTCTGTCCAAATCTCGGCTCATATCACGATCGTATGCGTGTCGACACATACAAAAGCTTTGTTGGCGACTCAGCACTTATTTTCCCTACCACGGACAAAGTTTATCCTGCACTGGAAAGCTTGCTAAAATGCAAGGAAAGAATTGATGCCATTATATGCATTAATGATTTTGTCGCATTTTGCCTGATGCTCGTGCTTAACGCCCTTGATAAGAATTGGCATGAAAAGCTCCTTATTCTCAGTTTTTCAAATTCTAACCTTTCCGGTGTTTGCTATCCGTCTCTTTCTTCTATATCGCTGAACTATAAAGACGGCGGCAGAGAGATAGCCACAATACATAAAGCACTTGTAAAAAACAACCGCATGGCTTATATGCGTATAGTGATGAAAAGTCAGCTTTTCGCACGAGAAACCACCGAAAAAGAAAAACCTTCCGGCATGGTATTTTCAAGTTATCCGGCTTATGACTATGAAGCCCTAAAAACAATAGTAGCCCCACAGTTAAAGTGTATGGCTCTGGAAAAACTGCTCGAGAATTCGGATTCTACCGATCTTGCAATAATGCACCAGCTTTGTTTAGGCTCTACAATTGATAAAATCGCATTAAACCTTTCGTATTCTCGCGAAACGGTAAAGTATCGCATTGGAAAACTGAGAAAAATTTTAAAATTCCCCACCACAGCCGAACTCTCAGAATGGCTGAGAATATGGATAGACCCAAACAAGCTTGAAAAGATGATATAAACTGCGCACCACCTATTACAGTTCGACCCATTTAGGGGTTCGAATTGTAATAGGTGGTGCATTGAAAACACCATCGAAATCCGTACCTCTATGGTTTGGACTCGATGGTGTTTTTGTTGTAAAACATTTATTTGTGCGACTTTTTCTTTTTTTCTGGCATTTTGCTAAATAAACCTTGCTATCATTTCATCCTGCAATTCTTTGGGAAGATCAACAAAGTGAGCATCTTTTAGTTTTCAAATCAAGAATCCTCAACGATATCACAGGGTACATCTTTTCGTGGCTCAGCGTGTAATCCTCGTCAATAACATTTCAACTCAATAACGTTAACAGAATGAGGAGAAAGAGTAATTATTCCGTTGTACGGTATCCAAGGTGTAACTGTAATGCCTACCTCAGTTCTTCCCACATCGTTATAAGAATCGGTAGAGGAACCATTTACTGTATGAATACGGTATTCACTGACAGCGTCCTCAATAATCGAAAGTTCGATGTTTTGCTCGTTTTCGGGATCTTTATTTACTGCAGCAATGGCATATTCACCATCACCGTACGTAACAACAACGTCCACAGTATCTACTACCTTTTTTACATTGCGGAAAACTCCGCTCATTGTAGGCACATTCTCTCTCCATATATCGAGTACTGTATCCTTCAAAAGATTGGAATACAGTTCAAAAACAAAGTACTGCGGGCGAAGCACAATACCGTTTTCATGTGTGAAAATAGCACCTCTTGTATTGACTATAGGAGAGAAGCATGTCATCTTGACGATGTCGCAGTTTTTCAAGCAGGCATTTAGGAAACTCGCAGAAAATACCGCGTCTGCCATTGTGTAAACCGAATTAATATCATTGATGTCTCTCGCATTTATCACTTCATTTTCGTAAAATTCCTCAGTATAGCGGTCCTTAAGCGTTCGCTCGGGATCAATAACATTCGGATGGTACCATCCTCGGTAATTCCATTCGTCATAAGCTATCTTAATCTTTTTATCAAGTCCGAATGCGACGAGATAAGCACGCACCTTGTTTATACGGTCGGTTATATCATCACCGGTTCTCAGCATTGCTGTATTATAGTCAGAAAATGTCTTTCCGTCGGAAGCACGCTCCCAATAACCATGAATCGAAATAAGGTCAAGATATTTTCCTGCCTGACGTAAAAGACTGACATTCCAGTCAAGATTTTCTATCGAAGCCGCAGAAAGCTCGATGGTAGGGTCTACCCTGATCATCATTTTTGCAGATTCACGTACAAGGCGTGCCCACTCATCCGCATCCTTGGCGCCGATCTCATGACTGCCCCAGTTCTCGTTACCGATACTCCAGTACTTTACGTTGTGAGGCTCTGCATAGCCATTCTCAATTCTCTCTTTGGCAAATCTACCCATGTCTTTCAGATTGCAATACTCGACCCAGTCGCTCATCTCTTCCGCCGTACCGGTGCCTGCATTGGTACAAATATATGGCTCGCACTCCAGCTTGCGGCAAAGTTTTACAAACTCGTCAGTGCCGAATTCGTTGGATTCTTCTGTTCTCCAAGCTTTATCGAACGTGGGAACACGTGTTTTTCCCACACCATAATGCCAATCGTAGGCAGAAACATAGCAGCCGCCCGGCCAACGGATGATAGGAGTCTTGATTTTCTTTAACGCTTCAAGCACGTCTGTGCGGAATCCGTCCTCGTCAGCGAATTTGGAAGTCGGATCATAAACACCGCCATAGGTCTGCGTGTGAAAATGTTCCAAAAAATGACCGTAGAGCATTTTGTCGGCTTGACCGATCAAATTACTCTTTTTACATGTGATTTTCATAAGTATCCCCTTTCAACCAAACATGATATTGTTAACTACGCCCTCAAGATACTCTTGTCTACCGCTTTGGGGCTCTTTTGTACCACCGAGGTTTTCGGCATATGCAGCAAGCTCTGTAAGTGTAGCACCGCCGAGAATCTTCTTGCCGATCTCGCTGTCAAAGCTTGCGTACTTTTCCTTTACAAACGCATCAATTCTGCCGTCCTCGATAATTGCCGCCGCCTTGAGAAGACCGAGTGCAAAGGTATCCATGCCAAGGATAAATGCGTGGAACATATCCTCATAGGTGTTGCTGGGACGACGGTTCTTGGAGTCGAAGTTGAAGCCGCCTGTAAGTCCGCCTGCTTTCAGCACCTCATACATACAAAGCGTTGCGCTGTACACGTCGGACGGAAATTCGTCCGTATCCCAGCCGAGAAGCATATCGCCCTGATTTGCATCAATAGAGCCAAGCATTCCGTTGATTGCGCTGACACGAAGCTCGTGCTGGAAGGTATGTCCCGCAAGAGTTGCATGGTTCGCTTCGATGTTCATCTTGAAGTCCTTGTCAAGACCGTACTGACGAAGGAAGCCGATTGCAGTTGCGGCATCAAAATCGTACTGATGCTTCATGGGTTCCTTGGGTTTTGGCTCTATGTAAAAGTCACCTGTAAAGCCGATGGAACGACCGTATTCAACAGCCATTTTCATAAGGCGTGCAATGTTTTCCTGCTCAAACTTCATATCGGTGTTGAGGAGTGTTTCATAGCCCTCTCTGCCGCCCCAGAAAACGTAGCCGCGTCCGCCGAGTTTAACTGTAAGGTCAAGTGCCTTCTTGATCTGTGCCGCCGCAAAGCAATAAACTTCTGCAGAATTTGTGCTGCCTGCACCGTTCATAAAACGGGGGTTAGAGAACATATTTGCAGTACCCCAGAGGCACTTTATATTTGTACCCTTTATCTTTTCGAGAATATAATCGCTGATTTCATCAAGTCGGCGGTTGGTTTCCTTGATGTCCTCTGCTTCCGGCACAAGGTCAACATCGTGGAAACAGAAGTACTCAATGCCAAGCTTCTGCATAAACTCAAAGCCTGCATCGACTTTTGCCTTTGCATGCTCCATTGTTCCCTTTTCTGCGCCGAAAGACTTGTCCGCAGTATCTCTGCCGAACATATCGGTACCTGCGGCACAAAGGTTGTGCCACCATGCCATTGCAAAAGGCAGATGTTCTTTCATCTTTTTGCCGAGCACTACTCTTTCGGCATCGTAAAATTTAAATGCAAACGGGTTCTTGCTGTCTTTTCCCTCATATTTAATCACGGGAATGTTGATAAAGATCTCTTTAGCCATTGTTTGTCTCCATTAGTTTTCTGAACAATTCTTTTGTATTCGGATATATTTCCTTGAACTTTTTATATTTCTTTTCGTAACGCTCTGCAAGCACTTTGTCGGGTGTTACCGTGTTCTTTATTTCCACTGTTGCACATTCGGCTACACTTCCGTAATCACCGCAACCAACCATTGCAAGCCTTGCGGCACCAAGTGCGGGGCCTTCTTCGGTCTTAGGAACTTCAAGTTCAATATCCAACACATTGCTGATGATTTTAAGCCAAAGTTCCGACCTCGCACCGCCGCCGCAAACAGTGGACTTTTCTATGTTAATGCCGAGTTTGCACGCCACTTCCACATTGTCACGAATGGCGAACGCAACGCCTTCCATAACCGCTTGAAGCATTGCTGCTCTTGTGGTATCGGGACGAAGTCCTATAAACATTCCGCTTGCGTTTGTATCGTTTATCGGGCTTCTCTCACCCATTAAGTACGGCAAAAAGTAAACATTGTTATTTCCAAGCATCTCCTCGGTGATATCTGCTTGCTCTGCCGCAAAATCCTCGGTTTTGAGAATCTCTTCGCAGAACCACTTATTGCATGATGCCGCCGAAAGCATACATCCCATAAGATAGTATCCGCCATCCGAATGGCAAAACGCATGCAGACTGTTATTGGCATCCACGCTGAACGCATCCGATGATATAAGCACCGTTCCGCTTGTTCCAAGCGAAATGTTGCATTTGCCGTTGCCGACAGTACCGGTTCCGATAGCTGCAGCCGCATTGTCTGCCGCACCTGCAATTACCTTTACATTTTCGGAAAGTCCAAGCTTCCTTGCAACGTCAGGTGATACTGTTCCGATGCATTCGTAGCTTTCAAAAAGCCGCGGCATCTGTCTTTCACTCACAAAGCAGATGTCAAGCATCTCTTTTGACCAGCGCTTGTTCTTTACGTCAAGCAATAGCGTGCCTGCGGCATCCGAATACTCAGTTGCATGCACCTTTGTAAGGCGATAATTTATGTAGTCTTTTGGGAGCATTATTTTTGCAATTCTTGCAAAATTCTTAGGCTCGTTATTCTTTACCCACAGAATCTTCGGTGCAGTAAATCCTGCAAAAGCAATGTTGGCGGTATATTCGGACAGTTTTTACTTTCCTACTACCGTGTTAAGATATTCTGTCTCGGAAAATGTTCTTCCATCGTTCCAGAGAATCGCAGGTCTTATTACATTGTCTTCTTCATCCAATATAACAAGTCCGTGCATCTGCCCTGCTACACTGATTCCCACAATCCCGTCAATTCCGTCTGCAAGTTCTCTTACACCGTCCGAAAAAGCGTTCCACCAATCCGCCGGCGACTGCTCGCTCCAACCGGGATTAGGGTAACTTACATCATAGTATTTTGTTGTGGTATTTACGATTTCACTATTTGAGTCGCACAATATCAACTTTACCGAGGATGTGCCGAGGTCAGCACCTATATAGTATTTCATTTTTCACTTCTCCATCGTACTAATACACTTTTATTCTATCACAGGCGTATTGACATCATTAGCCATTTATTGTACAATTAATGGACAATATTTGACTTTCGGGAGCTAGTCTATGTTTTATCAATTTGAACATTTCGGCAGAGGAGAACATTTTTGCAAGGAAACCGGTGAGAACTTCAGTTTCCCAATACATATGCACAACTCTTTTGAGCTGATTATTATACTATCGGGAAGCATGGATGTTACTGTAGGAACTACCAAATATACATTAAACAAAAATGAAGCTGTGTTGGTTTTTCCACATCAGCTTCATTCGTTAAGTAGCTTACACAGCAAGCATATTCTATATATTTTCTCGCCTGATATTGTAAAAGCCTTTTCTTCAAAAGTATTGCAAAAAGTCCCTACAAGCAACAAATTTGTTATTGATGAGCATCTTCTCGCCCTTCTTAGCATGACAGATGAAAGCAGTTCGACCATCGAGAAAAAAGGTGTGTTGTATTCTGTCTGCGCATCATTTGATAAATCAAACAGTTACACAGATAAAGCAAGTAATAAAAACAATTTACTTTACCGCATTTTTGAATTTATCGAAAGAGAATACAGCAAAGATTGTTTGCTGAAGCAGCTCTCGGAAGAGCTTTCATATGATTACGCATATCTGTCCCGTTTCTTCAAGCGCAACGTCGGCATCACGTTTAATGAGTATGTAAATCATTTCAGAATCAGCAAAGCATGCGAACTCTTATCCAATACCGACAACTCTGTACTACAATGTGCCATGGAGTGCGGCTACTCTTCCCTGCGAAGTTTTAACCGAAACTTCAAGGATATCGTTGCTGTCTCTCCTACTGAATATAAGAGAAGGCATAATGGCTAAAATGCCCCACTACCATAGAATCTAATAAAGCGATTTGTTTTAACTTACTCGGAGGAGGGTGCGAAATTCGAACCCCTGTCCGAAAACACGGTTTCTTTTATAAAAAAGCGCCATAATCGCATGGTTAAAACATAAAAATTCTTTCATAAAAAAACGATTACCCTATTTTGCACCCCCTCCCCTCTTTTAGACCATAAATGTTGCACCCCCTTTGAGCGAAAAAAGTGCAATTTGCACCCCCCTACCTCAAAAAAAGAGCATTTTGCACCCCCTCCCCCTTGAAAAAAGGGCGATTTGCACCCCCCTATTTTTTCTATCAATTTGTGCGTTCTCACACAGAAAAGAAACCGCAGTCGATACAATCTGTTGTGCCCCAAATTGTGCGGACAGCACAAAAAGGCACCACTATGGTAGAAAGTATTAAAAATTAAGCAACATACTGGCTCCGTTTTTCAAGCGGAGTCAGTTTTGTTTTAGTTTGGATTCTTTCATTGTTGTAAAAGTGGATGTATTCACCTATGAGGAGGCGAGCCT
>JAFTXX010000021.1 GCA_017461475.1 Clostridia bacterium
AGCCCCAAATGGTGTTCTCGCATATCCATTATAACAGATATTTTGAATTCTGCCGAGTATCTTTTATATTCTTGTCCTTTCTTTCCCATAATAAAAAATATGCACCTCCAAAAGTGTCTAACTTTTGGGGTGCATATCAAATCGGTGGTGTAAAAAACTGCTATAGTTCATCAAGAGTGCCAAAGCGATATCCCATCTCTCTCCACGTGTCAATTAATTTATTTAGAATTTGCGCATTTGTCGCTGAGGTGGGGTGAAGCAATAGGATTTCTCCGTTGTGCGTTCCGTTTATGAGTTTTTCCATAGCAGTATCCGGTGACAATTGCTTGTTATTGTCCCAATCTGCATATGCAAAACTCCAAAGGATAGTTTTATATCCCAGTTGTTCGAGCATTTTTAAATTGTCCTCGGTAAACGTACCTTCTGGAGGTCTGTAGAATTTGGGCATTTCTCCGCCTATTTTTTCTTCGTAAAGAACCTCAAGCTTTTCAAGTTCTTCTTTAAACTTTGCACTGTCAGTTACTTTAGCCATGTTTTTGTGTGATGCAGTGTGGTTGCATACCAGATGCCCCTCGTCTACCATTCTCTTTACAAGAGCTGTGTTATTTTCAATCAAGTGACCGAGAACAAAGAATGCGCCCTTCACATTCTTTTCCTTCAGTACATCGAGTATTTTTTCAACATTTCCGTTTTCATACCCGGCGTCAAATGTCAGATAAATAACTTTGTCTTCACACGAGTCACCGTGGTTTTTATCAACATAATAACAACTGTAATTGTTGATAAACTCGAGGTTTGCATCAAGTGTGGGTTGCTTATGCTCACTGTTTTTCTTAAAATACCAACTGACTTCTGTTGCCGCATGCATATCAAGCCGAAGCGTAGGTATAAAAAGAAGCGCCAGTAAACAGATTAAAATTTTTTTTAACATCGTCTTCATAATTTTGAGTTGTGACCGTCACGGTAATAGTATTGTCGTTTTGCTAAGATTAAAACATATAAAATTTTTCATAAAAAGAAAATTGCTACCTTACAAAGGCAGCAATTCTTTATAAAGGTAGCAATTTTTTTAATGTGTGAACGAATCGTAAATCAAATATTTGCCGTCAACATTTCTGAAGTACCATGTAATATCGATACTGTCTCTGTAATCTTCAAGACCCGAGTATTTGAGAACGTGAGTGAGATTTATTCTGCACGAGAAAACGTCATCGCTGTAAGCATAAAATTCTGTTACAACGGCATCCTCAAAAGCATAGCCATTGTGTGAAATGACAGGCCAAGTCGGAGTACCTCTAACATACGCATAAAAATCCGAGTCTGGGTCGATATATCCTTTAACTTTGCCAAAGGCAGCGTCTTTTTGCATGTAGCACGCATATGCTTTTGTCGCTTCTATTACATACTCGGAGTATTCATCAGCCAGTTTTGTATCATATACTACTTCTGCACGGTAAACGCCGTCTTCACAGACTACTGTTGTTTCGGTATTATTTTTATTAAATACGGTAAAGTTAGGTTCTGTACACATGTCAGAGAAGGTGTATGTGGTGTAAATTATACCATCTACGCCTTCCGGCATAAAACTTTGTGACTCTGTTTCTATCCTGTCACCAAGCGCGTACTTCTCATCAGCGGTATGCCCATTAATGTTTACGGTGTATCCGACGGGAACTTCTATCGAATAAGTATTTAATAAATTGCTGTTAAAAACAACTTCGGAAACAGTGTAAGTATCAAAGCCGTGCTTTGTTTTATCTCCGCTTTTTGAAATATACACTTCCGCAAAGCGTAAATTGTCAATGCTTACAACATACTTTTCCTTGTCGCTAAGACCCGAAGATGAATGTTGCAAAGTAAAATCCCCGTTGTTTATTATCGTTGATAAATACGTTGCAAACGATTCTGTAGTTTCATATTCTGATATTTGCGATGCAAAGAGTTCTGCAAGAGTTTCGCTGTTACCATTAGAGAAGTTACTATCAAAAAAGTTCTCAGCGACATATTTGTATTGTGAATCTTCATATTCCAAAAGCACATCCTTTAAATATGATTTTCCTATCGCAGTTACTATAATAACAATGATTACCAAAGCAAGGAGAAAAATATAAAAAAGCGGGATTCTCTTAGTCATAATTTTTTTCCTCTCCTACAATGAAATATGTCGGTATCTTTCTAGGTGTTGTAAAAGCCTTGTATTTGTTTACAAGTCCCTGCTTTTGATATTTGTCAAGCTCGTTTATATCGTAATCGTATTTTTCATAGTAGTTTTTGTAGTACATCATAGCCGAAGAACCGCCGTCAAGCATACCTGCAGTAACCGCTCCGTAGCTTACCATGATGTCGATTATGTCGTTGTGGGTTGCACCGAGACTGGATGCACTACGTCCGTCGGTTACGATAAGTATCAAAGTACCATCAGAGGTCTGACCGATTGCAGTACGCTGCGCGGTTCCGGTATTGTTATCGGCATAGTGCTTGGTAATGGTATTTTCGTCACTGGTAATGAGCACATTGCCTGTCTGGAAGCATACACCGTCTCGAATACCGAGTTCTTCTGCTTTAGACTTACTCATACCTTCGGATACTACAAGCCTGTCATTTTTGTCAATACCAATAAAAGTTCGGTTTGTATACACGTCATTCCACATAAGTTCACCTTGAGAATAGGTGATTCCGATAGGATTGTTACCGGTTCCTACTCCGCCGGGATCGCTGAACTCACCGCCGTTAATTGCCGCAACCGCGTCATACTTTTTGGCAATATTAAAAATTGTCATGCCCTCTTTGCCGCTCTTATAGTCACTTGAAGTTCCAACAAATACACGCGAAGGATCTTTTACAAGCAAAACGTACGCCTTGAAAGTTTTACCGCTGATCGTTTCAAAAATCATACCGTCTATGGCATTTTCCCATATATCAACAGCTTCACCGTTTGCATCTACTGCAGTATTGTTGATATAATCGTCAAGCGAGTCAGTTTCCGTGTTTACATTTTTACTGTTTGCGACGATTTCTTCTACAGTTTCATCAGACAAAAACAACCCGGGAACCCATTTAGTGGCACTCGCCTGCATTGCCATAAGTACAAGTTGGTCACGCAAGGTCTCGCTGGGACCGGTTGCAATGGTTGCTACCAAAGAATATACAACATATACAGCAAGGACAAGCACGGTTAAGAGTGTAAGAAAAAACCTTACGATATATTTTTTGGTTGAGGATTTTTTCTTAGCTCTGCGCCTTTGCGGCGTGTTATTCTTTGAGTTTCCGGTGTTATTTATCGGTGAGTGAGTAACTTTATTTTCTAATATTTCATCAGGACTCTTTACAGCCCTGCGCAATGCTCGTTTTGTTACACCGACTTGGGATTGACTTTGAACATTGCTGTTTGAATCTTTTGCCATTTTTTAGCCTTTCTTATTTTTTGAATACCCATTTCTTCTGAATATAATAATTTGCAAAGAATAAAACAAAATCTATAATAAATGAAAGTAATACTATGGAAAACGCAGAATCAAATATAGGTATGTTTTCAAAAATCGCCGTAAGCGTCGAAGATACAACGAGCAGCGGAAGTGCCAAACAATAATACTTTACTATAGATTTTTTTAAGGGCATATCGGTCGGGAAAACAATTTGTCTGTTTACTGAATAATTGAATAATGAAGAAAAAACACGCGCAATTGCCTTAGAGCAAAATGTTACCCAAGCCACGGTAAAATTCTTTATCTCAAAGTTGATGTCTAATGCATTTTCAAACAATGAAAGCAGCAAATAAACAAGAAGACAGTCTACAACAAACGAAGCAACAGAAGAAAGAGTAAATTTCACAAACTGCCCTAAAGTAAATTTAAGAATCAGCGAATATATTCTGAAAGAATCTTTAAAGGGTCTAAAATGCGATGTACGGTTTTCTTCAATGTAAACGGTATCAATTTTAACTTCCGAGAAAGGAATTTTGCGTGCTTTCATTTCCAGAAGCATGTTTGTTTCGTACTCGAAACGGTCACCGTAAATTTCAAGCATATCGGAATAGTATTTACTTGGAATTGCACGAAGTCCTGTTTGTGTATCGGATATTTTCATACCGCAAAGCAATTTAAAGACCGCAGAAGTGATTTTATTACCATATCTGCTTTTTTTAGGCACTTGAGGTTCCGAAAAATCTCGACATCCCAAAATGATAAATTCATCTTTATCTATCATTTCCAGTGCACAGTTCAATACATCTTCAGCGGCGTGCTGACCGTCACCGTCTACGGTAACAGCACCGAGCGAATCAGGGCGATTATCTTTTATGTAAGCAAACGCTGTTTTGAGCGCTGCTCCCTTTCCCCGATTAACTTCGTGCGTAAGTATAGTAACATTATCAGTGTCTTTCGGAAAAAACGAATGACAATCTTCTCTGCTGCCGTCATTGATACATATAATATCAGTAAAACCTATATCAAGCAATGAATTTATTGTTTTACATAGCTTTTCATCAGGATTCAAAGAAGGAACGATGATGGAAATTTTATTTAGAATTTCCTGTTTCATATTTACACCTCTTGATTTTTAGGTTCTTTTAAAAGTTTAAGAGTATCATAAAGGTTTGAAATGTCAAATATATTTGCCTTGATTCCGACAGGAAGCTTTTTGGAATTCTTTTTTGGGAAAACAATCGTGTTAAAACCAAGCCGGGATGATTCTTTTACCCGATAGTCAAAATGAGATACCGCGCGGCATTCGCCCGAAAGACCTATTTCTCCGAAAGCAATCAAATCATCAGGCAAAACTCTGTCAGTGATTCCGGAAATCAAAGCTAAGGCAATCGCAAGGTCGGCAGACGGTTCGTCAAGACGGAGACCGCCAGTAACATTGAGATAAACATCGTTTTGATAAAATTTCAGCCCCAAACGCTTTTCAAGAACGGCAATTACAAGGCACATGCGGTTGTAGTCGATACCGTTTGCGGTGCGTCTCGGCGAAGAAAATGGGGTTTGTGTAACAAGAGCCTGCACTTCTGCGATAATCGGGCGTGTTCCTTCCATAACGCACACGGCGCAGTTGCCCGACACATTTTTCGGACGGTCGGAAAGCATCGCTTCGGACGGGTTTGCTACCTCTGTAAGACCCTCATCGGTCATCTCAAAGACTCCAATTTCATTGGTTGAACCGAAACGATTTTTAATAGCTCTGATAATTCTGTAAGACTGACGGCGCTCGCCTTCGAAATAAAGAACAGCGTCAACCATATGTTCAAGCACTTTGGGACCCGATATCCCGCCTTCTTTGTTAACATGCCCGACAAGAATTACAGAAAGCCCTTCGCTTTTTGCTTTTGTAATACAAGCAAGTGCACCTTCCCTTACCTGCGTAATACTACCGGGAGCGCTTGTAAAGCGGTCAGTGTAAACTGTTTGTACGGAGTCAACGATAAGAACATCCGGCTTTAATTTGTCACACTCCGAAAGTATAACATCAATGTTGGTTTCGGTCAATAAAAATAGCTTGTCAGACTTTACACCCAGACGCTTTGCACGCAGTTTAAGCTGTCCGCATGATTCTTCTCCCGATACATATAAAACGGTACGCTTTTGACCCAGTATATTGCATATTTGCATAAGCAATGTTGACTTTCCTATACCCGGCTCGCCGCTTATCAGCACAACCGACCCATGCACCAGACCGCCGCCCAAAACTCTGTCAAGCTCGCCGTAACCGGTTTCAAATCTCATGTATTCGGGCATGTCGTACTCGTCAAGCAATACGGGTGGATTTGAGCGAACAGCAACTCTTTTTTGTAAGCCTGCGCTTTCACTTACTTCAACAACTTCTTCGAGTGAATTCCATGTCCCGCAGGACGGGCATTTTCCCATCCATTTTATACTTTTGTATTCACATTCGGTGCAGACAAAAGAAGATTTTGATTTCATGTCTTTTCCTTAAATCTTTGTAAGTTTTGCAAATGTACCCATAAGTTTTTTGGTTCCCACGGTGTCAAATGCAACTTCGTATAATGTGTCGGCGCCCATCTTTGTTGCCGAAATGATAAGTCCTTTGCCGAACATCGGATGGCTGACTTGATCACCCGAATTTAAGGGGATTGCCTTGCTTTGAGCAGACGATTGCTTTATACCGCCGAATTTTGTTGCAAAAGAGTCGTTTGAAACGGCGCTGAAAGACTTAGCAGCGGCATTTACAGTTTTGCGCGGCATTTCACCTACTGTAACTCTTAGTTCTTCGGGGATCTCCTTGATAAACTGTGACTCGGGGTTATATTGTGTGCGACCATATGTCATTCTTTCGCGTGCTCTGTATAAATACAATTCTTCGCGAGCTCTTGTTATTGCGACATAAGCGAGGCGACGTTCTTCTTCCATATCAGCGGGATTTGTAACAGACTGAAGTCCGGGGAAAATGCCTTCCTCCATTCCCGGTACAAAAACCACGGGAAATTCGAGCCCTTTTGCTGAATGCATTGTCATCATTACGACAGCATCAGCATTTTCGTCATACTTATCAACATCGGCAACAAGAGAAATTTCTTCAAGAAAACCTACAAGTGTAGCTTCCTCGGTTCTTTCGGCGTAATCTGCCGCCATTGAAACAAGTTCTTCAAGGTTCTTGAGACGGTCTTCAGACTCTTCCCCTTCATCAACAAGCATTTGCTTATATCCGGTAGAAGTAATTACGCGTTCTACTAAATGGTGCAACGGAAGTTCGCTTGCGCATTCGGTCAAACGCTCGATGGTTTCGCAGAAAGCCATTAATTTCGGCGCGGATTTTGACAAAGCAACATAATTCATGCTGGTACTCATAACTTCAAACTTTGACACGCCGAGTTCGGAAGCAATATCTGCAACTGCGTCCATGGTAGCGGAGCCTATTTTTCTTTTTGGCTCATTAACTATTCTCGTCAGACGTAAATCGTCAGAATGGTTTGCGATCAAGAAAAGATACGAAAGAATATCTTTAACTTCTTTGCGGTCAAAGAAGCGGAGACCGCCGAGTACACGGTAAGGCAGACCGCTCTTTGCGAAAGCACTTTCGAGCGCCTGAGACTGCGCGTTCATGCGGTAAAGAACAGCGCAGTCGCTATATTTTCTTCCCGCTGCCGCAAGCTGCATGACCTTGTTTACAATAAGTCTCGCCTCATCATTCTGATTGTTAGCAACAGTAACGGTTATCTTAGAACCTTCCTCGCCTGCCGTCCAAAGGGTCTTGCCTTTTCTGCCGAAATTGTTACTGATAACGGCATTAGCCGCATCAAGAATTTTCTTTGTGGAGCGATAGTTTTGTTCAAGTTTTATTACCTTGGCTTCGGGGTATGTACGGTCAAAATTAAGAATGTTTTCAATAGTTGCACCGCGGAATTTATATATACTCTGGTCATCATCGCCTACTACCATGATGTTTCTGTACTTACCCGAGAGCAATTCCGTCAGTCTGAACTGCGCAAAGTTTGTATCCTGATACTCGTCAACGCAGACATATTTAAACTTAGACTGATAGTAGTCAAGCAAGTCCGGATTTTCTTCAAGCAGTCTGACAGTAAGCATTATGATATCATCAAAGTCAAGCGCATTTGCGTCAAACAACTTTTGTTGATACAGTTTATATACTTTTGCCGCTATGGAATAGAGATAGTCGTCATCGAAATCCTCAGCCATCTCATCAGGGGTAAGAAGCTTGTCCTTCGCACGTCCGATGAGATTCATAATACTTTTAGCGGGAAACTTTTTCTCGTCAAGATTCAATTCTTTCAAACAGTTGATAACGAGTTTCTTTTGGTCATCGGTATCATATATCGAAAAGCCGCTTTTATATCCGAGAAGTGCTATGTGACTGCGCAGAATACGCATACATACGGAGTGGAACGTTCCTGCCCATATACTGTTTGCAACTTCGGGATCGTCAAACGCGGCAAGAAGTCTGTCTTTAATTTCCTTTGCCGCCTTGTTTGTAAATGTAATCGCAAGAACAGCCCATGGCGGACATGGAGACACCGAAAAACCGGATAGAAAAATGCCAAGTTCTTCTGTGTTGAAATTCTCCGCCTCGGCACACATTTCTTCAAAATTGTCGGGAAGATTTGCCGGCATTTCATCGGTTTCACACGCAGAGCCGTATTTTAGAATATGAGTGATTCTGCGTACAAGAACAGTGGTTTTACCGCTTCCTGCTCCCGCAAGCACCAAAAGAGGACCTTTAGTGGTCCATACTGCTTCTTTTTGTTTGTCGTTTAATCCTTCGTAGAATTTATTAAAAAGCCTGCTCTTCAGCGCGGCATATTTCTGAGTAGTCAAATCTTTTCAGCCTTTCGCATAATATTATCTTAAATATTATACTATGTAAAAAGAAATTTAGCAATAGAAAAATAGTGGGAGTTTTCACTCCCACTACAAAAACTTTCGTTTTTAGAATACGCGCTGCTGAGTATTCTTCTGATTGTCCTGCTTCTGCTCGTTTTGCTGCTTGTTTTCGTTGTTTGTCTTTTGCTGGTTTTGCTGATTGTTGTTCTGATTCTGGTTCTGGTTCTGGTTCTGATTCTGATTCTGGTTGTTGTTCTGGTTTTTCATAGTTCTCTCGCCTTTCAAAAATTCTTGTTAAGCGTATCTTGACTGTGATAACACACCGAAAACTCGGTGCCTTAATATTTTGCACAGCATGTGGCAAGGTATGCACAGAAAAAACCAGAAAATACTGTAAAGAAGTGAAATTTGTCCCAGAAAATTAAATTTCATACCCGAATAATCCCATACATTCATATGCAAATATCTGTTCAGAATTATTCCCGATATAAATTCGATACCCGTCACACATATCGCCGAAAGTAACGCTTTTGAATAAATATTTGAGTTTTCAAATTTTCCGTCAATTAGATACATCACAGTAAAACAAATCCCGCCTACAATACCCATCGACCAATGAGTATGCCCGCGCCAAAGCACTTCCACAAAGGAATAACCGATACATCCTATTGCATAAATATACAAAAAATCTTTAATTTTCACTATAAATTCCCCACTTTCAATGAAAATTATTGCGCATAAAGCAGAAAATATACAAATGAATTTCAAAAATATTGACTTGCAAAAAAAATGATGTTATAATTGTGCAAATTAGGTTATATCATTAACCGTATTCCATTATGAGGTGACTAATTATGAACGAAAAACTCAAAGTCGGTATTATCGGTGCGACCGGTATGGTCGGTCAACGCTTTTTGACTTTGCTTGAAAACCACCCTTATTTCGAAGTTGTACTTCTTGCGGCAAGCGCGCGCTCTGCGGGAAAAACATATGAAGAAGCACTTGGCGGCAGATGGAAACTTGCTGATCCCATGCCCGCAAAGTTTGCAAAAATGACTGTTTACGATGCCGAAGGCGACTTTGATAAAATCGTAAACACTGTTGACTTCGTATTCTGCGCTGTTAACATGAAGAAGGATGAAATCAAGGCACTTGAAGAAAAGTATGCCAAGGCAGAAGTTCCGGTTGTTTCCAACAACTCTGCTAACCGCGGTACTGACGATGTTCCCATGGTTATTCCGGAAATCAACGATGAGCATCTTGCAATTATCGCGTCCCAGAGAAAGCGTCTCGGTACTACCCGCGGCTTTATCGCAGTAAAGCCTAACTGCTCTATCCAAAGTTACATCGGTATGCTTACTCCCCTTCGCAAGTACGGCATTGAGCAGGTATTTGTTTGCACATACCAGGCAATTTCAGGCGCGGGTAAGACCTTTAATGAATGGCCTGAAATGATTGACAACGTTATTCCCTACATCGGCGGCGAAGAGGAAAAGAGCGAGCAGGAGCCTCTCAAGATCTGGGGTAAGATCGTAGATGGCAAAATCGTCAAGGCTGATGACACCGTATTCTCTGCACAGTGTATCCGCGTTCCCGTTACTGACGGTCACACTGCTGCGGTGTTTGTAAAGTTCAAGAACAAGCCTACCAAGGAGCAGATTCTTGCAGACTGGAAAAACTTCAGCGGCAAGCCTCAGGAATACAAACTCCCCAGCGCTCCCGAGCAGTTTATTACATATTTTGAAGAAGACAACCGTCCCCAGGCAAAACTCGACCGCGGTATTTACGGCGGCATGGGTGTTACCGCGGGCAGACTCCGTGAGGATGTGATTTTTGACTACAAATTTGTTGGTCTCTCTCACAATACTCTCCGCGGAGCGGCAGGCGGTGCAGTTCTCATTGCGGAACTTCTCGCTAAAGAAGGATATATCACTAAGAAGTAATTTTAAAGGGTCGAGGAAAATTCCTCGACCCTTTTATTTTTTCTTATGCAATTTTTCTTGCTTACGCATTGAAGTGTATTCATTCAATGATTTTATTGCTTGTCCCGACATAGGAATCAGCGCTATCATGTTAAACACCGTCATAAGCGCCACACCGATATCTCCAATGTCCCAAACGAAGGAATATGCCGCAATTCCGCCGATAAACAACATTACAAGGGCAACAATTTTATATGCTGTTTGCGATACCCAGTTGTCACCGAAAAGATATGCTACATTTGAGCGCGCATAATAGAGAATTCCGATAAAAGTAGAAAAGCAGAATAACCACAATGTAATTGCAATGAAGACAACTCCCGCACCGCCAAAATGGTATTCCATAGCTGCATATAACAGCGACATCTCCGTAGCACCTGCTATAGCTTCTTCCGGTGTGAGTAAAATAATCATTGCTGTGCATGAGCAAATAATAATCGTGTCGATAATTACACCAAGTGCTTGAAACAGACCAGATTTAGCAGGATGGCTAACATCCGATGCTGCGGCAGCACAAGGGGCTGACCCCGAGCCTGCTTCATTAGAAAACAGACCGCGCTTTACACCGTTCATAAGCGCCGCACCAAAGCCGCCTGCAACAACTTGACGAATTCCGAACGCCTCGTCAATTATACGTTTAAATACCACGGGAAGTTCCTGAAAATTCATAACTATAACGACAATTGCAACTATGAAATAGAAAATTGCCATTATAGGAACCATTATATCAAGAACTTTAATTGAAGTGTTTTTGCGAAGTACAATAACAGCACCGAGAACAACTAAAATTATTGCAGAAACTACAGGCGGAATGTTAAACGCATATTCAAATGCTGAAGAAACAGAATTGCTTATAACCTGGCTTACGCCGCACCAACAAATTAGTCCAGAGACAGCAAACAGAATACCGATTATACACCGTTTTTTGCCCTCTTTGCCAAAGAGTTTTTGAATATAATATGCAGGTCCGCCGCGGTATCCGCCGTAAAGAGGGTCCGGTTCTTTATGTATCTGTGCAAGCGTTGCTTCTACAAAAGCAGTGGATGAACCGATAAGAGCGGTAACCCACATCCAGAAAACCGCACCTGCGCCGCCGGCAGAAACCGCCGCGACAACACCTACCATATTTCCCATTCCTACTCGTGTCGCTGTAGAAACTATAAGCGCCTGTACGCCGGAAATCGCTCCCTGCTTCCCTTTGCTTTCTTTATCAACGGAAATCCTGAGCATTTCGGGAAAAAGTCTTATCGGCAATACCTTAGTTCGTACCGTAAAGTAAATTCCGGCGGGAATCAGTATAAGCACTAAAAGCGAAATGCCAATCGAACCGCCTCCGGGTAACGGAATAAAGAACAAATCTCCCCAGAAAAAATTGTAGATAGAACTGATTATTTGCATAAATTCTCCTCTAAGGATTGATTTTATTGTCGATTCATTATATAATACAAACGTGCATTTGTAAAATTGATAGTTTTAATTATATAGATTGATTTTATTAATAAGAGGAAAATATGGACTTAAAAAGTTTATCAACTTTTATTCAAGTTGCGGAACTCAACAGTTTTTCACGCGCTGCTGACAAACTTGGGTACGCACAGCCGACCGTTTCATTTCAAATTAAACAATTGGAAAGCGAACTTTCCGTTCAACTTTTTGACAGAATAGGACATACTATTTGTCTTACAGATGACGGTAGAAATCTGCTTGCCTATGCCCAGCAAATTTGCCACTTAGCAGACGAAATGATCGCCGGGAAAGCCACGGACGCAGAACCGACGGGAAACATCCACATAGCAATGGCAGATTCACTATGCGCACCTATGATGCTTGAAAAATTTGCAAAATTTCATGAGATGTTTCCGAGTATATCGGTAAAAATCACCACCGCCGGAACGGATAAAATGTTCGATTTGCTCGACCACAACGAAATTGACATCGTATGTACCCTTGACAGTCATATATACAATACGTCATATCTGATTTGCAGCGAGGAAAAAATCGGTGTTCACATTGTGTGTTCGTCGCAAAATCCGCTTGCTTTGTGCGAAAATATTGAAATCAGCGAACTTTTGAACGAACCGTTTATATTGACCGAAAAAGGCATGAGTTATCGCCGATTGCTTGACGAACTCTTTGCGAAAATGTCGCTTGAATTAAATCCTATATTGGAACTCGGCAGCGCCGATATTATTTGCAAACTTGTAGAAGAAAACGCGGGAATTTCATTTCTACCCGATTACGTCACCGAAAACGCTGTCAAAAACGGCAAGGTTGTACGCCTAAATGTAAGCGGCGCTCAGGTAGATTTGTGGAAACAAATTCTCTATCACCGCGATAAATGGGTAACCGCGCCAATGAAATCGGTACTTGACTATATATCAAACATTACAATAAATTAAAAAAAGCGGTTTCATCGAAACCGCTTTTCGCTTAACAAATATATTTTATCATAAACGAAGTAAAAAAGTCAATCGCATATTTAAACATAATTTAAACTAAATTTTCATCATCTTTGTCAGTATATTTTTTGAGTGATTTTTGATATAATCAAAGTGAAAGGAGGCAACGCTATAGATAAATTTAAAATCCAAGACAAGGTGGTAAAATTATGACATTAACAATTAACGGACGCGACATGACCCCCAGAAACGACCTTAGAGCCATTACAGAAAAAAGAATTGCAAAACTTGATAAGTTTTTCGATAACGCTGAGGTAAACGTCCTGTACAGCAAAAAGCGCAATCTCCAGATTGCGGAAATCACAGTCTACGCTAAAGGAACTATCTTCAGAAGCGAAGTTGAAAGCGAAACGTTTAACAACTCTCTTGACGAGGCAATCGAAAACATAATTCGCCAGATTCGCAAATACAAGACAAAAGTTGAAAGAGACCTCAGAGTCGACGCTTTCGCACAGTTTGACGAAGATTATGAACTTGACGAACCCGAAATGGAAATTCGTACCAAGACCTTCCCCGTTAAGCCGATGACTGTCGAGGAAGCAATTTTACAAATGAATTTGATTGGTCATATGTTCTTTGTATTCCGCGATGCAAATACATCCGACATATGCGTAGTATATAAGAGAAAAGACGGTGCATACGGTTTAATTGTACCGCAGTGATATAAAAATCACCCCTATGCCTTTCGGCATAGGGGTGATTTTTAATTTAGATGGCGTATTGAATCAAAAAGGTCACTCAACTCACTAAAATCATAATCATTAGTGCTAAGTATAATTTCAAGTGCTTTTTGTTTCAAAGAATCGGACGGTTTAAGATCATCGTACATCTTTTGATAAAAATCAATGAGTTTTCGATTTGTCTCTTCTCTGCTTTTTACAACTTGTCCAAGTGCGGTGGCTTTATCGGATGCACCGATATCGCCTGAACCGCCCGTGACAACCTTTCCGAGTTCCGATATGACATTGTTGAGATATGCAGTATCTTTGGATATTAATTCCAATTGCTCAAGTATGTACCCGATAGAGTATTTAGCGGTCTTTTCTTCAGTGTGTAATGTTGTATTTTCTGACATTTTGTTGTCCTCCAAGTATTCTTTTGGCGGACACGCAAGGCATATCGTATTCTCCGAAATGAAGCGTGCCCTGCCGTTTTTTACAAGACCTTTTGCCCTTTTAGGGTAGGTCGCCTCATATTCATTACCTTGCTCGTCTACAACAAAAATGTTTTTTTCGATGGGTGTCATCCCCTTTGCTATAAACTTGCTGTTATGAAGTGGATATCCGTTTTTTGTAATGGGTGCCTTCCCCTTCCACGGTTTTAGTATAACATAGATAGGTTACGAGTTCAAGAAAAAATTAAATAGACATCACTTTTTGCGTCATGTCTTTTCATTGCTGTTTGCAGTATTAATTGATGAAACAAGCATTTTCTTTAATTCTATGCACAGTTCTAATATAGTATTATCTTCATAGTAACCACTCTCAATTATTAATTCAAGCCAATATTTGCTCTCAGAACATTCTTTAAGTGCTATTTGCAGTTTTGCGATAAAATCTGCCTTTCCATGTGCATAAAATGCTTCACGAATGTTTGCACCGATGCTCGTTCCGGAGCGAATTAATTGATTAGTAAGCACCGATTCTCTTTTTTCTTTCTTTATAAAATTGCAAACCTTTATAACCTCTTACTTATTACTTTCCAAAAATCCTTACACTGTGTAATTTAGTGAATAGTGAAGAAGTAATAAGTAATAAGTAAAAAACCTCGCACAAAATGTACGAGGATTTTTGGTGACCCGTGGGAGAATCGAACTCCCGTTTTCGCCGTGAGAGGGCGATGTCTTAGCCGCTTGACCAACGGGCCGTTTGTCAGCAACGTTGATATTATAGCACGGTCTTTTTGAAAATGCAATACCTTTTTCAAAATTTCTTAAAAATTATTTTATACGACAAAAAAGCGCGGCAAGAGCCACGCTTTTTTGTCATTCTTCGTTAGAATTTTCATAAGTTTTGAAAATCTTCAAGAGAACTTTTAACATATCTTCTTCTTTCTTCAATTTGCAGGAAACATACGTTTTCATCGAAGTGATAAACCTTACTCGGTTATCAAGTTCATATGCAACCGAACTCCAGCGAGCAATGTCAAATTTCTCTGCGAATATTCGTATTTCCCCGTTTTCAACTTTAATCAAATTCATCTTTGCACGCTCCGCCATATGGCGAATCAGCGAAATGTTGATGAGGTTCTTAACCGGTTTGCCAAATTCACCAAAGCGGTCAATAAGTTCATCGGTAATATCCTCAAGGTCTTCCTCTGTTTCAATCAAAGCAATCTTTTTGTACATTTCCATGCGTCCGGATGAAGAATAGATATAGGTATCGGGAATGTAAGCGTCAAGCGGAATATCTATCTTACATTCAACGCGCTCGGTAAGTTTTTCTCCTTTTTCTTCAAGAACCGCTTCGTTGAGCAATTTGATATACATATCATAACCGACTGCGTCAAGATGTCCGTGCTGTTGCGCGCCGAGCAAATCTCCCGCACCTCGGATTTCAAGGTCTCTGAGTGCAATGCGGAAACCTGCGCCGAACTCAGCGTATTCGCGAATAGCAGCCAAACGTTTTGACGCAATTTCAGTGAGTTCCTTTCCTTGACGATAGGTGAAATACGCATATGCACGTCTGCCGCTACGCCCTACTCTTCCTCGCAACTGATGAAGTTGAGAAAGTCCCATTCTGTCGGCATCCTCAATGATAAGAGTGTTGGCATTGGGGACGTCGACTCCGGTTTCTATAATAGTTGTACATACCAAAATGTCAATTTCGCCGTCAATCATCGCGTGCCAGATTTCTTCTATCTCTTCGCGCTCCATCTTGCCGTGCGCAACTGCAATGTTCGCGGTCGGATTGTCACGCTGCAGTCTTGCGGCAACATACTCGATAGTTTCAACACGATTGTAAAGATAGAAAATCTGGCCGCCGCGCGCAAGTTCGCGTCGGATAGCCTCGCCTATTATGATATTGTCATGTTCAAGTACATATGTTTGCACGGGCAGTCTGTCTTCGGGCGGTTCGTCAAGCACTGACATATCGCGAATACCGCCGAGCGCCATATTAAGCGTACGCGGAATAGGTGTCGCGGAAAGCGAAAGCACATCGATGTCTTTTGCAATCTGCTTTAACTTTTCCTTTTGTGCCACGCCGAAACGCTGTTCCTCGTCGATTATCAAAAGACCGAGGTCTTTAAACTCAACATCGGAAGAAATAAGTCGGTGAGTACCGATAATCATATCTGTCTCACCGCGCTTTACCGAACGCAAAATTTCCTTTTGCTGTTTTGCACTGCGAAAACGTGAAATCATGTCAACTTTTACGGGAAAATTGCGCATACGTGAGAGTGCCGTGTGATAGTGTTGCAATGCAAGAATAGTTGTAGGAACAAGCAAAGCAACCTGCTTCCCTGCTGAAATCGCCTTAAAAGCACCGCGAAGCGCCACTTCCGTTTTGCCAAAACCTACATCACCGCAAAGCAGACGCTCCATCGGTGCCGCTCTCATCATGTCGCCTTTGATTTCCTCAATTGCTGCAAGCTGACTGTCTGTCTCTTCATATTCAAATGCCGCTTCAAAGTCGCGCTGCATCTGGTCATCTGCGGGGAACGCGTATCCGCTGCGGCGCATACGCTCCGCATAAAGTTGAATGAGTTCCTTCGCCATTTCTTTGACCGCGGCTTTTGCTCTCGACTTTGACTTCTGCCATTCACCACCGCCCATTTTTGACAGTTTAAGCAAACCGTCATCTGAGTGAGCGCCGATATACTTTGACACCATGTCAAGATTATCAACAGGTAAAAATAGTTTGTCGGTACCTGCGTATTGGATATTGATATAATCTCGCGAGACACCGCCGACGGTAAGATTTTGAATACCCAGGTATTTACCGATGCCGTATGCAGTGTGAACTACATAATCGCCAATCTCAAGGTCGGCGTACGACATTATTTTTTGTGTGTTTTTTAACTTCTTTTTGCTCTTTTTTCTCGCACGAACTGTCTTTTCGCTTTCATCGCCCATAAGTGTCAGCGCAACAAATTTCGGCGCGAACAAATCGTATCCGTTTTCAATGGATTCAACACCGAGATAAATAACACACGGAACAAAATCCTCGACCGCATTACTGCCTTCTCCAAGTGCAACTGCCTGAAAACCATCGTTCGTGAGCGCTTCAAGCATGCTCTTGACTTCAGCGTCATTTTCGCAAGCGAGATAAATACGATACTTTTTTTTTACATATCCGTCAAGGTCTTCTTTGAGAAGTTCGTACTTTTTAAAATATGAAGCAAGTTGACGGCAACGCATGGAAAACATTCCGCTTATGCGAACGCCGCTGAGTCCCACAGCAAATGTGTTTACGTGCATAGTAAGATTGTCGGCAAGAAATTTTTCAACACGCACCGACGGCACGGAAAATTCGGTCTTACCGCTTCGAACAACGCCATGTTCCAAAAGGCTTGCGATAAGTTCTCCGTCAAGACGCGCAACCGACTCAACCTGTTCGTTTACTGCATTTGTACCGCAAAGAATTACGGCCGTCTTGTCTGAAAAATAATCAAGCAAACATTCTTTTTGCGGATATATTAAGGTAATATATTTGTCGGTAAAGTTAAGCGGCTGACCGCCGTCAATTGAAGCAATCTCTTTTTCAAGTTCCATCTTGCTGTCAGGCATTTCCGCTTTTGCAAGACATGCGGATATCTCTTTGCTTAAAACTTTAAGTTCTTTTTCTCCGCAAAGCGCTTCTCGTACAGGAAGAATTTCGAGTTCATCACAGTTTTCGATAACGCGCTGAGTCATCTGGTCGAATATGCAGATACGGTCAATCTCATTATCGAAAAATTCAATGCGGTAAGGGTGACTTTCCTCTCCGCTCGGTTGCGGGGGATACACGTCAATAATGCCTCCTCGCGCCGAAAATTGACCTACATAGTCAACACTTTCGACACGAACATACCCCATAGCGACAAGTCGCTCGATCATGTCTTTCGGCTCATCAATATCACCGATTCCGAAATAATATCTGTTGACATCAAGCACATCTCGCGGCATGGTGTACCCCATAGCCGCCGCAGGGGTCGTTACAACAGCCTGCGGTTTTCCGAAAAGCAATTTTGACAAGACCAAAAGCCTCTCATGCTCGTTCTCATGGGAGGCGGTAATGTTGTAAATATTAAGTTCGCGCCTAAGGAAGCGGTAAGCATCTACACCCTGCGAACGCAGGTGTTCGGTGAGTTTTATAGCCGTTTTATCGTCTTTAACGAGCAAAAGCGGACACGCACCGTGCTCCTTTGAAAACGTTTCACAAAACTCTGCCAAAAATGCTTTTTCCACAACAGGCGGCATACCGCTTATAACCATCGGGAGCGGATTCTGCCTCATCTGAGTGCGCACACAATCTAAAATGCCGTCAAATTCCTTATCAAGGCGTAAAGAGCGGGGACAGTTGTTCATTTCTTTCCTTTGCTGTAATGACTCATTGCGTCATCAATTTTATTATCTAAAATCAGTGTGACAGAATTATATATATTTTCTAATGTCGAAAACAAGGCCTTTTGCTCGGCATCATTGAATTTACTGAGCACAAAATCTTTCATATCATACTCTGGAGAAGGCTTTTTGCCGACGCCGACCTTGATGCGAGGAAATTCATCCGAACCGAGTTGCATAATGATATTTTTCACACCGTTTTGTCCGCCGTCACTTCCCTTGCGTCTTATGCGAAGTATACCTACGTCGAAGTTAACGTCATCACAAATTACAAGGATGTTTTCAGGTGGTATCTTGTAAAAATCTGCGGCTTCTCTTACTGCTTCTCCGGACAAATTCATAAAGGTCTGCGGTTTCATAAGCAGTGTTCTCTTACCCGAAATCGTTGCCTCGCCGCAAAGTGATTTAAATTTGATCTTGTCGGCCTTCACTCCCAGTTTTTGAGTAATAAAATCAAGTGACAAAAATCCGGCGTTATGTCTTGTAAACGCATATTTGTCACCGGGGTTGCCGAGTCCCACCACGAGGTGAGTAATTTTTCCCGTCGGCTCAGGGGACTTGCTCCCGATTTTATCGAAAAGTTCAAATATATTGCTCATGTTTGCTCCTGCTTGCGTTAATTTACGGCTATTATTTTACAACACAAAATGCTCATTTGCAACCGATTTTTTGAAAAACATAAAACGACGTGTAAAAATGTTTCGAAAGTTTATACTTTTTTTGCTAAATTTTTATCAAAAAACTATGGATATTTTTATTTAAATATGGTATACTTACTGGTGCGGTTAATGTTTATTTCAATTAAATACATATTCGTTTACCGCGTTTTAATTAGTTTATTCGCAAAGAATAATATATTTATTTGGAGGTTCAAAAAAGTATGAGCAAAAAGTATTGCTATCTCTTCACCGAAGGTAACGCTGATATGCGCGAGATCCTCGGCGGCAAAGGTGCTAACCTTGCTGAAATGACCAACATTTTCAAAGAAAAGTTCCCGGACAGAAACCCTGTACCTCAGGGCTTCACAATCTCCACTGAAGCATGTACTCAGTATTATGAGGATGGCAAGAAGATCAACGATGACATCCAGGCACAGATCATGGAGTACATCGTAAAGATGGAAGAAGTTACCGGCAAGAAGTTCGGCGATAAGGAAAATCCCCTTCTCGTTTCTGTTCGTTCCGGTGCTCGTGCTTCCATGCCCGGTATGATGGATACCATCCTCAATCTCGGTCTTAACGAAGAGGTTGTTGAAGTTATGGCAGCTAAGTCCGGCAACCCCAGATGGGCTTATGACTGCTACAGAAGATTTATTCAGATGTACTCCGACGTCGTTATGGAAGTTGGTAAGAAGTACTTTGAAGAGCTCATCGACAAGATGAAGGCTGAAAAGGGCGTAACCTTTGACGTTGACCTCACCGCTGATGACCTCAAGGAACTTGCTAACCAGTTCAAGGCTGAGTACAAGTCCAAGATCGGCGTTGACTTCCCCACCGACCCCAAGGAACAGCTTATGGGTGCAGTTAAGGCTGTATTCCGTTCTTGGGATAACCCCCGTGCAAACGTTTACCGTCGTGACAACGATATTCCTTATTCTTGGGGTACCGCTGTTAACGTACAGGCAATGGCATTTGGTAACATGGGCGACGACTGCGGTACCGGTGTTGCATTTACTCGTGACCCTGCTACCGGCGAAAAGAAGCTCATGGGTGAGTTCCTTGTAAACGCACAGGGCGAGGACGTTGTTGCAGGCGTTCGTACTCCTATGAAGATTGAAATGATGGCTGAGAAGTTCCCCGCAGCTTACGAACAGTTTGTTGAGATTTGCGGCATTCTCGAAAATCATTATCACGATATGCAGGATATGGAGTTCACCGTTGAAAACGAGAAACTCTATATGCTCCAGACCCGTAACGGTAAGAGAACCGCTCAGGCAGCTCTCAAGATCGCTTGCGACCTTGTTGACGAAGGTATGAAGACCGAGCAGCAGGCCGTTATGATGATCGACCCCCGTAACCTTGACACTCTTCTCCATCCCCAGTTCGATGCTGCTGCTCTTAAGAAGGCAGAAGCAATCGGCAAGGGTCTCGGCGCTTCTCCCGGTGCTGCTTGCGGTCAGGTAGTATTCACTGCTGAAGACGCAGAGGCTTGGAAAGCAGCAGGTAAGAAGGTAGTTCTTGTTCGTCTTGAGACTTCTCCCGAAGATATCACCGGTATGAAGGCTTCTCAGGGTATACTCACCGTTCGCGGCGGTATGACCTCTCACGCAGCCGTTGTTGCACGTGGTATGGGTACTTGCTGTGTATCCGGTTGCGGCGACATCGCTATGGATGAAGAGAACAAGCAGTTCACTCTCGCAGGCAAGACCTTCCACGAGGGCGATTACATCTCCATCGACGGTTCTACCGGTCGTATCTATGACGGTATCATTCCCACTGTTGACGCTACTATCAGCGGTTACTTCGGCAGAATCATGGGTTGGGCAGACAAGTATCGTAACCTCAAGGTTCGCACCAATGCTGATACTCCTAAGGATGCTAAGAAGGCTCGCGAACTCGGCGCTGAAGGTATCGGTCTCTGCCGTACCGAGCACATGTTCTTCGAGGCTGACAGAATTGCGGCATTCCGTGAAATGATCTGCTCTGACACCGTTGAAGCTAGAGAAACCGCTCTTGCAAAGATTCTTCCTTACCAGCAGAGCGACTTTGAGGCTCTTTACGAAGCACTTGAAGGCACTCCCGTTTGCATCCGTTTCCTTGACCCCCCGCTTCACGAGTTCGTTCCCACTGAAGAAGCTGACATCGAAGCTCTTGCAAAAGCTCAGGGCAAGACTGTTGAAGACATCAAGAACATCATCACTTCCCTCCATGAGTTCAACCCCATGATGGGTCACA
Organism: Clostridia bacterium; assembly: GCA_017461475.1. Lineage (GTDB taxonomy): Bacteria > Bacillota > Clostridia > Oscillospirales > CAG-272 > UMGS902. Next base: position 21,175 of record JAFTXX010000021.1, read on the forward strand.
GAGGATGCCGTCTTGCAGTTACCTACCCTGAAATTGCAAAGATGCAGACCACCGCTGTTATCCGTGCGGCTATCAACGTTCAGAAGAAGCACTCCGACTGGACCGTTAAGCCCGAGATTATGATTCCTCTCGTAGGCGACATCAAGGAGCTTAAGTATGTTAAGAAGGTAGTTGTTGAGACTGCTGATGCTGAAATCGCAGCTGCAGGCGTTAAGCTTGACTACGAAGTAGGTACCATGATCGAGATTCCTCGTGCAGCTCTTACTGCTGATGATATCGCTAAGGAAGCTGATTTCTTCTGCTTCGGTACCAACGACCTTACTCAGATGACCTACGGCTTCAGCCGTGACGACGCTGGTAAGTTCCTCGATGCTTACTATGATGCAAAGATTTTCGAGAACGATCCTTTCGCTAAGCTCGACCAGACCGGTGTAGGTAAGCTCATGAACCTCGCTATGACTCTCGGTAAGCCCGCTAACCCCAACCTCCATGTTGGTATCTGCGGTGAGCACGGTGGTGACCCCACGTCCGTAGAGTTCTGCCACAACATTGGCCTTGACTACGTTTCTTGCTCGCCCTTCCGTGTTCCGATTGCAAGACTCGCAGCAGCTCAGGCAGCAATCTCCAACCCCAGAAAGTAATTTCTATATAAACAAAAACAGTGTCGGATTTCCGACACTGTTTTTATTTGCTGGAAAATAAACGGAGCATGAAATTCATGCTCCGTTTAAATCTTTAATTACACATTAAATCTAAATAACACCATATCGCCGTCGGCGACTACATACTCCTTGCCTTCGCTGCGGACAAGACCTTTTTCCTTTGCTGCGGTCATACTTCCCTCTTTTACAAGGTCATCAAAAGCAACAACTTCCGCACGGATAAATCCGCGTTCAAAGTCACTGTGAATTTTTCCTGCCGCTTGGGGAGCCTTGGTTCCTTTTGTAATAGTCCATGCACGAACTTCCTGAGGACCTGCAGTAAGATAGCTGATAAGACCAAGGAGTTTATAGCTTGCAGAAATAAGACGGTCAAGCCCGCTTTCTTCGATTCCGAGGTCGTTAAGGAATGCTTTCTTTTCATCACCCTCAAGTTCGGAAATTTCAGCCTCAATACCTGCACAAACAGTAAGTATCTCTGAATGTTCGCTATCTGCAAACGCTTTGAGTTTTTGGAAACCTGCATTTCCCGACATATCACTGCCAATCTCGTCTTCGCTTATATTCGCGACATAAATAACAGGCTTAATGGTAAGAAGTTGAGTATCTCCGAGCATTTCTTTTTCATCATCGGTGAGTTCAATAGTTCTTGCGCACTTGCCCTCTTCAAGCGTTGCCTTGATTCTTTCGAGAAGTTCAACTTCAGCGGCAAGAGACTTGTCACCCTTCATTGCCTTCTTGACACGGTCAATGCGACGGTCGAGAATTTCAATGTCGGAAAAAATAAGTTCAAGGTTAATTGTTTCAACATCACGAATAGGGTCAACATTGCCGTCAACGTGAATGATATTCTCATTTTCAAAGCATCTTACAACGTGAACAATAGCGTCAACTTCACGAATGTGCGAAAGAAATTTATTGCCGAGACCTTCGCCCTTGGAAGCGCCGCGAACAAGACCTGCGATGTCGACAAATTCAATAATGGCGGGAGTATATTTCTCAGGATTGTACATCTCTGCAAGAACATCAAGACGCTTGTCCGGCACGGTAACGATACCAACATTGGGGTCGATAGTGCAGAAAGGATAGTTGGCAGACTGCGCACCAGCGTTTGTCAAAGCATTGAAAAGTGTACTTTTACCTACATTAGGAAGACCGACGATGCCGAGTTTCATTGTAGCACCTCAAAAATAAGTAGTTGCTGAAAAAAGAAAAACGGGACTGCTGTTGCAGTCCCGTTGGTGCTCCTGCGGAGAATCGAACTCCGGACACCATGATTAAAAGTCATGTGCTCTACCGGCTGAGCTACAGGGGCGTTTTCAGCACTCATATATAATAACACATTAAATTCAGTTTGTCAACACTTTTTTGCTAAAATTTTACCGCCGCCTTATGGCGGCGGTAAAATTTATTAAATACCGAACGAAGCGCCGCTGCACAATGCGCTCTCTATTCTAATAAGCCTATTGTATTTCGCGACTCTTTCGCTCCTGCACGGTGCGCCTGATTTTATAAAAGGCGCATTTGTACCGACTGACAAATCCGCTATTGTAGTATCTTCGGTTTCGCCTGAACGATGTGACAGCACATACTTGTACCCGTTAGACTTGGCTTTAACAATAACATCTATAGTTTCGCTGATTGTTCCGATTTGGTTGGGCTTAATTAAAATGGAATTTGCCGCTTGTTTTTCTATTCCTTTTATTAAACGTTTTGTGTTGGTAACAAACAGATCGTCTCCCACGAGCATGACTTTGTCTCCGATTTTTTGGGTAAGACTTGCCCAGCCGTCAAAATCCGACTGATCAAGTCCATCCTCTATCGAACATATAGGATACTTTTCGATTAGATTTTTCCAATAATTTATAAGTTCATCTGTAGACATCTCTATACCGCGTTTATGCAGTTTGTATTTGCCATCGTCAAACCACTCACTGCTTGCGGCATCCAAAGCAATTTTTACTGTGTTTGTATCAAAACCTGCTTTTTCAATTGCTTCGCATATAAGTTCAATCGCCTGTTCATCATTACTGAGGTCGGGCGCAAATCCGCCTTCATCCCCAACCGCGGTGCTGAATTTGTAATTTTTAAGAAGTTTTCCGAGTGTATGATAAATCTCTGCACAAATTCTTACAGATTCCGAAAAATTTTCCGCCCCCTGCGGAACTATCATAAATTCCTGAATATCAACATTGTTTGAAGCATGTGCTCCACCGTTCAAAATGTTCATCATCGGGACGGGCAAATTTCTTCCCGATACGCCGCCAAGATATCTGTACAACGGCATATGATACGAATTTGCCGCCCCACGCGCACACGCCATGGAAACCGCCAGTATTGCATTGGCACCAAGAACAGACTTGTTCTCACTTCCGTCAAGTTCGCACATAATTTTGTCAACTTCATGCTGCTCATATGCGGGAACTCCCGTAAGCGCAGGGCAAATCTTCTTATTAATATTACATACAGCTTCGAGAACGCCTTTGCCGCCGTAACGTGTGCTTGAAACATCACGAAGTTCGTGTGCTTCATACTTCCCTGTTGAAGCTCCGGATGGTGCACTTGCCATGCCAACAGAGCCGTCGCTCAGAGATACCGTCGCTTCAACGGTAGGATTGCCTCGGGAATCCAAAATTTCTCTGCCGCAAACTTTCGTTATGCTAACCTTTCCCATTTTTCTGCCTCCAAACTTAATTTAAATATATTATTGCCTGATTTTTTAAGCAAATACACCATTTAGCTATAATTATTTGTTCCCATTTTGCATGAAAAAATGAACTCCAAGTGAAGTTTTTTTGATAGAATGTTAAATATTTAATTTTTTTGTTTTTTCTATTGCAAATTTGACAAAACCGTGATACATTATTACATAGGGAAAAATTGTTTTTCTATCAGAACTACAAAATAATTATATATATTTTTAGGAGATGAAACCAATGACAAAAAACGTTCATGTCAACAAATGGATTGACGAAATGGCTGCTATGACTCAGCCTGACAAAATCGTCTGGATTGACGGTTCTGAAGAACAGGCAGAGGCTCTTCGCGCAGAAGCATGCTCTACCGGTGAGATGATTAAACTCAACCAGGAAAAGCTCCCCAACTGCTATCTGCACAGAACCGCAGTAAACGATGTTGCCCGTGTTGAAGGCAGAACCTTCATCTGCACTCCCACCAAGGAAGAAGCAGGTAACATCAACAACTGGATGGAACCCGGCGAGTGCTATGCGAAGCTCTCTAAGCTTTACACCGGCTCTATGAAGGGAAGAACCATGTATGTAATTCCCTACTCCATGGGTATCGTAGGTTCTGACTTCGCTAAGTACGGTATCGAGCTCACTGACTCTATCTACGTTGTTCTCAACATGCTTATTATGACCAGAGTCGGCAACAACGTTCTTGAGGCTCTCGGCGACGGTGCTGACTTCATCAAGGGCCTTCACGCTCGCGCAGACATCGACGAAGAAAACCGTTATATCTGCCACTTCCCTCAGGACAACACAATCTGGTCCATCAACTCCGGCTACGGCGGAAACGTTCTTCTCGGTAAGAAGTGCTTCGCACTCCGTATTGCATCCTACCTCGGCAGAAAAGAAGGTTGGATGGCTGAGCATATGCTCATCCTCGGTGTTCAGTACCCCAACGGCGATATTAAGTACATCTCTGCTGCATTCCCCTCTGCTTGCGGTAAAACCAACCTCGCAATGCTCATTCCTCCGGCAATTTACCAGAACCTCGGCTACAAGGTTTGGTGCGTAGGCGATGACATCGCATGGCTCCGTGTTGGCAAGGACGGCAGACTCTGGGCAGTAAACCCCGAGAACGGTTTCTTTGGCGTTGCTCCCGGTACAAACGAGAAGTCCAACCCCAACGCTCTCCACACCACTATGAGAGACACCATCTTCACCAACGTTGTTCACGATGTTGATAACAACACTGTTTGGTGGGAAGGTCTTGACAACAATCCTCCTAAGAATGCAATCGACTGGAAGGGCAACAAGTGGGATTACACTAAGTACGACAAGAAGGACAAGTCCACTTGCGGCGCTCATCCCAACTCCCGTTTCACCGCAATGGCTACCAACTGCCCTTGCATCTCTTCTGAGTTCAACAATCCCACTGGTGTTCCGATCAGCGCAATCGTATTCGGCGGCCGCCGTGCAAAGACCGCTCCTCTGGTATACCAGTCTTATAACTGGCAGCACGGTACCTTCGTTGGTTCCATCATGGCTTCCGAAACAACTGCAGCTGCAGCAGGTGCTGTCGGCGTAGTTCGTCGTGACCCCATGGCAATGCGTCCCTTCGTAGGCTACAACATGGGCGATTACTTCGCACATTGGCTTGATATGGGTAAGAAGATTCCCAACGCTCCTAAGATTTTCAATGTTAACTGGTTCCGTACCGATGATGAAGGCAACTTCATTTGGCCCGGCTTCGGTGACAATATGCGCGTTCTTCTTTGGATTCTCGCCCGTTGCGCAGGCGAAGTTGACGCTGTTGAAACTGCAATCGGTTATGTTCCGAAGGCAGAAGACATCAACATCGAAGGTCTTAACGGTATTACTGTTGATACCATTAAAGAACTTCTTACTGTTGACGTTGCTTCCTGGAAGGAAGACGTTGCAAACATCCGTGAGTTCTACGCACAGATCGGTGACCATGTTCCCGCTGAACTTTATGAAGAACTCGACGCTCTCGCAAAGAGACTCGGCTAATTTTAACTTAAAAGACGGTGCTTCGGCACCGTCTTTTTTCAATGTTTTTGTAAAGTAGCAATACCAATCAAATCAGTAGGGGTCGACGTCCTCGACGGCCCACTTAACCACGGTTCATGTTTTCAAGCAAACATCTCCCCGCAAGATCCTTCACTTCGCTACGCTACGTTCAAGGATGACAAGCGGGGGCTGTTGCGGTGTTATAAAACAAGCATTTTTAAGAATATTGCTTAAACCCGCCCTTGTCATCCTCGAGCGAAGCGAAGGATCTCGGGCGGAAATGTTAGTAGCATAAACATTAATTTTTATGAGATGTTTTTACAGCCTCTCTTTTGCTTATTTTAAAAAAATCTATTGTAAAATACATAATTTGTGATATAATAATATTTGCCAAACGAACTTAATATTTAAGCACACTTTTTTTACGTGATATTTATAACTATACAAGGCTATTTGTGTTGGTAAAAACGCAAATTCCATAAAATGGTATAGCCTGTATAGGTTTGTGCTGTATTAAGTTTGTTTGGCGACAAGCGGAGTTTGCGTTTTTCGTGCACCGCTCTGCGGTGCACTTTTTATTTTGTTCTCCAATTGTCGCCAAGCAATTTTCTTAAAAGCAAAAAGACGGTGTTTTCACACCGCCTTTTTGCTTAGTGCATTATGGAAGAAACGCTCTGCATTACTTCGCCTACCGCACTGAGAGCCTTTTTTGCGGTCTTTGTCATCTTGCGTTTCTTTGTTTTAACAGCGCCGCCAGCCATCATTCCGACAGCCGCACCTACCATCATTCCTGTAAGTGTCATTTTTTTCATATCAAATGAATTCTTTTTCATAACCGTCTCTCCTTCTCTGATTATAGTTTTTTCTATTGAGAAAGGAATATTAGTGATATTTAATTGTAAAATTGACACTTTACGTTATTTGTGTTAAAATATATTCATTATTAAAAATATAAGCGAGATTTCCAATGATTATTTTAAATGCTTCTGATATATCGCTCCGTTTTGGTGCGACTACAATACTGGAAAATATTTCATTTTCAATAAACGAAGGCGACCGCCTTGGTATCGTTGGTGTTAACGGTGCGGGTAAAACCTCTCTTTTCCGCATAATCACCGGCGAATATACCCCTGATAGCGGAGCGATTTATATCTCTAAAGATAAAACCGTCGGCATTTTAAACCAGAACATCTCAATGGATCAATTGCATAAAGAATCCGTCATTGAGCATATGTTTTTAGCATACCCCGAACTTATGAAGATGGAACAAAGAATGAACTATCTTTTTGAGCAACTTACGCACAGAACCGACACTCGTTCCGCTTCGTATGTTGATATGAGCCATGAATACGCAGAACTTGCAGACAAGTTCGGACGCGAAGGCGGTGCTTATTTTAAAGAAAAATGCAAAAGTGTTCTCGAGCACATGGGATTTGAAAAATTTATGTTTGACGAGCCTGTGCATAAACTCAGCGGCGGTCAGCGAACAAGGCTTACTCTTGCAAGACTCCTTGCAATGGAACCTGATATTCTTATGCTTGACGAACCTACCAACCACCTTGATGTAGAAACGATACATTGGCTTGAAGATTTTTTGAAGGCATACAGAAAAACCGTCATAGTGATATCCCATGACCGCTATTTTCTCGATAATGTTACAAACAAAATCCTGCACATAGATAGATGCACGGGTAAACTTTATAACGGCAACTACTCCTCCGCACAGAAACAGCGAGAAGAAGCACGCGAGGCAGAAATGCGGAGATACAACAATCAGCAAAAGGAAATTGCACGTGTTGAAGCAATGATGGAACAACAGCGCCGTTGGGGACAAGAACACAATTTTGTAACTATTCGCGCTAAAGAAAACTATCTAAAACACATGGAGAAGGTTGAAAAGCCCGACGCCGAACTGAAATCCATTCGCATGTCATTCAATGCTGCTCCTGCCGGCGGAAACGATGTTGTTTTCGCCGACAAACTCTCCATGAAATTTCTACACAAATATATTTTCAAGGATTTGACTTTCCTTATCAAGCGCGGAGAGCGTGTATTTTTCACCGGACCTAACGGTTGCGGAAAATCCACACTTATGCAGATTCTCGCCGGCAAACTTGAGCCTACTGATGGATATTTCGAGCTTGGCGCTAATATAAAAGTTGCATATTACGACCAGGAAAACCAAAATTTGAATGAAAAATCTACCGTTCTTGAAGAATTGTGGAACGCATATCCGAATCTAACCGAATACAATATACGCAGTACGCTTGCGCTTTTCTTGTTTAGTTATGAAGATACAGAAAAACGGGTTGCCGACCTCAGCGGCGGTGAGCGTGCAAGACTCACAATGGCTAAACTAATTCTTTCAAAAGTCAACCTTTTGATTTTGGACGAGCCTACAAACCATTTGGATATTCCCTCACGTGAAGCGCTTGAAAATGCGCTGGATGCTTTTGAAGGCACTTTAATTTGTGTTTCGCACGATCGTCACTTCATATCAAAACTTGCCACAAAAATTATCGAGATTTTGCCGCCAAAAAATCCTGAGCCTATATTTGAGTTTGTTCCAACCGCAAGTGACGAAAATGTTTATGCCGCATATCGTCAAAAACGTGAACTTTTGTTCAATCCTGATACCGCGTTTACATACGATGAAGCTGACGAACCAAGCTTCACTAACACTAAAGAAGATTATTTACAGCGTAAACGCGAGGCGGCTGAAAAACGTAAACAAGAACGCAAAATAGAAGCATACAAAAAAGAAATACCCGAGCTTGAGCAAGAGATAGATGAAATAACTAAGCAACTATACGACAATAACATCAGCGATTACAATGTTGCCGCTGCTTTGCAGGAACAGCTATACTCTCTCGAAAATCGCCTTCTTCAGCTTTATGAATTAACTGACGGATATTAAAAAAGATAGCGCGTTTGCGCTATCTTTTTAATTAAATGTTCTTCTTCCCTCAATGGCTCTGTTAAGCGTGACTTCGTCAGCGTATTCAATATCTCCTCCTACAGGTATGCCGTAAGCAAGACGTGTAACCGTAACCCCGGTTGACGCTAAAATTTTAGCGATATATGTAGCGGTTGTCTCACCTTCTACAGTGGGGTTGGTAGCGATAATTACCTCTTTTACTCCCAATTTAACACGTGAAACCAATTCGGAAATAGAAAGCTTATCAGGTGTAATTCCGTTAATTGGCGATATAACTCCGCCGATTACATGATAAACGCCGCGAAACCCTCTGACTTTTTCAAATGCCATAATAGCTTTGGCATCCTCAACAACACAAATCAGCGAATGGTCACGCGTAGAATCCGAGCATATAGGACAAACCTCATCAACTGAAAGGTTGTTGCAAATTTTACAGTTATGTATTTGTTCTTTAGCTTCAATAACCGCCGCCGAAAAATCCGAAGCTGCTTCATCCGAAAGCTCAAGAATCGAAAACGCCATGCGAATGGCACTTTTTCTCCCCACTCCGGGAAGTTTTCTGAACTGCTCTATTAGTTTTTCGAGAGGCGGAAGAAATTCAGACATAATATTCCCTACCGATTAAAACATTCCGGGAACATTAAGTCCGCCGGTAATTTTAGACATTTCATTTTCGCTTGTAGAATCAACCTTTTTGATTGCTTCGTTCACAGCAGCGATAATAACGTCGGAAAGAGTTTCAATGTCGTCAGGGTCAACAATTTCGGGCTTAATATCAAGACCGAGAATTTCACGCTTGCCGTTGATTTTTACAGTAACCATACCGCCGCCTGCGCTCACATCATATTCACGCGCTTCTAGATCTTCTTGAAGTGCCGCCATGTCTTCCTGCATTTTCTGCACTTGCTTCATCATGTTGTTCATGTTCTGAGGACCGTTCTTGGGATAATTTGCTCTCATTTTTGTGCTCCTTTAAATTAATGTGTCAAATAAGTCATTGTCATCGGTATCATTCTCGGTTGAAAGTTCAAAACATATGCTGTCCGGAGAATAAGCTATTCCCTCTTTTGAAGAAATAATCGCAGCAAGGGCACTTTTGATCGTTCCTTCGGACATAAGCTTAATAGTAAAACTATTAGATACCTTTATAATAATTCTATCATTCTCTTTGTATGCGCGCGAGCCGTTTCTGAGTCCCATCGCACTGCGATGCTCTTTTGAAAGATTTTCCACAATTTCAAGCCAGTAAGGAATCGGTTTTCTGGATGATGAAGTTGCTTTTGCTTCGACATTTTTAGTTTCCGGTGTGCTTACTTTTTCCTGCTTTGACGTACTTGCTTCATCCTCGGCTTTTGCAGCAGGTGCCGATATAACAGGTGCGCCGATTGCAAGAAGACCAACCTTTTCCTCAAGTGCAGAAACGCGTGTGAGAATAGCAGAAAAATCATCCGAAAGCGACGGGTCGCACATTCTTATAAATGTAAGCTCTGCAATAATACGCTTCGTACTTCCCGAGCGTTGCATTTGTGCAAGCGCATCGTCAAGAATTCTTATATGATACAGCAAACGTTCGTAAGGATATTCTTCTGCAATAGGTCTGAGCGATTCCAATTCCTCGGTTGTACAGTCAATATATTCAATCGGATTTGCAGTGGTTTTAACAACAAGCATATCGCGATAAAATGACAAAATATCTTGCCAAAATACAGCTATGTCTACCGAAGAAATCGAAACATTGTGGATAGCACTGAAAATATATGAATAGTCTTTGTTAAGTACTGCTTTGGACAACATGCGTATACTTTCACTGCTGCTTATTCCAAGCAACTCCTCAACGCGAGCTGCGTCCAATTTGCCGCCGCTGCTGCTGCAAAGATCAAGCAAGCTGATAGCGTCACGCATACCGCCGTTTGCATGTCTTGCAATAACGCGAGCCGCTTCAGCGTTAATATCGATGTTCTCAGCACTTGCGATATGAAGTAATCTGTCACTGATAACAGAAGTCGAAATCCTGCGAAAGTCAAAGCGTTGGCATCTGGAAATTATTGTTGCAGGCAGTTTTTGAAGTTCTGTAGTTGCAAGAATAAATACAACATGCGCAGGCGGCTCCTCAAGAGTTTTTAAAAGAGCGTTAAACGCCGAGATGGAAAGCATGTGTACCTCATCTACAATGTAAACGCGGTACTTTAGCCCGGATGGTGTGTAATTTACCTCGTCTCGTATAGCTCTCACCGCATCAACACCGTTATTGGATGCAGCATCCATTTCCAAAACATCCGTTGTACTTTCACTGTCAATACTTCTGCAAGCTTCGCATTCACCGCAAGGATTACCGTTTATAGGCGAATGACAGTTTATCGCTTTGGCAAGTATCTTGGCACAGGTTGTTTTACCGGTACCTCGCGGTCCGCAAAACAAATATGCGTGCGAAATACGATTTTCAGCGGTTTCATATCTCAAAATATCGGTAATATGATTTTGCCCACAAACATCATCAAAAGAAACAGGACGCCACTTTCTGTAAAGCGCTTGATACAAACCGCCACCTCTTTCATTACAAAATAAGGCGAGGGCAAAAAATGCCGACTCGCCCATAAAGTTAGCCGAATGATAAGACCATACACTCAAAAATCGAAGATACAGCAACACACGTTAACTAAACCTTCTGCTCAGGACAGGCACCCTTGCGGCACACCAAACATACCGCTTAATGCTGCTTGGTTCCCCACCTGACATGGTTCACAGTCATTGATTGCGCAAGACCCATCCGTCAACACAGTCAGAATAGCGCAGACTGCACCGATGTATATCTCAAAAAGAGAAGCCACCCTTACTATAGCGGATTGTAAGTACAGAGGACCGCTACTCCCCCGGCTGGTATGGCCTTATCACGCGGCTAAATTTTTCATTCCAATATATTATAGCAGAATTGTGTGGCATTTGCAATACTTTTTTGCGTTATTTACTACTGATATTTTATAGTAATTTCAGCGGCAAAAACTCTCATATTATTTGGATTTATAAGCAGCGAAGCCGTAATTAATGCCCCTTCGATATTTTTGTATATTATACCATCATGTTCGGCTTCGTACAAAACATCAATATCATTGTTATAAAACAACCATTGCCCAAACAAATCTTCCGAAGACCGAGCAGTAACATCACATAAATATTTTACAATACCGCCTTCGCAGGCATCTATACAAATATTAGAACAATAATATCTAACTAAAAATCCATCTCCGCTTCCCTCTTGTCGTTCAAATTTAACATTAGGATACACTTCTTTTATTAATTGGCGCGCCAGTTCTTCCGAGGATATATTTGCGTCAAGCATTTTTATAGTCGGGGTAAAACTATTTTTATCAAATTCAGAGTTTTTACTGCTTATTAATACAATAGAAATAATCAATATAATTAAAAATAAAAGATATTTTTTTATAGCCATTTTTAATCCCTATAACAAACCAAAATATATTTGACATCAAAGCATTTTTTTGATATAATTTATCTATTAAAACAAGGAGAAAAAACGTGAAAAAAAGCTTTCCAGCCATTTGCCAGAATAATAGCTTATGTGAGCGCATAGCCGAAGAAATTTCGGACGGTCGTTTTCCTCATGCTTATATTATTGCCGGAGCACCGGGAAGCGGAAAAAGAACTATTGCCATAAACATCGCTGCAGCACTTGCTTGTAAGGATAATTATACTATTCCGTGCGGTAATTGCGACAGTTGCCAAAAAATTTTGAACGGCTTTTCTCCCGATGTTTTTTTTATAAGAAAAGACGCTGATAAAAAGGAATTTACCGTTAATCTCATTAGAGATATAAAAGAAAGCCTTTACATCGCACCAAATGAACTCGATAAGCGCGTTTATATAATCGAGGAAGCCGAAACGATGAATTTGAACGCGCAGAATGCTTTTTTAAAAATGCTTGAAGAACCGCCGGAATATGTTGTTTTTCTGCTGCTGTGTTCCAATACGGAAAATTTACTTGACACTATCAAAAGCCGCGCACCTATTCTTTATACCGAACATATCTCGCCTGACAACATTAAGGCACATTTATTAAAGCATTCATCACGGGCAAAAGAGCTTTTTGAGAATTCACCCGAAAAACTCGATACGATGGTTTTATCCGCAAACGGAAGTATCGGTCTTGCGCTTTCGCTCTGTGAAGAAAGCGACAAACACCTGAAACTTCGCAGTTTGGTTACCGAGTTTCTAAACGCTTGGACTTCTCACAATTTGTCAGAACTCGACTTGTTTTGTGATACACTTCCCAATGATGCGGATACCGTAAATGACTTTTTGTCAACGCTGACTGTCGCTCTTCGTGACATAGCGGTTTCAAAATGTGATCAAAACGGACATTTGCTGTTTTTTTCTAATTTTGAAGAAGCCGAGGAATTTGCGTTACGTGTGACGACCGTAAAAGCATTAAAGCTTATTGAAACCGCTAATGCACTGAAAGAAAAAATCAAATTCTACATCGATATAAGGTTAGCTGCAGTTACATTTTGCGGCGACGCTCGTAAAATTATGATAGGATGAGGTATATATGAATAACCAGGAAAATATTAATGAACTTGAAAACGAAACTCCGAGTGAAGTTGAAATAATAGGCGTCAAGTTTAAGCCATCCGGTAAAGTATATTACTTTGCCGCTAACAATTTTAAAGCATCTTCGGATGATAGCGTTATTGTAGAAACAGCTCGCGGACTCGAAATCGGCAATGTTGCAGTTGCTAACAAAATGATTTCCCAATCCGAAATTGTTGCTCCTCTCCGTCCGGTTGTGCGTGTTGCAACTCCTGCGGATATCAAACACGCTGAAGAAAATAAAGTAAAATGTGCGGAAGCTTTTGAAATCTGCAAGGCAAAAATTGCCGACCACAAACTTGAAATGAATCTTGTAGAAGCGGAATACACTTTTGACAATTCCAAACTTCTCTTTTATTTTACTTCCGACGGCAGAGTGGACTTCAGAGAACTTGTAAAAGATTTGGCATCCGTATTTCGCACCAGAATCGAGCTTAGACAAATCGGTATCCGCGACGAAGCAAAGCTTCTCGGCGGCCTCGGCGTTTGCGGAAGACCCTTCTGTTGTGCATCATTCCTTTCTGACTTTGTTCAGGTGTCTATAAAGATGGCCAAGGAACAGAATTTCTCTCTGAACTCTGCAAAAATTTCAGGCGCGTGCGGTAGACTGATGTGCTGTCTCAGATACGAGCACGAGACATATGAGGAAGCTTTGAAAAACACTCCTCCTGTAGGTTCTACTGTTAAAACTCCTAACGGTAACGGCGTAGTTATCGAGACAAGCCCACTCGCAAGTATGATAAAAGTTAGACTTGAAGACAAACCCGAAACTCCAAAAAGCTATTCCGTATCCGACGTTACTCTGCTCTATCTTAAAAACCGTAAGCCTTCCGACAGCGATGATGCTGCATCGGAAGAAAGTAACAAAAAATAATTTTGATTTTTTGCCGCTTTGCTATTGATTTTTTAAGAAATTGTGTTACAATTATAATATCATTCATTTAACGGAGGTGTTAAAAATGGCATACAAGATTTCTGATGAATGTATCGCATGCGGTGCATGTGAAGCAGAATGCCCTGTTAGCGCAATCAGCGAGCAGGACGGTAAGATGGTTATCGACGCAGACGCTTGCGTTGAGTGCGGCGCTTGTGCAGGCGTTTGCCCTGTAGATGCTCCCGCAGCTGAGTAATCTAACCGAACAGAATACATACGAGAAGCGGATCCGATTTTATCGCATCCGCTTCTTGATTTAAAGAGATAAACTATGCTAAAACACGATGAGCGCATTGATCGCGTTAATGAAGATATATTACTTATACAAAAGAAAAACGGGCTTACTTTCGGAACTGACGCTTTACTGCTTGCCGCTTTTGTAAGACGCTCGCCGAGTTCCGTTGCGCTTGATTTCGGTGCAGGCAGCGGCATAATTTCTTTTTTATGTGCTGCAAGGAATAAATTCAAAAAAATCGTTTCCATAGAGGTGCAAAACGACTTTTACGATATTATTTGCAGAAACATCGAAATAAATGCATTTACCGAAAAAGTATCGGCAATAAACGCGGACATCAGAGATTTGTCATATAATATTCTCGGATTTGAAGCGGATGTTATTTTCAGCAATCCACCATATATGCGCAGTGGCAGCGGGAAGCAAAATGAAAATAACGAAAAGGCTATTGCCAGACATGAAATTTGCGGCACTATAGAAGACTTTTGCAATGCTGCGGCGAAAAATTTAAAGCATGGCGGTCTTTTCTATGTTGTGTATCGCCCCGAACGCTTGACCGAATTGTTTTACGCCATGAGAAAGGCAAAAATCGAGCCCAAACGCCTTTGTCTGGTTTGTCCGGATGCTGACGCTGCCCCATCGTTGATACTTGTAGAAGGAAAAAAAGGCGCTTCAGCCGAAATTAAATTAACCAAGCCTTTAATAATGTATAAAGACAAAACTCATAACGAATACACCTATGATTTTCAATACATCTACGACAACGGTTGTTTTAAGGAGAATTAAATGGAAGAACTCTTGATTTATGACGATACTAAAAACAAAATTGTCGACGGTACTTTGTATCTTGTAACTACTCCGATAGGCAATATGGCAGACATTACTTACCGTGCAGTAAAAGTTCTGCAGGAAGTGACTTTTGTTGCCGCTGAAGACACTCGCAACACTCGTAAACTGCTTAGATATTTAGGAATCTCAAAAGAGGTTTCCAGTTACCATGAACACAACAAGTTCAGCAGCGGAAGCGAAATCGTAGAGCGCCTTTCTAAAGGACAGACTTGTGCCCTTGTCACAGATGCAGGTACACCTGCTATAAGCGACCCCGGAGAAGACTTAGTGCGTCTTTGCGTAAAAAACAATATACAGGTTACAGCAGTACCGGGTGTGAGCGCTGTTGTTACTGCTGTTTCCCTTTCCGCGCTTGACACACGTAGGTTTGTCTTTGAAGGCTTTTTGCCAGTTCAGCGTAGTGAAAGAAAAGAAAGGCTTAATGCTATCAAAAACGAGGCTCGCACAATCGTAATATACGAATCTCCGCATAAGCTTATAAAAACGCTTGAAGACCTTTTGCGTGAGCTAGGTGATCGAAAGATTTCTCTTTGCCGTGAGCTTACTAAAATAAACGAAGAGATCATGCGTACTACCATCAAAGAAGCCTGCGATTATTATACAGAACACGAACCACGCGGCGAGTACGTTTTAGTTATAGAAGGAACCGCTACTGACGAAAATGAAGACGCTTTTTGGAAAGCAATGAGTGTTACCGAACACATTAACCATTATCGCGACAATGGAATGAATAAGAAAGACGCGGTAAAATTAGTTGCTCAAGAAAGAGGCGTTCCAAAAAGTTCGGTATATAATGAATACGAAAAGAACAACGAAGGAAAACATGTAGCAGTTTTTGAAAATTTAATTCTCAGAAGTGACGATTAACAAAAAATACCGTATGAACCATCAGATTCATACGGTATTTTTTATTACATTCCTTTATCCAAAAGTTTTCTTCCCATGAGAACCCCCATAACACTGCTCATCATCAAGCCACGTGTCCAACCTGAGCTATCGCCGAGACAATGAAGACCTTTTATGTTTGTTTCAAGATTTTCATCCATCTTTACTTTGTTTGAATAAAACTTAAGTTCCGGACTGTAAAGAAGTGTTTCTGTGCTTGCAAATCCCGGAACAACCACATCAAGCATTTTAATAAATTCTATGATATTAGTCATAGCTCTGTATGGCATTGCTGCTGTAATATCACCCGGAACAGCGTCTTTAAGCGTAGGTTTAACATTGCTGAAAGCAAGTTCTTTCGCCCAAGTGCGCTTACCGTCGAGAATGTCTCCGTAACGCTGAACCAAAATATGGCCGGAGCCAAGCATGTTGGTAAGTTCGCCAACCTTCTGAGCATAAGCAATAGGTTGATTAAACGGATCTGTAAAATTATGACTTACAAGAATCGCAAGATTGGTGTTATCACTCTTGGTATCTTTAAAACTGTGTCCGTTTACCACGGCTAAATCGTTGTCATAATTCTCTTGCGCAACAAAGCCGCCCGGATTTTGGCAGAAAGTTCTGACTTTGTTTTTCCAAGGCTTAGGATATCCGATAAGTTTGCTTTCATAAAGGACTTTGTTTACTTTTTCCATTACCTCGTTGCGGCACTCGACACGTACTCCAATGTCAACGGTTCCGGGTTGGTGAGCAATGCCGTGAGCTTCACAAATTCCTTCTAACCAATCAGCACCGCGTCTGCCTGTGGCAATAACTATTTCCGAAGCACTGTACTCAACCTGCTCGTCGTTTTCACGAATAATTACGCCACTGCATACTCCGTCTTTAATGACAATGTTTTCGCATTCTGTCGAAAACATCATATCAACGCCATTTTCAGCTAACCAATTCTGAATATCAAAATAAAGCTTTTGAGCTTTTTCTGTTCCCAGATGACGAATAGGACAATCAACCAATTTGAGATTAGCTTTAATTGCATTCTTTCGGATTTCTTTTATTTCATCACCGTTGCTAATACCTTCGACGTGCGGGTCAGCACCGAATTCAAGATAGATTTTATCAGTGTAATTGATCAAATCTTGCGTCAAATCAGCACCTATTAAATCGGGCAAGTCACCGCCCACCTCATACGAGAGACTCAGTTTGCCGTCGGAAAAAGCCCCCGCTCCGGAAAAGCCTGTTGTAATAGCACAATGAGGTTTGCAATTCAAACACTTGCCGACCTCAGCTTTAGGACAATGCCTTTTTTCTACAGGTTTGCCTTTCTCCACTATTAAAATTTTCGACTTACTGCCGTTTTTCTTCATTTCAAGTGCGGTAAAAATACCGGCAGGACCCGCACCTACGATAATCACATCGTACTTCATTGTTTCTCCCTAATTATCAGTTCGCTTATCTAAAATTTTAGAGTATTTTTCATAAAATTCCTCATACCTGCCTTCGTCCAATGCGTCACGAATTTTCTGCATAAGTTCATTATAAAAATAGAGATTATGCAGCACACACAAACGCATACCGAGAAGCTCACGGGCTTTGAATAAATGACGGATGTAAGCTCTGCTGTAATCGCGGCATGCAGGACAATTGCAGTTTTCGTCTATCGGACGTGAATCTTCAAAGAAACGTTCATTATTTATATTCATCTTGCCGTGCCAGGTAAACAAGTTGCCGTGACGTGCGTTTCTGCTGGGCATTACGCAATCAAAAAAGTCAACACCGCGGTGAACAGCCTCCAGAATATTCAAAGGCGTACCAACACCCATTAAATATCTCGGTTTGTCAACCGGCATGTGCGGTTCAACAGCTTCGATAATTCTGTACATTTCCGACGCTTCTTCGCCAACAGCCAAACCACCGATAGCATAACCGTCAAGGTCGAGTTTTGCTATCTCTTTCATGTTTTCAACACGAAGGTCGGCGAAAGTACTTCCCTGATTAATTCCGAAAAGCATTTGCTTTTTGTTAATGGTGCCCGGAAGCGAATTTAAACGGTCCATCTCCGCCTTGCATCTGTACAACCACCTTACAGTGCGCTCGCTCGACATTTTTGCATATTTGTAAGTTGTCGGATTTTCTACGCATTCATCAAAAGCCATAGCAATGGTAGATGCCAAATGAGACTGAATTCTCATGCTTTCTTCAGGCCCCATAAAAATGCGTTTACCATCCATGTGGGAGGAAAAATGCACACCTTCTTCGGTGATTTTTCTCAGTTTTGCAAGAGAGAAGACCTGAAATCCACCGCTATCGGTAAGAACGGGTCTGTCCCAGTTGAAAAATTTATGAATTCCACCAAGCTTATAAATCAAATCGTCACCGGGGCGAATATGAAGATGATATGTGTTTGATAATTCAACTTGGCAATTAATTTCTTTCAAATCCGTGGTTGAAATTCCGCCTTTTACAGCGGCGCTTGTGCCAACATTCATAAATACAGGGGTCTGAATGGTACCATGCACGGTTTCAAATTCACCGCGTCTTGCTTTTCCTTCTGTTTTTAGTAATTTAAACATTATATATCCTTTTCAAAAAATTATTCTCTGCCGAATTGTCTGTCAAGATCACTTTTTGTAAGATTAACTACAACGGGACGCCCGTGCGGACACACGGTAATGTCAGGGATGGTCAAAATTTTTTCAACAACAAAACGAACATCGCTATCGCTGTCACGCCTTCCGCCTTTCATTGCAGCTTTGCAGGAAGCTTGATACAAGGCTTTCTCATAAACATCCTGCTTCGTAATTTCAATATTTCCTGTTCCGTCGGCAAGACGATCCGCCATTGTAGCAAATACATCTTCAACATCGGAAATTTTAAGTGCGGAGGGGATTTGAGTGATTTTAACCTGCTTTTGAGACGGCTCACATTCAAAATCAAATCCTATTTCACGGAAACTGTCTTCATAGTCACAAACTGCTGCAAAATCAACAGCAGAAAGACTGACGGTGATAGGCACAAGTAATACTTGCGGCGCAACCGACACATTTTTAAGCTTTCCACGAAGCGTTTCAAAAAGAATACGCTCATGCGCGGCGTGTTTGTCAATAACAATAACTTTGTTGTCACATTCTACAAAAATATATGTATTGAAAGCAATGCCGATGATACTGTATTCGGGAATGGGAACATTGTCATTTTCGACATTATCTATTGTTGGAAAACTTGTTTCTCTTTCTGTTTTTGAAAAAGAAGGCGGAACAGAAATATCACTGACAAGCGGAGAAAATTTCGGCGCAAAAGTTTTTTCTTCTTGAACTTGAGGCGCTGTCGCTTCTGCTCTTGCTTTTTCACGATACTCATTTGAAACACCGGAATGAAACGCCATGGTTCCTAATGTATCAATTTTTAATTGCTCAGGAGAAAATTCCTTAACATCCACTCGGTCAATAACCGGAACAAAGGCGTTAAGAGCAGATCTGCTTGTCGAAACAGACGGACTGCGCAAAACCAAATCAGAGCGTTCGGTATTTTTCTCAAGCGCATTCCTTACCGCATAATATACTGTATCAAATATAAATTTTTCATTTGAAAATTTTACTTCAAGCTTAGCGGGATGCACATTGACATCAACAGTGCTCGGGTCGATATCAATAAACAAAACGCAAGCAGGAAATCTTTCGGGGGCGATATACGAGCTGTATGCTTGTTCAATAGCCGCCATTGCGGTACGGCTTTTTACAAATCTACTGTTAACAAAGAAATTCTGAAAATTTCTTGTAGGCTTAACATTATCGGGACGACCGATGAAACCGTGCACAGAAATACCTTCACTGCCGCATTTTACAGGAATTAACCGCTTTGCAAAATCCTTGCCGAATATTGAGAAAATAACATGATCAAGTTTACCGTCACCCGCGGTTTCGACTTTAATATTTCCATCAGAAATAAGTTTGAATGAGATTTCCGGGTGAGAAAGCGCAATCTTTTCAACAGATGCACAAACCGCCGAAGCTTCCGTAGCATCTTTTTTTAAAAACTTGCGGCGAGCGGGAACATTGGCAAAAAGCTCCTCAACGGTTATTGTAGTTCCGTTTGGGCATCCCGCTTCGGCAACTTCGACAATTTCTCCGCCATCCGCAAAAAGCATTGTACCGTTTGTTGCGCTTTCGGTCTTGGAGATTATGCGTACTTTTGATACAGAAGATATAGCCGCAAGTGCTTCCCCTCTGAATCCGAGAGTGAAAATAGCGTTCAAATCAGCTGCTTTCTCAATTTTGCTTGTCGCATGGCGTTTTAAAGCAAGTGGCATGTCATCGGACGAAATGCCGCTGCCGTTATCCGAAACTCTAATGTATGAAACACCGCCGTTTTTAATTTCAACGGTGATTTTAGTAGCACGAGCATCTATAGAATTTTCAACAAGTTCTTTTACAACAGACGACGGTCTGTCAACGACCTCGCCAGCAGCTATCAAATTTGCTACTTGCGCACTGAGTACGTTTATCTTTCCCATAGATGCTCACCACCTTATTATTTTAAATTCTTTTTAAGCTCGTAAATCAAATTCATCGCCTCTATAGGCGTAAGAGTGTTTATGTCAGTTGCACGTATCTTGTCAGCAACCTCTTTTTCTTCACTTGCACTTAGCACAGAAAGCATATCAAAATCATCATGGCTTTCCGTTGCTACATGAGTTTTATTAATAACGCTATCGCCGCTCTCAATGCTTTTAAGGATTTCTTTGGCACGGCGAATAACTTCATTGGGTACGCCTGCTAATTTTGCGACTTCGATACCGTAGCTGTCGTCAGCCGCACCGCGCACTATCTTACGAAGGAAAGTTATGTCATCGCCGCGTTTTTTTGCTGCAATATTATAGTTAACAACGCCCTCAAATTCATTTTCAAGTACGGTTAATTCATGATAATGCGTTGCAAACAGCGTCTTTGCTCCTATTTTTTTACTGAGCGTATATTCGGCAACCGCACGAGCAATGCTCATACCATCATATGTACTGGTACCGCGACCGATTTCATCGTATACTATAAGGCTGTCTTTAGTGGCGTGTTTTAATATGTAAGCAACCTCATTCATTTCGAGCATAAACGTGGACTGCCCTGAAGCGAGGTCATCAGAAGCGCCAACTCGCGTAAACAGTTTGTCCACGACAGAAATTACAGCGCTGTCTGCAGGCACAAATGAACCGATCTGCGCCATAAGAACTATCAATGCAACCTGGCGCATATATGTGGATTTACCTGCCATATTAGGACCGGTAATCAGTAAAAGCCTATTGCTCGATGTATCAAGCAAAGTATCGTTCGGAACAAAATATGAATCCGAAATAAACTTTTCAACAACGGGATGCCTGCCGTTTTTAATGTCGATTTTTCCGTCAACCGAAAGTTCAGGACAAACATATCGGTTCTTTGCCGCAACAGTAGCAAGACTGATGTAAACATCAATCTTTGCAAGCATAGCTGCACTCTGCTGAATACGCGCGGAATTATCAGCAAGATACTGACGTATCTGCTGGAATATGCTGTATTCCATTGCCGCCAGTTTGTCATTTGCACCGAGAATTGTTGCCTCAAACTCTTTCAACTCCTGCGTAATGTATCTTTCGCAGTTAGTTAAAGTTTGCTTTCTTATATAATGCTCAGGAACAAGGTCAATTTGAGACTTGGTTACCTCAATGTAATATCCGAAAACTCTGTTGTACCCTACTTTAAGGTTTTTAATACCGGTCTCTTCCCGTTCTTTAGCTTCAGTGGCTTTGACGAAATCAGTGCCGCCGTCACGTATAGAACGAAGTTTATCAATTTCGGCGTTGTAACCGTCTTTAATAATGCCGCCTTCTCTTATAGTAAGCGGAGGATCCTCGGCTATTGCTTCCAAAAGCAATTTACGAATATCATCAAGATTGTCAAGCAACTGATCAATTTCCGCAAATTCATCTCCGCCAAGAGCCGTGACTATCTTTTTCACCTCAGGAATAACCGCAATACTGCTGAGTATAGCAAGCATATCGCGAGCATTTGCGGAACCGTAAGCAATTTTAGCCATAAGGCGCTCAAGGTCAAGCACGTTATTTAATAGATCGTGAAGTTCCTCGCGTACAATATACTCGTCATGAAGAGTATTTACTGCCGCTTGACGACGCATAATTTCGGGAATGGAACGCAAAGGATGAAGCAGCCATGAGCGAAGCAAACGCGCGCCCATAGCGGTTTTAGTCTTATCGAGAACCCACAAAAGCGAGCCCTTCTTCTCCTTTGTACGCATGGACTCGGTAATTTCCAAATTGCGATGCGTACTCACGTCAAATTCAAGGTATTGCGAATCACTGTAAACGTTTAATTCCTTTACAAAGGAAATATCTGTTTTCTGAGTTTCCTTAATATAACCAACCAAAGCCGCAATCGTCTTGCTTGAAACATTGCTCAACTTGTCGGTTGCATATTCCGGGAATTGTTTTGAGACAATTTCTTCAGCGTCTGTTATCTCAAATCTAAAACCTTGCTCATAGCTTACAAGCGACTCAAGGCGGTCACTGATGAAGTTATCAAGTGCCTTATCTTTGCCGCGAGCAGTGTTAATCAAAATCTCGCTCGGAGAATACGCGGCAAGTTCATTCATAAGTCGCTTGACCTTCTCATCTCCTACACACTCGGTTGAAAACACTGCACCGGTAGAAATGTCCGCGAAAGCTATAGCATAAATGTCATTGCAAAGACAAATTGTGCAAAGAAAATTGTTTTTCTGATCGGAAAGCATAGAGCTTTCGGTAACTGTACCGGGAGTAACTATTTTTACTACTTCCCTTTTTACAAGGTCTTTTGCCTGCGATGGATCCTCTGTCTGCTCGCAAACGGCAACTTTATAGCCTTTCTCAACGAGCCTGCCAATGTAAACATCAGCTTTGTGAAAAGGAACGCCGCACATAGGTGCGCGCTCGTCAAGACCGCAATTTCTGCCTGTCAGCGTGAGTTCAAGTTCTCTTGACGCAGTGTAAGCGTCGTCAAAAAACATCTCGTAAAAGTCGCCGAGACGATACATCAGGATATAATCTTTGTAATTGTTTTTTACTTCAAAATATTGGAGCATCATAGGAGTATATCCCATAGAAATCACCTCGCTGACTTTTATCAGTTAATTAATTAGTGACAACCGCCGCAAGAGCCGCAGTTGCCGCTGCAAGCACTCTGACTGGGGCGCTCACCTGTAACTTCAAAATTGATTTCATCATTAACAAGATTCATAAGCTCGCCGACACCTTCTTGCGCCGCCATATACGCCTGATATGAAGCGCTGTTTACGATCTCATTGTAAAGTTCGCCGATACGCTTTTTGATAGATGTCATAAGCGCCTCGTCCTGCTGGGCTTTCTTGTACTCCTCAGCAAGAGCCTTATTATGAGTGTTGTATTCAGTAATAGCCTGCTGAACGGATGCATCGTTATCATAAGCTTCCTTGGCTGCGTTTGCTGCCTTTACTTCATCGCTTGCAGCGATAAGCTTTCCAAGTTCTTTCGCAAGTTTCAAAATTTCAGTAGTCATTTTTATATACCTCTTTATATAAATTATTTTATTATTTCTCCGCGCAGATTAAAAGGCTCTGCTCGGGTGATTTTTACATCAATAAATTTACCAATGCAAGATTCGTCAGCGATAAAATGTACAAGTTTATTTGTCTCTGTTCGACCGGTAAATACTTCGCTGTCATTTTTACTTGGACCTTCTGCCAAAACGCGCAAAACTTTTCCGACCGCTTCCTCGTTTTTCTCAAGAGAAATCTGATTTTGCACCTCAAGCAATCTTTGCATACGTTCGGACTTTACATTTTGAGGAACTTGATTTTCCATCTTTGCAGCTGGTGTACCACTTCTCGGAGAATAAATAAACGAATAAATCATATCAAATCTTACTTCTCGCAAAATATCAAGTGTCGCTTCAAAATCTTCGTCACTTTCCCCGGGAAATCCAACAATAATATCAGTGGTAAGCGCAATATCTGGCATAGCGGTGCGCAGTTTTTTAACATTGTCCAAATAATGTTCACGGTCATAATGACGGTTCATTATTTTCAAAATGCCGTCACTGCCAGACTGCAGAGGTAAGTGAAAATGCTTAGCAACGCGCGGACTTTTTGCCATTGCGGCAACAAGTTCATCCGAAACATCTTTCGGATGGCTCGTCATAAATCTTATAAGAAAATCGCCTTCAATCGCGGAAAGCTTTTCAACAAGTTCTGCAAAAGTACAGCCGCCGTTGTAGGAATTAACATTCTGTCCAAGCAAAGTAATTTCTTTAACTCCGCTCTTCACAAGTTCTGTAACTTCTTCAACAACATAGCGGTATTCTCTGCTTCGTTCTCTGTCACGCACATACGGAACTATGCAGTAAGAACAAAAGTTGTTACATCCATACATAATGCTGACCCACGCTTTTGAGTCGCTCTCGCGCAAAACAGGAATTCCCTCACTGATATCACGCGCGTTTTCCCCAAGACTAAACATTCGTCCCTTTTGATTAAAAACACCGTGTAAAATTTCGGGAAAGCGGTCAAGAGAAGATGGTTCAAACGAAAAATCTACATAAGGATAACTGTTTTTGAGCTCATCAACTCTGTGTTTTTGTGCGACCATACATCCGCAAACACCAATAAGCATATCGGGATTTTTAGCTTTCAAATGTTTGTACTGACCTATTGTCGACAGCGCCTTTAACTCGGCATGCTCACGCACAGCGCATGTATTTACTACAATAAGGTCTGCATCTTTAACATCGTAAACAATATCATACCCCATAGCACGAGCCATACCGCGAAGTTTCTCAGAATCAGCCTCATTTTGCTGACATCCGAAAGTAACAACGCATGCGTTATACCCGCATGCTCCGATATTTTGTTTGATAAGCTCTATATATTTATTCATTACCTTATACCTATATCAAAGTCCATAAAATCACAAAATACATTATATCAAAAATATCATGTTATTGCAACAAGTTTCAATTAAAAACATATAAAAAATGCCCCTGTGGGCATTTTTTATTCACCGTATTCAATAAGTTCCGCAACACCTTCGCTATTAACATATACGCATTGCGAACCGCCTGCGTTTTGCTCGCGGTAAAAAACAACTTTCCAAATATCAGCTTTTTTGTCATAGTAAACATCAATCGAATTATATTCAACCGTACATTCATTTTTTGCGGATCCGATTGCATTCTCATATTCATCCATATTAACAACGATAGTTTTATATTCTTCATCGCATGTATCGGTTATGCCGTATTCTTTAAACGAAAAAGATTTTACAAAAATCTCCGTTCCCGCATCCATACACACCGCTGCTTCATTCTGCATTTCGTTAGTTGTGCGCAAAGAAAAATTTAAATCACTATCTGCAATATCGATACCATAAACCAACCCATTTTCATTCACACATTCCGCCGAATAGCCGAACGCCGATTCAGACGTGTCGTTTTTGCCATTAAAATTGCCATATAAAAATGCTCCGCTTATAACAATCACAAGAGAAAAAGCAGTGATACCCCGTAAAGCAGCCGCACGCTTTTTTTTGTTTTCTTTTTTTACTTCTTCAACTCTTTGATAAACCAAATTTTTAAACTGCTCATTGCTGCGCATTAGCCCCATCTCCTTCCGCAAGTATTTTTTTCAGTGCGCTCTTAGCTCTGTATATAAGATTGTCAATCTGCTTTTTACTTTTCCCAAGTACTTTTGCAGCAGCTTCGTAAGAAAGCTCCTCGAAAAAAATCAAATATACAACCGAGCGATAGTCCTCTGAAAGCCTGGAAATCGCAGCGTGCAAATTGCGTTTTTCTTCATTTTCAATGAAAGCAGTTTCTACATGCTCGTCATCCTCGATTTCCGGCAATTCATCCGACGGTAAAGTCTTTTTCTTGGAATCCTTTCTGATAAAGTCAATTGCCTTGTGTCTTCCGATTGAGTATAAATAGGTTTTAAAGTCACTGTTTCCCAAAAAGCGCTTTTTATGCACAATCAGTTCTACAAAGCAATCAGCTGCAAGCTCCTCGGCTACAGAATAATTACAAATGTATTTATTAATAAATAAAATCAAACTGTCATGGTATGCATCCATAAGTTCATCAAAAGCGTGTTCTTCACCGCTGAGATACCTGCGGTAGCATTCATTCCCGTTAAACAATTATTTCACCGCGCCTTCGTATTTTTGTCGATAAAATTTTATAAATTCCTCTTTAATAATAACATATATTGTTTTGAAATTCTATATCAAATAAAAATATCGGGACTAAAGCCCGATATTTTTATTTGTATTGCTCTTTAGCAGCCGTCAACGTGTTTTTAAGAAGCATTGTAATAGTCATAGGTCCCACACCGCCGGGAACGGGAGTAATATACGATGCAATAGGTTCAACCTCATTAAAATCAACATCCCCGCAAAGCTTTCCTTCGGCATTACGGTTTATCCCCACATCAATAACAGTTGCACCTTCTTTGACCATATCCGCTTTTACAAAGTTCGCTCTACCAACTGCCGCAACCAAAATGTCAGCTTGTTTAGTAATATCAGCAAGATTTTCGGTTTTTGAATGACAAATTGTTACAGTTGCATTCTCTTTAAGCATAAGCATGGCCTGCGGCTTACCAACAATATTGCTTCTTCCGATAATAACACAATGCCTACCTGATGTATTAATTTCATAGTGCTTAAGCAATTCCATAACACCTGCAGGAGTGCACGGCAAAAAACTGAAGTTTCCAATCATAATCTTGCCAACATTTACAGGATGAAAAGCGTCAACATCTTTATTTGGGTCAATCCTAAGCAAAACTTTTTCTTCGTCAAGGTGTTTAGGCAAAGGAAGCTGAACCAAAATACCGTTAATTTTTTTATCACTGTTAAGTTTATCAATCAGGGCAAGAAGTTCGTCTTCGTTTATACTTTCGGGAAGCTCATGCACTTCAGAGTATATTCCAACCTCACCGCAAGCTTTATGCTTGTTTCTTACATAAACCTGTGAAGCGGGATTTTCGCCGACTATTACTACTGCAAGCCCCGGAGTTTTACCGGTTTCTTCTGTAAACTTGGAAACATCTCTTTTAATTTTCTCCCGCACTGCTGTCGAGGTCATTTTTCCGTCAATTATTTTCGCCATTTGTCTGCTCCTTGCTGACTCTTTTTCTTCTTTTGATTTTAATAAAAAATATTATTGCGGCGCATACAACAAAGCAAACCGCACCCACAAGCTGTGAAACACGAATCACACCGTCTATAAGCCAGAGGCTATCTGTACGCAGCCCCTCGATAAACAATCTTCCAAGTCCGTACCACGCAAGATATGTCAGAAAAATCTGGCCATTGTACTTTTTGTGATTATAAATATACCAAATTATAAAGAAGCCTATAATATTCCAAAGCGATTCATACAGAAAAGTGGGATGAACATACTCGGTTATAACGCCGTTATAACCAATTCCCATTCTCCAAGGGAGGTCGGTTTCGTATCCAAACGCTTCGATATTCATAAAATTGCCCCAACGCCCGATAGCCTGACCTAGGATTATCGAAGAAGCGCCGATATCAAGCAGCAGTAAGGGATTAATTTTCTTGATTTTGCCCATTAAAAGCAAAGATAATATTCCGCCAATTACTGCACCGTAAATTGCGAGTCCTCCGTTCCAAACGGCAACCAAATCGTAAAAAGAGTCAAAACCGCCATAGAAAATTACATAATAAAGCCTTGCTCCTATTACGCTTACAATAACCGCTACCAAAATCACATCAAGAATATCATCCGTGGTGATGCCCTCTTTATGTGCACGCCAAATAGCATAAACTGCAGAAAGTACAATGCCGAACATTATAATCACACCGTACCACGCAATTCCATTCCAGCTTTCGCCGAAAATATTTTTTAAAAATCCGAGCGTATCCCCCGAGACTGCTATATTATTAACTTTAAACGGCTCTATTCCCAGGCCCGGAAAAGAAACCGTATTATAAAGCAAATTCAACATAAATGTCCTCACTTGATAGGCGAAATCACTGAAAGTGCAAAGTATTCATCTTTAAATTGTTTTTGAAGCAACTCATCGATGTATTCACAGTCGATGCTGTCCAAGATTTCTACATTGTCGAACAAATCAATATCAGAAAGCGCATAAGCAACAAGCTCATTGGCAATCTCATCGGTACTGTCAAACAAACGAACAAAATCAGCGTAAACAGTACGCTTTGCACGCATAAATGCATCTTTGTCGACCGGCTTCGATTGACACTCTTTAATGTAATTTTTCAAAATTTCGTAGAATTCATCAGGATTATCTGTTTCGCCGGAATAATAACAGTAAGCAAAAGACGATGCTAAATCGTATTCGCACGAAAATTGAGAATTTAATATTCCCTTCTCATACATATCGCTGAAGAAGTCAGTCGAAGAACTAAACAATATTTCATTAAGAATTCGCATGCCGAAATCTTTTTTAGCAAACACGCGTGGGTCTGACGGAATATCTATATCCTTAACCCCTATGGCAAACTGCGGTCTTGCTACCTGCATTTCTGTCTGGGTGCGTTTTTTAAAAACTGCCGCGTCTTCTTCTTTATAACTTCTGACAACATTAAACGCAGGAGCCTTTTTTAACGTTTTGTCAAGTACACACGCAACAGAATCAACATCAACATCGCCGCATACACAAAGAACCATGTTGTTGAGATTATAAAATGTGTTGTAGCATTTATAAAGCAGATCTGCAGTAATATCAGCAATAGATTCTACTGAACCGGCAATCTCTGTACGCACATCATTGTTTTTATAAAGCGCACGCATGAGCTCATAATAAACTCGTGTATTTGGATTATCCTCATACATTTGAATTTCCTGCGCAATTATCCCCTGCTCTTTTGCAACAGTTTCAGGCGTAAAATACGGATGTGTCACAAAGTCCAAAAGTATTTCCAGTGACTCATAGAAATTATCAGTTGAAGAAAACAAATATGCGGTCTTGTCAAAGGAAGTGTAAGCATTTGCACTCGCGCCTGTTTTACCAAACAGTTCAAACGTATCCTTGCCGTCTTCGTTCTCAAACATTTTATGCTCAAGAAAATGCGCAATGCCGGCAGGTACGGTTACAAACTCATTATCGCTTGCAAGTTTAAAACAGTTTTCAAGCGAGCCGTATTTCGTTGCAAACAATGCATATGAGGTACGAAGATTTTTTGGGAAAACATAAACTTTGAGACCGCTTGAGTGTGTAAATCCAAAATATTTTTCGCAAAGTTTTTCACTTTCATAAACCTTTATATCCATCATTGCTCACCTCCGCTCTGTACGCCTTCAAGGAAATAAACCGTATCCAGCTCAATTTTATTTGCAGTTTCTACTATTTCATTTTTCGTAATCTTCAAAACTTCTTCAATGGCTTCTTCGGGAGATTGAGTGATGCCGGAAAGTATACGTCCTGTATACCAATTTCTCAGCGACTGCGGATTATCACTTATCTCATGATATGCATTGATAAGAGAAAGCTTAGCCGCACTCAAATCATCATCGGAGAAATTACCTTTCTTTACAGCATCAAGCTGTGCCAATATTGCGTCTCTTGCTGTTTCAAAATTCTTGTTCTCGATTCCCGCACGAACAAACATAATTCCTTTTATCGCCTCAGGTATAGATGAACAGTAATAGCATAGGCTCATCTTTTCGCGCACATTCATAAAAAGCATCGAATTTGCGCTTCCGCCGTAAAGCTCTGAAAGCAGTGCCATTTTAGGATAGTCACCGTCTGCAAGTACGGTTCCGGTGCGAAAGCCCATTACAAGATTGCCCTGCTTACCGATACAGGTTTCGTGTACCTCTTTTACATTTTCAACAGTTCTTACAACATTGGTATGAGTAATAAGAGATTTACAAGGTGCATATGAAGACAGCATTTTCATCAGTGCTGATTTTAACAGTTCTTCATCAATGTGACCGACAAACATAATTTCAATATTTGCACTATTTAAAATAGATTTATACTGAGCAAAAATCTCTTCATTGGTAAAAGAGGATACGGTTTCAATATCTCCAAGCGATGAAAGACGATAGCTTTCATTCGCAAACATGTGTTCACATGCGCGTCCAAGTGCATATTTTGCCTTATTATTAATTTCTGCGGCGATATCATCAAGCTGATTTCGCTTTTCGCTTTCAAAATAGCTTTCAAAAAAAATACCGTTTTCGGTAAGCGGAGAAAAAATTATTTCACCAAGTACTTCCATCGCCCCGCCGAGAATATCGGTATTATCAAGGGCATAACGATTATCCAGCGCGTCAATCGAAAAACTCAAAAGCTGAGTTTCACCAAATGAAGTCGCTTTTGTGTATATATCCGCCGAATACAAATACTCAAGACGCTTGGAAAGCTCAATCATATTGGAGTAAGATTTTGTACCGCGCTTCAATATTTTCATGATAAGTTCATTCATAGCGCTGCTTCTCTTGTCAAAAGGAACGACAAAAGAAACAGATAGATAATTGGATTTAAATTTATCAACATCAATGATATTTACAGCAATTCTATCAGTAAGAAATACTCTTTTCATACTTTAATCACCTTCGTAATATATAGTTCAATATATTATACACCCAATATTTCAATCTTTCAATAAAAATTTAAAATCGACTTGAAATATTATTGTCGCTATGATATACTGATTAAGCAGTTTTTTATAGGAGACAACTTATGGAAATCGGAATCAAACATACAGTAACTGAGGTCGTTACCCCTGATAAAACAGCCGAAAAGGTCGGCAGCGGACTTTTGCCCGTATATGCAACTCCCGCAATGATTGCACTTATGGAAAAGTGTGCATCAGAATGTGTTGCACCTTATATTGAAGAAGGTAAATCCTCAGTAGGAACTATGCTTAACGTAAAACATCTTTCCGCTTCCCCACTCGGTATTAATATTACCTGCACAGCAACTCTCACCGAAATTGACGGACGAAGACTTGTATTTTCTCTTGAAGCATCCGACGAAAAAGGAGTTATCGGAGAGGGCACGCATGAACGTTTCATCATCGACATTGACCGTTTCATGTCAAAGTGCAACGCCAAACTCAACTAATAACGCGGCAAAAGCCGCAATGTTTCCGTAGCTCAGCTGGATAGAGCGACCGCCTCCTAAGCGGTAGGTCGGGTGTTCGAATCACCTCGGGAACGCCAAAAGCACCGAAAGCATTAAAGCTTTCGGTGCTTTTTTACTATATATTTTCAATTTTTATAAGATTGGTATTACCGGATTCACCGTTTGTTACGCCGCCTGTAATGACGATTTTATCATCCTTGGTAAGCGAAAGTGTTTGCTCGGTAATCTTCTTCGCGGTATAAAACAGAACCTCGGTGGAAGTAAATTTTTCACACATAGCAGGTATTACGCCCCAAGAGAGTGACAATCTTCGCCATGTGGTTTCGTCCGTGGTAAGACCTACTATCGGCACGGGTGAGCGAAAACGCGAAACCATGCGAGCAGTCATACCCGAAAGCGAACAAGCAACTATAGCTTTAGCATCAATATCGATTGCCATGCCGCATGTCGCATGGGAAATTGCGTCAACGGTATTTTTGATTTTAAACTCTGCCTTATAAAATCTCTTAGCATAGTGAATATTATTTTCGGTAGTTTCGGCAATTTTTGCCATAGTTTCAACCGCTTGCACAGGGTATTTACCGGCAGCAGTTTCACCCGAAAGCATAATTGCACTTGTGCCATCATAAACCGCATTTGCAACATCGGAAATTTCCGCTCTTGTTGGGCGAGGATTTTGAATCATCGACTCAAGCATTTCCGTAGCGGTAATTACACGTTTGCCAAGCAAGCGACACTTGGTTATAAGTTTCTTCTGAATAGCAGGAAGCTGCTCAAAAGGAATCTCAACGCCCATATCACCGCGAGCTACCATAATACCGTCGCAATGCTCGCAAATTTCCTCAATGTTATCAAATCCCGACTGATTTTCTATTTTTGCAATTAGTTCAATATCGTCTGCATTGATTTCACTGAGATAATTATGCACATCAATAAGGTCTTGCTTACACGAAACAAATGAGCATGCAATAAAGTCTATGCCGTTTTCGGCACCAAACTTAATATCACTTTTATCCTGCTCGGAAAGATACTCCTGCTTCATTACCTTACCTGGAAAACTCATGCTCTTTCTATCCGAAAGTTCACCGCCGCATATTACCTTGCATTCGATATTTGAGTCATTTATGCGCTCAACCTTAAAAGACAGCAACCCGTTATTGAGCAGAATTGTATCACCTGAAGAAAGTTCCTCGGGTAATTTTGCATAGCTGACGGATACTCTCTCTCGGTCTCCTATTATGTTATCGGTGGTAAATGTGAATGTATCACCGTCATTAAGGGTGACTTTACCGCCCTCAAAGACGCCTATTCTGAACTCGGGACCTTTTGTATCAAGCATAATTGCGATCGGCAATCCGAGTTCTTCTCGAACTTCTTTTACAAGGTCAATTCTACGTTTGTGGTCAGCGTGTGTATTATGCGAGAAGTTCATTCTCGCAACATTCATGCCTGCCTTGCAAAGACCTGTAATTACTTCCTTGGTCTCGCTGGCAGGTCCTATTGTGCATACAATTTTGGTTTTGCGCATATTTCCTCCCTGGAATTAAATTAACGGAAGTCGAAAGGCTTCGACTCCCGTCTCTGCAATAAGTTTATTTTAGTACCGATACAGCATCGCCGATTGTTTTTTCAAAAGCTTCTCTGCCGTACTTATCTACCTCGGCTTTATTCTTTTCGCCATGTGTCAAGCATCCTGCACCGCCGATACAACCGCCGATGCATGCCATACCTTCAATAAAGTTAGCATCAAGCACATTCTTGCTCTTTTTCATCAGCGCCATACGGCATGCTTCAATGCCATCACAAGCAACAGCCTTTAGGTCAAAGTCTATATCATGTTCTTTGAGCGCCTGAGTTACGGCGTCCGAAAGTCCACCTGTGCGAGCGAAAATTCTGCCGTAGTAGGAAGCGTTGTCAAGCACACCTTCTTCAAGCGCGGTGATATCAATATCACGGCTGTCATACAGTGCCTGCAGTTCCTCAAAGGTGAGAACCGCGTCAACATATGGCTTGACCTCGTCGAGCTGTGCTTCCGCTTTCTTTGCGGTGCACGGACCGATGAATACAACCTTAGCATTCTCAGTTGTATCCTTAATATACTTTGCGAGTTTTCCCATTGGGGACAAATTATGCGAAATATATGGAACAAGTTCGGGAAATGCGGATTTTACATATTTAACAAACGCAGGGCAACAGGAACTAGTAAGGAAGCCTTTCTCTGCCAGTTCCTTAGATTCCTCAAGAGCAACCATATCAGCTCCGAGAGCAGCCTCGATCACAGTAAAGAAACCGAGCTCTTTTAACCCTGTTATAACCTGACCGAGTTTTGCATATGAAAACTGACTGGAGATAGACGGAGCAACGAGTGCATAGACTTTATATTTTGTATTATACATACTTTTTTTGATCATGTCAATAACATTGAGTATGTAAGACTTGTCGCTGATAGCACCGAAAGGACACTGATAAACGCACGCGCCGCACGCAGTGCATTTTTCATTATCAATCGCAGCTGCGTTTTCTTCATTTATAGAGATGGCTTTTACCTTACATGCCGCCTGACACGGACGGGTACGGTTAACTATTGCAGTATAGGGGCAAACTTTTGCGCACTGACCGCATTCAACGCATTTTGTCTTATCTATGTGTGCAACGTGGTTATGGTCAAAAGAAATTGCGCCGCGCTTACACACATCTTCGCAACGGTGTGCGAGACAACCGCGACAGGAATCGGTCACTTCATACCCCGCAGCAGGACATTCATCACATGCAATATCAATTACTTCGATAACATTGGGGTTTTCATTATCTCCTCCCATTGCAATACGCACACGCTCACCGAGTATGGCACGCTCTTTATACACACAGCAACGCATGGTCGGTGTCTTGCCCGGAACTATCTGCTTTGGTATGTCAATAACATTTTCAAGTAGAGTGTCATTCCACGCATGACGTGCAACCTCACGGAGAACTTTATATTTAAGGTGCTGTACTTTTGTATCAAATTTTCTCATGACTTCTCCTTAGAAATAGCTTACCTTGATACGCTTTCCCATCTTTTTAAGACACGCGGAAAGCTCTTCGACAAGATTCATCTTAATACTGAAATTTATCGGCAGATCGGGGTTTTGGTGTGCGGGATTTATTGCTCTGCCAACATAGAAGTTGATATCAGTAGCCTCCTCAAAAAGCAAACGGCTGATAAGTGACGCACCGTCACGCTTGACGCTCCAAACTTCGTACTGCTCATTTTCTTCAAGGTAATCTTTTGCATATTCAACAACACGGTTTACGGTAATTACGCCTTCTGTGACAAGGTCTACTCCTTCAAGTTCAGCGATCGGCGGAATATCGGAACGCTCAAAGCTGAGACTTGCTTTAAGCGGCTTGCCGAGGTACTTTGCTGCAATAGATGAGGTTGTACCGCCGCAAATAATATGTTTTCCCTCTTTTGAGAAGAAAAGCGACATCATGCGATCTGCGTCATCACGGTTTTGCGGTGGTCCGAACAAAATGTTCATCGGCTCACGCTTGCGCACTCTTACAACGCATGCCGTAGTATCATCACCGGGCTTATATCCGTAGAGTTTATTACACTCATCCACAAGCATTGTGGAAAGCGTTTTTGCGGTATATCCTGCGGGAGCGAGAGTTTCGATAAAATCTATAATATCCTCGCGCTTCCAGCCAAAATTATAAGCAATTCCGATACCCGCATGCGGACATCCGTCACTCATGGCAACAAACAAATCGTTTTCGCGAAGAGTGAGTACAGATTTATATATCTTCTTACCGCCAATATTCATTTCCGTCTTAGGATAATCGTAGTTTACACCATTGCGAATAACAATTACCTGCGGGTTATCATACTGAATTATCTCAGCAGTCTGATTGTTCAATAAGTGAATAATCGTAAAAGTAGAGTATGCAACTCCGCGAACCGAGCAAACAGGGAGAGTGGCCGCAATAGTGGCAACGCATTCCTCAATAGGAAGCCCTTCTGCCATCATTGTTGAGATAATCTTGGATGTAAGAGTGGAAAGAATGCTTGCTTTAACTCCGCTGCCGAGGCCGTCTGCAAGAACGATAACGGTTGCGTTTTCGCTCTCCTCCACAACGTCGACATGGTCGCCGCAAAGTTCTTCGCCGTAATGATTTATACTTTTATATCCAATATCCGCACATAAATCATTCATCGGAAATCGACTCCTTAAGTTTAGAAAGTGCTATTTTTGTTTCAGCTGCTGTTTCACCAAGCAGTGAAGCAATTTCTTGCACAATGCGCATCTGTTTATCCACAACCTTGTCAGCAACCTCTATGGTCTTACGGCTGATGTTTTCTTTCTTCTCGCGTTCTGCTTCCTCATCGGTGACGTCGCGCATAATGCCGATTAGCAAATGCGAATCCTTATCATAAACTACCGTCTGCTCAACATAGCGCTTATATTCGGCGAGATAAACTCGCTCGTCACGAACATTTTTACCGCCCTGCATTACTTTCATAAATACAGTAGGGTCAAGGATGCGAACCACTTGATCTCCAAGAATATCAGAAGCAGACCGGATGTTCATAATTTTTCTCGCTGCGGCATTTATCTGCTGAACTTCGAGATTTTCGTTAAGTACGATAAGACCGTTGGGAGTGTTTTTTACAATAGTATCGGAAAAACTCTCAGCTTTATCCTTGAGGTAAGGCAGACACATCGAAATTTCAGCCTTGCCCTGACAAATAGCAATAGCCTTTTCACGACATGTGTTGTAGCCGCATGAACCGCAATTGAGTTCCTGTGAAGGCTTGAACTTGCCCATCTGACGAAGCACATTGGAAATCTCAATTTCAGAAGGCTGCGCAAGCCTGTGTTCAATATATCCAAACTGCTTTTTCAAATCAAACGGCTTGGGTTGTTCAACGTTAAAGTCATTTTTGCCCGCGAAACTTGCAACGGACAAAAAATCATGTACCGGCGAACGGTGGTACTTTTCCATAACGGGACCGCCGACGCAACTTCCTACGCACGCAGACATCTCTATAAAGCACTTGTGAATCTTGCCGCTTTCGATATCGCGGAGTGCGGCGATGCAGTTTTCAACACCGTCGAGCGCCATATATGTATAACCGGGAGCATCCTGCGCCATTGTTTTGAGCACGCCGCCTGTGGTTGGGAAGAAACGCGCACGGCTGTTCATATCCGTGTCCATATCCTTTTCAAGCTCGACATGCTCTGCCGCAAGCCAGTTTGTAAGCTCCTCAAACGTGAGTACCGCGTCAACAATACCGCTGTAATACTCCGCCTCGTCCTTCTTTGCGACGCAGGGACCGATAAATACGGTCTTGGCATTCGGGTAACGCTTCTTTATATCCTTGCAATGTGCCTGCATCGGCGACATTACGCTTGCAAGATATTCGAGCTCTGCGGGAAAATACTTTTGTATAAGCAGATTTATGGAGTGACAGCATGACGTGATGATAATGTCGCGCTCATCCTCGCGCAGCATACGCTCATACTCATTTTTTACGATAGTCGCGCCTATTGCGGTCTCCTCAACGTCGGAAAATCCGAGCTTTTTGAGTGCCTTTCGCATAGCGCCGATGCCTACGCCGTCGTAGTTTGCGATAAACGAGGGGGCAAGGCTGACGACGACAGGGTCGCCGCTCTGAAGCAGTACCTTTACCTTTTCGGTTTCGCCGACTATCTCTTTTGCATTCTGCGGACATACAACAAAGCACTGACCGCAGAGAATACATTCATTGCCTATAATATGCGCCTGATTGCCCGAAAAGCGAATGGCTTTAACCGGGCAATGGCGTATGCATTTATAGCAGTTTTTGCAGTTGGATTTTTTCAGAGTCAAACAATTAGACATATTAGTTCCTCTCTGACTTTATTGGTTTCAAAATGTTTTCATTAAAGAACTCGCGGACGTTTTCGCGGGTGATTCCGGTGTGAATGTCGTCGTCAACCTGCACCGTTACACCGACGCGGTTGCACTTGCCGATGCAAAAGCTGCCGGCAAGTGTAACTTCGTCCTCAAGGTGATGCTCTGCTACCGCCGCGGTGAGAAACTCAACGATGTCGGGCGAGCCTTTAAGATGGCATGAGCTGCCTACGCATACTTGGACTATCATTCTTTAAACCTTTGCAAGTACGTTTTCCTTAAAGAATTCATCTACGGTGTCGGGGGTTACGGAGTGGAATGTGTCATCCACGGTAACGCATACGCCCTGCTGACATTTGCCCATGCAGAATGTACCGCCGAGCTCTACTTTATCGCCGAGATTGTTTTCGGAAATGAGATACTGGAGCTGCTCAACTACCTGACGTGAGCCCTTGATGTGGCAGGAGCTGCCGATGCAAACTGTAACTTTCATTATGTTTTCTCCTCTTAATTATTCGTAATCTACAACGTTTACCCAAGAGAGAAGAAACTCTCTCTCTTTCTCATTGCCCTTAACGGACTGAGATGCGGCTACAATAGGCATCCACTTTTGCACGTACTGCTTTGCGGTGTTGCTCTTTTGGCAGAAGAGGTCAAGATACTTCTTTGCTCCCTCGATGTCGCCGCCGAGCCAGAAAAGAAGGTAGGTTCTTGCTGCGTCTGCAGATGCGTTACCCTGTGTTGCGTGTGCCCAGTCGAGGATGTAGGGAGTGCCGTCCTCGGTGATGATTACATTGGAGGGATTGAAGTCGCCGTGGCATACCTTATTGTGCTTAGGCATGCCCTCAAGGCGGGTGTGAAGGTCATAGCGGGTGGTTGCGTCGAGCTCGGACATGCTTATCTTGCGGTTCATCTTGTCTTTGAGCTTGCCGAGCAGAGGTGAAGTCTTGGAATGAACGGTAAGCTGAAGGTCAACAAGCATTTCAAGGTACTTATCCTTGTTGTCCGCATCCTCTTCCATCATCTGTGCGAGGGTCTTGCCCTTGATGTACTCGGAAACGATTGCCCACTTGCCGTCGATCATAGATACTTCAAGGATCTTGGGGATGTTGAGGCCGGTCTCCTCGATTCTTGCCTGATTGAGCGCCTCGTTAAGTACGTCAGCCTTTGAATAGTCTTCGTTGAATACTTTGATACACTTGTTGCCGTCACGGTAAATTGTCTTGTTGTTGCGAACGGCGATAACTCTGTCAAGTTTCATTTATGTTGTCCTCCCTTTCCTTACGCCTTTTTGCCCTTGCGGTATGCGGATTTAACAGCGTCTACCTTTGCTACTGCGATGTCGTTTTCATCGGGCTTTTCTTCTTCTGTGAAGTGCTTGCCGTAGTATGCATTGAGGTACATCTGCTTGATTTCGCTCATAAGCGGGTAACGGGGGTTAGCGCCTGTGCACTGGTCGTCAAATGCCTGCTCAACCATTTCATCGAGGTTGTCAAGGAATACCTTTTCGTCGATGTTGTAGTCCTTGATGGTCTCCTTGATGCCGACCTTTGTCTTGAGCTCATTGATAGCTGCGATAAGACCTTCGAGCTTTTCTTCGTCGGTCTTGCCCTTGATGCCGAGGTAATCCGCAACCTCTGCATAGCGAGCGAGGGTGTGCGGGTGGTCATACTGAGAGAAGGTACCCATCTTTGTAGGAGCCTCGTTTGCGTTGAAGCGGAGAACTTCCTCGATCATAAGTGCGTTTGCAACGCCGTGGGGGAGGTGGTGGAATGCGCCGAGCTTATGAGCCATGGAGTGGCATACGCCGAGGAATGCGTTTGCGAACGCCATACCTGCAATTGTTGCGGCATTTGCCATCTTTTCACGTGCTTCAACGTCGGTCTGACCGTTCTCGTAAGCCGCGGGGAGATATGTGAAGATAGTCTTGAGAGCCTTGAGCGCAAGACCGTCGGTGTAATCGGTTGCCATTACGGATGCATAAGCCTCAAGTGCATGAGTTACAGCGTCGATACCTGATGCAGCGGTAAGTCCGCGAGGTGCGCTCATGTGGAAATCAGTATCGATAATTGCCATGTTGGGGAGAAGCTCATAGTCTGCAAGAGGATACTTAACGCCGCTCTGCTCGTCGGTGATAACTGCGAAAGGAGTTACCTCGGAACCTGTACCTGCGGAAGTAGGAATTGCGATGAAATAAGCCTTTTCGCCCATCTTGGGGAATGTGTAGATACGCTTGCGGATATCGATAAAGCGCATTGCCATATCCATAAAGTCAGCTTCGGGATGCTCGTACATTACCCACATGATCTTTGCCGCGTCCATTGCGGAGCCGCCGCCGAGTGCGATAATGGTGTCAGGCTGGAAAGCTGTCATCAGTGCTGCGCCTTCCTTTGCGCATGCAAGGGTCGGGTCGGGAGCAACGTTAAAGAATGTGGTGTGTGCAATGCCCATTTCATCGAGCTTGTCAGTGATGGGCTTGGTATAGCCGTTCTGATAGAGGAATGTGTCAGTTACGATGAACGCCTTCTTTGCACCGCGAACAGTCTTAAGCTCATCGAGAGCAACGGGCAGGCAGCCCTTCTTGATAT
This sequence comes from Clostridia bacterium, assembly GCA_017461475.1. Taxonomy (GTDB): domain Bacteria; phylum Bacillota; class Clostridia; order Oscillospirales; family CAG-272; genus UMGS902. The sequence goes on from JAFTXX010000021.1 coordinate 60,601, forward strand.
AAACCTTTTCAGGCGCACGGAACCAAAGCATATTTTCCCTTCTTTCTGCTACTGTCTTGATGTTGATGAGGTGCTTTACACCTACGTTTTCGGAAACGGAGTTGCCGCCCCACGAGCCGCAACCAAGTGTAAGCGAGGGAGCAAGCTTGAAGTTGTAAAGGTCGCCGATGCCGCCGTGAGAAGAAGGAGTGTTAACGAGGATGCGGCAGGTCTTCATGCGGGAAGCGAACTCTGCGAGCTTATCCTTTTCGGTTACTTCATTAATATATATGGAAGAAGTGTGGCCGTAGCCGCCGTCTGCAACGAGGTGTTCTGCCTTTGCAAGAGCGTCGGAGAAGTCCTTTGCCTTGTACATTGCAAGTACGGGAGAAAGCTTTTCATGTGCAAACTCCTCGGAGAGCTCAACGCTTTCAACTTCCCCGATGAGAATCTTTGTGCCTGCGGGAACAGTTACGCCTGCGAGCTCTGCAATCTTAGCAGCACGCTGACCTACTATCTTTGCATTAAGTGCGCCGTTGATGATAATGGTCTTTCTCACCTTCTCAGTCTCGGCGGGGTTAAGGAAGTAGCATCCGCGGGAAGCGAACTCTTCTTTAACTGCGTTATAGATGCTTTCGAGAACGATAACAGACTGCTCGGATGCGCAGATCATACCATTGTCAAAGGTCTTGGAGTGAATAATGGAGCTTACTGCGAGAAGAATATCCGCAGTGTCATCAATAATTGCAGGAGTGTTACCCGCGCCTACGCCGAGTGCGGGCTTGCCGCTGGAGTAAGCTGCCTTTACCATGCCAGGGCCGCCTGTTGCGAGGATGATGTCGGCCTCTTTCATAACGGTGTTGGTCATTTCAAGCGAGGGAATGTCGATCCAGTCGATAATGCCCTCGGGAGCGCCCGCCTTAACTGCTGCTTCAAGAACTATCTTTGCAGCGGCGATGGTGGAGTTCTTTGCTCTCGGGTGGGGGGAGATAATAATGGCATTGCGGGTCTTAAGTGCAACGAGACATTTGAAAATTGCGGTGGAAGTGGGGTTTGTGGTGGGGATTACCGCTGCGATAACGCCGATAGGCTCAGCTACCTTCTTGATGCCAAATGCCTTATCCTCTTCGATAACGCCGCAGGTCTTGGTATTCTTGTATGCGTTGTAGATGTACTCAGACGCATAGTTGTTCTTGATTACCTTATCCTCAACGATACCCATGCCGGTCTCTTCTACTGCCATTTTTGCAAGCGGGATTCTCGCCTTGTTTGCAGCAGATGCGGCAGCGAGAAAGATTTTATCGACCTGTTCTTGTGTGTAGGTCGCAAACTTCTTCTGCGCTTCTCTTACGCGAAGGATAGCTTCTTCAAGCTTTTCTACGCTGTCTACGATTTCATAAGTCTTGTTTTCCATTTTTATCCTCCTGAAATTGATTTATCAATGTTTTTTCTCAAGTTCGTTATTATTTTAACAAAGAATTGCCCGCTTGTAAATTATTAAATTGTTATACCGTGTTATGCTAATTGATATAACCCCATCAAAAGAAAAACGACCGCCCAAAAGCGGTCGTTTTTCTTTTGATGTTCTTTACCTGAAATCAATCTGTTGGTAGGTTCGATTATATAAATCGGAAAAGCACATCTGTTTGGCTCACGATGCTATGATAACATGCTTTTTGGCTTTTGAAAATAATCAAATAATTATACCGATATTATCACAATTGATATACAAGCGTGTTTGTATGTATTTTAGAAATCGATCTCGAGATCGTAGTAGCAAGCGCGGAGAAGCTTTTCCATTTCTTCCTGGCTAGGCTGACGGGGGTTGGAGCCTGTGCAAGCGTCGCCGATAGCATTTGAAGCAACCTCGGGGAGCTTTGCAAGGAATTCCTGCTCGTCGATGATGCTGGTCTCTGCCTTTACGCCGCCCTCGCCGTAATACTTGATTGCCTGAGGGATATTGAGCGCGTCGTTCATATCGCGAAGCATCTTTACAAGCGCGTCAACCTTCTCGGAAACGGTGTTGCCGCCGAGGCCGATGAAATCTGCAATTTCAGCGTAGCGCTTTGCAGCGGATTCAACCTTGGAGTTGTACTGTATAACCTTGGGCAGGTACATTGCGTTTGCACAGCCGTGGATGATGTGTCCGCCGCTGAATGCAGCACCGGTCTTGTGTGCCATCGAGTGAACGATACCGAGAAGTGCGTTTGAGAACGCCATACCTGCAAGGCACTGTGCGTCGTGCATGCGACTGCGTGCATCCATATCGCCGTTGTAGGAATCAACGAGATCGTTTTTGATCATCTTTATTGCGTGAAGCGCCAACGGATCGGTGTAGTCGCAGTTGAGAGTGGAGACATACGCCTCTACAGCGTGAGTCATTGCATCCATACCGGTGTGAGCGGTGAGCTTTTTAGGCATGGTTGCTGCAAGCTCAGGGTCAACGATTGCAACATCGGGGGTGATATTGTAGTCTGCGAGTGGGTACTTGATGCCCTTCTTATAGTCGGTAATAACAGAGAAAGCGGTTACCTCAGTAGCGGTACCGGAAGTAGAGGGGATAGCGCAGAACTTTGCCTTGGTGCGAAGTGTGGGGAAATTGAAAGGAGTTATAAGCTGCTCAAAAGTAGTTTCGGGGTATTCATAGAATGCCCACATCGCCTTTGCAGCGTCAATAGGAGAACCGCCACCCATGGATACTATCCAATCGGGTTCAAATGCGCGCATTGCCTCTGCACCGCGCATAACAGTCTCTACAGACGGGTCGGGTTCAACACCCTCAAAAAGTGCGACTTCCATGCCGCCCTCCTTGAGATACTCGATTGCGCGATCGAGAAAGCCCATCTTCTTCATTGTGCCGCCGCCGACAACAACGATTGCCTTTTTGCCGCCGAGAGTCTTTAATACCTCAAGCGAGCCTTTGCCGTGATACAGGTCTCTGGGAAGGGTAAAACGTGCCATGATAATGCCTCCTGAATTTTTTATTTCGTTATTGATAAAAATTTATCATTCTCGATTATATAAGGTTTTTCGAGCAAAATCAACACTAATTTTTATCACATTTGATTTAAATATTTGTGGTATCTCAAATTAATATATCTTGATATTAAAATTGATATAGAAAATCCCGCTCAAAAGAGCGGGATTTAGTGTCACAGGTATTTTCTCTTGGCTTCGCACAATTCTGTAATAAACTGTTTGTCAAGCTTTGTAAGCTTGTATCCGTCACGGTATATAAGTATATCCTTATATACCTTTTTATTATCCGCGCATTTGCGCTGAACAAGACCATATCGGTCAAGCACCTTTTGCGGTGCGGGAGATACCCACATAAAAGTCTCGGGATTTTCCGAAAGCAGGTCAAACTGGCTTGCACGTTCAAAGATAAAAATGCGTCGGTCGATGTTATTTTGCTGTTCCTCTTGCATGACCTTAGTAAGCGGCAACGACGGAACATACGGATCCGCGTGTGCAATCTCAATATAGCCTGCCAAATCTGCAAATGTAATCTCTTCCTTTTTAGCAAGCGGGCTCTCTGCACTCATGATAAGACGATAGGAAAACTCGGTCACAAGCTCGTAGCACAGTTCCTTTTCCTCCAGCATCGATTTAAAATACTGGTCGTAATTATCAGCATAGCGGATAATGCCAAGCTTATAGTCGTGATTTAAGATATTATTGATGGTCCTCTGCGAATTTGTTTCCTTATAAAATATTTCAGCAGGGGTATCTCCGAGCGCCTTTGAAAACTGTGCAAACGCCTCGGAAATATAGCACGCACGTGGGACCGAGATAGAAAACTTCTGCTTTTTGGGAGAATTATCCTTGTAGAGCATCTCGACCTGCTCGATCTGCTTAAGTATTCCCTGCGCATAATGGATAAACTCCTCGCCCTCTGGGGTCAGAAGCATTCCCTTGGCAGTACGGTTAAAAATGGTTATTCCAAGGTCGAATTCAAGCTCTTTTACAGAACGGCTGATATTCGGCTGTGCAATCAGCAAAACCTCAGCCGCTTTGCTGAGCGAACCCGCCTTTGCTACCTCGACTGCGTATTTCATATGTAGTATATTCATATAACCACCCATATAGCAAAAAATCTAAGATTATTATACCAATATTCTGCTGTTTTTGCAATATCATGCTTTCACTATATTTATTTTTGTCAAATTATTTGTTTTACGAAAAAGACCATCAGCAATTGCCGATGGTCTTTTTCGTGTTGAGTGTCACCGCTTGTTATACTCCGATAACATATACAGGACCGATTTCAGCGATTCATACAGCTCTTCTTGCCTCTCGGCACCGAGCTTCGCCTCGAGCAGTTCGGAAAAATAATTTACTTTTTCCAATAAATGTTCTGCAGTCTCTTTTCCTTTATCGGATAATTTAAAAACAGTGCGATGCTGAATTTTAGGTGACGCTTCTTTGATTAAAAATCCTTTATCAGTTAAGACGGATACTGTGCGCGACACATCCGACTTATCCCTGCAGCATTGCTCGCAGATTTGAGAAGCGGACATACCGTCGGGATAACGGTAAAACGCCAAAAAATACATAGCGTGCGAACCGTTCAATCCATATTGCTTCATTAACTCGGCAGTCATCTTGTGGAGATGCTTTGAAATCTCAGAAATAATCAAAGAAAACATTTCAAATTGATTACCGTCCATGCCATTCTCCTAGTTAAACACTATATCGCCGGTCAGTTCACCGAGCGTATTCTCTCCCCAACTGTAATTGGTTAAATAACTACCTTTAAAAAGGCCTCTATGCTCTTCTTTACCGGATAGATAATCGTATAGGTCACATTTTACCTTTTCCGTAACTATACGGCGTTTTCCGTCAACTGATTCGACAACATCGGAAATGCCGTATTCTTCTAAAATGTTTTTTAGCCTGAGTGCAACTTTGCGGTATCTTGCAAGTGTTACAGTGTTTATAGGCTCATCCTCCCATAAAAAGCTGATTGCTTCTTCCGAAGAAACGAATCCGCCGCGTCTATCCACAAGAAGAGCAAAAAGTTCTTTTGATTTTTCCGAACGAAAAGCAATTGGCTTTTCACCTACAAAAACATCAAAATATCCGAATGTGCGTATCAAAACCTTAGGCTTTTCAGATACATCTGAAGTTGCTATGCCTTTACCGTCCAGATTATAGAGCATTATATAGCAGTGTTCGCCTTCGTCCAAATTCTTTTTAGAACAAATCGCCTTTATACGGCGGTACGAATTCTGCGTCATATCAAAATATGTAAATTCGGATTCACCGGTGGCGAAAAGTTTTTCTACATCTTCATAATCAATTCCGCTCTGAGAAATAAAATCCTTGATAGGCAATCCGTTTTCCGCAAAGAATATCCATTTATCCTTTGTATAACCGAAAAAGTTGCATACATTATCACTTGTGTAAAGCGGTTTTACAATACCATTTTGTACTTCAAATGCAACAATCCCCTCTGTGAAACGCATAACGAGTTCCTGCATGTTTTTGAGTGTTACATTCTCAATTCTGAGATCACTGGTTTCTTGATCATCAGGCATTTTTCTTGAGCAGAACAGGCTTGTCGAAGAGTTGATCTTTAAAAATATTCCGGAATATGTCTGGATTCTGCCACTCGAAGACAAAGCGCGGTATTTGATCTGCGGCGGTTTCAGACTGTGCTCGGAAAGCTTTCCCAGTTTATAGTCTTTAAAAAAAGCTCTGACATCCTTGCGGTCTTCTCTGTAAACAGATGTTGACATCCATTTTTCAATAGCGTCATCCATTTGCATTGGAATGTTTTCAAAATTCTTGAAAGTTGAAGATGGCTGACTATACAGACACTTGACCATGTTCTCTGAGTTATCAAATTCAAAAACCAAATCATAAACATCTGTCAAAGCTTTGAGATAACGTTTTGTTTCTCTTTCCTTCTTCAAATAATGACGCTCTGTGATGTCCATGCACGCGCTTTGAAATTCTTCAATTCCCTGCTCATTTGTACATTTTGTGACCCAACCGAACAGATATGCTTTTGTTCCGTCGCAGCGCTGTATTACCATTTCTCCTGCAATAGGAGCCCCCTTTTTGTATACACGGTCAAGATATATGGCAAAGCGCCGTCTTTCTTCAGCGGGAATCATGAGATAAATATTATCTTTGCAAAGCTCAAAATAATCAAGTTCGCCGTCAGACACTTCGGGAAAACGCAAGAACTCCAGCATTTGCTTATTAATATATGTAATCTTAGGTTGTTTTTCGCATGTATATTTTAGAAATCCGCAAGGTATTGTTTCGTTTAAAAATTGCAGATTATTATTTTCATTTTTCACTTCGGTTATATCTGTTAAAACGGAATAGCCGACCATTGTGCCGTCCTTCAAAAGTTTTGAATTGACAGTATCATTAACATAAATTATGCTACCATCCTTTTTTACAAGGCGATATTGCAAAGTAAGGGTTTGTTCTTCTAATGAAAGTTTATGCAAAAAAGAAGAATACCGTTCTCTGTCAGCGGAATATACTTGCTCCATATATTTTTCTTCGTTTTTATCGAGAAATTCCTTTTCAGAAAATCCGGTCATATCACAAAGATTTTTGCTGACATAGCCAAGGCGAAACGGTTCTTTCAAAATGTACTGGTGAAAACCGCTTACATTTTGGCTGAGTATTTCCTCCATATTTTTAAGTGTATTTTTCATAGCATCTCCTACGCCTAAAAAACGAACTTTTGCCGTCCCGTTAGGACGGCAACAAATTCTACATATAGCAGTATAGCACAAAAATACTTATGCGTCAATTATTCAGCGTGGCTGTTTCTGAGTTCGTTTTTGCGAATTTTTCCGCTTATTGTTTTTGGCATTTTATCAACAAATTCAATAATGCGTATCCATTTGTATTCCGCAAGCTTTTTGTTGCAGAACTCTTTAATTTCAAGTTCAAGATCTTTGGAAGGCTCGTATCCGCTGCCAAGTATAATGACAGCCTTAATGGCCTGCCCGCGCAATGCGTCAGGCACACCGATAACACTGCACTCTACAACAGCAGGGTGCTCCATAAGTACATTTTCAACCTCATAAGGTCCGACGCGGAAACCGCCTGTTTTAATTATATCATCAAATCTGCCATGGAACCAATAAAGTCCGTTTTCGTCTTGCCATGCGGCATCACCCGTATGATATACGCCGCCGCGCCAAACATAATTGTACTGTTCTTCGTTATCAAGGTAATTGCAAAAAACGCCAATCTGTCTGCCGCTCTCAGGAGGAACAATTACAACTTCTCCGATTTCTCCGACAGGAGTAGGATTACCGTTTTTGTCACGCAATTCAATATTATAAAAAGGTGACACAGTGCCCATGGACCCCTCGACAGGTGCTTTGCCTTTGAAATTTGCCATAAGGAGTGTGGTTTCTGTCTGACCGTATCCCTCGCAAAGAGAAAGTCCCGTGCGCTCGGTAAATTTACGGAACACTTCCGGCGCAAGCATTTCTCCTGCGGTGGATGCATGCTTAAGCGTCGGCATGTCGGGTATTCCCTTTCGCACAAGATAACGATAAACGGTCGGCGGAGCACAAAAAGACGTAACACCGTAATGATTAATAACAGTTGTAAGCTGCTTTGGGTCAAAGTTGTCAAAATCGTAAACCATTACCGCACTGCCTACAAGCCACTGCCCGTAAATTTTTCCCCATGAAGCTTTCGCCCACCCCGTTTCAGCAACGGTAAAGTGCAATCCACCTTCTTCTGCCTGCTGCCAATATTTTGCGGTAACAACATGCGCAAGCGGGTATGAAAAGTCATGGATTACTCCTTTCGGATATCCGGTGGTTCCCGAAGTGAAATACATCATCATCGGGTCGGTGGATAGCGTATCGACGCGTGAAAACTCACAGTCAGCTTTCTGCATTGCCTCGGTCAGATTTTCAAAACCGTCAATGTTTGCTTGCACGCACCAAAGTTTTGCACTTATGTCAGCCTGCTTCAGTGCCGCCTTGAGTTTTTGCGGTACTTCGTCTTGAGAAGTACAAACCACTGCTTTAAGCTTAGAAGATTTTAAACGATAAACAAAGTCGTTTACTGTCAACATATGCGTTGCCGGAATCATAACAGCACCGAGTTTGTGAAGCGCTATAGCTGCAAACCAATATTCATAATGGCGTTTAAGAACAAGCATTACGCGATCGCCCTTTACTATACCCGCGCTCGCAAACACATTCGCCATCTGATTACTGTACTTTTTAATATCAGCAAATGAAAAAACATGTTCTTCATTTTCGGTATTGCACCAAACGAGCGCAGTTTTTTGTGGTTCGCTATCCGCAATTGCGTCCACGACATCATATCCGAAATTAAAATTGTCAGGGCAGTTGATATTAAAACTTATCAGATTGCCTTCTCCGTCAAAAACTTCTTTGCAAAATTTTATATAAACGCTCATAAAACCTCCGCTTGATGTTTAATTGCATCAACGCCTATGCGGCGGAAGCGGTCATATCGCTTATTGATAAGATCCGGATCGACAGAAAGTTCTGCAATTTCTTCCAGTAAAAGAGCGCGTATGCGGTCATAAAAATCAACTGTTCCTATATCGTTTTCGGATATAATTTTTTCTATTACTCCAAAGCTTTTCGCATCTTCCGCTGTCAATTTCAAGCTAGCCGCCGCGGTCTCCGCTTTTGCCGAATCCTTCCAAAGAATGCTTGCACAACCTTCGGGGGAAATTACAGAATACACAGCATTTTGCAACATCCAAACGCGGTCTGCAACTGCAAGCGCAAGTGCACCGCCACTACCGCCCTCGCCTATCAAAATAGAAATAATCGGAACGCACAGCGTCGTCATTTCCATAAGATTTTCGGCAATCGCCTGTCCTTGACCTCGTTCTTCTGCTCCAATACCGCAGTTTGCACCTGAAGTATCAACAAAGCAAATAATAGGACGTCCGAACTTTTCTGCTTGCTTCATCAGCCTAAGTGCCTTTCTATACCCTTCTGGGCCCGGCGCACCAAAATTACGTGCTGCGCGTTCCTTAGCTGTGTGACCTTTTTCTATTGCAATTACGGTAGCAGGAATGCCGTTAAGCACTGCCAGCCCACCGACAATTGCAGGATCATCCGAAAAGCGTCTGTCTCCGTGAAGTTCGATAAAACCTTTAAAAATATTCTTAATATAATCAACACCGGTGGGGCGGGAACTATCACGTGCAATTTTCACTCTGTCATAAGGTACTTGATTCATTGCCTTTTCCTCCGTTATGCATTCTCAAAAGAATAGTCAATAATTTCTTTTGATTGTTTCTATGATAAATTCCGTCAATAAATCCGTGCTCCATGACAAATTCAGAAGTCTGAAAACCTTTTGGCAGTGCCTTTTTGGTTGTCTGCTCTATTACTCTTGCTCCCGCAAAACCGATAGTAGCACTCGGTTCTGCCAAAATAATATCCGCTTCCATGGCAAAGCTTGCGGTAACGCCGCCAGTAGTCGGGTCGGTAAGCATTGCGATGTAAAGAAGTCCTGCATCGCTGTGGCGCTTCACTGCGGCGCTTGTTTTCGCCATTTGCATAAGTGACAGCAGTCCCTCCTGCATACGAGCACCGCCCGAAACGGTAAAGCCCACAACAGGCAAATGATGCTCAGTAGCATATTCAAAGAGCAATGTAATTTTTTCGCCTACAACGCTCCCCATGCTCCCCATCATAAATGTCGATTCCATAACAAAAATGCAACATTTTTGCTTGCCGATTTTAGCGATACCGCATATAACCGCTTCTTCCTCATCACTGATTTTTCGAACGCTTTCAAGTTTTTCGGAATATCCGCTGAAATCAAGCGGATTGCCCGACTTCATATCAGCATACAGTTCGCAAAAAGTACCTTTGTCCGCAATCATATGAAGTCGCTGACGCGCTTTCATGCGAAAATGATACCCGCATGAACAAACTAGATTGTTGGCGGCAAGTCTGCTGATTGGTATGTCTTTATGACAATTTGGGCATTTCTTCTCAGGTTCACCTGCATCCTGCTGAACAGGTGCTGCAGTGCGTCCCCCTTCTTCCAATTGATTTTTCGGTTTTAAAAAGTTCAATAAAGCCATTTTTTCACCTGTTACCCATAAATGTTAGGTCGTAATTTCCCGAAGTAAACCGTTCATCCTCAACAATGCGCAATTGCTCCTCAATATTTGTTGGAATTCCATCAACTTTTAATTCGCAAAGCGCGGCACGAATTTTTCTAAGCGCCTCTTCTCTTGTTTTCGCATATACAACAAGCTTTCCAAGCAAAGAATCATAGTAAGGCGATATAGATGTTCCTTCGATAAGACATGTATCAAAGCGAACCGAAGGTCCTCCGGGAACATGCAACATTCGCAGAGAGCCGCAGCTTTGCGCATTTATACGGCATTCAATAGCCGCTCCGCTGAGACGAATGTCATTTTGGGTAAAATTCAAAGGTATTCCGGCGGCTATACGTATCTGCCATTTTACAAGGTCAAATCCTGTCAGCATTTCGGTTACGCAATGCTCAACCTGAAGGCGAACATTCATTTCCATAAACCAGAAGTTGCCACCCTTGTCGAGCAGAAATTCAAGAGTGCCCGCACCTACATAACCGATTTTTTTCACAGCATCTATCGCGGCTTCGATAATTTTTTGACGCTGCTCTACAGTTACCGCAGGAGAAGGTGTCTCTTCAAGCAATTTTTGATTTCGCCGTTGAAGCGAGCAATCCCTGTCACCCAGACAAACTACGTTTCCCTGCTCGTCAGCGAGCATTTGCAGTTCTACATGGCGTGCAGGAAAAATATATTTTTCAAGATATACAGAGCCGTCTCCGAAAGCGCTTATAGCTTCGGACGTGGCCTGCATATATGCATTTTCGATTTCGTCGACGGATTTAATAAGGCGAATGCCTCTTCCGCCACCGCCCGCGCACGCCTTAAGCATAACGGGAAATCCAAGATTTTCGGCAGCTCGTTTTGCTTCTGCGACAGACGCTACCGCTTTTGTTCCCGGAATAACCGAAAGACCGGTATTTTGTACCAACTCTTTAAGTATTGCCTTATCGCTCAGTCTCTCCATGCTTTCCGGCTCCGGACCTATAAATACAATTCCGTTTTTGCGGCAAAGACGTGCAAAATGCGCATTCTCCGACAAAAAACCGTACCCGGGATGAATAGCCTGGGCGCCTGCCAAAATCGCGGTGCTTATAATCTGATTTTCATTCAAATAGCTTTCCGAAGCTTCGGGACCGCCTATACAGTAACTTTGGTCAGCCAAAGCCACATGAAGCGCGTCTTTATCCGCTTCGGAATACACCGCTACCGTAGCAACTCCCATCTCTTTGCAAGCGCGAATAATACGTACTGCTATCTCGCCGCGATTGGCAATAAGAATCTTTGAAAACATAATTACTCTCCCGTAATTGCGAAAGAAAATTCGGCAGAGACACAAAGTCTGCCTTCTACAGAGACGGTTCCCTCGGCAAAGTAAAACGGATGCTTTGCTCTTTTAATATGACACTGCGTTTCAATAGTGTGCCCCGGTTTTACGGGTGAACGAAACTTTACATTGTTAAGTCCCGTATAAACCGGAAGTTTCCCGTCGGTCATTACATCCTTTAATAATACGCATGCTGACTGTGCAAGTATCTCGCAAAGGATAACACCGGGCACTATAGGATTGTTAGGAAAATGTCCTTTGAGAAAGAACTCATCTCCGCGAACCGTGTAATGGCCTACCGCGGTGCCGTCGCTCTCCGTTACATCGTCAAGCAATAGCATGTTGTCACGGTGCGGGAGGATATTCATAATTTCATCTCTGTTCATTTGTTACCTCTTGATACGAAACAGTTCGGTTCCGAATTCAACTACCTGACCGTTGGTTGCACAAATCTCGGCAATTACACCGTCTTCTTCGGCCGCGATTTCATTCATGAGTTTCATTGCCTCAACAATACATATAGTCTGACCTTTTTTAACTCGGTCACCGATAGATACATATGGCTCGGCATTTTCAGCAGGTGCGGTATAAAATACACCTACAATGGGAGATTTTACGCTGACATAGTCACCGTTCTCTTTTGGCACGGCAATGGATGTCACAGAAGGTGCCTCTGTAACTGCCGATTCTTTTACGGCAACCGATACATTTCGCTCCAGACGAACAGTCTTGTTATCCTCAGTAACTTCAATACCTGTCAATCCAAACTCCTGCATCATTGTCGCATATTTACGAATATCGGATTCTTTCATAGTCATACCTTTCTGAATGCAAGACATGCGTTGTGACCGCCGAAACCGAGTGAATTCGAAAGCGCCAATGTAATATCGGCTTTTACAGCTTTATTCGGCACATAGTTAAGGTCACAAGCTTCATCCTGCTCGTTAAGATTAATAGTCGGCGGAATAACACCCTCATTCAGTGCAAACAGACAAGCAAGTGCCTCTATAGCACCTGCTGCACCAAGCATATGGCCGGTCATCGACTTAGTGGAGCTTACATATGCTTTTTTTGCTGACTCCTCGCCGAGAGCTTTCTTGATTGCAACGGTTTCAATTGCGTCATTCATAGGAGTGCCGGTGCCGTGTGCGTTTACATAAATGATATCGCTTTCGCTGTAGCCGGCTTCACGCATTGCGTCAACCATTGCTTGTGCTCCGCCTCTGGCTTCCGGGTGCGGTGCGGTGATGTGGTGTGCATCACAGGTAGAGCCGTAGCCACATACCTCGCCGTAAATTTTTGCACCGCGTGCTTTTGCGTGTTCATATTCCTCAAGCACCAGCGCAACCGCGCCTTCTCCGATAACAAATCCACCTCTGCGCTTATCAAAAGGAAGAGACGCTTCGTCTGGATTTACTGCTGTTGAAAGCGCATGCATATTTACAAATCCCGCAACGCCTGACGCGCTGATAGCCGCTTCTGCACCACCGGTAATAACAGCGTCGGCATATCCGTGTCTAATCATACGCATTGCCTCACCGATAGCATTGGAACCGGAAGCACAAGCAGTAACAGCAGGCATCGCACTGCCGCGGCAATCATGGCGAATGGCAATCATGCCTGCCGCCATATTTGCAATCATCATAGGCACAAAAAGCGGAGAAACGCGGCGCGGTCCTTTCTCCATGAGTTTGGTGTGCTCAATTTCGAAAGTAGCCATACCGCCGATACCGGTGCCGAACTGTACCGCAAAGCGCTCAGGCGCAACAGTACCTTCAATACCGCTCTCATCTACCGCCTGCTGTGCCGCTGCGACTGCAAACTGTGCAAAGCGGTCAGTACGTAGTATATCGTTTCTTTCCATATACTCAGCAGGATCAAAATCTTTAACTTCTGCCCCGAGTTTTGCTTTGAACTCTGTTGTATCAAAAAGCGTGATGGGAGCAATGCCGTTTTTACCGTTTTTAAGGCTATCCCAAGTATCTTTTACATTATTGCCAACAGGTGTAATAGCACCGAGACCCGTGACAACAACTCTTCTGTTTTCACTCATTGGTTATCTCCTTCAAACTCTACATTGCGATGCCGCCGTCCACACGGAGCACTTCGCCGGTTACATATTTTGCTGTAGCAAGATATCCCGCTGCTTCGGCAATGTCGTCGGCATCGCCCATTTTACCGAGCGGAATCATCTTAAGAAGCGGATTTTCTGTCTGATTACCTGTCATATCGGTAGCTATAAACCCCGGGGCAATTGCATTGCAACGGACACCTTTGGGCGCGAGTTCCTTTGCGATGGTTTTGGTAAGACCGACAAGTCCCGCTTTGGAAGCCGCATAGTTACACTGTCCAACATTGCCCATAAGTCCGGCGACAGACGAGATGTTGATGATACATCCCTCACGGTTGCGGATAAACAGTCCCGCGGTGTGGCGTATCATGTTAAAAGCTCCTTTAAGGTTTACTGCAATTACCTTATCAAAATCTTCTTCTTTCATCATTGCGCAAAGTCCATCGCGCGTGATTCCCGCATTGTTAACCAAAATATGAGCGGTTCCGAAATCAGCCTTGATATTTGCAACTGTTTCTTTTGCCGCATCAAAGTTTGAAACATCGCATTGATACGCCTTTGCTTCTACCTTATATTCATCCTTGCACTTAGCGCAAACTTTATCAGACAGAGATACATCTCCGATATCCACGATTGCAATATTTGCACCCATAGATGCAAGCTTATATGCAATGGCCTCACCGAGACCGCGCGAACCGCCCGTGATTATTGCGGTTTTTCCGTTAAGCATTTTCTACCTCCGCTAAATACTCAAATACTGTCATAGCCTTTACATTAACGTTTATCTTGCCTATCATGTTTGTGAGAGTTCTGCCGGGACCAATTTCGATAAACGTGTCGACGCCCGAGTCAATCAAATTTCTGATGATCTTCTCCCAAAGGACAGGACTGCAAATTTGTTTGGAAAGAAGTTCCGAAACATTATCTCCGTAAGGCTCGGCTGTCATGTTTGAGTAAAGAGTTATATGATTTTCGCTAAATTTTGTATTTGCAAGTTCTTCTGCAAATGCATTTGCGGCTTCATTCATAAAGGGAGAATGGAAAGCACCTTTTACTTTAAGAGGGATAGCTCTGCCGCCTGCCGCTTTAATATCCGCGGCAAAATCGGTCATCTGAGACGAAAGTCCCGAAACAGTTATCTGCCCCGGGCAGTTGAAATTAACCGGATAAACCTCAGAATACTTTTCGCATACTTCCTTCACCTGTTCGGGTGCGAGTTTCACAACAGCCGCCATTGAAGTGTCAAACTTCTCCGCTTCGTCTTGCATAAGTTCGCCGCGTTTACAAACGAGCTGAAATCCGCTTTCACGGTCAAACACGCCGGCGAAAGCAGCGGCAACAACTTCACCGAGAGAAAAACCCGCAACTGCATCAGGGATAACACCTTTTGCTTTTAACGTTTCAGCCGCCGCAAGTTCCATGGCAAAAAGGCAAGGCTGAGTGTTTTTCGTCTCTTTCAATTCATCTTCTGTGCCTTCAAAACATTGCATAGATGTACCCGAACGCAAGCTGTCACACATTGCGAAAACATCTGATGCAACAGGATACTTTTCTGCAAGCTCTTTGCCCATACCGGGGTATTGGTCGCCTTGACCGGAAAAAATAAATGCTATTTTACCCATTGCGCCGCCCTCATGAGGATGGGCTCTGCCTCATCCATGACTTCCTTAACAATTTCAGCCGCAGGTTGTTCCTTTTTGACCATTGCAGCAATCTGCCCGGCAAGGAAACATCCTTTTTCGTTGTCGCCCTCCTGCACTGCAAGGCGAAGCGCGCCTGTCGCAAGCGCTTCAAGCTCTTCATCAGGCATTCCGCCGTATTCCGCCTTAGAGTAACCTCTTGCAAACGGAGTACGCAAACTGCGCACGGGATGTCCAAGACGCTTTCCGGTCACCATTGTACAAAGGTCCGTGGCTTTGAGTATCTTTTCTTTATAACTCGGATGTATAGTGCACTCATTAGCGCTCAAGAAGCGTGTACCCATCTGAACACCGCATGCGCCAAGCATAAACGCCGCCGCAACGCCTCTTCCGTCCGCAATACCGCCTGCCGCAATAACGGGAAGGTCGGTTGCATCACAAATCTGAGGAACAAGAACCATAGTTGTAAGTTCCCCTACATGACCTCCGCTTTCGCCGCCTTCGGCAATAAGCGCAGAGACACCGAGACGGGTCATCAGTTTCGCCATTGAAACAGAAGCAACGACGGGAATCACCTTGATGTGAGATTCTTTCCATTCCTTAATATATTTGGAAGGATTGCCCGCACCCGTAGTTACAACTTCTACTTTTTCATCTATAACAATTGCTGCAATGTCGTCCGCATAAGGACTCATCAGCATAATATTTACACCAATAGGTTTATTTGTTAGTGACTTGGCTATCTTTATCTGCTCTCTAACATATTCACCGGGAGCATTACCTGCCGCGATAATACCAAGACCGCCGCCATTAGAAACAGCGGCGGCCAGTTTACCGTCTGCAATCCAAGCCATACCACCCTGAAAAACCGGGTATTTTATACCAAGTATTTCACAAATTTCTGACTTAATCATAGTTTTAGCCCTGCTTGCTCTGAATAAACTTGTCAAGGTCGCTGATTGTCTCAACCTTCTGGTCAAGTTCAATCTCAATGCCGATTTCGTCCTCAAGGCTCATAAGAAGCTCTACAGTGTCAAGAGAATCAATGCCGAGTTCGGAAAACTTGCTTTCAGGCTTTACGTCTGCAACATCACAGCCTGTGCGCTCCGCAACGATTTTAGCAATAGCATCAAAGTACATATCAAAATGCCTCCAAAAATGTATTCAAGCATATGTCAGCTTGTTGGCATAATTATACTAAAAGAGCTGTTCCTTTCTTATTCCGCAAGTGTTCCCTGCGCGTTCCAGAAAAGTGAATTTTTATTGAACATTTATAAAATATTTGTCGATGCTTAAAATAAAAAGTCATCGAAAGTCGAATACTTTCGATGACTTTTTATTTTATACTGTATCCCGCTTTAATGATAGCAGACTTTGCTAAAACAGTAGTCGGGTCTACGAGGTCTCCGTTAATGCCGTACAGTTTTGCAGCAAGCGGCAATTCGGTGCACCCGAGTATCACAGTCTCTGCCCCCTCTGATTTTAATCTTGAAAGTTCACGGTTAACAGACGTACTGTCCCATTTATCAGCGCCCGCCTTAACTCCATTATAAATCATATCCATCAAATCCGCCTGCACTTCATCGCTTGGATATAACAGTTCAATTCCGAATTTTTCAAAGATATTGCCGAACACATTAGTGTGTCTTGTCCCGTCCGTGGCAAGCAAAACTGCTTTGCTGACGGAATTTGAAACCAAGTGCTTAGCGGTTTCTTCGACAATATTCAATACCGGTATTTTCACATTGGCAACAAGTTCATCATAAAAACCGTGTGAAGTAATGCAAGGTATGATAAGAAAATCCGCGCCCGCATCCGCAAGTCTCTCTGCCGATTGAATCAAATAAGGCAACGGAGATTCGGTTCCGTGAAGTATAGCGCTTGTACGGTCAGGAATTTGCGGATTATTGTCAATCAGAATATGGATGTGTTCCGCGTCTTTCTTAGCGTCTGTTAAATTTATTATTTTGGTAAACAAATCGGCAGTAGCCATAGGTCCCATGCCGCCGATAATACCAATTGTCTGTTTGTTCATCGTTTTCTCGTTTCCAACATCATGTAAATGTAATATGCATTAAATGCCGCCGCAGATAAAATGCCATCTATTTCAAATATTATATCATGGTAATGATTAAAAATCAACATATAACAATTTCAAAAAGTAAATTAACATAGTATAATTCTTCCCAATTTACAGATAATAACTTTGGAGTTTGAATTCAAAGGAGATTGATATAAATGAAAGCAACCGGAATCGTTCGCCGAATAGATGACCTCGGCAGAGTTGTTATTCCTAAAGAAATAAGACGCACAATGCGAATAAGAGAAGGCGACCCGCTCGAAATATATACCGACCGTGAAGGCGAAGTCATTTTTAAAAAGTATTCCCCTATCGGTGAACTAATGTCTTTTGCGGCACAATATGCTGACACTTTAAACAAAACATGCGGAATGTCTGTGATTATTACCGACAGAGACGTGGTGATTGCATGCGCGGGTGTTCCTAAGAAGGAATACACAGATAAAAAGATTTCAGGCGAAATTGAAGATGTAATCGAAAGCCGTACATTGTACGTAAAGGCTGAAGAAAGCGAAAGTTTCTCAATTATCGAAGACAGCACAAGCCATTACGTCAGTTGCGCAATGCCGATAATAAGCGACGGCGACATCGTAGGATGTGTAGCTTCTTTGTCACTTCCCGAAGAGAAGAACAAAATTACCCGTGAAGTAGAAACAAAACTCATACAAACAGCCGCGTCATTTCTCGGCAAACAGTTGGAAGCATAAAAAAATCGGCAGTATTTTTTCAAATACTGCCGATTTTTAATCGATATCTTCTATGATTTCTTCAGGAGGTGTCATAAGTACCTCGGGAGATGCAACCATCTTTTTAAACATTTTGAAAGCCGAGGCAAAGTAATAACCGTCACAAACACGTTCATCTACGGAAAGTTTAACATCCATGCAAACCTTTTTCTTAACGGAACCGTCGGAATTCAACTCGTTCTGCGAGTATTTGCGTCCATACGCAATGAAAAGAGGTGCGTTGCCGAAATCATAAAGATGGTGGAACACCGGCGGTATACCCAGTGATCCAAGACTTGTAAGTACCATAGAGCCGTGGAAGGGACTTACGTCCAGCAAAGACTGAGGAATAAAGCCGTAGTAGTCCAAGAATTTAAGAATTGCAACCGCGATTCTGAAAACAAAACCGGGAAGTTTAGTGAGTATTCCCAATGTTTTGTCAAGATCTGTATCAGCATCCTCTGCAACCGCTTCGCTGACAACAGCATTAAACTTCTCATAAACTTCCATGAGCGTATCATCCGGCTCAAATTTCACCTTTACGACAGTATCCTCGGACTCAAGGGACATATCGCGTTTAACAGTCATTATTATTTCAATGTCGTTTCTATGATAAAGCTTTTGACCCGAGCAAAATCTGTTAAGCGCGGGGCGAGTAGCTAAAACACGAACATACGCAGCAATAATAATATGTAAAACGCTTATGTTCTTATAGCCATTTGCACGAAGTTCCCGCAAAAATTTGTCAGTCTCAGTAATTTCAATTGTATCTGCCATTAAGTTCTGTGCACCGGTACGAGAAGGCATGAGATAGGGCGATACATAAGATATTGGAGGCAGAGTGCGCAACCGTCTGCCTTCTTTTCTGTCGCCGAATTTACGCTTTTTTTTCATTTTAAACTCCAATTATTAGTGCAAATTTTGAAAATTATGCTGATTTATAATTCAGCAACACCTGCTGCGTTAGGGAATGAAAATTTATGAGCAGCGCCCTCAATCGGCAATCCATTGTCACCGAGCGGCATCACGCAAACCTCGCCGGAAACCTGATAACAAACAATCAAATTTTTACCGTCTTTTGTCAAAATCATATGTCTCGGTTTTTCACCATCGGTAGGCAAACGCAGTTTTTCGTACAGCTTGCCGTTATCGTCAACACCAAAGAACACTAAAGACTCACTGTAACGATTTGCACCGTATACTGTTTTCCCATCGGGAGAAAGGCAAATGGCAGAGCAATGGCTCTTTCCCTCGAATCCGCTCGGGAGCGTTGAAATTTTTTGCAGTAGCTTCTTTTCGGGCATTTTGTATACCAAAACTTCATTGGAAAGTTCGGTTATTACATATAAAATGCTCTCATCACGATTATACACAGAGTGTCTGGGATGTTGCCCCTTTTCTGTATAAATACGGTCTTTTTCAAAAAGTTCGCCGTTACGTATTTCATAAAAATAAATTATGTCAAGTCCGACATTATTAACCATAAGCGTATCTTGTGCTTTATTCACGCTTACGTAATGCACACGCGAAGTGAGGGACTCGTCGCCGTTTTCTATAGCTTGATAAACAGAAGCTGTCTTGACAAACTTTCCTTCTGCGTCAAGGGTTGCATAAATCAGATGACCGGATCCCCAACAAGCACCGAAAAGCATATTGTGCTTATCAGAATAGCAGATGTGGCAGAGGTCTGTGCCGTCAAAGCGAGCGCTGTCTACCAAACGATACCCTTCTTCGCCATCCTGGACATAAGAATACATGTACGACTCGTTGTCATTCTCGGTAACCGCAAACAAACGGTTTCCGACAACCTCAACAAAACTCGGAGACTCAATGGTATCGGCCCAAACAACATTGCCGAATTCGTCACATTTAACTATATTTTTATTTCCCGCGTCGCCGTAACCGGAAATTATCAATTTCATAAAAACCTCCAGAGCAAAAACAGTTTTGTTTATTATAACATACAAATCCATATATTTCAACAAAATTTGAAACAACGGTATTGTTTTTGGCAAAGTTTTTCTGTAAAATATATAAAAAACAAGTGAGAATTTGTATGAGTATTTTTAAAAAACGACCATTGTTTTTGGCTTTGTTCGTTTTCGCTTTTTTCAGCGTTGTATGTGTTATTTCCAATCGCAATGTAAGACTCCTCTGTTTGCAAATTTTAAGTTTGGCATTCGTGTTCGCTTTAATTGTAGCAATTGTTCTTGCTGTCTTAAAGTTTAATCATATTGGCATTTTCACTACTGTACTTCTATGCGTTTTCTTTGCATCTGTTGCTTGTATTTCGTCTTATAATTTTTTTGATGTGAAACTTGCATATGCGGAATCGCTCAAGAGTGAAAAGAATGTAGTTGCCGAGATTAAAGAATGTACATACCGCGCCCGATACATTGAAGTGTATACTGTAAGAATCGAAAGCATTGACGGTCAAGCTGTTAACTTTAATGCCGAAATCAGCACATCGAATTTAATGGCGCTCGAGCGCGGAGACAGAATTTCTGCCGATATGTCTTTTTCCCCTTTCAGTGAGACCGCTTACGGATATGACGAGAGAATGGCAAATATATCCTCGGGGATCCTTTCTTCCGCTTCATTTGATGATGCAGATGTTTTAGAGAATAATACCGGTTTCAACTTTTTAAATTTCATCGCGGAAATCCGTGAAAGAATCGGTAAAACCATTGATAAAAATTTTGGTGCGAACGCGCCGATTATTAAAGCTTTGCTTATCGGCGATACGTCTGACATTGAAACCGAAACTAATTATGCATTTAAAAGCTTGGGCATCAGCCACATTTTGTCAATCAGCGGTACACATTTTACAGTCTTGCTCGGCATGGCAACTTTTTTGCTTTCTCTCCTCGGACTCGGAAAACGAAAAGTCTATTTCGTTTTGATTCCGATTGCACTGTTCTACATGGGACTGTCGGGATTTTCGTTTTCGGTTTGCCGTGCGGGAATTATGGCTATTCTTTCCTTTTGGGGATTTTTATGCGGAAGACCGCGGGACTCATATACAGCGCTGTTTGTATCTTTTACCGCTATCGTCCTGATCGCTCCGTATTCGATTATGAGCATAAGTTTATGGTTATCTTTTACCGCCACACTGACAATTCTTATAATCATTGATGTATTCGGTGCTCACCTGTTTAATTCAAAGCGAAAATGGTACGCAAAGATATTTTTCTATATACTCTCGAATTTGTTGATCACTGTATGTATATCTTTTTCCACTCTCCCGATTATTGCATTGTACTTCGGATATATTTCAACAGTCTCGCCCATTGCAAATTTACTAATCGTACCTCTCTATGAAATATTTCTGTATATCATTCCTTTTGCCGTTTCACTTTCAAACTTAGCGTTACCGGTTACCATAACCGAAGCTTACGGCAGTTATGTTATGTCGCTGGTAAATAACCTTGCAGATACGGACGGCATTTTAGCAGCTGTTAATTATGATTTTGTAACAATCTTTTCGTGTATAGGCATTACTCTCACATTGATACTGTTGGCGTTTCCGCTTAAACGAAAAATTTTTATATCTATTCCATCAATTATCAGCATAATCGCAATTGTTGCAGGAATAGGTATAACCGCTTCCCAAAATGCCGACAACACTTGCATTTCATACTTCGTTTCCGGCAAGAGCGATGGAATAGTTGTAACAGATAACAACGAAACTATGTATATTGACATAACAAACGGCTCTTCTTCATCGTCGTATTTTGCAGAGCACATCGCAAAGGAGAACCATTCGGTCTCACTTTCTGCTTATGTCTTCACTCATTATCGCAGTAACCATGTGAACACATTTAAAAAGCTGATTAGCCGTACAAAAGTAAAAACTGTATATCTTGCCGTCGCAAAAGACGAAGCCGGTATCTCGCTTATGAATCAAATCGCAGACATTGCCGAAGACTACAACATAGAAATTGTATACTATGACTACGGTGCCGTATTCGATTTTGAAAGTTGCACGGTGAATGTATTCGAGCAACAGTTTTTGGGACGTTCTTCGCACGAAGTGATTTCTCTTAACATATCTGCAAAAGGCAAAGACATTCTGTATCTCGGCTCTTCATTTGCAGAAACCGAATACAACTATGCAACCTCAGCGGCAAACGCGGAATACATATTTTTCGGTCAGCACTATCCAAAGACGAAAAACATGTTTGATTTAAAAACATCCGCAACTTTAATTTACGGTAACGAGGAAGTTTACGGATTTTCAAAGATAAATGCTCCCGCATATGTGTTAAGTGACGGCTTACAATATGACATCGTACTAAAATAATCGTGATAATTTTTGATTTTTTTATGTTTTTTACAATTGACATGCGATTTGTTTTTTTGTATAATAGTTTCAATAAAAATTTAAGGAGTCTAAAATGTCTAAAATCGATTTCAACAATAAGATTATTCAAGACGGAATTACCTTTGATGATGTTCTCTTGATTCCTGCCAAGAGTGAGGTTCTTCCTAACACAGTTTCTCTTGAAACTAAACTCACTAACAAAATCAAACTCAACATCCCGCTTATGAGTTCGGCAATGGATACCGTTACCGAGGCTGACATGGCTATCGCAATGGCACGCGAAGGCGGCGTTGGCGTTATTCACAAGAATATGACCATTGAGCAGCAGGCAGAAGAAGTTGACAAGGTAAAGAGAAACGAAAACGGTGTTATTTCCAATCCTTTCACCCTTTCTGAAAGAAACTTTGTCTATGAGGCGGACGACCTCATGCATAAGTTCCGCATTTCAGGTGTGCCGATTTGCGACGATCACGGTTATCTCGTTGGTATCATTACCAATCGTGATATGCGTTTCCTTACCGATTACAATGTAACTATCGGCGAAGTTATGACAAGAGAAAACCTTGTTACCGCTCCTAAGGGCACTACCCTTGAGCAGGCTCAGGAAATTCTTCGTCATCACAAGATTGAAAAACTTCCTCTTATTGATGAAAACGGCAAGCTTTGCGGTCTTATCACTATCAAAGACATTCTCAAGACTCTTAAATATCCTAACTCTGCTAAGGACAACCGCGGAAGACTTCTCTGCGGTGCAGCTATCGGCGTTACAGCCGATGTTCTTGACCGTGCTCGTGCACTTCTTGATGCAAGCGCAGACTTCCTCGTTCTTGACTCTGCACACGGTCACTCGAAAAACATTATCGACTGCGTTGCAAAAGTAAAAGACGCGTTCCCCGAAGCACAGGTTGTTGCCGGTAACATTGCTACTGCTGAAGCTGCTCGCGACCTCATCAAGGCAGGTGCAGACGCAGTTAAGGTCGGTATCGGTCCCGGTTCTATTTGTACCACCCGTGTTGTATCGGGTATCGGCGTTCCTCAGATTACTGCTATCATGAATGCGGCATCCGTTGCGGCTGAAATGGATATTCCCGTCATCGGAGACGGCGGTATTAAATACAGCGGTGATATCGTAAAAGCAATTGCTGCAGGCGCAGACGTTATCATGGTCGGTTCTCTTCTCGCAGGTTGTGAGGAAAGCCCCGGTGAAAGCGAAATCTATCAGGGTAGACAGTTCAAAGTTTACCGCGGTATGGGTTCTCTTGCTGCTATGGAAAAGGGCTCTAAGGACAGATACTTCCAGACAGGTTCTAAGAAACTCGTTCCCGAAGGCGTCGAAGGTCGTGTTCCTTATAAGGGACCTGTTTCAGACACTGTATTCCAACTCATGGGCGGTCTCCGCTCCGGTATGGGTTACTGCGGTACCGCTACTGTTGAAGAGCTTAAAGTCAACGGTAAGTTCACTAAAATCAGTGCTGCAGGTCTCCGCGAGTCTCATCCCCACGACATCAGCATTACCAAAGAAGCTCCTAACTACAGCGTACAATCCTAAATTTAAAGCCCGCTTCCGCGGGCTTTTATTTTTCTCTTGTTTTTTCTTAAAAAAGTGCTATAATAATTATTTAGAAAGAAAAATAGAAAGAAGACAAACGCAATGACAAAAATTGATATTATCTCCGGCTTTCTTGGCGCCGGAAAAACAACTCTTATTAAAAAGCTTCTCAGCGAAGCTCTTAACGGCGAAAAAGTTGTGCTTATCGAGAACGAATTCGGCGAAATCGGCATTGACGGCGGTTTTCTCAAAGATTCTGGAATCCAGATAACCGAGATGAACTCCGGCTGTATATGCTGCAGTCTCGTCGGTGACTTTGAAAAATCGCTTTCCGAAGTCCTTGACAAGTTCACCCCTGACAGAATTATTATTGAGCCCTCGGGCGTAGGCAAACTCAGCGATATCATCAGCGCGGTTGAAAAACTTGAGCGCGATGATATTTCACTCAACAGTTTCTCCACCGTTGTCGACGCGAAGAAATGCAAAATGTATCTCAAAAACTTCGGCGAATTCTTCTGCAACCAGGTTGAGAATGCACGCGCGATAATCCTCAGCCGCTCTCAGGACGCAAACGAGGAAAAACTTGCTGAAACTATAGAACTTATCCGCGGACTCAACAGCGAGGCTAATATTATCACCACTCCGTGGGAAGCACTTGAAGGCAAACAGATACTTCATGCAATGGAAACTGCAAAACTGCTTTCAAAAGAACTCGAAGAAGAACATCATAAAGCACACCACCATCATCACGACGAAGAGTGCCACTGCCATGACCATGAACATGAACATGACCATGAACATCATCACCATGAGCATGATGAAAAATGTCATTGCCACGAACACGAACATCATCACGACCATGACGAAGAATGTCACTGTCACGAACATGAGCATGAACATGAACATGAGCATCATCACGAGCATGGAGAAGAATGCCATTGCCATGAGCACGGACATCATCACCACCATGACGCAGATGAAGTATTCACTTCCGTTGGCTTTGAAACTATCAAAAAATACACAATTGATGAAATCAACGCTATCCTCAAAGCACTTGAAGATGAAGAAACTTACGGCATTATCCTTCGCTCAAAAGGTATCGTTCCCGGAACTGACGGATGGATCCACTTCGACTATGTACCCGAAGAATCCAATGTACGCATGGGCGGCGCGGAAACCATCGGTAAAATCTGCGTGATCGGTTCAAAGATCAACGAAGAAAAAATTAAGGAATTGTTTAGAGTATAATGAGAACAGAAGAAGAAGTAAGAGTATATTTGTTTACCGGTTTTCTGGAATCGGGTAAAACCAAATTTATCAGAGAAACTCTTGAAGACAAACGCTTTAACGACGGTGAGCCTACCCTTCTTCTCCTTTGCGAGGAAGGCGAAGAAGAATACGACGCATCGGCTCCCTATATGGAATGTGTAACCGTTGCAACTTTAGAAGATGAATCCGAGTTCAACGAAGCCAACCTAATGCGTCTTGCAGCAAAAGCCAAGGCAAAAAAGGTTATCGTTGAATACAACGGCATGTGGCTTTTAAATGACTTCTATGAAAAGATCCCCGAAAGTTGGGTAATCTATCAGGAACTCATGTTTGCGGATGCGAATACATTCGAAAACTACAACTCCAATATGCGCAGCCTTGTCTATGATAAGATAAGCAGCGCCGAACTTGTAATTTTCAACCGTTGCAAAAAAGACTTCGATAAAATGGGGCTCCACAAAATCGTACGTGCGATAAGCCGTCGCGTAGATATTGCATATGAATACGCTGACGGTTCCGCCGAGTACGACGATATCGTAGATCCCCTGCCCTTTGATATAAACGCTCCTGTCGTTAAAATTGAAGACCGCGACTATGCACTCTGGTATCGCGACACTTCGGAAGAAATGGAAAAATACGACGGCAAAGTTGTTTCTTTCAAAGCGCTTGTTGCTATTGGCAAAGACTTCCCCGACGATACATTTGTCGGCGGCAGAAGACTTATGAGCTGTTGTGCGGATGACCTGATTTTTGCAGGATTTGCATGCAAGACCGACAAACGCGACATGCTCAAAAACGGTGATTGGGCAAACGTCACCGGCAAAATCGAGATCAGATTCAACAATCTCTATGGCAGAAAAGGCCCTGTCATCCATGTTACCGAACTTGAAAAAACTACTGCGCCCGACGAACCTGTTGCAACATTTTATTAATACAAGAGCCACTCTCACGAGTGGCTTTTTACTATTCATCTATCACCAACGACTCATCGTCTGTCAAAACGTATACTTTCTTTCCTTCGGAAACAAGTTTATCATATAACTCTTTACGTGACTCAGAATAATGGCAAATCAAAATTCCGTCAAGCAAACCGAGACCGTGATAATCACTCATTCCCTCGGGAGCGGGGTCATATGTAGAAACGTGTGAAACATCCTGCGTTACAATATGCGCGCCCGCACTTCCGCCGATGTATGTCACGCCTGATTTGACATATCGCACGAGTTCTTTGTCAAAAACGCTGTTTCTTATTCTGTGCAAAGTCTTTAAGGTATTGCCGCCGCTTACATATATAACATCAATATCAAGTCCGCAGAAATCCTTGGGAGCGTAGTAGTTAAAAACTGTTACATTTTCTTTTGAAAATCCGAACTCGGTCATGCGATTGTGATACTTGCCGCTTTTGATTGCGTCTAAAGTTGCCTTTTCGTTTGGAATAAAAAGCAACTTGCACTCATTTATAGGCTTAGGTAAATTTTCAAGTATTACCCTTTTAGAGTTTTCGTTTCTGAAATCGCAAGACGAAAGGATAAGTTTCATTACTTACACGCTCCTTAAAATTTTGCCAAGTTCTTTAACATTCTCAGCGATATATGCGGCGCCTGCAGTTTCAAGTTCTTGTCTTGAACCGTATCCAAACAGGACACCGACACAGCCGATGCCGCATTTTTTAGCACCGATAACATCATGCTCGCGGTCTCCTACCATTATACACTTTGAATGGTCAGCAATGCCAAGTGATGCGAGAACATATTCTATAACAGCGTCTTTTGACGCACGCGTTCCCTCCAAATCACTTCCGCCTACAAAGCAAAAATATTTTGCAAGGTCAAAATGCTCTAAAATCCGCTTCGCAAATTTTTCTGGTTTTGATGTTGCAAGCACAAGTTTGTAACTACACGATTGTAACTCACAAAGCATTTCGGGAATACCGTCATAGACCGTATTCTCAAAAAGTCCCTTATCGCTGAAATACTCACGGTAAAATGCAAGTGCTTGTGTGGCTTTTTCTTTAGAAAAGCCGAAAACTTCCATCATCTTATCAACAAGCGGAGGCCCGATAAACTGATAAAGTTCTTCCCTGCTCTCAACACTTATACCAAACTTATCAAGCGCATACATCAGCGAATTTGTAATACCGAGCGCAGGGTCTGTAAGTGTGCCGTCAAGGTCAAAAAATATGTACTCTTTCATTAATACTTCCAAAGTTTCTTTCTGTCAACAAATTCTTTCAAAAGCAATGCGCAAACAATGCCGGCAATGCCTTGTAAAGCATTTGGAACTATACCAAGTGCTGCTGTACCTGCACCATAAAGAAATGTTTCAAACGCGAAATACCCGAGAATCATTAATACTTCCGCACAAATTCCGCTTACAACAGCAAATAATCTGTTCTTGCCTTTAGCAATATAGAAAGCAATAACAGCCATCAATGCTTTGATAACAAAAGTAACCGGTGCATAAGTCAAATATGACGAGAAAACATCAGCGAGCATAGAACCAATGCCCGCAGCCAAAGCACCGTACACAGGTCCAAGCAACCATCCGCACAATAGCACTATGCAGTCGCCGAGATTAAAATACCCGCCGATACCGTTAGGTATCTGAATAATCATTGTGGCAACACATGCAAAAGAGGCGAGCAAAGCCGCAACTACAAGTTTTCTTACATCCAATTTTTTCACAGAGAATCCCTCCTAAAGATTTATATAGCCGAGCAGGTATTCCCCGCGGTTGTTCTTTTTATCATAATCTGCATACACCGCTCTGTCGCTGTGATACAAAATAGCAATACTTCTGCGCACATTAGGCTTTTCGGCGGTATGCTCATCGAAATTGAGTCGTTTTTTAATTTCCAAAAAGCGAGAATCAGCACGGTATAACGACTTAGGCAATCCTTTTGAAGAATTAGTAGCAAGTCTGTCGCAAACCATCGCATCACGAATTTCTTCAATCATATGCGGCAAGCGTTTACATAAAAACAAATATATGGCGTCTGTCATATCGTCAAGTCCGCGAATATTTCGGATTACATTTCCGCATTCGAAAAAGAAATGATAAGCGCTATCAAACCGCGGTAAGCAAAGCGCAAGCATTCTCCTAAACCTGCCGCTGTTGTGTAACCTATCTACTGCGTTTTCGGTAATTTTCAGCATTAAGATTTCATCACGCGAAAGCCATGGAGTTTCGTACACCTCATACGGCGGCTCGTTTGAATATGCGAACCCATATTCTGTAGCCCTATACTCAAGTTCTGTACCGTGCAAAATCTTTAAGAAACCAAGTTGAAGCATATCAGCACCAAGTTCATAAGCCTGATTAAAACTGTCAACGAAACTGTCATAATTCTCATACGGCAAACCCGCAATCAGGTCAGTATGAATATGCGCGTTTCCAAGTTCGACGAGTTGACTTATTCGATGCCTCAACGTAGCATTGTCAGTTTTTCTATGAATTGCTTTAATAGTTTCGAAATTAAAACTCTGTATTCCAACCTCAAACTGAAAAAGACCTTCAGGGGCAGATTTTAGCAGCGCAATGGTCTCATCGTCCAGAAGATCTCCCGAAAGTTCAAAGTGAACGCAAACATCATCGGGAAAAGCCTTACCGCTATTTTCAATTATGAATGACAGTATTTCTAAAGCACGGCGACGGTTGGCATTAAACGTGCGGTCAACAAATTTAATGGTCTTTGTACCACTTTGCGCGAGTTTTATCAGATTCTCCTTGACATATTGCATATCAAAGAACCGCACACCTTCTTGGCGTCCGGAAAGACAATACGCGCACGAATACGGACATCCCCGGCTGCTCTCAAAATATGAAATTCTGCCGTTAAGCATGGTGAAATATTCTTCGGTATAAGGTGACTTAGGCGTTCCGATGCCGATATACGGCATTGCAAGCTTTTCTCTGCTTGAAACACCCTTATCGGGAAATTCTTCACCGCAAAGCAAATAGTTGCAAAGGTTGCGGAACGGTTCTTCGCCTTCGCCGCAAATTACATAATCAACGGCATTACATATATTAAGCACTTCTGCCGAATTGTACGATACCTCAGGACCGCCGAAAATAATACATGTGTTCTTCGAAACTTCTTTAATCCGTTTTGCAAGTTTATAAGCAAACCCAACATTCCAAATATAAACGCTGACTGCTAAAATCTTAGGTCGGCGCGACAGAACATCTAAAGCAACTGTTTCGATATCTTCATTTACGGTATGTTCTAATACAGAGGCATCAAAATCTTCTATTTCCGATTTCAAATACCAAGGCGCAAGCGAGGAATGAATATACTTTGAATTAAGTGCTAAAATTATTATATCCATCTGTTCACCGCCTTTGATTCAAATAATAGCACAAGGAACCGCTAAAATCAATACATCTCTGTTGCTTTTGATGTAAAAATTAAGTAAAGAATATATAAAAGAAATGACCTCTGATTGCTTTATACACCGCAACCAGAGGTCATTTCTCTTCACTCTTGATATCTAGCATCTTTCTTTATCCTCTCTTTCTCAAATTTCCTTTTACTGCATTTTCCTTTAGCGAATTTCTACTCACTATTTTATGCAACAAAGGTTAAACTGCAACTTCCTTTTCAAACCTGATTATGATTTAAACTTACTTTATCTTTGACTCCTCCAACTCCACACTTAAGACCAACACCGCTACTTTTTTAGTTCAAATCACATCGCGTCTGTATCAGAAAGTTTTTAGCTCTTACTTGTACATCGGACTGTACCTTCCTTTCTTCACCTATAGTGTAGCATATCCGAACATGATTTTTCAATTGACATTTTAGAAAAACTTTCATACCGCTTTTTGTTCAAAGCGGAGAAAAAGAGTAAAAGGTATTTTCAAACGATACTTATGTGTGATATAATAAATATGTTGTGATGTTAACAAGCCGTGACCATGGCTTGTTTTTTACATGTATACGAGGTAATTATGAAAAATGCTCTGATTATCACTGGCGGGTATCTGAATTTTGAGAGAATTAATGTTTCCGCCGACGAATATGATATCGTTATTGCCGCTGACAGCGGATATCTTTCGGCGGCAAAACTGCACATAGCACCTGACATAATCGTAGGCGACTTTGATTCTGCGGTTCGCCCCAATACAAATGCCGAAATTATCACAGTACCTGCGGAAAAAGATGATACCGATACCATGCTTGCATGCTCTATTGCAATCAAGCGCGGTGCTGCCGAACTTTTAATATTGGGCGGAACAGGCGGTCGTGCTGACCATTTTTTATCAAATTTATTTTTGCTTGAAACTTTTCGCGAACAAAATATATTTGCCACTCTTACCGATGGCGAAAATATTTTGCGCGTTTTACAAAACGAAACTGTCACAATAGAAAATCGCGGCGGATATTTTTCATTGTTCGCACTTGATGAATGTACAGTGACCTTGACCGACTGTAAATATCCTCTTAATGAGTTTACCTTGCCGCACTCTAATCCGTCCTTTGCTGTCAGCAACGAAGTTGTGGGTGAAAAAGCAACCGTCACCGTAAAAGGCAAAGCCATTCTGTGTGAGAGTGTAAAATAAGCCGACTCGGTCGGCTTATTTTTTATTGTATCACTCCACAAGCGATTTTTTCGCCTGAGTTTCCCGACGGTTGCGTTGTGAAATCATCGACACCGCCATGTATAATAACTGTCTTTCCGACAATTTCCCGCACTGTGAAACGGTTTGTCAAAACCGAACCCATTGCTACACCGTCTGCAGAAAACAACGGTGGCAAGTCACCCGCATGATACGGATGCTCGCATCCGCTTGGGTTATAGTGCATGCCTGACATTGGAAAAGCTGATTTTTCGCTTCGTCCCTCGCAGGAATCACCGTCATGTATGTGCATAGCAAATATCGGCGTTTTGCATGGCGCTTCTCCGCGCGGCAACCCTGTAACCGAAGTAACTACATACACTCCGCTGTCGGTTTGATAAAATCTAACCAATCCGCGTATTCCCGGATATGCCGCAGAGCCTTTTATAATGGCTACGGCATCAACGTTTTCAAATTCTTCATCATCATAACGAATATACATAAAAAACACCCTGTATCAGCATACGCTTTACAGAGTGTTTTTGTTATTCTACTTATCTTCTATTACATTATACAGCATTTGCACAGTCTGTGCGCGGCTTAAAACCGCAGACGGAGCAATCACGCCTTCGCCGTCACCGTTGAAAACGCCGGCGCTTGTAAGCGCATATACGGCACTTTTTGCCCATGTGGGGATAGCACCGTCATCGGCAAAAGTTGTAACATACTCGCCTTCTTCGAGTCCGAGAATGTTATTGATAACTACCGCCGCCTCAGCTTTTGTGATATTACCCTTAGGGTCAAAATACATCACGCCGTCCGCTTCTTTGCCGATTATATATCCCATACGCTGTGCAGTTGCGACATAGGGACGATATTTTACATCGATTGAAGAATTATCGGCAAAGGAACTGTTGCTGTCGATAAGTGTGGTTACATCCATAGCTTTCATTACCATGGCTACAAACTCTTCGCGCGTCACACTGTCATCCGGACAAAATACCATACCGTCCTGATAATTTACAACTTCAACTGCGCCCATCTCGTATAAGCAAATCGCCGCATTTTCGCACCAATGTCCCGCGGTGTCTATAAAGAACACACCATTTTTTTCGACATTCACATTAACAGTCTGCACAGAAGAATAATTACCATACTCATCGCGCGCAACTACAACAAACTCATCATCACCGACGTATCCGCTTGTGGGGGTGTATTTGTAGCTGCCGTATGAGGTATTAGTAACAGTCAACGTTCCGTGCTTGGGATATGATACTATCTGCAAATCAGTAACATCTCCTTCGGGGTCGCTTGCACGCACACTTCCGTATAAAGATACATTATTGTAAGTGCTGACGCTGCAACTGTCCTCGGCAAATGTCGGAGCATAATTTACTTCATCTAAAATTTTAACAACACACGGTACTTCCGTCCCGTCGCAACTGAATACAAGTTCTGCGCTGAAAACCTCTTCAGTAGCAGGAACAAAACGCAAAACCGACAGATAATCTCTGCCAATAGTTTGACCTTCTGTGACATTCAGCGTTCCTAATTTCAAAACACCGCATGTCGCCGATGGGAGTTCTTCCACTGTTACCGTATCAATTTCGGTAACTCCTAAGCATTTCATAAAATCTCGCTCAGAAAAATAAATGTCATTGTAAACCAAACCACTTTTAATCATTGTATTCTTTTTTGCAATAATGTTAAGAGCCGGCGAAACTATAGAAGATGCCGCAGAAGCAAGCGCCAACATTAATGCCAAAAGCATACAAAGTGATATTGTAAATATCTTTTTCATTGATTTTCTCCTTTCAAAATCATATGTTCGTGTTCAGTTTTTCCAAACGGATATTTTTTATACAAAAATGTCCCAAATATCAAACTTTGCATAGAATATAAATGAGCGCACGCTCACAAATAATGAAAGGTCGAAATTCAATAAATGTACAACAGAATGAATCAAAGCCGTGGTATGACTTCACGGCAACGACTTGAATTAGAGACGCACGGGCGGATGCTAAGCAGACACAATGCCACGTGTACGTCTTGCGGCGAAAACCGTACCGAATCAAACTCTAAAAATATGAATAGCCATTGCGATGATTGCCATTGCGGCGACTATTCAAACAATGACTTCAATTATTCTCTTGCAATGGTCTATTCACCTGAGCAGGAATGGCAAAACCTCTATTGCGAAGAAGAAGGCTTTATGGCAGGAACCATTTTCAAAGAACTAGACAAACCGTTTTACGGTGCAAAATGTATGGGAGGTAGTTGCCATGAATAATATGAATAACATGAATTGCAACAACCGCACACAACTGCTTCGTAAGATTCAACATCACAGTTTTGCATTGGTAGAAGCTACGCTTTTCCTCGACGGTCATCCAAACTGTCAAAGAGCACTCAAGTATTTTGCATGTCAGAAGGCCGCATACGATAAATATGTTGCTCAGTATGAGGAAACCTACGGTCCTCTTACCCCGCACTCTGGTGCAGATGGTGATACTTGGAAATGGATACAAGGCCCTTGGCCTTGGGAAAGTGAGGCTAACTAAATGTGGATATATGAGAAAAAACTGCAGTTCCCCGTCAAAATTAAAACGCCTGACCCGAGAGCTGCTAAAATCATAATCAGTCAACTGGGTGGTCCCGACGGTGAGATCGGGGCTTCGATGCGCTATCTCAACCAAAGATACGCCATGCCGTATGACGAAGTAGTCGGAATTTTGACTGATGTCGGGACCGAAGAGCTGGCACATGTAGAAATGATTTCGGCGATACTTTTTCAACTTACAAGAAACCTTTCACCTGAGGAAATAAAGGCGTCCGGATTTGATACTTACTTTGTAGACCACACGACAGGTATCTACCCTGTCAGCGCTTCGGGCATGCCCTTCACCGCTACCTATTTCCAATCCAAAGGCGATGTAATAACCGACCTCACGGAAAACCTCGCTGCCGAACAAAAAGCCAGAACCACTTATGACAACATCCTGCGTCTTGTTGACGACCCTGATGTTCGTGAACCCATCAAATTCCTTCGTGCACGCGAAGTCGTGCACTTCCAACGCTTCGGCGACGCACTGCGTGTAACGCAAGACAATCTTGACTCAAAGAATTTCTATGCACACAACCCGTCCTTCGATAAATGCGGCAGAAAAATGCCGACACCTTACCGCAGAAACGGATAATATAAAATGACAGCCGCCCATTCGGGCGGCTTGTTTAGTTTACAAAACTACTGATTTTAAAAAATCTTCACTTTCTTTAGTACTTTTAAGAATAATAACTTTTTCTTTATACTTACTTAAAATTTTGCAGTATTCCTCTCTTCGTTTTTTATTTCTGCAACCGAACAGAACAAAACGAATAAATCTAAAACTTGTATCGTTTTTATGGCCTTCGTTTTTGCGGTTCTTTTTTCGTTTTATAACTCGAAACAAACATTGCAAACGCGGAAAAAACATCAAAACAATCAAATCGGCTTTTTCCAATCTTTTTTCTAAAAGAAGGTTAGTACCGTGCCCTTCTATTATCCAATTGTCTTGTTCCATAAAATCAGACACACTATTTATTGCTGTATTTTCATCTATAGGTTTCCAATCTTTTGTATATTGAACTAAATCAAGATGTAAAACAGGAAGTTTCAACGCGGCAGAAAGTTGCTCTGAAAGGTAGGTCTTTCCGCTCCCCGAATACCCCATTATCGCTATTTTCATATGACTATTCACCTATTAATCCAATAGAAATATCGAAATACTTTTCTTGAAAATCTACTTGCTTTTTTATTTCTTCAATTGTGTAATACACACCGTCCGGAGCGACAACCCACTTGTCTTCAACGTCGTCTTTTCTTTGTATAACCGCAATAACCTTCCCTACAAACTCACTTATAGGCTCATCTACGCCGAGGATATATGCGTCCTGCTCTTCTCCGTCAGGAGCAAAAATGCCTTCCACAAATCCGTAATTTATCGGATAGTGCAAATCTTTATGCTCGGGATGATAACTCCCCAAAGGGCGGTCTACAATTACTTTCACAAAGTTCTGTAACATATCTAATCTAAGTTTTGTAAATTATTATATAACTCATCAAATGATTTTTGCAATTTGCATCTGCCGAAAGAAAGTTCTTTATTCTCTCCGAACTCAAACAAAAAACATTTTGTCATCTCTTCTACTGTCTGCTCAAGTGCGGTGAAAAATTGTGAATAAGCAAAACGATATTCGGGTGTATCACAGGTAAAATTACTTTTAATCAATGACTCGGTAACTTGATCTAACGGATACATTTTAAGGTGTAGCAATTCATGTACTATAACTTCTTCTATATTCTCTTGTTTGGGACATGTAGTGTTGAGTAAAAGTATCGCTTTTTGATCTGTGCAGTCAATTTTTATATCGCCCGTTTTAGACCAATTTACGTCATTAACTAATTCAAGGACTATATCCCAGTTAGGAGTAATACGAAGTTTTTTACTCCATTTATCGACAATAAGTTTGAGTTCATTTTTATCCATTGCAATCACCCCTTTTATATTCATTATAACATACCATTATATCACTTGCAACAAAAACTCCGTACACATCGGTGTACGGAGTTTTGAACATATTACTTCTTAAAATATTCAACAGCGGATTTGAACATCTTGATGTCGTAGTCGCCGGGGACGTTTTTGTAAAGTCCTGCACCGATACGCTCGCTGTGTCCCATTTTACCGAATACTCTGCCGTCGGGAGACGTGATGCCCTCGATAGCGTACATGGAGCCGTTGGGATTGAAGTGAATATCGTTTGTTGCATTACCGTCAAGGTCAACGTACTGGGTTGCAATCTGACCGTTTTCGGCAAGTTTCTTAATAAGCGATTCATCAGCGACAAAGCGGCCTTCGCCGTGAGAGATCGGCACGGTGTAGACATCGCCGACTTCGGTGAGCGCAAGCCACGGAGACTTGTTAGACGCTACACGAGTGCGAACGATGCGGGACTGGTGACGCGCAATCGCATTGAATGTCAAGGTCGGGCAATTCTCATCGGTGTCGATGATCTTACCGTAAGGAACAAGACCGAGTTTGATAAGTGCCTGGAAGCCGTTGCAGATACCGCACATAAGACCGTCGCGCTTTTCAAGAAGTTCGGTTACGCCTTCCTTGATTTCAGCGTTGCGGAAGAACGCGGTGATAAACTTACCGCTGCCGTCAGGCTCGTCGCCGCCGGAGAAGCCGCCGGGAATGAATACCATCTGCGACTCTTTGAGTTTGTTTGCAAAATCCTCAACGCTCTTGCGGATACCGTCTGCAGAGAGGTTGTTGATAACAAATATCTCGGCATCTGCACCTGCGGCGCGAACAGCCTTTGCACTGTCAAACTCGCAGTTTGTACCGGGGAATGCAGGAATAAGAACGCGAGGCTTTGCAACTGCTATTGCAGGAGCAACACGCTCGGTAGCCTTGTAATTGAAATTGCATACTGGTGCATCGGATGTGGGAATGTTGCAACTGAATACGCTCTCGAGTTTGTTCTCGTAAATATCGAGAATTTCGGAGAGGTCGAGCACTTCGTCACCCATGGTAATTTTACCGTCGTCGGTAACAGTACCTACTACATATTTGCACTCAACATCCTCGGTAACTTCAAGCACAAAACTTGCGTAGCAATAGTCAAAAATTCCCTTAGCGCAAATATTACCATTGTAGTTGAAACCGAGACCGTTACCAAAGCACATCTTCATTACCGCCTCAGCGATACCACCCATACCGGGAGTATAAGCAGAAACCGCCTTGCCGCTACGAAGAAGTTCGGTAACCGTGTTAAATACCTTTATAAGGGACTCAGTCTTAGGGAGTCCGTTCTCGTCATATTCGGGAGCAATAAGAACGACCTTGTTGCCTGCCTTTTTAAACTCGGGAGAAACTACATCCTGCACCTTACCGGTGGTAACAGCGAAAGAAACGAGGGTAGGAGGAACATCGAGGTCCTCAAACGAACCGCTCATCGAGTCCTTGCCGCCGATAGAACCGATGCCAAGTTCTTTCTGCGCTTCAAACGCGCCTAGAAGTGCGGCAAGAGGTTTGCCCCAACGCTTACCGTCTTTGCCCAGACGTTCAAAATATTCCTGGAAAGTGAGGTAAACATCTTCAAATGACGCGCCAGTGGCAATGAGTTTAGAAACCGACTCAACAACTGCGAGATATGCGCCGTGATAAGGGCTCTTTTCGGTGATGAAAGGATTGTATCCCCATGCCATAAATGAACAGTCATCGGTGTTCTTTTTCTCGACAGATACTTTCTGTACCATCGCCTGAATAGGTGTAAGCTGATGCTTACCTCCGAAAGGCATGAGTACGGTGCCTGCGCCGATGGTGGAGTCAAAACGCTCGGAAAGTCCGCGCTTTGAACAGATATTGAGGTCATCTGCAAGGGCCTTGTAGTTTTCTACAAAACCGCCGTTTATTTCCTTGTCATACGCCTTGGGAGTTTCGGGAGTTACTGTAATATGCTTCTCTGCACCGTTGGAATTGAGAAAATCACGGCTGATATCAACAATTTTTTTACCGTTCCAGTGCATTACAAGACGAGCATCTTCCTGCACCTCTGCTACTTTGCATGCCTGAAGATTTTCGCTCTTTGCAAGTTCAAGGAAGCGGTTAAGATTTTCAGGTTCGATAACTACCGCCATACGCTCCTGAGACTCGCTTATTGCGAGTTCTGTACCGTCGAGACCTTCATACTTTTTGGGAACTGCATTGAGGTCGATAACAAGACCGTCAGCAAGTTCACCAATAGCAACCGAAACGCCGCCCGCACCAAAGTCGTTGCAGCGCTTGATCATGCGGCATGCTTCTGCGTTGCGGAAGAGACGCTGGAGTTTTCGCTCCTCGGGGGCATTACCCTTTTGAACCTCTGCGCCGCAAGTCTCAACAGAGTGAGCATTGTGTGCCTTGGAAGAACCTGTTGCACCGCCGATACCATCGCGGCCTGTGCTGCCGCCGAGAAGGATTACGATGTCACCGGGAACGGGGCGCTCACGGCGAACATTAGCAGCGGGAGCCGCGGCAACAACCGCGCCGATTTCCATACGCTTTGCGGCATAGCCGTCATGATAGATTTCATCTACGATACCCGTAGCGAGACCGATCTGGTTGCCGTATGAGGAGTAACCTGCCGCCGCTGTGGTAACGATTTTTCTTTGAGGAAGTTTGCCCTTGATAGTTTCGCTTACGGACTTTAAGGGATTAGCCGCGCCTGTAACGCGCATTGCACCGTACACATATGCACGTCCGGAAAGCGGGTCACGGATAGCTCCGCCGATACAAGTTGCAGCACCGCCGAAAGGCTCGATCTCGGTAGGATGGTTGTGCGTCTCGTTTTTGAAGAGCAAAAGCCAAGGCTCGCTCTTTCCGTCAACCTCGATGTCAATCTTTACGGTACAAGCATTGATTTCCTCAGATTCATCGAGTTTATCAAGTTTGCCGTGCTTTTTGAGATACTTTACAGCAACAGTTGCAAGATCCATAAGGCAGATAGGTTTAGTTCTGCCGAGTTCCTTACGGACTGCGATGTAATCCTCATATGCTTTTTGAAGCAGTTCATCCTCAAACTTAACATCGTCGATGATAGTCTGGAATGTAGTATGACGGCAATGGTCAGACCAATATGTATCGATCATGCGAATTTCGGTGATTGTGGGATCGCGATGCTCGCTCTTAAAATATTTCTGGCAGAAAGCGATATCCGCTTCATCCATTGCAAGACCGTAATCTTTTACAAACCCAGCAAGTCCGTCAGCATCCAAGGAAGTAAAACCGTCAAGAGTTTTTACCTCGGTGGGAACCGTGTACTGCATTTCAAGAGTTTCGGGCTTGTCAAGTGCGGCTTCACGAGCTTCTACGTGGTTGATAACATACTTTTTAATCTCTGTTACCTGTTCTGCGCTGAGGTTGCCGTAAAGAGCATAAACCTTTGCTGTGCGAACAGTAGGTCTGTCGCCCTGAGAGATAATCTGAATACACTGTGCAGCAGAATCTGCGCGCTGGTCAAACTGACCGGGGAGATATTCAACCGCGAACACGGTAGCGTCGCTGAGTGAAAGTTCATCGAAAACTACGTCTACCTGAGGTTCTGAAAATACAGTTCCTTTTGCATAGTCAAAAAGTTCCGCGGTGATGTTATCCGCATCGTAGCGATTGATAACGCGAACATCGGTAAGAGAAGTGATACCAAGAAGAGTGCGCGCGTCGGAAAGAAGCGATTTTGCTTCGTTGGCATGTTCTTTTTTCTTTTCTACATAGACTCTATATACCATTTTAGCACTCCTTTGCTTTCAGCGCTCTTGCGCCGATATCGTGACGGTAATATGCGTTTTCAAAATGAATCTTGTCGACAAGTCCGTATGCGGCTTTAATAGCGTTTGGCAATGTGTCGGCTACTTCGGTTGCGCCAAGTACACGACCGCCGTTTGTAACAAGTTTACCGTCCTTGATTGCCGCACCTGCAACATAAACCTTGTCGCTGATATCAGTGGGAATTGTAAGTTCAAATCCCTTTTCATATGCAGTGGGATAGCCTTTTGAAGCCATAACTACGCAACAAGCATGTTTATTAGAGAATTTAACTTCAGTTTCTGCGAGTTTTCCGTCGGTAACAGCACGCATAACGGTGAGAAGGTCGCTTTCGAGAAGCGGCAGAACCACCTGCGTTTCGGGGTCGCCGAAACGGCAGTTGTACTCAATGACTTTAGGACCGTTAGGTGTGAGCATGAGTCCGAAATAGAGACAGCCTTTGAAAGCGCGTCCTTCGGCGTTCATTGCGTCGATAGTAGGCTTGAAAATAGTCCTCATACAAATCTCGGCAATTTCGGCAGTGTAATAAGGGTTAGGCGCAACAGTGCCCATACCGCCTGTGTTAAGTCCTGTATCGTTGTCACCCGCGCGCTTGTGGTCCATAGAAGAAATCATAGGAACAACAACATTACCGTCGGTAAACGAAAGCACCGAAACTTCGGGACCTGTAAGGAACTCTTCAATAACAACTCTGTCGCCGCTCTTGCCGAACACTTTATCCTGCATCATGGATTTTACGGCGTCTTTTGCAGCTTCACGAGTTTCGGCGATAACAACGCCTTTGCCGAGCGCAAGACCGTCAGCCTTGATGACTGTGGGAATGGGAGCGCTGTCAAGATATTCAAGAGCCGCGTCCATATCGGTGAATACTTCATACGCCGCGGTAGGAATACCGTACTTTTTCATAAGGTCTTTGGAAAACACCTTACTGCCTTCGATAATCGCTGCATTCGCGCGAGGACCGAAGCAAGGAATTCCTTTTTCCTCAAGTGCGTCTACAGCACCGAGAACCAGGGGGTCGTCGGGTGCTACAATTGCATAATCAATTTTATTTTCGACAGCAAATTTTACGATCCCGTCGATATCTTTTGCTCCGATGTCTACGCAGGTTGCATCAGCGGCGATGCCGCCGTTGCCGGGAAGCGCGTAGATCTCAGAAACTTCTTTATTTTCTTTTATTTTCTTGATGATGGCATGCTCTCTGCCGCCACCGCCAACGACTAATACTTTCATCCTGCCTCCGAAGAATTAATGATGGAACAGACGCATCTTAGTAAATGCCATTACCATGCCATACTTATTTGCGCAGTCAATAACGAGGTCATCGCGGATAGATCCGCCGGGTTCTGCGATATACTTTACGCCGCTGCGCTTTGCTCGCTCGATGTTATCGCTGAACGGGAAGAACGCGTCGGAACCGAGAGCAACGCCATCGATACCGTCAAGGTATGCGCGAATTTCCGCATCGGTAAGAGGCTCGGGTTGCTCTGTAAAATAGTTCTGCCAGATGCCGTCAGCGCAAACGTCTTCCTCATTGCGGTTGATATAACCGTCGATAACATTATCTCTGTCGGGTCTGCCAAGTTCGGGCTTGAAAGGAAGCGCGAGCACTTTCTCATGCTGACGAAGGAACCATGTATCAGCCTTTGTGCCTGCAAGACGCGTGCAGTGAATTCTCGACTGCTGACCTGCGCCTACGCCGATCGCCTGACCGTCAACAGCATAGCATACGGAATTAGACTGTGTATATTTAAGGGTAATAAGTGCGATTATAAGATCGCGAACTGCGCTTTCTGGCATATCCTTGTTTGCGGTAACGATTTCTGAAAGAAGCTCTTTGTTGATCTCAAAATTGTTTCTTCCCTGCTCGAAAGTGATACCGTAAACCTGCTTGCGCTCGATTTCAGCGGGAACGTAATTGGGGTCGATTTTTACGATATTATAATTGCCTTTTCTCTTTGACTTGAGAATTTCAAGTGCCTCCGGCTCATAACCGGGGGCGATGATACCGTCGGAAACCTCGCGCTTGATAAGTTTAGCGGTAGTAACGTCACAAACATCGGAAAGCGCGACCCAGTCACCGAAGGAACACATACGGTCGGTGCCTCTTGCTCTTGCATATGCGCAAGCGAGAGGAGACTTATCAAGATCTTCGATGTCATCAACAAAGCAAGCTTTCTTGAGTTTATCGGAAAGCGGAATGCCTACAGCCGCAGAAGTAGGGCTGACGTGCTTAAAGGAAGTTACAGCGGGAAGACCAAGAGCTTCTTTAAGCTCCTTTACAAGCTGCCAACTGTTGAAGGCGTCAAGAAAGTTAATGTAACCGGGTCTGCCGCAAAGTATTTCGATAGGCAACTCCGAACCGTCCTGCATAAAAATCTTCGCAGGCTTCTGATTGGGGTTGCAACCATATTTAAGTTCAAATTCTTTCATATTGTACCTCACGCGTTCTTGTTTACAATTCTCGTTTCGCTCTCGCCGCTGGCAATATCAATATATCTGACAAAGAGCGAAACCTTGTTGTCTTCGTTCAGATTTGTCCAGATAAGGTCGGTAAGAGAATCAATGTCCATATTGGGAAGTTCGAGCGTTTTCGGCTCGCCCTCAAAGGAAGGCAGCGGATTGCCGTCACCGTTATATGTATGAATGAATTTTGCCTTGCCGGCTATGGGAGAGGAGTATGCGTATGTAAATCTCTCGCAGGAACTGTCATCGCCCTCTGCACTCTTCAAAATCGACATCGCATAGTTCATTTCTCCGTTTTCGCAGTGAATGATACCGGAAATTCTGGGAGTGAAATTCGGCTTGTCGTCCTCAAACTCGCGAGTACGGAGTGCCTGCTCAAAGGTCATCTGCTTGTCCATCATATCATAAATAGTGTCAGTCTGATCGCCGTTGGTAACGATGGTCTTATTGCCGAGAACTCTGACAGGGTAATAAATAATTAAATGCGGATCGGTCATCTTGGACTCGTCAAATGCCTTTGTACGCATAGCGTCACCCTCTGCGACAAACACGCGGTTGCGGCTATTCTCGCTTCTACCCATAATAAAGTAAGCGGTAACAGCCTTTTTTCCATCTGCACTTTTACCAATTATAATACCTCTGCCATGATATGCAAGAGAGTTAAGCTCATTTGAAATTGATGAAATCTTCATTTTTATTCTCCTATCTAAAGAAGTTCGCTGCAAACTTTTTCAACCGACAAAGGAAGTATCTTCCACTCGGCAAGTCTCATTACTCTTTTCTGCAATGTCTCAGGTGTATCATCCTCGCGGATAGCGACTGCCTTTTGCATTATTATCTCTCCGCCGTCGGGAACTTCATTTACAAAATGCACGGTTGCACCCGTAACTTTAACACCGTATTTAAGTGCCGCCTCATGCACACGAAGACCGTAGAATCCCTCGCCGCAAAAAGAAGGGATAAGTGAAGGATGTACATTAATTATGCGTCTCGGATATGTACTTGTAAATCTTTCACTGAGAATTACCATAAAGCCAGCAAGCACGATTATATCAATTTTGTTATCTTCAAGAAGTGTAATGAGATTGTTCTCAAAAGCCCTTTGACTTCCGCCGAGTTCTTTTTTTGAAACAACGGCTGTTTTGATATTTGCTTTTCTCGCTCTCTCAAGCGCATACGCATCCGCTTTATTAGAAATTACAAGTTCTATCTTGCCGCTTTTGATGATGCCTTTGTTTTGCGCGTTTATCAAAGCCTGTAAAT
The DNA here is from genome assembly GCA_017461475.1 of Clostridia bacterium. Lineage (GTDB taxonomy): Bacteria > Bacillota > Clostridia > Oscillospirales > CAG-272 > UMGS902. The sequence continues at coordinate 103,294 of JAFTXX010000021.1, forward strand.
TGGTGCCGCCGCCCGAAACTAAAACGGCAATTCGTTTTACCGTATTCATCAGCAAAGCACCACGCCATCGTCACCTTTGACGATTTCACCGATAACATATGCATCCTCGCCGTTTGCACGGAGAATTTCCAGTGCGGTCTCTGTTTCAGTTGCGGGAACAACTATGCTCATACCAACACCCATATTATAAGTGTTATACATATCGCGCTCGGGAATGTTGCCTTTCTTTGCGATAAGGTCGAAAATAGGAAGTACCTTAACTGCAGATTTATCAATCTTTGCAGTGAGTCCCTTAGGAATGGAGCGCGGAATGTTTTCATAGAAACCGCCGCCAGTGATATGGCTGATGCCCTTAACGGTAACTTTTTCCAAGAGGGCAAGCACAGATTTAACATAAATCTTGGTAGGAGTAAGCAAAGTTTCTGCAACACTCTTGCCGCCGAGTTCCTCGCAAGGCTCATACAGAGATGCGGGATTATTGTCAATGTCAAAAACTTTACGCACGAGAGAGAAACCGTTGGAATGTACGCCGCTTGACGCAAGTGCAATTACTACATCGCCTTCTGCCATTTTTGTATTGTCCAAAATCTTTTTCTTGTCTACAATGCCGACAGCAAAGCCAGCAAGGTCATAATCTTCCACGGGCATCATACCGGGATGTTCTGCGGTTTCGCCGCCGATAAGCGCCGCACCGGACTGCACACATCCTTCGGCAACGCCGCCGACGATAGAAGCAATCTTTTCGGGAACATTTTTGCCGCATGCAATATAGTCGAGGAAGAACAATGGCTTTGCGCCAACGCAAATGATATCGTTAACGCACATTGCAACGGCATCAATACCGATAGTATCATGCTTATCCATGAGAATTGCAAGTTTTACCTTGGTGCCACAACCGTCAGTACCGGAAACAAGCACCGGCTCCTCCATGCCTGCGACGGGCAATCCGAAGCAACCGCCAAAACCGCCAACATCATCAAGACAACCGGCATTCTTGGTACGTGCGATATGCTTTTTCATAAGTTCAACTGCTTTGTAACCGGCAACAATATCAACGCCGGCTGCTGCGTAACTATCAGATTTAGATTGTGTGCTCATTTTTATTCCTTTCCGCTCCAGCAATATGTGCAAAGCTTACACGGCTCGATGCCGATTGATTTTATAATTCCTTCAAGTGTTTGAAATTCAAGAGACGCAAAGTTAAACGACTCGCAAATTGTCTGTCTGAGTTTCTTTCCTCTTTCGGTTGATGAATCGGTGTATTCATCTATATGCTTAAATCCTTCTTCACCTTCAAGATCCATAATTACACGACGTGCAAGCAATTCCATAGGACTTCTTGAACTTGAAAAATTCAAATATTTGCAACCGTACATTATGGGCGGGCACGCAGAGCGCATATGAACCTCTTTCGCACCGTGGTCATAAAGAAAATCGACTGTTTCTTTAAGCTGCGTTCCGCGTACAATAGAATCGTCGACGAATAAAAGTTTTTTGCCTTGAATAAGTTCGTGCACGGGAATCTGCTTCATTTTTGCAACCTTATTACGCTCTACTTGATTGGTGGGCATAAAGCTGCGCGGCCAAGTAGGAGTGTATTTGATAAACGGACGTGCAAATGGAACTCCGCTCTTATTGGCATATCCAATGGCGTGAGGAGTACCCGAATCGGGAACGCCGCCGACATAGTCAATATCCTGTGCAAGTCCCGCTGCCTTATCGTTTTCCGCCATTATAGCGCCGTTGCGATAGCGCATGGTTTCAACGTTTACACCCTCATAATTTGAGGTAGAATAACCGTAATAAGACCAAAGAAATGCACAAATACGCATCTCTTTACCCGGAGCCATAAGCTGCGTCATGCCATCGGCTGTAAGCTCAACTATTTCGCCGGGTCCGAGCTCTGTCACATTCTCATATCCGAGCTTTTGATAAGCAAAAGACTCGAAAGAAGCGCAATATCCGTTTTCGTTTTTACCGATATGTACCGGAGTTCTTCCGAAATAGTCACGTGCCGCAATGATATGCCCATTGTCACAGAGAAGCAGAATAGAAGCAGAGCCTTCTATAGACTCTTGTGCAAATCTGATTCCCTCGGCAAATGTAGGCTTTTGGTCAATTAAAGCAGCCATAAGCTCGTTTGAATTGACCCTGCCGCCCGTCATAGCATCAAAGTGCAGACCGCACGGCGAAAGATATTTATCTATAAGCTCATTTGCATTATTAATAATACCTATTGTGCAAATGGCGTATGTACCATGATTGGAACGAATAAGCAACGGTTGCGGATCGGTATCGCTTATGCAACCAATAGCAGAAGTTCCCTTCATTTCTTCAAGAACATTTTCAAACTTTGTTCTGAAAGGTGAATTCTCTATATTATGAATTTTTCTCTGCAATCCGATTTCTTTGTCGTATGCCGCCATACCTGCACGGCGCGTACCAAGATGTGAATGGTAATCTGTACCGAAGAACACATCAACCATCGCATCAGTCTTGCAGACAGCTCCAAAAAAGCCTCCCATGGTTTTACTCCTTAATGTTTACGCTTATCACTTGTTAAATTCCGCAGCTACTGCGGCGTCCTTTTCAAGAACAACTTTTGCATCGCTTGCGCGTTTAGCATCAAGCTTATCGGCAAGTGCCTTGTCTTCTACTGCGAGTATCTGAGCTGCAATTAGTGCCGCGTTTGCACCGCCATTTATAGCAACCGTTGCAACGGGAATACCGGTGGGCATCTGAACAGTGGAAAGAAGTGCGTCAAGTCCGTCAAGATTTGAGGACTTGCAAGGGATTCCGATAACGGGAAGAGTTGTATTTGCGGCGATTGCACCTGCGAGATGTGCAGCCATACCTGCTGCTGCTATCATGACACCGAATCCGTTTGCGCGTGCGTTACGTGCAAAATCAGCCGCTTCAACGGGAGTTCTGTGTGCGGAATAGATATGCACCTCAAAAGGAATCTCAAGTGCGGTAAGCATATCGGTAGCTTTGCGAATGATAGGCAGGTCACTGTCACTGCCCATGATAATACCAACTTTTTTCATTTATTTCTCCTACAAAAAAGTAAAAAAGCACACTTACCCATAAAAGTAAATGTGCCCAGACGGTCGACTTGTTTTTGCCAAAATTCTTCGCTCCCCGTGGTGCTCCACATTATCCGTCAGTCGCAAAGAACACAATTAAAATATGTATAAATTATAACATATCAGCAAAGAAAGTGTCAAGGCACTAAAGGCATATTCTAAATCTTTGCCTTTTCTTCACAATAAATACATCTGTAAACACCGCTTTCTTTGTCAGAAAGCTTAAACACATGCTCAAGTTCCTGCTCGGTGGTGGTGATACACTTAGGATTTTTACAGAAAATTCTGTTGATCACGAGCTCGTGCGCATCTTCTTTTGTGTCAACATCAACCTCTTCGAGAAGCTTTAATATCAAAGCCATGCGCATAAATTTGCCGTTAAGTACCTGTTTAAAATAGCATGCTCGGGGGTCTTTATCGACCGCAACGCTGATCTCATTTACACGGGGCAGCGGATGAAGAATGCTGAGCTCCTTTTTTGCGTTCGCGAGTTTATCAACAGTAAGAATATAGCTATCCTTAAGACGCTCATACTCATCAGCATCATCAAATCGTTCACGCTGAATTCTCGTCATGTAAAGCACATCAAGCTCAGGCATTGCATCTTCAAGTGATACGGTTTCTTCATACTGCATGTTGTTCTTATCAAGCACATCTGTCTTGATATATCCGGGAAGCTTAAGTTCCTCGGGAGAAATGAGAACAACTTTGATACCGGTGTATCTTGCAAGCGCAGAGATAAGAGAATGCACGGTTCTGCCATACTTAAGGTCGCCACAGAAACCGATGGTAATATTATCAAGTCTTCCCTTTTCTCTGAAGATTGTGAGAATATCGGCAAGTGTCTGTGTAGGATGGCAATGCGCACCGTCACCTGCGTTTATAACAGGCACGGTTGCATTCTTCGATGCGACATAAGGTGCGCCCTCTTTAGGATGACGCATAGCAATAATATCAGCATAGCAGCTGATGACCTTCGCAGTATCTGCGACACTCTCGCCCTTAGCAGCAGAAGAACTGTTTGCCTCGGAAAAACCTATAACAGTTCCGCCAAGTTCAAGCATAGCCGCCTCAAAGCTGAGACGAGTACGCGTAGACGGCTCAAAAAACAGTGTTGCAAGTTTTTTGCCTTTGCACTTCTCAGCATACTTTGCGGGATTATCAATAATATCGCATGCGGTCATCATAAGCTCGTGAAGCTCTTCGACCGAAAAGTCTACAATATCAATAAGACTTCTCATTTAAAACGATTCCTTTCAGTTAAGCCTTAGCACCGTTGACTTCAAGATACTTCTTGATACGGTCAACATTTTCCTTGTTTGCGGGATCCTCTTCAAGATACTCGATAATATCGTAAACATCTACAACAGAATATACGGGGAAACCGAACTCATCTGTGATTTCACCCATTGCAGACTTATCGGTCTGACCTTTTTCCTTGCGGTCAACCATAACGAAAGTAGCAGCAACCTTAGCATTAAGGTGTTCAAGAATAGCCATGCTCTCGCGGATAGCAGTACCCGCGGTGATAACGTCTTCAACGATTACAATTTCTTCGCTCTCGTTCGGAACATAGCCTACAAAAACGCCGCCTTCGCCGTGGTCTTTAACTTCCTTTCTGTTGAAGAAGAAAGGAACATCAAGTCCGTTCTTGGAAAGTGCAACAGCCGCGGAAACCGCGATAGAAATGCCCTTGTATGCAGGACCGTAAAGAACGGTTCTCTTGTTACCTACTTTTTCGAGGTAACTCTTTGCATAGAACTCGCCGAGTTTGGAAATCTGCTCGCCGGTCTTGATTTCGCCAGCGTTGATAAAATAAGGAATCTTTCTGCCACTCTTAGCGGTAAAATCGCCGAACTTAAGAACGCCTGCGCTCTGTAAAAACTGTATAAACTCTCTCTTGTAGCTTTCCATTTTTAAATCTCCTTAGTCAACAAATTCTGCAACGCATCTGTTGTATGCGGCAACGGGGTCATCAGCAGCGGTGATAGGTCTGCCTACTACGATGTAATCAGAGCCGATTTTCTTAGCCTCGGCGGGAGTCATGACACGTTTCTGGTCTCCAATATCGCCGTCTGCAAAACGTACGCCGGGGGTAACAGTGAGAAAATTCGAGCCGCAAGTGTCGTGAACTTTGCCTGCTTCAAGGGGTGAACAAACAACGCCGTCAAGACCTGCAACTTTTGCATTATGAGCATAGTGCATAACCACCTTGTCGATAGGCTCGTGAATCAAAAGGTCGTTCTCCATGCTCTCCTGGTCCGTAGAAGTAAGCTGAGTTACAGCAATGAGAAGCGGTCTTGTGCCGTCGGGACGGGTGAGACCTTCAATAGCCGCCTCCATCATACGAACGGTGCCTGCCGCGTGAAGATTGGTAATGTCAACATCGAGATTTGAAAGAACAGACATTGCCTTTTTTACGGTGTTGGGGATGTCATGAAGTTTGAGGTCAAGGAAAATCTTGTGGCCGCGCTTTTTAATTTCGCGAACGATCTGAGGACCTTCGGCATAAAAAAGTTCCATACCGATTTTTACAAAAGGCTTTCTGCCACCTTCAAACTTATCCAAAAAGTTATAAACCTGCTCTGCGCTTGAAAAGTCGCAAGCAACGATAACGTCCTTACCCATTATTTAACTCCTCCTATTATCTCACTTAAACTGTTAATCTTATACTCTTCCATTACGCGAGGAAGATCCTCAATAATGTTTTTGCATGCATATGGGTCAATAAGGTTTGCCGCGCCTACTTCAACAGCGGTAGCTCCTGCAAGCATAAGTTCGATTACATCTTCCGCAGATGAAACGCCGCCCATACCTACAACGGGAATTTTAACTGCGTGCGCAACCTGATATACCATGCGAACCGCAACGGGGAAAATGGCACTGCCAGAGAAGCCGCCCATTGTGTTGGCAATTACGGGCTTCTTGGTTTTAAGGTCGATTCTCATACCAAGCAAAGTGTTGATAAGGCTGATACCGTCGGCACCCGCATTTTCGCAAGCCTTTGCAATAGAAACGATGTCGGTTACATTAGGCGAAAGTTTGATAATTACGGGCTTTGTGGTAACCTTTTTAACAGCCGCAGTAACTTCAGCCGCTGCCGCGGGAGATGTACCGAAGCTCATTCCGCCGCCGTGTACATTAGGGCAGCTTACATTGACTTCAAGCCAGCCAACCTGATCACATTTATCAAGCTTTTCGCAAGTATAGGCGTAATCTTCAACAGAAAAACCGCTGACATTTGCCATGACTTTCTTATTAAAACATTTGGCAAGTTTCGGAAGCTCCTCGGAAATTACTTTTTCAACGCCGGGATTCTGAAGTCCGACGGCGTTTATCATGCCCGCTGTACATTCCGCAATACGTGGTGTGGGATTGCCGAATCGAGGATCTTTTGTAGTACCCTTGAACGAGAAAGTGCCGAGCATATTGATGTCATAAAGTTCAGCGAACTCATATCCGAAACCGAAAGTACCGCTCGCGGGAATTATAGGATTATCAAGCTCAATGCCGCAAAGGTTCACATTCATTTTTCCCATATGATCTCCTCCTTTACAAGCACAGGGCCGTCTTTGCAAATTCTCTTATTGCCGTACAAAGTCTTGCATGAGCAACCCATGCACGCGCCGAATCCGCAGCCCATACGCTCTTCAAAGCTGAGCTGACCGCTTGTTTTGGAAACGTTGTAAATTGCTTTCAACATAGGCTCGGGACCGCAGGTATAGAAATACGAGTAGTCAATATCTCCCATCGCATCGGTAACAAATCCCTTTGTTCCGTAAGAGCCGTCAGCGGTTGTCACGGTAACAGTAGCTCCGAGCGCGCGAAATTCATCTTCGTAGAAAACCTCAGACTTTGTATTAAAGCCGAGAACGACAGAAACTTTCTTACCTTCGGCAATAAGTTTCTTCGCAAGCATATAAAGCGGAGGAACACCTACGCCGCCGCCAAGCAGAAGCGGGTTGTCACCCGAAACGGACGTGTTGTAGCCGTTGCCAAGTCCGGTGAGAACATCAAGGTCTCCCTCTTTCATATCCTGCATCTGCTTTGTACCCTTACCGACGACTTTATAGATGATAGTGATAACGCCGTCCTCGCAGTCGCAAACAGAAATAGGTCTGCGGAGATAAAGGCCGTCAAGCTTGATATTGATGAACTGCCCACAGGCAACACCTTCGGTGTCGCCCGCGAGTTTCATCAACATTACATTATCGGTAAGCGGAACATTTTGAATAATTTTATATATTCCCTGTTTCATTATTACCTCTTAAGCATCAATTGTAGAGATGGTAAGTGTTGTTTCTTCGAGAACATCAAGAAGAACCTTTACGGTATCAAGAGCGGTGAAAATAGTTGCGTTATTCTCGGTTGCTGCACGGCGGATTTCATAACCGTCGCTTGCCTGTCCAGCGGATGCGGCATCGCTTGTATTAATTACATACGCGATATGACCACGACGGATAGAGTCGATAATTTCGACGCTGCCCTCACTGATCTTTCCGAGAACATGAGTGCGGATGCCGTTTTCTTTGAGGAATTTAGCAGTACCCTCGGTAGCCTCAATGTTGAAGCCGAGGTTGTAGAAGCGGCGCATAAGAGGAAGCGCTTCTTCCTTATCCTTATCCGCGATAGTAGCAAATACGGTACCGTAATTCTGGAGCTTCATGCCCGAAGCCTGAAGCGCCTTATAAAGTGCACGGTTGAGCTTGTCATCATAACCGATAGCTTCACCGGTGGACTTCATCTCGGGGGAGAGGTAAACGTCAAGTCCCTTAATCTTGTTGGACGAGAATACGGGAACCTTTACATACCAACGCTTCTTCTCTTCGGGATAGATATTGAATATTCCCTGCTCTTTAAGCGTCTTGCCCATGATAACTTCGGTAGCAATGTCTGCAAGGCTGTAACCTGTTGCCTTGGAAAGGAACGGTACTGTACGCGAGGAACGGGGGTTAACCTCGATAATAAATACGTTTTCGTCCTTATCAACGATGAACTGGATGTTGTAAAGACCGACAATTCCGATACCGAGACCGAGTTTCTTTGCGTACTGGAGAATAACGCCTTTAACCTTATCGGAAATGCTGAAGGAAGGATATACGCTGATAGAGTCGCCGCTATGAATACCGGTACGCTCTACAAGTTCCATGATACCGGGAACAAATACATCCTTGCCATCGCAAATTGCGTCAACTTCAACTTCCTTACCCTGGATGTACTTGTCAACAAGTACGGGCTTGTCCTCGTCGATTTCAACGGCGGTCTTAAGATAATGACGAAGCTGAGTTTCATTAGCAACTATCTGCATTGCACGGCCGCCGAGTACGAAACTGGGGCGAACAAGTACGGGGTAGCCGATTTCAGCGGCGGTCTTGATACCGTCTTCAATCTTGGTAACAGCTCTGCCTGTAGGCTGAGGAATGTTAAGCTCTTCAAGAATCTTCTCAAAGCGGTCTCTGTTTTCTGCGCGGTCAATAGCCTCGCAGTCGGTGCCGACGATATTAACTCCGCGGGAGTCGAGCGGCTCGGCAAGATTAATTGCTGTCTGACCGCCGAGAGAAGCGATAACACCTTCGGGATTCTCAAAATGGAGAATGTTCATTACATCCTCAGGAGTAAGAGGCTCAAAATAAAGCTTGTCAGCGGTTGTATAGTCAGTAGAAACGGTTTCGGGGTTGTTGTTAATGATGATTGCTTCGTAACCCGAACGCTTGATAGTGGTTACGGCGTGAACGGTGGAGTAGTCGAACTCAACGCCCTGTCCGATACGGATAGGACCTGCTCCGAGAACAACGAGTTTCTTCTTATCGGTAAGAATTGAAGCATTCTCACCGGTGTAAGACGAATAGAAGTAAGGAATATATGCACCGGTATGGCAGGTATCAACCATTTTGTAAATCGGGAAGATATCGTTTGCCTTTCTGAGTTCATATACTTCGATTTCTTTCTTGCCCCAGAGACGTGCAATGCACTTATCTCCGAAGCCCATCTTCTTTGCTTCAACGAGAACATCAAGATTTCCGACATTTGACTTGAGTTTTTCTTCCATGTCAACTATCTTCTTGATAGACTCAAGGAAGAAAGGAGTGATCATTGTTACTTCGTGAAGTTTTTCAATGCTTACGCCTAAACGCATAAGCTGGGTGATAGCAAATATATTGTCATCCTTGAACTGCGAAATATAGTCAAGCAGTTCTGCCTCAGTCATATTTGCAAACTTGGGAAGATAGAAGTGGTCAGCACCAATTTCAAGAGAGCGAACCGACTTGAGGAAGCACTCTTCAAGGTTGGAGCCGATACCCATTACCTCACCGGTCGCCTTCATCTGTGTACCGAGTACATTGGAAACTGTAGAGAATTTATCAAACGGGAATCGGGGGAATTTAGCAACTACATAGTCAAGACTAGGCTCGAATGCCGCGTTGGTGTTGGCGATTGCGATGTCTTCAAGCGCCATACCTACTGCGATTTTAGCGGTAACACGGGCAATAGGATAGCCGCTCGCCTTAGACGCAAGTGCGGAAGAACGCGATACACGCGGGTTTACCTCGATGAGATAATACTCGGAAGAATTGGGGTTGAGCGCAAACTGAACATTACAGCCGCCCTCAATCTTGAGTTCGCGGATAATCTTAATTGCGCTGTCATTGAGCATCTTGAGGTCATGGTCGTTAAGAGTCATAATAGGTGCAACAACGATAGAGTCACCGGTGTGAACACCTACGGGGTCGACATTTTCCATACCGCAGATAGTGATTGCGTGGTCATTGGAGTCACGCATTACCTCAAACTCAATTTCCTTATATCCCTTAACGCTCTTTTCAATAAGAACCTGATGAACAGGAGAAAGTGCAAATGCGTTTCTACCGATTTCGATAAGTTCATCTTCGTTGTTGGCAAAACCGCCGCCGGTGCCGCCGAGGGTAAACGCAGGACGAAGAACTACGGGATAACCGATCTCCTCCGCTGCCTTCTTTGCCTCTTCGAGGTCATAGGTAATTTCGGAAGGAATGGTAGGCTCGCCGATAGACTGACAAAGTTCCTTGAAAAGTTCTCTGTCCTCTGCTCTTTCTATACTTTCGCTACTTGTACCGAGAAGTTCAACGCCGCACTCCTTGAGAATACCTTTCTTCTCAAGCTGCATAGCGAGATTAAGACCTGTCTGACCGCCGATGCCGGGAACGATAGCGTCGGGTCTCTCATAGCGGAGAATTTTTGCTATATATTCAAGAGTAAGGGGCTCCATATATACCTTATCGGCTATAGAAGTGTCCGTCATGATTGTTGCAGGATTTGAGTTGCAAAGTACAACCTCATATCCCTCTTCCTTGAGCGCCAGACATGCCTGAGTGCCCGCATAGTCAAACTCCGCCGCCTGTCCGATAACGATAGGTCCGGAGCCGATAATTAATACTTTTTTGATGTCTGTTCTCTTTGCCATAAAATACAGCCTCCCTTTGTATATGCCATTTTATTTATTATAAACTATTTTACCGTCGCATACCGTAAGCACACATTCGCCGAGAAGTTTCTCACCGGCAAACGGGGTACTGCGACCTTTGGATAAAAACTTTTCAGGGTCAACGATTACTTCTTCATCAAGTTTCCATACGCTAAAGTCGTTACCAAGCGGTATACCAAAGCGTTTTCTGGGATTATCCGAAAGAAGTTCAATTGCCTTTTCAAGAGTGATTACACCCGGAATTACAAGTTTTGTGTACATTACCGAAAACGCGGTTTCAAGTCCGACGATTCCAAATGAACTGCCCTCGAGACCTTTTGATTTTTCCTCAGCACTGTGAGGTGCATGGTCAGTGGCTATCATATCAATGGTACCGTCCTTGATGCCTTCAATAAGCGCAAACCTGTCTTCTTTATCGCGAAGCGGCGGATTCATTTTAAATCTGCCATCCTCCTGCAAATCGCTGTCATCCATCACAAGATAGTGCGGAGCAGTTTCGCATGTTATATCAACGCCTTCCGCTTTTGCCTTGCGTATGATGTCTACGCTTTCTTTAGTTGAAATATGGCAAACATGGTACGCACAACTGGTTTCTTTTACAAGTTCGATATCCCGCGCTATCTGGGCATATTCGCTCTCACTGCAAATACCTCTGTGACCGTGCGCGGCGGCATATTTGCCGTCATGAATGTAGCCGCCGCAAAGCAATGAATTGACTTCGCAATGCGCAACTATCATTTTCCCGAGTGACTTCGCGCGAAGCATTGCAGCACGCATCATATCGTCACTCTGAACTCCCCTGCCGTCATCCGAAAAAGCAATTGCTTTTTCGGCCATGGTTTCCATATCCGAAAGCTCTTCGCCTTTTTGACCGACAGTAATAGCGGCATACGGATATACATGTATTACCGCGTCGTCTTCTATTATTTTTACCTGTTTTTCAAGATTTTCTGCATTATCTGGAACAGGATTTAAATTAGGCATTGTGCACACCGCGGTATATCCGCCATGTGCCGCCGCTCTGCTACCAGAGGATATGGTCTCTTTATAAGAAAAACCCGGCTCACGAAAATGCACATGCACATCGCAAAAACCGGGGAAAACGGCGTAAGCGGGAGAACGAAAATGGGAAAAAGATTCCGTCGACAAAAAATCACAAGCAAAGCCCTTAAGTTTGGGCTTATCCGACATCGCGACAAATTTTGCAGTGGCAGTCTGTGACATGGTTCTCTCCTTATATTTACTTTAAGTTTTATCTATGAAATTATATCATAATCGACACCATATTGTCAACAAGAATTGCGCTTAAAATATAGAAAAAAGGCGGTATTTTTTCACCGCCTTTTTTGTTACTCCTTACCAATATACTTACGTACACGAAGAGGAACGCCAACGCTATCGGCGATTTTTTTACATTCCTCAATTTCCTCGGGAGTCAGTGCTATGTCAACTACCGTGAGAACAACTTTAGGAACATAATTTTTTACGCGAGCCGCGAAATCAAGAAGTCCGTTAAATGCATTCTCGCCGAAAACAGAATGGCAAACCTTGTCGTATTCTTTTGCATTCGGAGCATTGAGACTTATGGAAACAGTGTCGATAACGTCTTTATACATAGGCGCGGTGTTGCACCCATGTATAAGCGAAGAATGTCCGTTTGTGTTAATTCTGATTTTTACGGAATACTTCTCTTTTACTCTTTTTGCAACAGAAATCAAATCGTCAAGACGCTCAGTAGGTTCGCCGTATCCGCAAAATACAAGTTCGCTATACTTTTCGGGGTCGCACGAAACTATGCTGTTAAAAATCTCGTCGCATGTTGGTTCGCGGCTGAGCCAAAGTGAATTTGAGCCGTACGCGCCGTCGCCGTTATTGCGTATGCAGAAATCACAGCGGTTTGAGCAACGGTTTGTAATATTCACATAAAGCGCGCCGTCAACCTCATAGGTCACAGTCATGTCTTTCATAATTTTATACCAAAAAATCCTGCCGCATTTTCAGCGGTTATTCTTGCGATTTCCTCGCCGGTAACGCCATGTACTTCACCGAGAGTTGCCGCCGTAAATTCAAGCAATCCCGAATGGTTGCATTCACCTCTGTGTGGGTGCGGCGCAAGATACGGGCAGTCGGTTTCTATAAACATTTTATCAAGCGGAACGCTCTTTGCGACGGCACGGACTCTCTCGGCGTTTTTAAAAGTAACAACGCCGGAAAAAGATATCATCCAACCGCGCTTTATGAGTTCAGCCGCCATCTCGGCACTGCCGCTGTAGCTGTGAAACACGCCGCGCACATTCGGATATTCGCATACCATGTCAAAACAGTCTCCGTGCGCTTCTCTGTCGTGGATAACGACAGGCAAACCGTACATCTCGGCTACCCGCATTTGCATTTCAAAAAATGCTTTTTGCGTTTCCCTATCGGTGTCATCGTAATGATAGTCAAATCCGATTTCGCCAAGCGCAACTATCTTATTTTTTTCAGCGTCGTCAAGCAGGTCACAAAGCGCAATCCGCGCTTCATCCAAGGTGCCTTCCTTACCTGCACAACTCGGGTGTATGCCCGCGGCAACATACATGTTTTTATATGCGGACGCTTGTGCTATACACTTCTTCGACGCTTTTATGCTGTCGCCGACATTTATAATCGCACAAATTTTTTTCGCAAAAAGTTTATTAAGAAGTGCATTTGCACCGCCTTCAAACTCATCGCAAAAACGGCTGTCATAATAATGTGCATGAGAATCAAAATACATTATCTTACGCGCTCTCCGAGAGGAGTTTCAGGATCAAGGAACACTACTCTTACCTCTTCTTCGCCCGAAGCAAGTATCATACCGAAACTGTCTTCACCGCAAAGTTTTGCAGGAGCAAGATTTGCAACAACGATTACTTTCTTGCCGACAAGTTCTTCAGGCGCATAGAATTTTGCGATACCCGAAAGTACCTGGCGTGTTTCATAACCGAGGTCAAGTCTGAGTTTAAGAAGTTTCTTAGCCTTGGGAAGTTTTTCGCATGCAACAACCTGTGCGGTACGGAGTTCAACCCCCATAAATGTATCAATGCCTATCTGGGCAACGCCCTCGGGCTTTTCAATCTTCTTCTCTGCGGCGGCAGCAGCAGCGCGTTTTGCCTCAACATCTGCAAGTATCTTTTCCTCGTCAAGTCTCGCAAACAGAACCGCAGGCTCACCTACATTCTTACCGGCTTCAAGTGCGCCGAAAGTCTCAACAGAGTCATAATCACGCTTATCGGTACCAATCTGATTAAAGATATTTTCAGCAGTAGTAGGAACAAAAGGAGTGAGAAGAACTGCCGCGGTGCGAATCGTTTCAAGCAGATTATAGATTACGGTAGCAAGTCTGCCCTTGGTTTCCTCGCTCTTTGCAAGGGTCCACGGAGTAGTCTCATCAATATACTTGTTTGCGCGGCGAAGCATTGCGAAAATCGCATCAAGTGCGTCAGCAATATGATAGTTTTCCATCAACTCGTATGAAAGTTTCTTCGCCTTTTCAACTTCTGCCACGAGTTCTGCGTCAACAGCATCGGTGTCCGCAGGTGAAGGAACAACACCGTCAAAATACTTCTTTGTCATTGCGATAGTGCGATTGACAAGATTACCGAGATTGTTTGCAAGGTCGGTATTATAACGGTTGATTATATTCTCGTATGTGATACTGCCGTCGGATGCGTAAGGCATTTCAGCAAGCGCATAATAGCGAACGCCGTCTACGCCGAATATTTCAGCAAGTTCATCGGCATAGATTACGTTACCCTTGGATTTAGACATTTTGTCCGCACCAAAATTAAACCAAGGATGGCCGAACACCTTCTTGGGAAGAGGTTCGCCAAGCGCCATAAGGATGATAGGCCAATAAATGGTGTGAAAACGAAGGATGTCCTTACCGATGATATGAACATCGGCAGGCCAGAATTTTTTGTAAAGGTCAGGCTGTTCGCCATTTGCAGGGTCATAACCGAGAGCGGTAATATAGTTAGAGAGTGCGTCTATCCAAACATAAGTAACATGCTTTTCATCAAAGGTAATCGGCACGCCCCATGTGAATGAAGAACGCGAAACGCAAAGGTCCTGAAGCCCCGCTTTAAGGAAGTTGTTAACCATTTCCTTTTTGCGCGACTCGGGTTCGATAAACTCAGGGTGTTCTTCGATATACTGAATGAGCTTATCAGCGTAGTTGCTCATCTTGAAGAAGTATGCCTCTTCTTGCGCTTTAGTAACGGTTGCGCCGCAGTCGGGACACTTGCAATCGGTGACCTGCGTTTCGGTGAAGAAAGATTCGCAGGGAGTGCAATACCAGCCTTCGTAATGTCCTTTATATATGTCGCCTTTGTCGTAAAGTTTCTTGAAAATGTTCTGTACGGAGCGAACATGATAATCATCGGTAGTACGAATGAATTTATCGTAACTTGCGCCCATAAGGTCCCAAATCTTACGGATTTCAGCAGAAACATTATCAACATAAGCCTGAGGAGAAATGCCTGCTTCTTTAGCGTAGTTTTCAATCTTCTGACCGTGTTCGTCAGTACCGGTCAAAAAGAATACATCATATCCGACCTGTCTCTTGAATCTTGCGAGTGCGTCGGTCATTATTACTTCATAGGTGTTACCGAAGTGCGGTTTTCTTGAAGCATATGCAATTGCGGTGGTTATATAAAATCTTCCCTTGTCGTTCATAATAGTCCATTCCTTTCGCAATTCTTGAAATCGACAATTTCTCATTAAGAATTATTATATCATCTATATTTTAGTTTTTCAAGCACTTAAATCAATTATTCCCCGCCATGTTTAAATTTGTCAAAACGCAATCGGCAATTACGAGGGAGAGTTGTGTCTGATATACCGAATCGCAAAGTCGCTCTGATTCTTCCCGATTAGACAAAAAACCGCATTCGACAAGAACGGCAGGAGAAGTAATTCTGTCAAGCAAAAAAATACTGCTCCCTGCTTTTTTTACTTTTCTTGTATTGTCTTTTTGCAAAATTTCAGTTACTCTATTTTGAATAGACACTGCAAGGTCGTAACTTTTATCATTGTTAGGCGAAAAATAGACTTGAAGGCCGCTGTATTTTTCTACAGAAAATTTATTCATGTGTATACTCACGAAAATCGCATTTGGATTTTCCTCTGCTGCATTCAAGCGGTTTTTCAAATCCGTCATTTTGAGTTTCCCTTTAAGCGCCGGGTCTGTTTCATCGCATACAAGGCTGTCATTTTCGCGTGTCATAACAGTATTTATGCCGCAAAGTTTCAATATATCATCCAAAGTCATGGAAATTGCCAGATTCAAATTTTTCTCTATGACACCCGAATCACTAACGGCGCCTCCGTCTCTGCCGCCATGCCCTGCGTCAATTACGACGGATACAATATCACTTTCTGCAAACGCAGTCTTTTCTTCTTTTTGTGTTATGGAATTAAAAAATACGCATAATATAAAAATTACAACACAGAAAGCAATGCAAATTAAAGATATTTTTAACGAGTAAATTATATCTACTTTATTGTCCGACATATTTACCTCCATAGAATGAGATAATTCATTCTATGAAGAACCAAAGATGAAAAAGAACAAAGGATGTGACAAAAGCCACATCCTTTATATTTTATTTTGCTCTTTCGGAAGTAACAGCAATACGGGTGAAAATTACACATGCCTCGCTGCGTACAATTTCATCGTCAGGGCGGAAATTGCCGGTTCCTGCGTCACCGCTTACAATGCCGGCTTCATAAAGCAGTTTATACGCGGGGTATACAGTACCTTCCTCGACAACATCGGAAGGAGTTACACTGCGTACTGCCTCATACTCGCTTTCGGGAAGAATGTTTGCAAATACAATAGCCATATCTCCGCGTGTAATGTTAGCATCGTAATTTGCAAACTGACCATCAGCGATAATACCGTATTCTGTACAGTATTCAACATAAGGAACGTACCACGCTTCACCGTCAGCCGCCGCACGTACAGAAGTTCCGTTATAAGCGGTGTGGATATTAACAGCCGCGGTAAGAGCCTGAGCGACAGTAAATTTATTATCGGGAGAGAACTTAGTCTCAGATGTACCGTTTGCAAGCTTATACTCATATGCAGTCTTAACAAACTTATAGAACCAATGGCTCTCGGTTACATCAACAAAAGCACCTGTATAATCTCTCTGTTTTGCAAACTTTGGAGCATCAACGGTTTCATCATATACATAGTCGCCTTTATAGGAATGTCCGCAAGAACATTTATAAAGCGTGTAACCGGGTTCTGTACCGGAAGGAGCAACTACAGTGGTTTTATAACTGTGCTTGTGAACCGTTGCTGAAGAAGAAGAACTGCCTTTAACAGTTATCGAACCGTTCTTGATTCCAAACGCAACAGAAGCGACATCGCTGTCATACGCTTCGACAGCAGAAATGCTTACATCATACTCCCCTGCTGCAGCAGTATCGGAAATCTTAAAAGTAATATCTGCTACCGCAAAATCACCTTTAACTTCTTTAAGGCTGAGATTTGCGATAACTACTTTAACAGGATTTGCTCCAGCCTCAGTGGAGCATGCAGTATAAAAACTTGCAGCAACACCGCCGTCGCTCTTGTAAGAGTGACCGCAAGAGCACTCATAGAGAGTATACCCTGCCTCAGTACCATCAGCTTCAACAACCGTACCGGTATAACTATGGCTATGAGAAGCACCGGAAACATATGTCATTACATCGGAATCATAACCAATATAAAGTTGTGCCCCTGCAATACCGGGACTGTTTTTAAATGTTAAGGAAAGCGTGACTTCGTCTCCTGCTTTAGCAGTAGCACTGCCGATTACTGCCGAAGCATCATCTGCTGCGAATGCAGAAAACGAGAACGCGCTAAGAAGCATTACAAGCGCGAGAAGAAGTGAAATCTTTTTCATAAGTCCTCCAAAATATATGTTTTATTTTTTAGGATAACTGTCTTTAAGACCGACGATACGGTTGAACGTATTTTCATATTTTGTATCCTTTACAAAATATCCTGTACGCACAAACTGGAATTTGTCGCCGTCTTTTGCATCTGCAAGAGCCTTTTCAACTCTGCATTCGGTAAGTTTCTTAAGTGATTCGGGATTGAGATAATCGTTATACGTCTTGTCCTCGGGTATATCCGCAACATTTTCGATAGTGAAAAGTCTGTCATAGAGCATAACATTAACGCTATCGGAATACTCTGCGGAAAGCCAGTGAATGGTACCTTTGATTTTACGTCCGTCAGAAGGCATATTAGCGCCTGTCTCAAGGTCGGCAGTACAGTGAATTTCCTTAACGCTTCCGTCATTATTCTTCACAACTTCATTGCACTTAACGATATACGCACCCATAAGACGAACTTCGCCGTCGGGTTTCATGCGGAAGAACTTCGGAGGAGGAACTTCCTCAAAGTCGCTTCTGTCTATATAAAGTTCTCTTGTAAACGGAACCTTACGTTTGCCGGCATTTTCATCATTAGGATTGTTGGGAAGTTCAAAGTATTCTACTTTATCCTCTGGATAGTTGGTTACAACAACCTTGACGGGGTCGAGTACCGCAACTCTGCGGGGTGCGGTCATGTTAAGTTCCTCGCGGATGCAATGTTCGAGAAGCTCAATATCCACAAGGCTGTACGCCTTTGCTACACCTGCACGCTCAACAAAATCAAAGATAGAAGCAGCGGTAAAACCTCTGCGACGAAGACCGCAAATAGTAGGCATTCTGGGGTCATCCCAACCGTCGACAAGTTTAGTCTCCACAAGTTGTCTGAGATAACGCTTGCTCATAACGGTGTAGGTAACATTGAGTCTTGCAAACTCTCGCTGTTTCGGCTTTTTATCAAAGTCGATATTGTCAACTACCCAATCGTAAAGCGGGCGATGGTTTTCAAATTCAAGCGAGCAAAGAGAATGAGTTATTCCCTCGATAGCATCCTGTATAGGATGTGCAAAGTCATAGAGCGGATAGATACACCATTTGTTTCCCTGACGGTGATGAGACGCGTGAACAATACGATAGATTGCGGGGTCGCGCATGTTCATATTTGGCGAAGCCATATCGATTTTCGCGCGCAGAGTGTGCGTGCCGTCCTCAAACTCGCCGTTTTTCATTCTTTCAAAGAGGTCAAGGTTTTCTTCTACACTTCTGTCACGCCAAGGGCTGTTCTTGCCGGGCTGTGTAAGCGTTCCGCGGTACTCGCGCATTTCATCGGCGCTGAGGTCACAGACATATGCCTTGCCATCCTTGATAAGTTTTACTGCATATTCATAGCACTTATCAAAGTAATCCGAGCCGTAGAACACGCCGCCTGTTGGCTCCGCTCCGAGCCATTTTAAGTCCTCGTAAATAGACTCGACGTACTCATTGTCTTCCTTGGCGGGGTTGGTATCATCGTAGCGAAGATTAAACTTGCCGCCGTATTTTTTTGCAATAGTAGAATTTATCCATATAGCCTTAGCACTGCCTATATGCAGATAACCGTTAGGCTCTGGAGGAAAACGGGTGTGAATTTTGAGTTCGGGGTTGTCCGCAATGTCAGCCTCAACTATTTCCTCCAGAAAATTTGTTTTTACTTCTTCCATTCTGTACTCCTTATTTTGCCGCGTTTGCAAGTCTCAGAGAGACCTTTTCTTTACCGAGAATTCGCATGACTTCGTACATATCGGGCGAATTCTGTCTGCCGGTAACTGCCACACGCAAAATCATGCTGACATCGCCGACATGACCTTTATATGCGTCGGGGTTTGCCTTATATTGTTTTGTATCAGGGCAGAAACCGTACTTTTCTGCAAGAGCTTTAATCTTATCGAACCACACTGTCTGCTCGTCGTTTTCGGCGTAAATATCAATATAGTCCTTGATAATTCCGTCTATATCCGCTTTGTCAAAGTCGGGATACTCGGCTTCAACCTTAAAGTATGCGTCATAGAAGAACGCCATATGCGCCTTGAGTTCGCTCCAAACGGCAAAATCCTTTCTCGGCTTTTTGCCGCCGCGACCGATTGCAAGAATTGCTTTTGCAAAGTCGGGATTTGCTTCAAGTTTTTCAGCAAAGTCAACATCATAAAGTTTAGCCCACGCCAGTGCGAGTTCGTAGACGCGCTCCGCGGTCATCTTGGAAATTACCTCTTTGGAAACGTCTCTGAGCTTGTCCTCATCAAAAAGCGAGCCTGCGGGATTCATCTTCTTATAAGAAAACTTGAACTCATTGGTATCGGCAAAGGGATTTGCACGTCGCCAATCTTCGTAGTTGGAATTAAGCACGGTGAGGATATATTCGTAAACGGCCTCAACGGGATAACCGATTTCCTGATAAAATGTAAGTGCAAGTTCGGGGTCTTTGCGCTTGGAAAGTTTACGCTTGGACTCACCGTCCATCTTCATAAGCGGACCAATGTGCAAATACTTCGGCGGTTTCCAACCGAGTGCAAAGAAAAGTTGCAAATGGAATGGCAAAGTAGGAAGCCATTCATCACCGCGAACAACATGAGTTGTGTGCATAAGGTGGTCATCTACTGCGTGTGCAAAATGATACGTCGGAATTCCGTCAGACTTAAGAAGGACATGGTCGATGTCATTCTCGGTGAGTTCAAGATTGCCCTTTATGAGGTCGGTAAACTTGATTTTATTCTCAATGCTTCCCTCCGAGTGGAAACGCAATACCCAAGGCATGCCTTTTTTGAGATTTTCTTCAATTGTTTCAATAGACGCATCACGGTACTTAGCCCATTTGCCGTAGTAACCGAAGTTGGTCTTCTCTGCTTCTTGCGCCTCGTGGATCGCAGCAAGTTCTTCCTCAGTGCAAAAGCACGGATAAGCCTTGCCTTCGCTGACAAGTTTCTTTGCAAATACGTGATAAATATCTTTGCGCTGACGCTGACGGTACGGACCGTATATGCCGTTGTCACCGTCAATGGTAGCGCCCTCATCAAATGTGATGTTGTAGTGCTTGAGCGAATTGATAAGAATCTCAACCGCTCCGGGAACCTCGCGCTTAGCGTCGGTATCCTCTACACGAAGGAAAAGCACGCCGCCCGACTGATGGGTAAGACGTTCGGAAGTAAGTCCCTGCACAAGATTGCCGAGATGTACAAAACCGGTGGGGCTTGGTGCCATTCTCGATACTATAGCTCCCTCAGGAAGGTCGCGCCTCGGAAATTTTGCTTCCATGTCATCTGGCGTTTCAGTAACATCGGGGAACAGCAGTTCGGCTAAATAATTAAAATCCATAGTGTTTTCTCCATTAGTTGTGTAAATATCCACCGTATGTTTTTTCATGAGCAAGTGTAGTTTTTCCGCCATGACCGGGATATACGGTATAATCCTTATCAATTGCGCTCAGTTTTTCTATTGTTTCGCGCATATCTGTGTTGCTTGAACCGTAAAGATCGGTTCTGCCTATTGAACCTTCAAACAGCGTATCTCCGCTTATCATAACATCATCGAAAATATAACAAACGCTTCCCTTTGTATGACCGGGAGTGCTCATTACTTCGATACTATTGTTTCCAAGCTTAATAATACTTTTATCGCGCAAAACGATGTCTGCATCGCCGTGCTTTGTGTCGCGGGCAAAAAACTGTAAATAAAGTGACTTCGAGGGGTCACCCAAAAATTCCGCGTCCCCTTCGTGAATACAAACCTTTGCACCGTTTGCACGCCACTCATCAACAAACAAAATATGGTCGAAATGCCCATGCGTCAACAGAACATATTTCAAAGTATAACCGTCATTGAAGAAATCCGAAGCGACCGCAGGGTCAACACTGGGGTCAACAACTGCAAATTCTTTACTTTCTTCATCCACTATCAGATACGAATTTGATGCGTATCCTGCACTGTAAAGCGTAACTACACGCATAATTTACCTCATAATAATAATTTATCAATTTATTATACACCGCTGTTTTAATTTTTTCAATAAGCAAAATGATTTTGATATATTTTTTACTAAATATTTTTTATTTTCAGCATAAAATATTAATGCGGGCAATACAACCAAGGGGCAAAATATGACAACATGTATTTATACTATCGGCTCCGTAACACAAGCAAATCGGGCAAAACGTATTCTCGCAGAAAATTCTATATCTGTTAAAATTATTAAAATTACCGATCAAAGCAAGAAAGGATGCATACACGGTATAGAATTTAATTGTGCAAATAAGCTTAATATCAACCGAATACTTTTACGCGCGAGTATAAACTTTGAGGAATATCAAACGTGATTTATCTTGACAATGCCGCCACAACATTTCCGAAGCCGCGCTGCCTTACTACGGAAATCGAAAAGTGTATAAAGCAATACTGCGGCAATCCCGGCAGAAGCGGTCATATACTATCGCTAAAATCCGCAGAAAAAATTTATCAGTGCCGTGAAACTTTAGCTTCATTTTTTGGGTCTTCACATCCTGAAAATGTTGTTTTCACTTTGAACACAACATACGCGTTAAATTTAGCGATAAAAACTTTGTATATTAAGAACTCACATGTGCTTATAAGCAACATGGAGCACAATTCCGTACTGCGACCTATTCATAGTCTGCAAAAAGCGGGAGAACTAAGTTACAGCGTTTTTGATGTAATGCAGGAAACGGAAAATATTATAAATGAGCTTGAAAAAAGGCGGAGGTGCAACACTAAAACCTTGATTATGACACACGCTTCCAACATTTGCGGGAAACTGTTTCCTATAAAAGAAGTCGGTAAATTTTGCCGCAAGCACAATATCACATTTATCGTCGACGCTGCACAGAGCGCGGGAATTTCCAATATCAAAATCGAAGAATTTAATATTGACGCGCTATGCGTGCCGGCCCACAAAGGTCTATATGGTCCGCAAGGTCTCGGCTTTGTAATTTTCGGCGGTAAAACTCCTACGAGAACGTTGTTTGAAGGCGGGAACGGCACAAATTCACTGTCACCTGACATGGGAACGATTTTGCCGGAATCATTTGAAGCCGGGACTATGGCAACGCCGCTTATCGCCGGACTTGAAGCCAGCGTAAAATGGTTGCAAAGTATAAGCGTGGAAAATATCAATCACCATGAAAAAGAACTCGCAAGAAAGCTTTCTGAAAGATTGAAATCGCTACCCGGCAGCCAAATATACGGTCCTGAATCTCCCGAAACAGGAATTTTGCTTTTTGACAATTCCAATATTCCACAGCATAAATTATATTCGGAACTATGTGAAAAAAACATTTGCGCACGCAACGGATTTCACTGTGCCCCGCTTGCTCACAAAACTTTGAACACCCCCAGTGATGGGGCTATTCGCTTCAGTTTGAGCTGTTTTAACACGTCGAAAGACATAGACGAAACTTACAGAATCATAAAAAACATTGTAAAATAAAAGCCGCCGTGCATTATGCACGGCGGCTTAAAAATATCATTTGTTCGGAAATTACAGTTGTTTATTCAACAGTCTCAACGGTTGTCTCTTCTGCTGTTTCCTCAGCAGATGCTTTCATAGCTTCCAAATCTGCCTCTGCTTCGGCTTTCGCTTCAACAGACCAGTTTGCAGCACCCCACTGGCTATATACGGCATAAGGAGTAGTAGTATCCTCAACCACTTCTTCTCCGGGGATAATGGTTGCAGGATCAACTTCGGGAACATTACCTATAGCAGTCTGGAAAGTTTCGTTGTCAAAAATAAGTGTCTGCGCATCCTTAAAGAACTCAGCAAGTTCAGTGCTGTTATTGCATTCTTCCATCTCATCAAAGAACACATTCGAAATCTTGCGAAGAGTTGAAATGTGGTTAGCGCCTACGCCTGACCAAGCATCATCAAGGCCAAAGAAAGGATAAACTCTGGAATCAAGGTTTGTTGCCTTTGCATTTTCCCAAATATCTGCAGGCATATCTGCGGTGGTATACGCAAGGAAAGCATTACCGGTATAGTTATTGTTCATGCAATACTTATCGCTGATAACCAAGAAATTGCCGTCATCATCGAACTCGTAATGAACGCCTTCGACACCGTACTGAAGAATATTCTTTGCTTCTTCGTCAGTGTAGATAAGAGAAAGAACTTCCAAAGAACGGCTCAAATCTGTAGTATATGCAGTTACTGCAAACATAGCATCATATACATCTTCGTCATCGAGAGTGGGGTAAGAAAGTACCTTTACCGAATATTTATCGGAATATGCAGCCATATCCTCGTATGAACCGGTAACAATAGCAACACCGAAATCATCAGCGTTTTCAGAATCTTCAGCAAACCAACCTTTATCTTTGCAGGTCTGCATGAGAAGCATATGGTCGGTGAACTCGGAAATATTGAAAGCAGAATCCATCTTCACATAATCGCCGAGAGAGCTATCTGCACCGATATAAGAAGCAAGGAGAGAAAGTCCACCGAAGTCCTTAGCTTCGATTACGTACTGCTGCTGCGCTTCATCGTAAGTAACGGTTGCGCAAAGTTTTTCGGCAATGAAGTCAACGGGAGCCATAACTTCGCCGGTTTCGTCATCAGTATATACTGCAGCAGAGAGTCTCGCAGTTTCGCCGTTAACGGTTGCAGAAGCAGAACCCACTTCAAACGCAATTACTCTTGTACCGTAAGTAACGGTTGCAACAGAAGTAGCGGATTTGAAAGCGTAGCTTGCATCAAGTGCCTCACTGAAGAATTCGAGAGGAACCATAACGGTATTACCAGAAGCAGCAGGTGCCGCGGGAAGAGTTCTCTTTGCACCGAAGACATTAGCATCTGTGCTGCCGACGGAGAAAGTAAATGTTGTATCTGCTTCTTCGTCAGTCGCGAAGTCAAGCCAATATTCCATATTTACAGGGTCCGCATACGCAAGTACGGGAGCGATATCGGACTCGTTTTTACCGATGTCTGCAATCAAAGCGGCGCAATCAGCAAAGGAATTGATTTCATCTACATCAATGTAATACTTCTCTGCCATTTCCTTGTTAACAAGAAGGTATGTATACTCGCCGATAATAGCATTATTGGGAATAGCATATGCCTGCGCTACGGAACCGCCGTTGCTAACCTTAATCTGGTTAATCGCAGAGGGATAGATATAGTCTTTGAGAACCTTTGCATCGGAGGAATTGAGTTTCTCCTCCAAAGAAAGAAGTTTGCCCTCGGAAACATATCTTTCAAGCAGTTCTTCACCTGCAAGGAATACGATATCGACCTGACCTTCCTCAATCTCGGGGTACAGAATCTTCTTTTCGCCGTATTCACCGATAACGGTTTCTTCAACGATAGTTTCCTCAGCGGTCTCCTCTGCTTCGGAATCGCCGCCGATAAGAATAGGCATGTCAATAACGGTATTGCTTGCCTTAATATTAGCAGCTTTTTCAAGCTCTGCGTCAAGGATTTCAAAATACTCATCCATGGTGTAGAACTTCAAATCAACATGAGTTGTATATTTGGACTCAGTAAGGTCATTGAAAGCCTCTTCTACAAGAGCCTCTGTTTCTGCGTCAACTTCTTTTTCACAAACGACCCACATATTAACGGAAACGGCGGCACGAGCAGTAGATTGTGGCTCTTCACTTGTACCTTCACCATCTTCGTTTTCACCGCAAGCGGTAAACGCAACTGTTGACAGAGCCATCAAAAAACAAAGCAACAAAGAAATGAGTTTTCTTCTCATTATAAATCCTCCCATAACTATTAATGGAACAAAATAAACTTATATTATTTTACACTAAAACAATCGCCATGTCAAGGTATAATCTGTATATAATATTAAAACATTACTGATCAAGATAATCCTTGAGGCGCTTTGAACGGCTGGGATGGCGCAACTTTCTGAGTGCCTTTGCCTCAATCTGACGAATACGCTCACGGGTAATGTCAAATTCTTTGCCCACTTCTTCAAGTGTTCTTGTTCTTCCGTCTTCAAGTCCGAAGCGAAGTTTAAGAACATGTTCTTCGCGTGGGGTCAAAGTATGAAGCACTGCGTTAAGGTGCTTTCTGAGAAGCGCATAAGATGCGGTTTCGGCGGGTGCGGGAGAATCGTAATCCTCGATAAAGTCACCGAGATGGCTATCCTCTTCTTCGCCGATAGGAGTTTCAAGAGAAACGGGATCCTGTGCAATTTTCAAAATTTCGCGAACCTTATCCGCACTCATGCCCATCTTTTCGGCAATCTCATCTGCGGATGCCTCGTGTCCGAGTTCCTGCAAAAGCTGACGTGAATAACGCGACACTTTGTGAATGGTTTCAACCATATGAACCGGAATACGAATAGTACGCGCCTGATCGGCTATCGCGCGGGTGATAGCCTGTCTTATCCACCATGTAGCATATGTTGAAAACTTATATCCCTTTTGATAATCAAACTTATCTACCGCTTTCATAAGACCAAGGTTGCCTTCCTGAATAAGATCAAGGAAGAACATACCTTTACCTACATAGCGTTTTGCAATGCTTACCACCAGTCTGAGATTGGCTTCTACAAGTTCATTTTTAGCCTTTTCATCCCCCTGACTGATGCGCTCTGCGAGATCGGTTTCTTTTTTTGCGTCCAAAAGAGGAATTTTACCGATTTCCTTGAGGTACATACGCACAGGGTCATCAATAGCAAGACCTTCCTGTGAGAGTATTTTTTCAACGTCTTCGGTATTTTCAATACTTTCCAAATCATCGTCATCTACTGCGATATCGTCGATATCCACTGTATCAAATCCGGTGATTTCAATGCCGCTACTCTCTATCTGCTCGTAGATTTTCTCCATCTGTTCGATGTCGCAATCTTCAAGCACCTCGAGAATTTCGGCGTTACTAAGTGAACCTTTGCTTTTACCTCGTTCAATGAGGTCATTCACGTCTAATTTCTTCTGTCCTTCGTTGCTCATTATTTTTCCTTTCAAGATAACCACTATGTATTTTTTCTTTTATCATTAATTATATCTAATATATTGTCGACAGAGGCATCCGCCACAGCGGCGGACGTTTCGCGCTTCAATGACAATACGCTTTCGGCGAACACATCAGATCCGTTATCACTAAGCTGACTTCTGGCAAGCTGCATTCGCATTATACGTCCCTGCTCTTCCGGATTAAAGTATTCTCCGAGCAGACCGCTGTCATATGCTCCGGACCGCTCAATTTCAAAAACAACCTTAAACACACGTCTGCCGAACTCCGTAAAGAAGTCGCTTTCCGAAAGGTTTACCTTGCCGTCCGCAACCGCTTTTCGATGTTCCGGATACAGAACAAGCATACCTAAAACGCTTTCCTCTGCCTTGGCGGCAGCTACATTTTTTGCATAATCGGGGTTAACACGGTCGCCGAAGCCTGCGCTTTGACGAACAATTTTTTGCGACTCCTGTTTTTTAAACTCGCGCTTTTTCTTTTTTAAGATACGGTCTATATCCGAACGAATACTCTCTTTCGGAATATCGAGTTTCGAGGAAACAGCCCCTATATATACTTCCCGTTCTGCGCTTGAATAAATATCGGCAATCATTGCCGTAAGTTCTGCACATGCCTTTATTTTCTCATCGGGAACTGAAATATCGTGGCGTGCAAGAACGCTATCCATGTTATATTTAAATTTTCCTTGGCTTCCCGAAAGAAGCTCGGAAAATTTTTCGGCTCCGAATTTTTTTATAAACTCATCCGGGTCTTTGGCATCTTTAATTTTCAGTACGCGAACATCAAGCCCGACTTCACCGAGAATTCCTATAGCGCGATTTGCCGCTTTTTGTCCCGCTGCATCACTGTCATAAGAAATCAAGACTTTTTTTGTATATCTTGACATGATACGGGCTTGCTCTGGTGTAATAGCCGTTCCAAGTGTTGCAACGGAATTTGAAAATCCTGCGGCATGCAATGCGATAACATCCATGTATCCCTCGCAGAGCAAAAGCTCGTCCGCGCATGATGTCCTTGCAAAATTCAGAGCAAAAAGATTTCTACTCTTTTTAAAAACGGGTGTATCCGATGAGTTGAGATATTTTGGCTGTGAATCGTCCATAACTCTGCCGCCGAACGCTATAACATTTCCCGAAACGTCAATTATCGGAAACATTACGCGATTACGGAAATAGTCGAAAAGTGTACCGGTTTTTCGGCTCCTTCCGCAAAGGAAGCCTGCAATAAGTTCTTCCTCGGTGTATCCGAGGTTTGTCATATGCTTTGTAAGCGCGGAAAAACCATCCGGAGAATATCCGATTCCGAAGCGCTTGATAGTCGCCACGGAAAGCTCGCGCCGCCGTAAATAAGCCATCGCTTCTCTGCCTATGTTTTCATCAAACAGGCATTCACGGAAAAACCTGGCGGCGTCACGGTTCATGTTTAGAAAACGGTTTCGGTCAAAGCCGCCTTCGGTTTTTCTCATGTTATCAGGGAGTGTAATTCCTGCGCGCTTTGCTAAAAACTCAAGTGCGGGAATATATTCCAAGTTTTCAATCTGGCGAACAAAGTTGATTACATCACCGCCGGCACCGCATCCGAAGCAATAATAGCCTTGAGTTGCAGTGAAAACCGTGAAAGAAGGTGTTTTTTCCGAGTGAAAGGGACAAAGCCCCTGCATATTTGAGCCTGCGCGTTTCAATCCGACATACGAGGAAATCACATCGACGATATCGTTTCTCGATTTTATTTCTTCGATAATCTGATTATCTATCATAACTGTTTTCCTCTCCAAACTTGCGGAACAAACAGCTCGGAATATCTGTTGATGGCATATCTGTCAGTCATACTGGCTATATAGTCACAGACGCAACGCTCGACAGGCTCTTCTTTTGTATTTCTGTAATACAGCTCCGGCATTTTGTCGGGATTTTTTACATAGTATTCAAACAATCGTACCAAAAGCTCTTGCGCTTTGTTATCTTCGGATTTTGCGATAGGATTTGTATAGACATTCTCAAAGAGGAACTTCCTGAGTTTCATTGTTGCCTCTCCGACTTCATCCGTAAATTTAATCTCGGGTTTGTTGGCACTTGCGGTAATAACGGATGTTACCATTTTGTTAATACGCTCGCTGTGCCCCTTGCCGAGAACATCAGTAAGTTCTTTGGGAATATCATCGATTTTAAGAATCCCTGCGCGAATCGCGTCGTCTATATCATGGTTAATGTACGCTATTCTGTCGGCGAATTTAACGATAACACCTTCTAAAGTGCATGCCAAAGCATCGCCGGTATGATGCAAAATCCCGTCGCGCACTTCATATGTAAGGTTCAATCCCGCACCGTCATTTTCAAGTTTTTCAACAACGCGTATTCCTTGACGGTAATGTGTGAACTCGGGCGAATAGCACCGCTGCATAGCCGCCTCGCCCGCATGTCCAAACGGAGTGTGCCCAAGGTCGTGTCCCATTGCCGCAGCTTCGGTCAAATCTTCATTTAAACACAGTGCTCTCGCAATAATACGCGCGACCTGAGTTACCTCAAGGGTATGTGTCATTCTCGTGCGGTAATGCTCGTCGGCAGGAAACAAAAACACCTGTGTCTTATGCATTAGACGGCGAAATGATTTTGAGTGTATAATTCTGTCTCGGTCACGCTGAAACTCAGTGCGGTTTTCACACGGAATATAAGGATGTTCACGTCCTTTTGTGTTCTTTGTCAAAAACGCATACGGAGAAAGCGTCATCTCCTCGCGCTCAAGAAAAATATCAGCTATTCTTTCAGACAAATTTACCACTCCTTTTTTAGTTTCCTAAATTAATATACGCACAAAAAAGAAAAAATCCTCTTTTGTGCGCAAAAAAATAATAAATTTATTCTTTATCAAATCTTTTACCGAGAAAAATCGGCTGAATCTTGTCATAAAACAGTTCTTTGACAAAGCTAAGAAACTTTTCTTCGTTTGCAGAGCGAAGTGCAACGTCAAGCGTTACAGTCTCTCCGAAATCGGTATTATCGATTTTTGCATTAAAATTCGGAAGTTTTGCCAGGATTTTTTGATAATCGGAATAGCTGAGTTCCATGCGAAATTCAGAAAAGTTTTCGTATGTTACTATTCCGGCCTTATCAATAGCCATTTTGGCAGCAGCAGTATAAGCGCGTACAAGTCCTCCGGCGCCGAGCAAAGTGCCGCCGAAATAACGCGTTACAACAACGCAAACATCTTCAAGTCCCGATTTGCGTATAACGTCAAGCACAGGAATTCCAGCAGTTCCCTGCGGTTCGCCATCGTCACTGTAACGCTGAACATTGCCCGACGAACAAACATATGCGTACACATTATGGCGAGCGTCATAATGCTCGGATTTTATCCTTTTTATCAGCGTCAGTGCGTCAGTCTCGGTATCTATGTGCGTAGCCACGCCGATAAATTCCGAGCGCTTTTCTTCATATGTGTCTGTTCCCTCGCCCAAAAGCGTAGTATAAAGTTTTTCGGAAGAATACTCGCTGCTCATAACAACCTCAAACTATATATTTTTTAAAAGTCCCCTGCGCTCTTGTGTCAAGCACCGCAGTTACTTCCATATATTCGTCGCAATAATTAACATTCTCGACCGTCGCAAGTTTATACAGCTGAGCTAAAACTCCCTGCTCTGACATCGGTATATGCAAAACACATCTGCGTGTACCTGCGCGCGCAAGGTCTTCAAGCATAGACAAAAAATTATCTATCCCCATACCCGTAAGCGCGGAAATAAACACCGCATTGCGCGGAGTCTCTCCGACAAACATCATACCGTCCTGCGCCATATCGGATTTGTTGAACGCATATAACACAGGTTTATCACCTGCGCCAAGCTGCTGTATAAGGTCGGTGGTAACTTTCAACTGTTCCGCACATTCATCGTCCGATGCATCTGCTAATACCAAGAGGATATCGGCGTATTTAAGCTCATCGAGAGTGGAACGGAATGCTTTTATCAAATGATGCGGCAATTTGCGAATAAATCCGACGGTATCGGAAATAAGCACTTCAGTGCCCTCAGGGAGTGTGAGCTTTCGCGTTGTGGAGTCAAGCGTTGCAAACAGTTTGTTCTCTGCAAGCACACCCGCGTCGGTAAGACGATTAAGCAAGGTAGATTTACCTGCATTTGTATATCCGACAATTGCTATCTTTTTAAGTCCGCTTCTCTCTCTTGCTGCACGCATTGTGGCGCGTGTACGCTCGATGTCTTCTATAGCAGCCTCAAGTGCCGCAGCACGGCGTGCCAAATGGCGGCGGTCGGTCTCAAGCTTGGATTCACCCGGACCGCGAGCGCCTATACGCCCCTCTTGCCTTGAAAGCTGCTTGCCTTTTCCCACAAGTCTCGGCGCTGTGTATTTAAGCTGCGCAAGTTCTACCTGAAGTTTACCTTCCGCGCTCGTTGCATGTAATGCGAAGATGTCAAGTATCAACATACTTCTGTCAATAACTTCGGCAGTCTCTAAAACATCTTCTATATTTCTGATTTGCGCAGGAGAAAGCTCGGTATCAAAAACCACAAGTGAAATATCGTTGCTCTTGCAAAGATCGCGAAGTTCTTCAAGCTTTCCGCTGCCTATACAGGTTTTGGGATTTTCGCTCTCCTTGGATTGAATCATTTTAGCGAAAGTTTTTCCGCCAGCGGTATCGAGAAGTCTCTCGAGCTCCGCAAGGCTTTTTTCGCACTCACCGCTATCGGAACCTTTTTTGGCAACTCCAACAAGTATAGCCTCTGTAATTACATTATCTTCCATAACAGCCTCACTGAAAATAAAAAGGGTAAATGAGCGCAAAGCGTTCACTTACCCATTTCAAAGCAAACTTCCGAAAATTACTTAACCATGCTAAGACGCTTCTTGAACTTGTCAACGCGTCCGCCGGCATCTACGAACTTCTGCTTGCCCGTGAAGAAAGGATGGCACTTAGAGCAAATTTCAACCTTAACATCATCCTTGGTAGAACGAGTGGTATATTCTGCGCCGCATGCACACTTTACGGTAACAACATTATATTCCGGATGGATACCCTGTTTCATTTTTAGCACCTCTTTACATTCGAAATCACAATACACCTAATACTACCACATATCTTTTCAAAATGCAAGAGTTTTTTTCATTTTTTTTATTTTTTTTAAATTCTACTAAATTTTTGTCTCAACATCGTCCTTCAGCCGTGCAATAATCCTCTTTTCCAATCGCGAAATATATGATTGAGATATTCCAAGCATATCCGCAACTTCCTTTTGCGTCTTTTCTTTCCCGCCCGAAAGCCCGAATCTCAATTCTACAATAACCTTTTCCCGCGGTGTTAATCCTTTTACCGCTTCGCGTATCAGTTTTTTCTCTTCCTCACTTTCAAGGTTTCTGTAAACCATGTCCTCGTCGCTTCCCAGCACATCGGAAAGCAAAAGCTCATTTCCGTCCCAATCCACATTAAGCGGCTCGTCTATTGAAATTTCGCACCGTTTTGCATTGTTTTTTCTCATATACATCAATATTTCATTTTCAATGCACCTTGACGCGTATGTAGCAAGTTTGTTGTTCTTGTCCGGTTTGAAAGTATTGATAGCCTTGATAAGTCCTATTGTGCCTATAGACACCAGGTCCTCTATTCCAATGCCGGTGCTCTCGAATTTTTTTGCTATGTATACTACCAATCTAAGATTATGCTCAATCAAAACATTCCGCGCGTCAGCGTCATCGTTTAGTTTCTCCACCGCCTCTGTCTCCTCGGCAGCACTCAGCGGAGGCGGAAGCGTATCGGCTCCGTTGACATATGCAATAGTATCGTACGAAGAAATTATTTTTTGCTTGATTTTCAAAATATAATCCCATATACTTTTTAAAAAACGTTTCATCCGTTCCCCCTTATATCATTAACGCCGGATGTGCAATGCCGTCACAGCCGCAAAACTGCAGCTCGGTTGTACTCACGGCAATATATGCTTCAATATCGATCTTTCTTTTTCCTCTCATTATATACATGCCGCTCGGCAAAAAACCGTAATAGGTATTGTTCCTTCCGTCAACCATCGAGACCGTAATCAATCTGAATTTGTTTCTAAGCAGTTTTTCCATATCTTTGCCAACTATCGCTGAATATAATTCCATACCCAATAAGGTTTTAGCTTTACATTTTGAAATGAATACCACATTTTTTCCGCTGATTGGTTCTTTCGCCAAATTACCGGAATCAAGCAACAGCTTAACCGTTTCGCTCTTGCCGCGATACTCTATTATCACATCTTCTTCGCTATTTTCTGACGATTCTCTGCCGAAATACGCAAATGACCATGATATCATCATGCTGATTGCAGCAAGAACAACAAACAACCATATCGGCATATGAGAATACGCATATTCAAACGCATACCCGTAAATGTCCGTATGATAGCTTCCGAGCAAATAATAAATCGCATACATAAGTCCGCCGACAAGTGCCGCCACACTGTAAAATATCGCAGCTGTTTTTAAAAATCGATATCCGCCGAAGCATATATAGCAAATCAGCAAGCCTACACAAAAACTGATTATACAATCAATAATATTGTTTCCGCTGACAAAAATTTTTACAACGCTATATATTCCGCCCACAAGCGCCGCAAATGCTATACATACCACTTTAATGCGTCTGCGCAAAATCACACTAGCAGTATAAAGTACGAAAAAATTCATGCAAAAATCTATCAGCAAAAGCACGTCCCCGTAAATTACCCTAATCATTTCGCCCTCCTTACGGCATAATTTTATAACATTAAAATTTAAAAGGCTGTCGCCTTTTGAGCGATTATTTTAGGATTTATTAAAAAGAAAAACCGAACGAAAAAACTCTCGTTCGGTTTTGGTCTTGTTTTGTTTTATTGTGAAATTTTACGGCACTCTATGTAATAACGCTTATCGGTAGCTTCACCCATGGAAAATGTTTTTCTCGGGAGCGCGCCATCATTTTCGACAGAAGTGAAAAGCTCCTCCTTTTTCATTCCGTCAAAAACAAATCCGACTGAATTCTCATTTTGTGCAAGCTTGTATATTGAATCAAGTCCATGGATGTAATCTATTTCTATGTCGCTGTTTGAAGCTTTGTATTCATCCAAAAACTTCTGCAAAGTACCAACAGTGAGCGAATGTGTTCCTTTACCGAGAGAAATTACACGCTCTTCGTTTCCGATTATACATTTCACACTCTGCGGACCGTCTTCGCATTGCTTGCAGTAAGTTTCGAGCGCAGATACAAGTGCGTCTGCATTTTTGGTTTTAACCAGACGATATATAGGCTCAAATTCAAGCGCATTGTCATGAAGATTTACAACCTCGCACAGTGCATATCTTAGAGGATGTTTTTTAGCTTTCTCTGCGCCGATTTCAGACTTTATCTCCTCGTATCTCGCTTTAGCGCTTGCGAGAGAATGGTTGCCGTCACCAACGGCAAATTTGATAGACGAAGTGTTTTTGTAAAACATATTTGAAAGCTTATCAAGAACGTCTTTGGTTTGTTCAGGGGTTAATTTATATCCCGTTATTTTTCCACCGCCAAGCATCAAGTCAAAATCATACAGTTTGCACATCTCGGATGTCAAAATCTCAAGTGGCTCAATAACCTTTTTGTCGGCATCATCGACCAAAAGCATTACATGCGGCATTTCAAGGGTTGCGGCACGCCGAACGGCAACACGAGGCGGAATTCTTTCAAGAACCGTCCCCTCGGTAGCACGAACCGACGATACCGAGCCTACTGAATAGTCGTACTCCTCCAAATCAATTTTACCAACGATACCGCACCTGGTTTTTCCGTTAGACTGCATGCGCCGAACATAAATCAAAGCGTTAGCATGCTCTTGCAAAATGCTGTTTTGATACTCTGTCATATGGCGTGCTATTTCGGGTAATTTATCAGCAGAATCAGAACCCAGGAAAGCTTCGGGCAAAATCATATTAAGCGTGCTTGGATCATCCGAAACAAAATCATAAGCATTCTTCCAATATTCGGGCTCACTTGTAAACTGATCGCATGCAACAACTGCCCACTTTGCTGCTTTTTTACTGTCACTTATAAAATCAGGCAGCAAAATATCTGCCGAAGAAAAAATAGAATTCATAAAACACCTCCGATGATTTATGATTATTTTAACTTATCTGTGACTTTTTTTCAAGGAGCAATATATATTTATATTGAAAAAAAGCTAAATATATGTTAGAATAACAATATTATATTTAAGGATAGGTAGAAGCATGGCAAACAAAAACAAGAATAATGTTTCTCTGTTGTCAAAATTTAAAAGTACCACCGAACATTTACTGTACATACTGAAACTTGTATATGAAACAAGCAAATTTCTGTTGTTTGGAATGGTGCTTATCAGCATACTTGACGGCGTTCTTCCGCTTTTAAATGCATACATAGCCAGTAAGCTTATCAATGAACTCGTTGAGGTATTGGGCGCAAAATCGTGGGACGCGCTTAAAGATGTACTTTGGCTTTTGTGCCTGCAATTTGCTTATTTGATTCTTTCAAGAACCGCAACCCAATTTAAAAGCACCATGACATCGCTCGCAGGTGAATTGGTTGCCAATCACATTCATGTCAAAATCGCAAAGAAAACACAAGAGATTGATCTCGCTGATTTTGACCGCCCTGAATTTTATGAAAAGCTTGAAAATGCGAACCGAGAGGCCTCAAGCCGTCCCATCACTATTCTAAATGCAACGCTTTCTCTTTTTAGTAGCATTATCAGCACGATAAGTTTTATAATAACTTTAGGTGCTTTGAATCCGCTAATTCCTTTAGTGCTTTTGCTGCTGTCAGTTCCGTCTGCTATAATTAATTTTACTTACAGAAAAATCACTTACAAATATATCAAGGAC
This sequence comes from Clostridia bacterium, assembly GCA_017461475.1. Taxonomy (GTDB): domain Bacteria; phylum Bacillota; class Clostridia; order Oscillospirales; family CAG-272; genus UMGS902. Next base: position 138,562 of record JAFTXX010000021.1, read on the forward strand.
CACACGACCGAACGCAGGCGCATGAACTATTGCTCCCATGTGTTGACTGACCGTAGTTTTGCAAAAGAAATTAAACTTCTCAATCTTCATGAAACATTTATCGAGCGATACAAGCGACTGTTTGGCGAATACTTCAGCGGACTGAAGAGAATTTATGTACGCGAAAGTGTTTTGCATGTAGTTGTGTATTTTCTGTCCATCTCATTCAACTGTCTTTTTCTTTTATTTGTTGCCTACAAAGTATGCTTTGACGGCTTGCTCGTGGGCGACTACTCGCTTTATTCAACTGCGTTGACTTCTGTTCTTTCGGGAGTTGCCGCTATTGTTTCGAACTCATCAAAAATATACGAAGGAACATTGTTTATAGACAACATGATTGAGTTTATGCAGGTAAAGTCCGAAATCATCCCCGCGGTTACACCTGCCGCTACCCCCAAAAAAGGAACCAAGCACACCATTGAATTTCGCGACGTATCTTTCGCATATCCCGGAACCGAAAAGCTTGTAATCAAAAATCTTAACCTTACATTGAAAGGCGGAAAATCATACGCCCTGGTGGGACTTAACGGTGCGGGAAAAACCACTCTTATCAAATTGATGACGCGCCTTTATGACCCAACAAGCGGTGTAATACTTCTCGACGGTATAAACATCAAAAACTATGACGTAAAAGAATTATACGCAATGTACGGCATAGTCTTTCAGGATTTTTCAAAATACGCAGTAACGGCAAAAGAGAATGTAACTTTCGGAGATATAAACCGTCCGTTTGACGAAGAGCGATTCAATTATGCCGTAGAGCAAAGCGGTATTAACAAGTTTCTTTCCACGCTCCCACGCGGATACGACACACCGCTTATCCGTTTCTTTGACAAAGACGCAACTGACCTTTCAATAGGTCAATGGCAGAAGGTATCAGTAGCGCGTGCATTCTACAAAGATGCCGAAATATTGATCCTTGATGAGCCTACAGCATCTCTAGACCCAATGTCGGAAGCGGAAATATTTAAGCAGTTTGACGAACTGCGTTCGGGAAAAACTACACTGTTTGTTTCACACAGACTTTCGAGTGCGGTTGCCGCTGACGAAATAATCGTTATGCAAAATGGACAAATGCTTGAAAGCGGCACCCATAAAGAACTTATGGAAAAACATGGCGCATACTATACACTGTTTACGCTGCAAGCCGAAAAATATCTCGAAAACTCGTGATTTTTGCTTGACAGACGGGCTTTGCAAGCATATAATATATTAGTATATTTTGTAAAATAACAATCACAATTGTCCCAGCAAGGAGAACAAAATGCAAGTAAAAGTTATCAAATTCGGCGGCTCATCTTTAGCAGACGCAGAACAATTCAAAAAGGTTGCGGATATTATCCACGAAGACCCTGCGCGCCGCTATGTAGTACCTTCCGCCCCCGGCAAGCGTTTTAAGGAAGACACAAAAGTTACCGATATGCTTTATGCGTGCTTTGAAAAAGCAATGAATAACGAAGACTTTGACGATGACTTTGCGAAAATTATTGACCGCTATGAGTCTATTATCGCAGGTCTCGGCCTCACTCTCGACATGTCAAAAGAATTTGAGCACATCAAGAGCGCGTTTAAGCATCGCCCCGGTAGAGACTATGCGGCAAGCCGCGGTGAATATCTTAACGGTATTATTCTTGCAAACTATCTCGGCTTCGACTTTATCGACGCAGCAAGCGTAATATTCTTCCAGGAAAACGGCAGCTACGACGCAGAGCACACCAATGTAATGCTCTCCTCTATCCTGCGCAATCACAAGCAGGCGGTTATTCCCGGTTTCTACGGCTCTATGCCTAACGGAACCATCAAGACTTTCTCGCGCGGCGGTTCCGACATTACCGGCTCTATTGTCGCACGTGCAGTAAACGCTGATATTTACGAAAACTGGACGGACGTTTCCGGATTCCTTATGGCTGACCCCAGAATCGTTGAAAATCCTAAAGCAATCGAGACTATTACATACCGTGAACTTCGCGAGCTTTCTTACATGGGCGCTACCGTTCTTCACGAGGATGCAATTTTCCCTGTTCGCTTTGCGGGAATACCGATCAACATCAAGAACACCAACATTCCTACCGACCCCGGAACAATGATAGTTTCCACTACTTCCGATTATTCTTCCGACAATGTTATAACCGGCGTTGCAGGTAAGAAGGGACTTTCTGTTATCAACATTGAAAAAGACATGATGAATGCAGAAATCGGGTTCGGCAGAAAGGTTCTTTCTGTTCTTGAAGACAACGGCGTACCGTTTGAGCATCTTCCCTCGGGTATTGATACCATGAGCGTTGTTGTAAACTCTTCTTACATTGACAGAAACCGTGATAAAATCGTTCGCGAGATCTGTCTCAAGACCACTCCCGACTCTGTTTCCATCGAAGACGGTCTTGCGCTCATCGCAATCGTAGGACGCGGCATGGTTCGTTCAAAAGGTACGGCGGCTCGCGTATTCAAAGCGCTTACCGCGGCTAACATCAATATCAGAATCGTTGACCAAGGTTCGAGCGAACTTAATATCATTATCGGCGTTGACGAACACGACTATGAAAATGCGCTCCGCTCAATTTACAACGAATTTGTAAAATAAAAAAAAATCGGTCACGGTAATCCGTGACCGAAACTTTTCTATGCCATGGTTTCGGAAAGTTTCTTTCCGCCAAGCACATGGAAATGTATATGTTTTACCGACTGGCAAGCGTCATCTCCGCAGTTGTTTACAATGCGGTATCCGTTTGTAAGTCCTGCAGCTTTAGCAACTTTAGGCAGTGCTTCAAACAGTTTTGCGATAACCGCGCTGTTGTCCTCACATATATCATCGGCACATGCTGCGATGTGCTGCTTGGGAATGACGACCACATGCACAGGTGCCTGAGGGTTTATATCATGAAACGCGTACACGTTCTCATCTTCATATACCTTATTTGACGGGATATCACCGTTTACGATTTTACAAAACAAGCAATCCATATTAAAAAGTTCCTTTCTTTTGATAAGTTAAGTTTAGCACACGGAAATAAAAAAATCAAGGAGGCATGAGAAAGTTATGGCAACACTTCCGCATTACTCGGAGTTTAAAAGCGATTTATGGCATTATCTTGCCTCTGTGGAGAAACCTATCGTCATGTACGGCATGGGCAACGGTGCTGACAAGATAATCAATGTATTCAACTCATACGGCATTGAAGTCGCCGATTTTTTTGCAAGCGACGGATTTGTACGCGGACAAGTATTCCACGGTAAAACCGTAATTTCTTTCTCCGCAGTAAAAGAAAAATATGACGATTTTATAGTAGTCGTATCTTTCGGTTCTTCCCTACCTGATGTTTTGAAAAACATTTATACAATCGCCGATAACCACGAGCTTTATGCGCCCGACGTGCCCGTCAGCGGCGAAACACTTTTTACGCTTGACTTTTACAAAGAGCATTACTGCGATTTTGTAAAAGCATTTAATCTGCTTTGCGATGAAGATTCAAAACAGATATATGCAGACATAATCAGATATAAGATTACGGGCGATATTTCACACTTGCGACGTGCGGCGAGTAACAAGGATTGCGAGAAAGAACTGCTCTATTTTGAGCGATACGAAACTTTTATCGACGCAGGAGCTTACAACGGCGACACAGCAAGAAAGTTTATTTCGGACTGCAAAAATGCTGCCACTGTTTATGCTATAGAGCCCGACAGAAAAAATTATAAAAAACTTACGTCTTACGCCGAAAGTGAAACTTCTGCAAAGGTTGTTCCGTTGCATTTCGGTGCGTGGAACGAAAAAATCGTTACGGAATTTGCAATAGGCGGTAACAGAAATTCGGCTATCGGCACACAAAATTTTAAAAAATCCGAGCCTGTACCACTTAATACGATTGACAGCATCGGAGCGACAAATGCAGATTACATCAAATACGATGTCGAAGGCGCGGAAAAAGAGGCTTTGCTCGGATCTGTTCAAACCATAAATGCTTCTTCACCCGACTTACTTGTCTCGCTGTATCACAGAAGCGAAGACCTGTTTGCATTGCCGTTGCTTGTAAATAAACTTTTCCCCGATTATTCGCTATATTTACGCAGATTTGAATATATACCTGCGTGGGATATAAATTTATATGCTATAAAAAGGAGATAATCATGGTTTACCGTCTTTACGTTGAAACTGTTAAGCAAGGTGATAATATAGGTTGGGCATACGCCTTCTACAACCACCAGGATTTTATGGTCTACAAGCGTTTCGGAAAAAGTGAAACTCAGAATGTAGAACAGGTTATTCTTGAGGTTTCAACTGCCGCACTTACATACTTTGAACGTTCAATTCGCCGCCGCTATTACGACGAACATTTCTCTACAAGAATTGACGAAGATTATGTAACACTCTTTACGCATTACCCTGAAATTGCAAAGGTTGCTGAAAAATTCAAAAGCGGCGATGCAAAATCATTAGGATTTATGGGTGATGACAAAGATTTATGGGAAGGTCTTATGCCATTCTTTGTGCAAAAGACAATGATGTTTGAAAACTCTACCGACGAGAGATTCATAGCACAGGGACAAGAACTTGCTGTGCAGGGACTAAAATAATAAAAGGCACGTTTTACGTGCCTTTTATGTTATTCTTCTGAAAATTCCTGCTCTTTTATTATTTTTGTCACGCGTGCACTTATTACACGATGATTTTCAACGATACAACTTTCAAAAACTAAATCCTCAGTCGCCGGAATTTCGGTTTTGCCATCATCGGGAACAGTACCGCAAAGTCCCATAACATAGCCGCCGAAAGTATCATATTCGTCAACGGGTAACTCCAAGCCAAGTTTTTCTGCAACGGAGTCTAAAGATGTCAATCCTTGTATGTCATATGTATTTTCACATACCAAGACAATATCAGGAACCGTCTCCTCAGCCTCGTCATCAAAGTCGCCGACAATCTGTTCAAGCAGGTCTGTCATTGTCGCGATGCCCGAAACGCCGCCGTATTCATCCATAACTACTGCAAAATGGTTCTTAGATTTTTTCATGTGCTTGAAAAGCACATCCGCACGCACGCCTTCGGGAACAAAATACGCGGGGCGTACTGCTTTTTCCATAACCGACTCTCTGCTTCTGTCATCCAAAGCAAAATAATCTTTGGTCGTAAGCACTCCTACAACTTCATCGGCGGTTTCACCGCAAATCGGATAATGCGAAAAACGATTATTCACAATAGTATCATGCCATTTATCCATATCATCTTCAAGATAGAGAATGGCGAGCTCGGTACGGTGTGTAGCAAGTTCTCCCACCGAAATGTCGTCAAATTCAAAAAGATTATGTATAATCTCGCGCTCATCACTGTCAATCTCGCCCTTACGGCTTCCTTGGTCGACGAGGTCTTTGATATCATTTTCATAAACAGTCTCTTCTTCTGCATTTGGGTCAATTCCAAGCAGACGCAAAACACCGTTTGTCGATGCGGAAAGCAGAGCCACAATAGGTCTGAACAAAGTGGTAAGTGTACTGATAATACCTGACATGCCAAGCGCAAGCTTTTCCGAATTCTTCATTGCGAGACGCTTAGGCACAAGTTCGCCGAGAACCAATGTAAAATAGGAAAGCACAAGCGTTACAACAACTACACCGATTGTATGCAACGCATCATAGGAAATTACGCTTCCTTCAACATATAAAAGGTCAGCAAGCACTCCTGCAAAATTATCAGCTGCAAGCGCGCTTCCGAAGAACCCCGAAAGCGTAATAGCTACTTGAATAGTTGCCAAGAAGCGAGACGAGTCATTTATAAGTTTTGAAAGTCTGATTGCTTTCTTATCTCCCTGTTCAATAAGCTGAGCAAGACGTGCATCATTTACTGAAAGCACAGCTATTTCCGCGCAGGCAAAAAACGCATTAAGCCCTATTAAAACGAATTGCAACACAAGTTGCCAAAAAATATTCAAAATTTAATCCTCCGAAATTATCCTTAATTGATGTCGTTTATATTTATAAATAAAAAACGACGATCAACTTTTAAGACAGGCTCGAAGGAAATACAACAACTGCGGTTTAAGTAAACACTCAAATCGCAAGAAAAAATAATTGTTTCCTTGCAAGTTCCCGTCAGCAGAGCTGCCGTCACCCATGTTTGATTTGTCCTCCTATGTCACAAATTTGCGTATAACTGCATATCAAGTGGAATTATATCATATTTAAAACCAAAAGTCTATATATTTTTCAAAAAAAATCAGGGAAGCACATGCTTCCCTGTTTTTTAATTACTTGTACTTACGCTTGCGCGCAGCCTCAGACTTCTTCTTACGCTTTACGCTGGGCTTCTCATAATGCTCTCTCTTGCGGAGCTCGGTGAGCACACCGGATCTCGCGCACTGGCGTTTAAAGCGGCGAAGAGCGCTGTCAAGAGACTCATTCTCTTTTACTCTG
>JAFTXX010000022.1 GCA_017461475.1 Clostridia bacterium
ATCCTTGCCCGAAGATACTCTTGCGTAGGCGGCAACTCGTTTTCGCTTTGGTGCTGTCGGTGCAAACTGCACTTGTGTGATTTTTCGCTCCATCTCTTTCTCCTTTGTATCATATAAGGTCATTACATATTCGCTCTAAACCGAGGATATATCAAGCGATTTCGGCAAATATACTGCACGAAGATAAGCCGTACTTTTTGGTAAGTATTTTTCGCATTTTCTTATACTCACTCTCGGTAAACGTGCCGTTATCCCATAGGATTTTCAAAATAGCAAGCGATGTGCGGTAAAGCATCATATTGCACGGCGAATACTTATCCTGCTTGTCTTGACGCAAGATAGCAGGCACGGCAGCAGTACTTGCGGTTTCTGTTACCATAGCTTTCAAACTCCTTTCCACAGTAGTTACACTTGAGATCATAGTAAGCCTTGCGGTTCACGGTTTCCTGATGACTGTTCCACCAGAGCATTCGGCAAGAGTCCGAGCAAAACGTTTTCTCTCTGCCTTTGGGGATGAAAGTTATTACCTTCCCGCATTGCTTGCACAGTTTAGCATCGGGATTTTTTGCATTTCGATGTATGTACGAACGCACGGTCCCGGCTGGCAAACCGAGCTTGGTTGCGATACTTGCGGAACTGTATCCCTCAAGCCTCATATTGTTGATTGCGATTTTTTGTTGTAGTTTCATATGTTCTCCTTTGTTTTTGAGAGAGCGACCCGAGAGCCGCCCTCCCACAGTAACATTATTCTTCGTCGCCTTTGACTTTGAGGAGCTTGATCGCCTTTGGAAGAAGGAGTTTTGCATCCACTCTCTGGCTGGTGATAAATGCCACCTGTCCTCGCTCGGCATAGCGTTCAACAAGACGTTTGATTACACGCTTGCCACGGTCACCGATTATAAAGTAGCGGAAGTCGCCGAACATAACGGGGATAGTACCGGGAGCGACATCGTCCATGGCATTGCATATGTAGACGGGATGTCCGAGCAATTTCATAGGATCTTCTTTGTCAAGCCCTTTGCTCCAAATGCCATCTCCTCGATGGTGCACAATCTGTGATACTCTGGAATATGCATCGGTGGACATTACCCACACTCCATGTTTGCGATGACCCGCTGACACGGAATACTCCAAGTCAACAAGGTCATCTGCGGTGATTTTACCCTTCTCCGCAGTTATAACACCCACGGGTGCCTGATAAATAAGACCGAGCGGTTTGCCATTGCCGTCACCGTGTACGAAAGCATCCTCTTCGGCATCACCGATTCGCTCTGCGAATATGTCCTCGATATATTTTTCAAGATTCACTCCGCCATCCTCGAGCATTTCATCCGAAACTTTGATTGAAGTGCACAATTTGTATGCATCAATTTCCACCTTGCCGAACTCCGAATCGCTGAATTTGTACGGTTCGTTCTCGGTTATCCAGGTGGCATTCTCTCTACCCATAGAGATAGGAATTATAAGCTTGTGTGTGGTAGGTATAGTTGTTGAAATTTTGCGGAGGATATTCTTCTTCGAAAGTGCCTTTGCAAGACTTTTTTCATAAGTATCAGGCACAAGATATCCACCGCTGCCGTCACTGCCAAGCTTAAGTGCATTATGCGGCATACCGGTATGCATCGTTTCCCAGAAAGCCGTAGCGTATTCTTCGGCAGCTTTACGTTCCTTGACAGTGATGTCACGCTTGATACCAAGTGCCTCGTCCTTCATAATGCCGAGTCTTTCAAGATAATCGTTAATGTTTCTGTTATTCATAAAATTTCTCCTTTACTTTAGGGGTTAATACCCCGTTTGAATATTGGTTTTTATGCGTTTGTTACGCCAACTGTTATGCATGGATAAGAGGCTGGAGATTTTACCCCGCCCTCCGCCTAAAACTTTTGCCTATTCCCTCTGAAACTTATGCGAATTTGTGCGTACGTTTCCCCAGCCGTTTTCCGTATATTTAGCAACAGAGATATATAGGGGCCTAGGGCTAACAGTGATTGTTGTGACAGTTCGGTGACAGTAATCACAGTGTACTGTCACTGCAAAAAAGCTATATACATCAAGGCTTCGCACGTTTTTGTGACAGAAGTGACAGTTTTTTGAATTTCATTTTAGTTTTATATAATCTTTATATCTCTTTCTTTACACATATAAAGTTTTCTAAAATCTCCATAGAAGTTATAAAAACTGTCACTTCTGTCACTGAACCTCAAAAAAGCCAGTCCCCACAAGGGTTTTCGTAGTGACAGTTGTGGTTTGGAACTGTCACCAAACTGTCACCAAACTGTCACTACTGTCACGCTTATGCGAGAAAATCCGTACTGTCATAATGTCCCTCCTTCCTTTTTGAAAAATTGATGTCGAATTGGTTGTCTTTTTAATTGCACATATGGCATCACTCCTTTCATTTGATTTTTTAGTCCTCACTATATAGCCACGGAAAAGGCAAAAATAAACCCTCTTTGAGTGAAATTTTTTCAAATTTTTCTTTTTTGGCTAAAAGTGCCCTCATAGTAAAGCCACGAAAATGGCGAAATTTAAGCCCATTTGAGAAAAAATTTAAAAATTTTTTAATTTTTGGTTAATCCCCCTCACTTGTAGCCACGAAAATGGAAAAAATTAACCCCCTAAAATGAAAATTTTTCAAAAATTTTTAGTTACTCATCTCCCCATGGGTACGAAAAGCACTATTTTGACGAAAATGGCAAAAAAATAAAGCCTCACATGCATAAAGCATGCGAAGCTTTCGATTATATGGATTTTTATAATGCAACGAAACTATTATTCTATCTTACTGCACACATCCTCGCCGTAGACGATACCAAGCGAAGAACCGCAGTCCCATCGCACATGGATGGTACCAATATCGTCAACTGCAACTACAGTTCCTTTCGCTCCCGGTACAAGTGCAGTATTGTAAGAGTCGCTCATGTGCACAAGTTCTACCCTAGTTCCTGCCGTGTACTTTTCTCGCAATATTCCGAGTGCCAATCTACCGATGTTTACCATAATTTTTTCCTCCTTAGTTTTCGGTACTACATATATCACTCTAAAGAGGAGAAAAGTCAAGTACAAATATCCGATATTGCTCCAAACTGCCACCGAAACATATCAAACGCATTGATACAGTATCTTCTATGCCGTGTTTGACACTTTGACATTAAAAAATGCATTTTATTGAAAATTAAAATTAAAATAATTCATATATAAGGGTGTATTTTTTAATATATATATAAGAGAAAGTGGGAATTTTGCTGTAAAATGTGTAAAATGTAAAGTTGCAAGCGGTATTGTTGGCGAAACAATGCCTTCAGGTTGCGTTGAATCCAAGGATCACTGATTTTTTAAATGTGAGAATTAGTGGCTTGCCGGGGTTGATTTATAGATACCAGTATTCCAATAGCACTAAAACAGATTGAATTTAAGTAATTGCACCCATGAAAAACGATTACTAAGCAAGAGATTATAGATGCTCCGTTATTCGCAAGTGTAGTGAAGGAAATACTTAATATATAAAAATGTATCCCGCTTTAGACCCAATAACACATGGGTTCTAAGGCGGGATTATCTTTATAAATATGGATTTATTGCGCTACAGTCCGGTAGTCAATAAGCAGAGAAACCGCTTTCTTCATTTGGGAGCGCACAGAGGAAGAAATTGATTTGAACTGAGGAGAACTTTCTAATTGATACATATAGAATGTATCGGGAGCATCACTTATTTGAACAATTGAATTTGCTCTACGAATACGTGATATTACATCCTTAGCAGACCTTTCGGTATAACTATGCGTATTTATAAGCCAAGCAATAAGTTTGTCATTGTCAACATAAACTTGTGCCTCGTGATTATTAATGAATTGCTTTAATATGGTTGCAACAAATTCGGCAAGTTTAACCGGAACTGCATTGCCTATCATCTGCTCCATGTCTGTTTTGTTTCCTAACCACTTGTATTCGGGAGGAAAAGTTTGAATCAAAGAGCGTTCTATTGTGGTAAGTGCGCGTATGGAATCGTTTAACGGGCAGGCATCGTTAGGGTTGCCTGGATAGCCTTTCGGTACGGGGCGATTTACACCTCGCATAGTAGGTGCAGGCTCGTCTATAGAAAAGATGGCTCGTCTACTGTAGTTGCGAGGATGACGATAATAGTATTCAAAATCAAGCCCATCTCCGAAATAGTCACGTAATGTTGTTTCGTGATTTGATATTCTTTCTAATAGCATGCTGGAGAGAAATCCATCAGGCTGGTTCATAGCACCGATGCAAAAAAAGCGTTTTCTTTTTTGTGGAATACCGCATTTGGATGCGTCTAATACAATTTCGGTAAGACCATATCCTGCAGATTTGAAAATTTCTCGTGCTTTTGTATAAGCGTTACTTTTTTGCGCTCTATCGACATTTTCCATAATGAAATATGTAGGAGCAATGTTTTTGACAATATCTGCGTAAGCTTCAGTCAGACTTGCTCTGCCACCTTCGATTCTTTTGCCTGCGTGCGAAAAGTCTTGGCAGGGGGGACCGCCGATTATGATATCTGGGGCGAGTTTTTTTATGGATGTTACCGCATTGTCTACTGCAGAAAGGTCTTCTCTGAACAATGGATGATTGAAATTGTTTTCGTAGCATTTTGCGGCGGCTTCCCATAACTCGTATGCCCCGACAATGTTAAATCCGGCATTTTGGAATCCTAAAGACATTCCACCGCAACCGCAAAACAAATCAACAATTTTATTCATTTTTTGATTACCTCTATACAACAATGTAAAAATGTGTTATAATACGAGAGTATTATAACTCGTTTTCTTCTTGACGTCAAGATGTTGACGTCAACATTGTTGTGTGTTTGCGAAAAAATAGGAGGTTAATCGACATGCCTAATGGCTTATTTGGTATTCATCATTCTAATAGGACCGAAAATGATCATTGGGGCAAGAATTGCTTCAATTCCAGTTTCCCCGCATCGGTAGCAAGTTATATGTTTGATAAGAATATTACGGCTATTTACATAAAGGTTGATGTAGTCGATGGCGAGTTGAAAATTGTTCCTACTGAAATTCCGATTAGAGAGGTATTTAATGCCGGTGAAAGAAATTTAGAGGATTTGTATTTTAGCTTTGAATCTGTGTTTCAGCCGTATCAGCAGTATTCGTTTGACACCATCGACGGCATTGACTTGGTGATAAAAGATACTGATGGAAACTATCTTGCTCCCCTTGAAGTAAAGTTGACTGTTTTGCCAACTTCTCAAACGAGCACGCAGACGGAAGATAAATGGGGGTCGGAAATTGTAGTAAGATCTGCAACAACCTCTTACTGTGCGTTGGGAATGTTTGATGCCGTTAAACATGACGACCGTGCTATTCGAGAGATTTTTGAAGAAGCTTGTTCCTCAATACAGATGTGGGATAATAATTATGAAATGACACATAAGTTGCCGCAACTGATTGATGCTATTAACACATTTGAAAAGCAGTATTATACATATCAAAAACCATTATTAATGCAAACTCTTTGGAAAACGCAAGGGCAATCGCCGGTATTAGCTGACCAGGCATTTGATATTGTTGTTTGGAGCGATTATGCTTTCTCAAGGTTGTTTATCGATGGCTCGGAGCAACCCTCTGATACAATGAAGCGGGGAATGAGAGCGACTGCGAGATTGGCGAGATGTTTATGGGAACTGAGCAAATCCGGAAAAATTCGTGTTGCTGACATTTACAGACAGATGGCATTTGATAACCAGACTGATAAAGAATTTGCGATAGGTGGCTCGTTGTGGCGTAAGTATGTTACTACCGACAGAATAGTTAATCTTGCATTGAATAAGAATGTTATTGACGAGATTATCGAGCCTGGATATATAGAAAGACTACGCCCTGAACGTCGTTTTGACCAAACGCTATATTTTACAGTTCGGGTAAATGATTAGAATAGCATGTAAGAGAGGGCAGGGAGTGAGATTATCCTTCTGTGTAATAAAACTTACTTTGCGTTATTGATTTACGTAAAATAGCACTTGCACAACAAATGCAAGTGCTATTTTTATAGAGGTTTAATAATAAACGGTTTTAATGTTTTGGCAATAAGGGATAAAAAAACTTTCTTTCTTTTGAAATTCGTCCTCTTGTTCTCCACGGTAACGGAAAATAACGACTTCCTTTAGGAGGCGGCAAGAAGAAAGGATATCAGCTAAGAATTTCTTGTCAGCTTCTATTCCATGACCTAATACTACTATTGTTTGTATTTGAGAATAATCAATATCAGGAATTGGGTGTACTCGATATTGTTTTACGAATTTGTCTATTAGTTTATAATAGGGAATAATCTTTTTCATTTCGTTTTCGAGACCTCTACCGGAGTTTTCCCAGTGCTGATAACTTTCCAAACTTGCAACAAGTGTTTTGTATTTGGCACTATCAGGTGTTAGTTTGAATTTTTTTGATAGAAATCTTCGAAATTCAAGAGCCTCTCTGCAGATTGTTTTTGACCAACGCATATCTTCGTATTGGGCTAAACACGCCTCGTAACGAAAATCATATCCAAGGAGAATATCTCTTTCTTTAAGAGAGCCATGCACATAGAATATGTGTGGCGTGTATGATTCGGCAGTTTTTGTGTAATTGAAGTTGATGGCGAAAGAATTGATATTAAGGTATTGTTCAATTGCAGATTTTTTATTTATTGGTTTCTTCGATGTTTCTGATTCAAGATATTCAATAAGAAGAGTATGTATTTCTCTAAAAGTGGTTTCGAGGCTTTTTACCTTTTTTCTATTGCTTTCATAGTCGCATTCTTCCGTCATAGATTGATGAAACATTTTTTCGGACAGGATGTTAATATTCTTCTCAAACAAAAACCATGTGCAGATTGCATCTTCATCTTTGCAAAACATTTTGAATTCATCTAAACAAGGGGCAGCTACATTTTTTGAAAAACTATTATAGTCCGTGTTGTATCCGTGTGCCAAGTCAAATCCATTTCCTATTATGGCGAGCGTGCGAAAATTTTTTCTTTTGCATCTGAACATACATTTAAATCCTTTAATTCATAAAACTGCTTGAACTTTTCTTGTACATTTTAACACATGATTATAAATAATACAATATTGCTACTGCCTTTTGCGCTCCTATCCTTGTTCCAAGGTACAAAAAGACATATAAAATAAAAATGATGTTTTTTGTCGATATTCGCAAAAACAAGCACGGATTCGTGGTTTCTTTTGTGTTGACCATGTGGTCAAAGACAATTTGAACCCATAAAAAAATGATTGCTTTTATAAAAAAACGATTAGTATTGATGAAAAAACGATTACTACGATAAAAAAACGATTACTTATAATTTTAGGGCAAAACCGTAAAAACAATAAAAAAAGCAGCATTTCACTCGTGAAAAACGACTGTTTCACAGAGTGCCGTGCTGCTTTTATATTTTGAAAAAACTCGCAAAGTCTTATGCCACAAGGGTTTGCGGAGAAAAAGTAAAAGCACGCTAATTCTATCAAAATTAGCGTGCTTATCTGGAATAAACTGCGATATTTGATACAATGCAACACTTTCGAGAGGAGTGTTGCATTTGCATTGTGTAAAAGAATTTGCTATAATAAAGAAAAAGTATGCCAAGGGAGAGATGATAATGGATTATAGCAAAGAAGTAAAAGAAAAATGGGGAAACACCGAGGCATATGCAGAATATGTGGTAAAATCATATTCAAAATATAAGCAGAGTGAGCTTGCCGTAGGCATGGAGAATATCTTTCGTGAGTTTGCGGCTTGCATGCTGGGCGGAGAAACACCCGATTCGGAAAGTGCCAAAAGTATTGTGAAAAAACTGCAAAACTACATAACCGAGAATTTTTATAACTGCACAGATGAGATTCTCTCGGGCCTCGGAAAAATGTATACCGCAGACGAAAGATTTAAGAAGAATATCGACAAGTATGCCGCTGGTACGGCTGAATACGTAAGTGAGGCGATAGCATGCCACTTAAAATAATTCGTCAGGATATTACGAAAATAAATTGTGATGCTATAGTCAACCCGTCAAATCGGTTTTTGGAGCCTAGTGGCGGTGCAGACCTTGCAATACATAATGCCGCAGGTGAGGAGCTTTATGCGTATTGTCAAAAACTCGGCGGATGCGAAGTCGGCAAAGCGGTAATAACTCCTGCGTTTAATTTACCGGCTCGCTTTGTGATACACACTGCAGGACCAAACTGGTTCAAGGCCGAAAATCCTGAAGAAATCCTCATATCCTGCTACCGCGAAAGCTTAAAACTTGCAGTTAAAAATGATTGCGAAAGCATCGCGTTTCCGCTTATTGGTGCGGGTGCATACGGATGCCCCAAGGCGGATGTACTTCGTGTTGCAACAAAGGTTATAAGCGAATTTCTATTTGAAAACGAACTGCTTGTTTACCTCGTTGTATATGATAAAAACGCATTTGACGTGAGCAAAAAGGTGTTTGCGGACGTTTCGGCATACATTGACGATAACTATGTTGCCGAGCATAGCGAAATGCGTGTTTTCTTTAATGAGGAGTATGAGGAGTATACATCTTCAAATCGCAAAGGCTTCAGAAAACGCCGCATAGAAGCAGAACGTGATATCGCCGAGAAAAAGATGTGCGCACCGATGTGCAGTTCTGCAGTCGGTGGCGGAGTTACCGAAAGCCTTGACGATATGATACGCAATATGGACAAGGGCTTTGCCGATACTCTCTTTTTCTACATAGATAAAAAAGGTATTACAGACGTGGATGCATACAAACGCTCCAACGTTGGCAAAAAGACCTTTTCCAAAATCAAGTGCAACAAGAATCACAAGCCGAGCAAAGTTACGGTTATTTCTTTTGCCATCGGTTTGAAGCTTGACCTTGAAGAAACCGAGCATCTTCTCCGCACCGCAGGCTTTAGCCTTTCGAATAACAACCTCTTTGATGTTATCATTCAGTATTTTGTTACCACGGGTAAGTATGATGATATCTTCGATGTCAATGAGGTTTTATACAAATATGACCAGGTAATGCTGGGTGTGTAAAAGTCTCTCATCAAGCGACCATTTGAATTTCATATTCTTCTATAATGTGATTGTAAGGCAAACCGAGCAATCACATTATTTATTTTTGGAGGAATTGAAATGAAAAACAACATTACCGAACTTGTATTTATCCTTGATCGCAGCGGTTCTATGGCAGGCCTTGAGAGTGACACCATCGGCGGATTCAACGCAATGATTGAAAAGCAGCGCAAGGTTGACGGCGAGTGCTATGTATCCACCGTGCTTTTCGACAATGAAAGCGAAGTGCTTCACGACAGAGTAAAACTTTCGGAAATCAAGCCCATGACTGATAAGGATTACACAGTTGGCGGTTGCACTGCACTTATTGATGCAATCGGCGGCGCGATTCATCACATCGGCAACATTCACAAGTATGCTCGTCCCGAAGACGTACCTGAACACACCATGTTTATCATCACTACCGACGGTATGGAAAATGCAAGCCGCCGCTACAGCAGCGATGATGTTAAGAAAATGATTGAGCGCCAGAAGTCGAAGTACGGTTGGGAGTTCCTTTTCATCGGCGCAAATATTGATGCGGTAGAAACTGCTGCAAAGTATGGTATTGACCGTGACAGAGCCGTAAACTATCACGCAGATACAAAGGGTACGCATGTTCTTTACGATGCAGTTGCATGTGCAGTTTCGAGCGTCCGTGGAGGTGCAGTTCTTAACAAAGAATGGAGCGCACCTATCGAAAGCGATTACAAGAGCAGAAAGAAGTAAAGACAAAGCCTGCAACCGCTATGGTTACAGGCTTTAAAAATCAGTTTTTCAGCGCGGTGATTGGTACTACATACACGCCGTCCGGGCGTTGATATGCTGCATTTGACATACCGCAGATTACGCAGAGCACACTCGGTGCTTTACCGCCGGAACTTTCAAGCTCATCACGGATAGCAATAAGGCTTTCTGCCGCCTTGTCAATTTGATTTGCTCCGAGTTTGATATCGAATGCACACCATTTTCCGTCTTCAAGCTCTATCACCGCGTCAATTTCTCTTCCTGAGTAATCCTGATAATGGAAAACATTTGCCCCAAAGGATTCGGCATAGATTTTGAGGTCTCTTTCGCAGAGTGCCTCAAACATAAAGCCAAAGGTTTCAAGGTCGCCAATCAGTCTGTCGGGAGTCGCTTTCAAAAGTGCACATGCGAGTGCCGGGTCGCAAAAATGTCGCTTCTCCGCCTGTTTTACCCTGATAGAAGAGCGGATGTTTGCAGAAAACGGAAGTTGGTTGTCGAGCAAGAAAAGTCGGTTAAACACGTCAAGATAGGTTGTTATTGTATCGCTGTCAATGGTTTCGTCATCCACATCTCGTATGTCGCTGAGCAGCTTTTGCTTTGAAACGGTTGTGCTTTCGTTTCGTGCGAGCGAACGTAGCAACAAACGCATTTTACTCACATCATACTTTTTATCGTCAATTCTCTGCGAGTCGTCATCAAGAATGGCATCAAGATATGACATCGGCAAAAGTGATGCGTTTTCGATAGGCACATTAAGATTACCGGGCCAGCCGCCTCGCACAATATAATTTGCGAGATTGCGAAGGCTTACCTCGCCGGTAAGTGCGGCGGTCATTTGTCCGTTGCAGAGTGCCTCCAGCGAAACTTCGCCGCTTGACTCCCCGGATTCGTATAAGGACATTGTTCTCATACGCAACTTGCCGATTCTGCCGGCACCGCTATGAAGAACGCCTTTTCTCTTGGGAGTAGATGAGCCGGTCAGAATAAACTGCCCCTTTTTTGCTCTTTGGTCTACAGTGTAGCGAACAGCATCCCAAATCGGCGTAACTTCCTGCCACTCGTCAAGGAGCCTTGGAGTTTCGCCTTCAAGCACGATCGATGGGGACATTTCTGCAAGGCTTCTGTTTTGAAAATTGTTTGCAGGGTCTCCAATTAAAAATTCACTGTTACTATGATAAGACGATGTCCATGTTTTTCCGCACCACTTAGGGCCCTCGATGCAAACTGCACCGAAGGTATCCAGATATTTTTTAACAGTGCTGTCAATAACACGCGGTTTATATTTTGCTTTGTCGGCAATTTTTTTCATGGGTGCACCTCCAAAGTTATCGGTGATATTATTATATCCCATTCGGTGATATTTTGCAAGTCTGTTCGGTGATATTTTTAAAATCCATTCGGTAATATTTTGCAAAAACTTCTAAGAAACGTCATTTTTACCGCTTCTGTACCATTTAATGTACACCTCTTATGTTAAAATACGCTTGAAGGACGCAAAATTTTCATTATATCACACATTTTTAATTCGCTGAAAAATTGGCATTCTTCTAATATCCCCAATATCGCACTCTAAAGCTTTGCAAATGCGAACAAGAATATCGGTATTGACATTTTCGTCATGAGTTAATTTAGCAACTGTGCTGCGACTAATGCCGGAAAGCGCAACTAAATCTTTCTTTTTCATTTTTCGGTCAATCATGAGTTTCCAAAGCTTGTTATAGCACACAGACATCTCTTTGCACTCACTATAATACTATAAAATTATTCGACATTTTACAACATTGAAATCTCTAAAAGGCAGACATTTTTACGAGTACGATGCAAAATGTTTGAGTTTTTGTACATATTTCTTGACTTTTCTCCTCTTTAGAGTGATATATGTAGTACCGAAAATTAAGGAGGAAAAGTTATGGTAAACATCGGTAAAAAGGCACTTGAAATATTGCGAGAAAAATATGTGCTGGGGACAAGGGTAGAACTTGTACACATGAGCGACTCTTTCAATACTGCACTTACGCCCGGAGCGAAAGGAACGGTAGTTTCGGTTGATGATATCGGAACCATTCATGTGAGGTGGGACTGTGGTTCTTCGCTTGGCGTTGTTTATGGTGAGGATTCTTGTAGCATTGTAGAAGACTCTTAAAATATGGACATGTTTACGCATTGGACAAACAGTTGTCCATATATAACAAGACGAGCTTGTCAGCCTGTCCAAGCCGTCCCGAATTCTTGTCCATAGTGCAAGCTCTTGTAAACATTGCGGTTGCGGAAGTTTTGGGATAAGTTGGACAAGAATAAACCTATAGAGGTATTTAGTTAATAAAAGGAGAGGAATTGGTCACAATATATGTATACACGCGCATATAGTAAACTTAAGTCCAAACCGTCCATTTGTCCACAAGTATCATAAGTGCGGGATGTAAAACCGCATTTTGAAAACTGAAATGCCACTATCAATTTCAAGCTTCGTATGTTTTATGCATGCGAGGCTTTTCTTTTTTGTAATAAAAAATTAAATTTTTTCAAAATATTGTAGACCAAAACGCACTTTAGTGACCGTAGGGTAGTGGGATGGTAAATGTTTTTAAAAATTCGTCCAAAACGTACTCTTGTGTCCATTAAGTAATAGAGTGGTGCGGTAAGCGGTATAACCGGGGTGGGGGAGGTCAAATCTCTACGGCTTTTCACCTGCGCAACGGGCGTGGGGTCTCACGCAGAGAATTTAAAAATCAAAAGGGGTATTTACCCACAAAAACAAAGGAGAACATATGAAATTACAACAAAAAATCGCAATTAACAATATGAGGCTGGAGGGATTCAGTTCCTCAAGTATCGCAGCCAAGCTCGGTTTGCCTGCCGGGACCGTGCGTTCATACATACATCGGAATGTGAAAAGTCCCGATGCAAAACTGTGCAAGCAATGCGGTAAAGCAATAACGTTCATCCCCAAAGGCAGAGAGAAAAAGTTTTGCTCGGATTCTTGCCGAATGCTCTGGTGGAACAGCCATCAGGAAACCGTAAACCGCAAGGCTTACTATGACCTCAAGTGCAACTACTGCGGAAAGGAGTTTGAGAGCTATGGTAACAGAAACCGCAAGTACTGCTGCCGAGAATGCTATCTTTTGTCAAGACAAGCAGGATAAGTATTCGCCGAGCAATATGATGCTTTACCGCACATCGCTTGCTCTTTTGAAAAGCCTATGGGATAACGGCACGTTTACCGAGAGCGAGTATAAGAAAATGCGAAAAATACTTACCAAAAAGTACGGCTTATCTTCGTGCAGTATATTTGCCGAAATTGCTTGATATATACACCGTTTAGAGCGAATATGTAATGACCTTATATGATACAAAGGAGAAAGAGATGGAGCGAAAAATCACACAAGTGCAGTTTGCACCGACAGCACCAAAGCGAAAACGAGTTGCCGCCTACGCAAGAGTATCTTCGGGCAAGGAT
>JAFTXX010000023.1 GCA_017461475.1 Clostridia bacterium
CTGTCATTGTAACCGGGGATTATGGGGCAGCGAAGAATTATATCTTTTTTCAACGCATCCAGTAATGATAAATTTTCTAAAATCAAGCTGTTGTCTGCGCCTGTAAAAGTTTTGTGAAGCTCAGGATCAGATTCTTTAAAATCAAACAGAAACAAATCTGTATATTCAGCAATTTGCATCATTCTACTCTTATCCGCAAAGCCGCAGGTTTCGATTGCAGTATGCAAACCGTTTTCCTTGGATTTTTTCAAAATTTCCAACGCAAACTCAAACTGAAACAACGGCTCGCCTCCGGAAAGTGTAATCCCTCCGCCTGAATTTTTGTAAAACACATTATCCTTTATTACTTCTGCAATTACCTCGTCGGATGAAATCAGTTTTCCGCATATTTCCTTTGCTGCATTCGGGCAGAAAAAATCTGTATTTACTACGGTCAAGTTTTCACACTTTCCGCAATGCGTGCATTTATCCGGATAAAACATTATTTGACAGTCCCGACTTTGACTTTCGGGATTGTGGCACCATACACACTTTAGTGGACACCCTTTAAAAAATACAGTTGTGCGTATTCCGGGACCGTCGTTAACACAGAATTTCTGGATATTAAATATTCTACCTTGCATACTCTACTTCTCCTGCACTGCCCGTTCAATAACGGCATCCTGAATTTCCTCACTCAGTGTTGTAAACTGTGTGCTGTAACCGCTGATCTTAACAATTGAATCCGTATTCTGTCCTATTCAAAACAGCAATTTGTTGCCATTCGGGAAGACTGATAAAATATTCGCTAAAGCCGTATAGTCGAACTGTCAGGCTTTTATATTTATCGGGATTTTGCATCGCATCTATGAGCGCAGTTCTGTCTATTACACTTATTCCTACATGTAATCCACCCATTTGAAAATATGAAACAATCAATGCCTGCAAAATGTCCGGACTTAATTTTTGTGAAAAAGTGAGATTAAGACCTCCTGTCACAGTCTTTTCAAAAGGTAACTTTGATAAACTTTTTAGAAGCGCGGTAATACCATTTTTATCTGCTCCATAAGTCGGGGACTGATTTTCACTGAACGGCTGACCCGATTTCCTTCCATCTGGCGTTGCACCTAATTTATCTCTCCAAGTGTTGTCCTTCGCCAAAGAATAAAAGCCTGATGCAATATAGAAATTATCTTTCAGTTTAACGCTGTCGGCCGCATCTAAAAAAGCATTGCATGCGAGGACAGTGTATTCATCGCTTTTTGTATCGTTGCCGAATTTCGTATAGTTTAAAATTTCCTGCCTTAAAAGTTCATTGTTTTCAAAATCGTTTTTAACAATATCAATAAATTCGACATAACTGTATTTTTTCTCTTTAAAGACAAGCTTATCAAGCACCATAAGAGAATCGCCTATTGTTGCAGCACCGGGAAAAAAGACATTCATTACATTGTATTTAGCATTTCCGTCACAGGCGTATCTGCATTCCTTGGCACTGTCTGACAAAAGAAGTGAATCAAGCACAAATGCTCTTCTACTTCTATCTTCATCAAAACCTTTTTGCGCAGCATCTGCATAATTCTGAATATCTGTTCTAATCAGATTTTTAAAATCGATAATAATATCATTCAGCGAAGCGTATTCATTACTCTCCAACATTTCAATGAAAATCTGCGGTATGGGAGTATAATGTTCACGTCTGAATGAATGATAATTCAAATCCAAAGTGCAACAAGCAGAAAATGTAAAATCCTTTGCAACATCTTCTTCAATACCTTTTTTAATAAGCGCTGCTACAATAGACTCGTAATTATAGATATTCATTTTATCTGTCAATAAACTTAGAGCTTCAAAGGTATTTTTCGTAAATTCTTCATCAGCATCCGGCTTTAAAAGTACAACGATTTGCGGTTGTGCCATATTTGAAAGTTTTGCAGCTTCCAAAACAACAGATGAAAATTTATTAGGACATTCGCCACCAATATTTATATACTGTTTCGATGACTGACACAAAACCGGCTTGGCTTTGTAATTATATGTACCTCTTCCGCATATCTCATTTGCCTTAATCAGAAATCCCGCAAGCAACTCTGTGAGTTCTTCTTTGGATTTTCCGTCGTTGATTTCTTTTTCATAATATGGCAACATATACTGATCAAATCTACCGAAAGCATAATCACGCGAGCCAACATAACAGCTTGCAATCATATGAATTATCCAAATGCTTTGAAGAGCCGAATAGAAATCATATGCAGGTTCAAACGGTACAATCCTTAGAGCATTTCCCATTTGGATAAAACCTTTGCGTTCTGCTTCATTAGCATATCTTAATGCAAATTCGTGAATTGCAGTAATAACAATTTCTGCATTGTTTGCAAAGTTTTTTGACGCCTCATCACCTTTTTTTACGGAATTTGTCTTAATTTCTTGTAAAATTCCTTTAAGACCAATATTAAGTACCTTGGCATAATCAAAGCTCATGTGTCCGCCAGAGCATAAAAGCTTACTTGGGGCTTTCATACCGGCATCAGGCACCGCTTCAACTACTCGCCCCGCAAAATAATCACACTCAAGGATAGGAGTTGAAACCTCAGCTAACAGTTTCGAAAGAACGATTGCATATTTGTCAGCTCCGCTGTAATTCTGCATTTCCTTTTCCAGTCTGCCGAGTATTCTTTCTCTCTCAATAAAACAAGCGTTATTATCGGTTTCAAAAATTAGATCCTTTAATTTTTCTAAATTACCCATAAAAAATCTCCTTGCAAATTCCGTTGTATCACAGCAACATTATTTAAGTCAGTATTGATTTTTTACCAAGACACCGCGATATTTCATCAGAAACTTTTTGCAGTAAAGTCAATTTATTGTTAAGCAAAGAATTAACATCGTCATATAGTGTCAGGGTGGAAATACCTATCGTCGCTACTACATTTCCCGTACAGTCAAAAACAGGTGTGGCTATGCAAATAATACCTTTGGCAAACTCCTCGTTGTCAATGGCATAACCTGCTTTTTTGATTTTGTCCGCTTCCAGCATAAAGGCATCAAAATCAGTAATAGTATTCTCTGTTCTTTTTGTAATCGGTGAATTAAAGTACTCTACTATTTCTTCTACGTCGGAACAGCTCAAAAGAACCTTTCCGGGAGCCGCACAATGAAGAGGATATTCTCCTCCGGCACGACCGTTGATTCTGACTTCCTTTTTGGAATCGCAATGCACAAGATACAGAACGTTTCTGCCGCTTTTTACCCCAAGATAGACCGAATCGCCCAATTCTTTGTTCAGCCTTTCTATGTAAGGTGCTGCAATCTTTGCAATACTGTTATTATGGGTATACCCGGCTATAAGAGAAAAGGGACGCAGTGTGAGCCTATATTTTTTTTGAGAATTGTCGCTCATATAGATCCAGTTTTTTTCAAGCAATGCCTCAAGTACTCTCGAAACAGCATTTTTGTTTATATTAAGAGCATTACTGATATCGGCAATTCCGATTTCGGTATTCTTGCTTGCAAAAAACTCTATAATTTCCAATGCGTAATCTACCGCAGGCGCTTTAGACATTCCATTCACCTCGTTATATATTTGTAACCCTATTACAAGTGTATAACAACGATACTTGATTGTCAACCAAAATTAAAAAATTCTTACCGATAGCGAACAATTATTTTCTCCTCACCGTAAAAAGGTAGTAATTTACAAGCGCAAGAATCAACAATATATTAGAAAAGTATGTTTACAGAAACAGCTACTTTCGAACATTTTTAGGTAATAAAAACGAAAAAAGAGACCGCGAATGCGATCTCTTTTTGGCTCCCCGAACAGGGCTCGAACCAGCGACATCATGATTAACAGTCATGCGCTCTACCATACGATAGGAAATCACAACAAATTTCCGATCGTATCTAACCGCTGCCTAACTGCCTGCCGCTTTCGCGTTCATTTGAACGCCTTTTTTTATTCCAGCGGCTTTTCCCAGCGTTTCCCAACCTCGACCAATCGCGGCTATTGCTGTCTTGCATTTCCCAATGCCGACCAGCACTTCCTTGTTCTTCCTTGCGCTTCCCAGTGCTTCCCAGCCCTGACCACCTTTGGCTAACTTTTTCCAGCCGTTACCCAGCGAGTCGAACTGTTTCGGGTGTGTTCGACAGGAATTGCTCGTATGTCGGGTTGAAGTGTATCGTCAGTTCGTACCCCTTCTTCACTTCGATTCGGGTTACGAGCTGCCCTGTTATCATTTTCTTTACCGCGAGTGGTGCTGCATCGAACTCCTCTGCCCACGAGCGGAACTGGTCGTACTTGCCGTCCAGACCGTCGATGGCTTCTCGCTGCTCCGCGAGTTGTCTCGCGCACTCGGTCGTTGCGTCTTCGTTTCCGCGAAGCTCTGTTCTCGCACTCTCGATTGCTACCGACAAGGTGTCGAGGTCGAACTTGCTGTCTCCCATCAACGCTCTGCCGATTTCGTCCGTGAGTGTCTGCACCTTCTTTGCGATTTTTTCGTGTTCTCTGACAAGCTGCTTCTTGCGATTCTGCAGTTCTTGCAACTGTTTGCGGTACTTGTTTTCCAGCGCCATGTCTTTCGGTGTCTCTTTGATGCGGTCGAGGTACTGCTTGATGATATCCGACACCGCTGCATCGACCTTTTCTGCACCCTCTTGATTTCCCGATTTTGCGCGTGATACTCCACGCCCGTCGTGGGGGCGAAAGTGGTGGAGATTTAGACCCCCCTACCCTCCGACATTGCACTTTGTAAGCAAACCCCTTCGATTTCTGCATAGTTTACCTTAATACTTTTCGGAAAGTTTTCGTTTATATATAAAATGACCTTCGGTCATCATTGTATTCAATTTTAATTTCAAGGTTTTGTTTTTGCAAACGGACACGACGGTGCCCGTCATATTATTTTACAGCCTGAGTATCTGGCTGTTCGACGTCAGTCTTGCGACCAACGTCTGCATTAAATGTTTATCCTCTGCCGCATCCGTCCATGAGGATAGCTCTCGGTTTGTGATTAACACTATGCTTCTTGTTTCGTTTAAGAGCATACTGCTTTGATAGAACATTGTAAGTTCTTCATTTGTCAAGGTCGTATACATTACCTCGTCGATAATGATTAACGAACAGCTTAAATAATACTGGAACTTCTTTCTGTCGGTGTCCCTTCTTCCCTTGTTTCTTACTGTCAGCAAATAATCTTCTAATGTCGTATATGCAACTCGGATATTTGCCTCCAATGCTTTTCTGCCTATATGCGATGCAAAAGCGGTTTTACCTGTAGCGCAGTTGCCGAGTATAATCAGATTTCGGTCTTCCTCTATCCAGTCAAGGCTCTCAAGCTTTTCTATCTGCCATACTGTACCACTGTTAAGCTCTGTCTTTACAAACTGGTTACTCGGAAGTTTGGCTTCCTTCTCTCTTTTTATCATCGCATTTTGTTTTCGTATATCAAGTTCCGCGCAGAGTATATCTTTCAAGAACTCCAGCCGTTTCGGACTTGCTGTGCTTAAATCTATGACACCGCGTGCAAGGTTTTGCAAATTCAGTTCCTTTGCCACTGCTTGTATCTCGGATATATTTATCATAGCAATTCCTCCTGCAGTTGCGCGGCTCTTTGCTTGCACCCATAAAACATATGCTTTGACATCTGATATCTGGCTTTTCTTGCGCCGTAGCGGTAAATCAAATATGCGGCAAGTTCATGCATCGTACAATTATCCGCCTGTATGCAGTGTGCCATAGCACTTTCCATTTCATTGGATGTATAAACTTTAGACAGCGTATACATACCGCGGTAATGCGTATTCTTATACCGCGTTACTTTTTCTGCCACCTTTTCTAAAAACTCAAGTGCAATCTCGCTGTCTTTATACCGTCTTTTCAGTGCGTTATAATTTACCGAATCTTCATTTTCGCCTACATCGGGCAGCACACGTTCACCTCTGTATGTTCCTTTTTGTGCTATGTAAATAACAGTTTCGTCCTCCGGATTGCGGAACACAAGTTTTTCATCGTCTTCCTCCACTCTCACACTGTCACCGACTTTAACAAGTTCCTGTGGTATGTAATATAAACAACGACGGTACTCTACTGAAAAGTCATACTGCACCATCCGGATGTTATTGAACGCAGTTGCTTTATACGGCACTTTAATAAGCTCTGTGATTTCCTCCTTAAAAGCTTCTCTTGGAATCTTTTGTGTCGCAACGTGTATTCTGTTATTCAAAACATCATCACACCAAGCAAGTGCTGCACTGTTAAGTGAGTCAATACCGGTATAGGTTCGTCCTTCTAAGAAGTTGTATTTTACTGTACCCACCATTGCTTCTACCTTCCCTTTGGTTTGTGGGTCTCGCGGTCTGCAAAGGACAATGCTGTAGCCGGTTTCCTTTACGTACTCCTCAAATTCCGGAACAAAGATAACATTGCCGTAATTCTCGCTTACGACAAACACTTTGTCCTGGTCATACATAATTGTCCGTGTTCTTCCTCCAAAATAGCGAAAAGCATATTCATGTGCCTTTATTGCAGTTTCGGTCGTAAACGGCTGAGTTTGAAAATATACAAATCTCATTCTGCTATACGACAGTACCATACAAAAGAAATATACTCTGACTATCCTTCCGTACATATCCTTCATTTTGTACTGTCCGAAATCCACCTGTGCCTCCTCGCCGGGAAGTGCCGCTTTTCTTGGGGTTGTTTTTCTTGCCGTTGGCACTGCAAAACCGTAATTCTCTCGCAGTTTTTTTATGTAACTGAAGAACCTCTCTCTTGTACACTTAAAATCCGGAAAGGCTTCCTCTGTTTTGTAATAGAGATTTGTGCTGCGGATGCTGGGGTATGTGCGAATTTGCTCAAGGAAAAATTCCTTGTAGTTATCCAGATACTTAAAAATGGTGCTGGAGGAATGCATAAATTCATCTTCACTTATGTCCCACCACTTTGCAACCGTGTCTCTTGAGATTTTAATTTTCTCCGCCGTTTTTACTTTGGATAGACCGAGTTCCTTATACTGTTGTATTTTTCGGTATCCATCGAGTGTTACTTTCATTCAATGCTCCTTTCGATTGTTGTTTTCAAAGATATACGCGTCAGGTCATAGGCATCAACTCCTTTAGGGGGATTATATCATATGTGGATCTGCATAGATTTGAACTTGGTTGATTGGTTGCTTAAGATATAATCACTACAATAGCGAAACAGCACTTGCAAATGCAAGTGCTGTTTTTACTCGGTTAATCCTCCAAGTCAAGTTTTTCGATTTCTCTTATTAGTTCCTTTTGGCGCTCGTAGAAAAGAAGCTCCTTGTTATGCTCAAAGTATTTCGGGCAACCGTAGCGGCTGATGAAATGTGCGCCGTAATAGCTTATCGTAAGCTCGGTCACAAATATCAGCATTTCCTGTCCATCGCCAAAGGCATTTTCGCAGAAAACAAACGCATTTTCAAGTTCTTTACCTGCATCTGCGGCAATTTTTTTGAGTTCCTTTGTACGCTTGTCAAATTCTGCCTTGATAACTGCAAATGCGGCTGTACCGTCCTTGGGCGCTGCCTCGACAACCACCTTTGTAAAGCAGGAAAGTTCTGCACTTGCAAGCCGTAACACATAGGATGTTTCCTGCGAAATGCTCGACGAAAGTTTGCCTTTGATAAACCTATCGTGCAAAGCCTCGCTCTGCTTTTCAAGCAGTTCTTTTGCATCTGCCCCCGGACGTGCAAGTCCTATTTTTACACTTTTGAGCGCGGTCAAAAGTTCTGTCATCATCTGCTCGTCAATACACACGTTGCGCAGGGGTTCCGTAACTCCGTCAAGCAGAAGTCCGAGAAGCGAAAGCCTTTCGTCAAATGCCGCCGCTTTCGCGCGGTCAACAATTGACTTATCTGCCTTGCCATCCAGAATCTTATCAACCTGATAGTCGGACTTGTATTTGCCCCACAAGTCATAGTAAATGGCAAAATCCTTGGCTATTTTTTTGTTTTGCAGATACTGCGCTACAAGCGTTTCGTCGACCTTGATGCCGTGCTTTTCATACAGCTTTATCATATCCGAAAGGTCGCTCCAACCTCTTGCGGTTACAAAGCTCTTTCCGTCAACAGTGGTTTCTATTTTGTAAAAATCGCTCTTTTTAATGTCGAGATATGTGAGTATTGCCGCATGCGTACCCTTTTTGTAGGCATACTCCTTCCATACTTCGTAGTCAGGCTCAACGTCTACACGCTTGAGCCTGTCCCACGTTACAATGTCAAACTCACGCACCGAGTTGTTGTATTCGGGTGGGTTGCCCGCAGTGACAACTATCCAGCCGTCAGGCACACGGTGTCTGCCAAAAATCTTGTACTGTAGGAACTGCAACATTGCGGGGGCAAGCGTTTCGGATACGCAGTTGATTTCATCGAGGAACAAAATGCCCTCTTTTTTGCCCGTTTTTTCAATAGTATCGTACACCGAAGCGATAATCTCGCTCATTGTGTATTCGGAAATGCTGTACTTCTCGCCGCCGTACTCCTTTTCAACGATAAAAGGAAGACCGAGTGCGCTCTGTCGGGTGTGATGCGTCATCGAGTAGGACACAAGCGCCACATCAAGCTCCTCTGCAATCTGCTCCATAACCGCAGTTTTGCCGATGCCGGGCGCACCCATCATAAATATGGGGCGCTGGCGTTCAATAGGAATTATGTAGCTACCAAATTCGTCTTTGGTAAAATATGCCGTAATGGCGTTTTTTATTTGCTCTTTGGCTTGTTTTATGTTCATAGTGCAATCTTCGCTTTCTTTCGCTCAACTGCGCGATTATAGTTTCCGGATTTTGCCCGCAAAAGTTTTACAAGTTCTTGCCCCTGCAAGGCGAGTGCACTCACTTCTTTGTGTTCAAGCTGTTGTTTAAGAAGTGCATGAATCAAACGGTTGCGTTCTTCTTTCCATACAAGGATACTTTCAAGTACACCATCCGAAAAATACTTATGCAACAAGTCTTTTTTGTTCTCTGCACATTTTATAATATACTTGATTTTAGAGTCTATTGCGACATTTCTGCCTTTTTGGTGCTTAATATAAGCTTCCCACTTTTCTGCATGGCGAAGAATTGATTCTGTTCGGTCTTCCAAAATAGCATATTCAATAAATATCGCTTCAAGATTAAAGCCGTTATCAAGTGCGCGGTTCAACCGCTTGAACTGTTCCTTGTAGTTTTCATACTTTAATTGATTCTCTGAAGAAATCGACATTTTTGGTTTCTCCTTATTCCGCTACAAAGGGAATGTATTTCTTTTTTGCATATTTTTCGGCATAGCTGCCTGCAGGTGCGTGGATAGTGAGGTTGTCGCAACCGAAAAACACCAAGTCGCCTATACGCGTTACACTTTTAGGAATTATTATGCTTGTGAGTTTTTTGCAACCGCTAAACGCCCATTCGCCTATGCGTGTTACACTTTTAGGGATTGCTATGCTTGTGAGGGATTCGCAGGAACTAAATGCACTTTCACCTATGCTTGTTACGCCATCAGAAATTACTATACTTGTGAGGGAACGGCAATCACTAAATACCAAGTCGCCTATACTCGTTACGCTCTCCGGTATTACTATGCTTGTGATGGAGCGGCAATCGTTGAATGCAAAGTCGCCGATGCTTGCAACTCCAATGGGGATAGCAACATGCAACTCTTTGCCATAATAATTATACAACGTGTCACGAACAATCACAAAACCGTTTTCTTCTGCAAGTTTTTCGCAACGACTAAATGCTCTGTTACCGATACTTGTTACGCTTTCGGGAATTACAATGTTTGCAAGGGAACTACAGTCACTAAATGCAAAGTCGCCTATACTTGTTACTCCTTCGGGGATTACTATACTTGTGAGTTTGTTGCAATCACTAAATGCACACCGACCTATACTTGTTACTCCCTCGGGAATTACTATGCTTGCAAGGGTGCTGCAACCACTAAATGCACGGTCTCCAATACTTGTTACGCCTTCGGGGATTACAACTGTGTCATGTTCGCCATAATATCCGGAGAGTGTACCATTGCTTTCAATTGCAAATAGTCTGTCAGCCTTATCATTAAATTGATCTTCGGTAATCACCTCTATGCCAAGCGCCTCTGCGTTCTTTTTCTTTTCGCTGTTAGAATCTGCATCATTCATAATAAGGTAATCCGCTTTAGCTGATACAGAGGAAAGCAGTTTTGCGCCCTTGCTTTCCAAAAAGATTTTAAATTCTGCTCTGCTTTTAAAGGTATTTAAACCACCGGTAACTACAAAATTAAGTCCTTCGATTCCGATCTTGTTTGAACGAACTACTGCACGCTCGAAAACAGTATCGTCCTGTTTTTCTTTTTGCTTTACTGCCTTTTCTTTATCCTTTGCAGTAACGTTGTTTTGCAAGTAATCCAAAAGCATGGCCTTAAGTTCGGTATTGTCGCTATCCTGCACCGCATTCATATAAGCATCCGTGTCCTTAGCGGCAATCAACTTTTCTCTGCACATAAGAGAAAGCAAACTGTGATTTTGTAAAGCTATGGTCAAAAGTTTTTCTGCATTTGATTTAATGTATTTAGTATGGCTTTCAAAGCGTGGATCGGTAGTGAGTCCTCCGTCTTCTGCGAAACAAAGTGCGGCATATAACCTTAACTTTGCAGGCAAAGCAGAAATATCCGAAATATCAATACGTAATGTATCTGACTCATAAACCGCTTCTTTCAAAAGTTCGCCTACATTTATCGGCAACTTAATCCTCAGTTTTTTGTAGCTACTAAATGCCCCTCTGCCTATGCTTGTTACGCCTTCGTGGATTGCTATGCTCGTAAGAGTGCGGCGGTCAGAAAATGCACCGCCTCCGATTTTTGCAACTCCAATAGGAATATCAATGTGCGACTTTTTGCCATAATAATTATACAGCGTGTCACGAACAATCACAAAGCCGTTTGCATCGACAAGCTTTTTGCAGTCACTAAATGCACAGTAGCCTATGCTCGTCACGCTTTCGGGAATTACTATGCATGCAAGGGAGCCGCAACCGATAAATGCACGGTCTCCAATACTTGTTACGCTCTCCGGAATTACTATGTTTGCAAGGGAGCTGCAGTAACTAAATACATCGTCGCCTATGCTTGTTACACCTTTAGGGATTACTATGCTTGCAAGTGAGCTACAACCGCTAAATGCATTTTCACCAATGCTTGTTACACTTTTGGGAATTACGACGCTTGTAAGAGAGGCACACCATTCAAATGCACATTTACCAACGCTTGTTACGCCATCCGGGATACTATGCTCACAAGAGATCTGCATCTATAAAAAGCAGATTTACCAATACTTGTTACACCTTCCGGGATTACTACATTCTTGTCTTTCCCTTTATACTTTTTAAGCACGCCATTTTCTATTACAAAATCTTTTTCGTTTGACATTTTTGATTCTCCTTTAAATTTCATCGCTTGGCAATACGAGTTTTATTGCCCACGGGGGCACATCCGGATTGTTGTATTCATCATCGACAAATACAAATGCAGTGTCATAATCCGGCTTTTTGGCGGGGAAATCGCCGTAGCCGTCGGTGAAATAGATTAGTCCTTTTAAATTTGTAAATTCGCCGAGCTTAATAAGCTCGTCAACATAGGTGAACACGGGGCGGAAATCGGTGCCGCCGAGACCGTGTATCTTCATATTTTTCAGGTATGCATCAAACTCCTCTTGCGAGGTGATTTTGACAACGTCCTGAATCAGTGCGTCGCACTGAACAATATGCAGATTGATTTTCGAGAAAAAACTCTCGGTAGATTTGAGAATGTTATAGGTTTTCTGCACAAATTTTTGCACAAGTTCGCCCGAAGTAGAACCCGAGGTATCAATAGCGATAACAAACTCCTTGATACGCTTTACCTCTTTGTACTCAAGTGGCTCGATAAGCGGCATTTTATCATACAACTCAAAGCCGTAAGTATAAAACAGATAGTCAAACTCGTCATCGTTTATCTTCATTACCTCGCCGAGCGTTGCAAACTTTTTGAGAAATGCGGTGTAGTCATACTTCTCTCTTGTAACGGCGGCAAGATTTTGCATAAAGTTGCCGGCCTTGTCGCCATGCTGCTTTGAAAAGGTTTCAAGGTCGGTTTGCATCCGCTCGGAAACAGTCTGCCAATCTGCAGAAAGCTCTGCTCTTGCAGTGTAGCTTGTTCCCTCTCCGTTTTTGCTTTCACCGTTTGAAAGTCCGTACAAAGCCGCTACTTTGTCAGGCGGCATGTACCACACGTCATGCTCATCTGCTAAAAAAGAAGCACGCAGATATGCAATTTCTTCTGCGGTCATATTGTTGTCGAGCAAAATACGGTAAATCTTTTCTGCACTGAGCAGCTTTGTATCCTGCGAAAGTGATGTAATAAAGCCTTTTTGTGCAGCTTCTCTTTTTGCCTCGGCAGATTTCTGTGCAAGGTCGTTTATCGCATTTTCAACAGCAATATCTGCGGCAAGATCCCAAACTGCACGGCTAACCGTAGGCTCTACAAACATGTGCTTGAACACGCAGTGCAACAAAATATGCAAGTAGTCACGCACGGTGCGTTCCTTTTCCTCCGCATAGCATTTTAAGATATGCTTTGGGTTGTAAAACAGATGTTCGCCATCTGTTGCAATTGTGTCAACGTCTACCGAAATAGGCTTAATTCGGCTGATTGCCGCGTCAAGGAAACGCAGATTGACAAGCAACGTATTGCGTGACAAAATCAGCACGTCATGCGCAAGCTTATTCAGTTGTTCTTGTTTTTCGTTCATATCAAATCTTTAAATATCATTTCAAGGTCCTCTTCGCTTGTGGGAAGTGTTTCGAGTACCTTGCGGTCTATTGCATCAAGCATAGTTTTTTCCTTGGCTTTCAGGCTATCGTAGACGGCACTGTCCATTGACCACTCGCCGTCATCGGTATTGTACGCAAGCTGTAAAAACTCATACTGCGTGTACTGCCCCTCGGGGAGTCCGAGACGGTGAATACGGTCCTTTGACTGCAAGAGATGCACAAGGTTATAGCTATACTCAAAGTATATCGCATCATGGCAAACCGAGTGGAGCGAAACCGACTCGGCAAGTGTATGCGGATTTGTGAGCAGCACCTTAAACTTACCGCTCTTGAAGTCTGCAAGTATGCTCTGTCTTTCTTCAAGCGGCACCTCGCCGTAAACACATCTTGTCGGGATTCCGTTTTCCTCAAGTGTTTCTGCAAGTCGGTTTATCGAATCTTTGAAAATGCACCATATTATAAGCGGCTTGCCATCATTTTTAAGTTTCTTTGCAAGGTCAACACATGCTAAAAACTTTGTCGGCGTGCCGCATCCGTTTATCAGCCTTTCAACCTCACGGCTATAATCGGCGTAGTCAATTTCGTATACATCTGCACCGTCATCAAGCAGGTACTTGAAATCTGCCAAAGAAAGCGACTGCAAAAGCATTTTAGGATTGCTTTCAAGCTGTAAAATACGGATAAACAAGGCAAGACGGTTCTTGCGATATTTCATTTTAAGAATGTGCAAAAGCTCGTTCTCGGTTTCGCTTGCTTTTACGCTTAAAATACTGTCGGGATTTGCCGGCGGAACGCCAAGCTGATCCTTTGTTGTACGGCAGAAAAATGGCTGTAGCTTGTTATTGATTTCCTCCACATCCGCACCTCGCGGATTGCGAAGCATCGGAAGCGGAAAATCAAAAAACGTGTCATACTCATTTGGGAACATGATGTGTAAAAGATTATACACATCAAGATACGTATTCGGTATCGGCGTTCCGGTAAGTGCGACGGTGAAACGGCTGTCCGCAGCAATTTTCAAAGCATGCTCGGCATGCTCGCCGCCAACTCGCTTTACCTTATGCACTTCGTCAAACACGAGCAAGGTATTACTTTTCACCACAGAGCAAAGCGCATCGCAAAGACTGCCGACAGACTCGTAATTTACCAAAATCAAATTGCATCTGCCCGACTCAAACATAATTGCATTTTTGCGTGCAGCGGTGTTCTTATAGTCGCTGCTATGGATATTCAGCACCTTCAGCGGCTCGATGCCGTCAAAGCAAACCGAAAACTCGTCCATCCATGAACCGAATGCATTTTTCGGACAAATTACAACTATACGGCTGACAAGTTCCTTTGCTCGCAAATATGCGTACATTCCAAGCACTGATGCGGTCTTGCCGGAACCCGGAACAGAAAAGTTCGCCGACTTCTGCATAGCACACATAAAGAAGGAATCCCACATCTGCCTCTCACGAAGTTTGCGGCTCATGCCGCCGTCAACAACTCTGCGATAGGTATCAAATCTTTCGGAAAGCTTGTCCTCACGGTTCTTGATTTCAATGCCGAGGCGTGAACGCTCTTCCACGTAAAGCTCTCTGCACTCTATGTAATCGGAAAGTGCCGATGACACTTCAAGTTCATATCCCTTTTTCTCAGCATCGCGGCGAAAAAGCGAAATAATCTTTTTATACTCGATATATCCAAGCTCGCTTTTAAATATCAGTGTATCACCGTAAAAAGACTTTTCGTATCTGCGTACCGAAAGCTTGTAAAATGCACCGTAGCGAAAAGTCTCACCCTCTCCGGTAGGCAGATGGAGCACAAGATCACCGTCAAAATCAAGCAAATATTTTGACATTAAAGCTTCTCCCTCAGTTCTGCGATGATTTCTTCAAGCTTGCCTATCTGACGCTCCAGACGGCGAAGCTCGCTATCGTTCATTTTATCAATAATGTGCGTGTCGATATCCTCTAAAAACGCAGTCGCTTTTTCTACCTGCTGAATCGGGCGGTTGCGTGTTTCGTTCTTTTTTACCTTGGTGAGCGCCTTTTCAACCGAGCGGTCAAGCTCGCCGACAAGCTCCTCGTTTGTGCGGATAATGTCGCGAACTGCTGCAGTATCCACCTTGCCGACAGGCGGAAGAATTTCCACAACCTTTTCAGCAAGTTCTCTCTGCTCCTCTAAAAATGCGTCCTGATAGTCCGAGCCGACAATGCTCTTAAAATGACGGATATAACGCACAAGGTCGGTAGAGGTCTGCATCAGTATATTGCTGAAAACAGAAATCTTTATGTCCTCCGCCTCATCCTCTGTGCGACACTTTTTCATTATTTTTGAAAGCTCCTCAAGAGGATAATAAATCTGCATATCTCTTGCGATGAAGAACTGCTTTGGCGCATTGATGAACTCAAGAAACTCAATCATCAGTTTTGCAACCTCAACACGCTTCTTCACATCGGACAGGCTCTCGTTAGTTACTCTTGCATACTCCTCTTCGGAGAGAAGTTTTGTGTCGATAACATCGTTGTAAATACCGACAAGACGGTCAACTGGATTGTAGTCGACCTTGCTCTCCTCGCCATGCTGAATGGCAAGCTCAAGCATCTTTATTTCCTTTGCGCTGCTCTCAATATCACGGTCAAGAACAACTGCTTCAAAATAAGAGAATCTATCATTCTTTGCCGCAAGCTTACGAAGGCAGGTGAAACGGCGGTTTCCGTCGATAATTCTGCCGTCGGCAAGCACTACGCCCGGCTCTCTCTGCTCAACAAGTTCAATATTATTCTGCGTTTTCTTGATAGCATCGGGGTTACTTTCGACTATAAACTGCTCGATGATGTTATTATATGCCTCACGATCAGTCATATCGGGCATTTTACCGTCATGCTGCGCTCTATATTCGCTTATCCATGTTGCGATACGGTCATTCTGATCGTTATAAAACAGTTGGTCAAGTCTGATTTTATACACAGGATACGGACTTGTAATTCCGTCAATGGTAAGCTTTCTTGTAAGCGAAGTCTTTATTACAACTCTGTTTTCAATTCCTTCTTTTAAAAGATTCATTTTATATCTCCTCATAATATGTGTCATAGTCAATATATGCTGTTTCCATGATGGGATCGTAATACATATCGCTCTGGCGGATTGTATATACAAGGTCATCCCGGCTCTGTTTTAATCCGTATCCGTTTTGCAAAAGGTCTAACAGATCATATATATCAAACTTTCTGTGTTTTTCAAGCAGATATTGCAAAAAGTTTTCAAGCATTACCGCCTTTTTGCCTCTATAGAATAGCTTTGTTCCGCCAATACGGACATACGAAAAATCATCCCTATCTTCGGTAATCAGCGAAGCATAAAACCAATCGTCAAAGCCAAGATCGTCAAGGCGATGACTAAATCCATTTTGCCGCAGTGACTCTACGGTGAAATATTCGCCATGCTCCACATAATCACAAACACATTTGCAATAATCCTCGATATCGGCAAGCCCTACGCCTATACTCTCAAGACGGCTGATGTTGATGTACTGCTTTGGCAGATACTCAAAAATAGCTCTCTGTGTTTTAAGCTCTGCAAGTTCAGAGGTATATGCGCCGATATATGTAAACGAACTTGGAAATTCTCTACCGTCGACAACCTCGCTGTCAAGCAGCAAATGCCTGAAATACATAGCAGCATTTGAATACTCTGCTTTCACTGCATATCCTGCATAAACTTTGAACCCGAGTGATTTTATCATGTACGGATTAAGCTGCTTTATATGACTTTCGGGGAATTCTCTTTGATATATTCGCGACATATCTTTTAGTGTATAGAAATCCTCGACAAGCACTTCTTTCATATGAGCAAATTGATCGGGCGCAAGGCCTTCTGCATCTATAGAGTAAATGCCGTTTTCGCAGTACTGCCAAAGCTTCGACAAAATGTTTCCTTGCGCAGTAATCGCTCTTGTGCCGTACGCTTCCTCGTATTTTTGGCAAAGCTCCACGCCTTCAATCGGCGAATGCTCAATAAGCAAATCAAGCATCTGCGCCTCGGGATCACCATTGCCGATAACAATAGTCGGCATGCGACCAAAATCCACGCCATCCACTGATACAATCTTTTTCAGCAAATTGTGAAGCTCATATTCGTCGCGGATGTCGTATTCTTGCATAAGCTCGGGGAAATCCATGAAGAACTTAAGCGCAGAAAGTTCAACATCTTCGTATTGCGAAATATTTATAGCTTCGAGCAATTCTGTGAAATCACGGTCGCTGATGTTGTAATAGCGAAAACTCCGCCACTGATTCCATAAAACATAATTACTTGAAGAAAGACGGTTTTCATACGTTCTGCCATTCAAGGTGAAATCCTCGGTATTAAGTCCGAGTTCGTCAAGCCACTCATAGTACTTTGCAGAAAAATCATCATACGAAATCTTGTCCGCTGCGAATCTTTTAACGGCAAAGCGAACAAGCTCCCTGCGTTGCTTTAACACACGCACGCCGTCAACCGTAACGTATGCCTTATAAATCGCACGCTCTGCGCGACGCTTCATTTTTACAGAAACATTTTCATCCGAAAGAATCTCCGAAATCGGAGTCTTTCCTTTTCTCTTTACTATCAAATCAAGGCAATTATAAACCTCGGCACCTTCATCAAAGGCAAGCAAAAAATCCTCTTTAGAAAAGTCGTACGTTTCAAAAATATACTTGTATTTATCTTCGTAAAAACGGGGGCGCCTCCACAACGCCTTTTCAACAATTTGCCTTATTCTTTCTCTTGTAATATCAAACGCTTGTCCGATTTCTTCGAGTGTATAACCGTCAAGACGCATAAGCAAAGCCGTTCTTTTCCGCTCGTCAGCAATCGTATTTGCATACTCTCGGCAGGTGATATATTTTCTCGCGGCAACTCCGCTTTCGTATGTAATAAGCCTATCACATTCAAGTTCAATAAGCGCATCCTGCAAAATTGTAGTATTCTGCAAATGCTGCGGAAGTTTTTGTAAAAGAGAGTCTTCTGCAAGCTCTTCAACCTCTTCCAAAATCGCAATAATTCTTCGTTTTAAAGCCTCACGTACATATTTAAGCGCATACATTCTGTGACAAAGGCTCTCACCATCAAGATTCAAACTGTCGGAAAGCATTTTGTGTATCTCGCGTACAACACCGACGCGAGAAAGTCCGTAATGCTTTTCGAGCGCATTTGCAAAGTCCGTTTTTCTCTCATCGAGAGACTCAGCTTGCTTTGCTATCGGCGCACTTGCTTCGATTCCACCTGCAAACAGGACAATTTCTTCAGCAGTCTTTTTACCCATGTTCTCTATCTGTATAATTTTCTCATATTCAACACCGATAAGCTCGGATACGTATTCGTATCCCGCCCTGCCTAAGCAATTTCTTGCACGCACAGATAGACCTGTATCTTTTATAAGGGTATCAATATGCATCATTCCATCGGATGCCATAAATACCTTTTGCTCGGGTTCTATAATCTCAGGCGCATCAGATACTATATCCATGCCTGCAATATTGTTTCTGACTTCCACGATTTCTTCAAGACTCTTTGCACCTAAGTTGCGAAAGCTACGCAGTTCACTCTCGGAAAGTGCAAGCAGTTTATCGACCGTATCTATTCCGTTTCGCATCAACACGTTGTAAGAACGTGCAGAAAGTCCGAGTTTTGAAATCGGTATATTATATTTTTCCTCGCTCATACTCTCCTCCTATATAGGCGATAAGGCAGACCGTAGTCTGCCTTGCCTTATTCATCTTTTTCCTTGTCGCTTTTGGTTATCTCCTGAAAAGCCATGAAATCAAGATATTGCTCTGTCATGTTCAGCTTTCCATCGCCGTTAAGGTCAAACAGTTTGCCAAAAAATCCGTTGTCCATAATTGCCCTCCGCTTATGTTGGTACTTAAAGTATATCACATCATGTGTCCAATAAACGGGACAGATCGCAATCACATCTCTTTAAGTTTAAAATACACACCGACATTTGCCTCGGCATCACACCATGCTCTGTGTGCGTCGGGCTGAGATATGCCAAACTGTTCGGACAAATACTCAAGCTTCACGTTTGCCCAGCCTTGCTTTGCTTTGAACTTCTGTGCATAGCGGTACGTATCAAAATACGGATTCTCAATTGCAAGGCCTGCGCGCTTTGCCGCTTTCAGTATATAGTGCATATCCGATGAAGCAATGTTATGCCCCACAAGCGGCAGTTCGCCTACAAACTCGGCAAACTTGCAAATTGTTTCATCTACGGACGGCTGCCCCTTTACCATATCGTTTGTAATGTGCGTGAGCTTCGCAACAAGAGGTGTAATTTCACGCTTGGGGTCACAAAGTATATCAAACTTTTCAACCGCCTTGCCGCCAATAATCTTGACTGCACCGATTTCGATAATTTCAGCAGGTGCGTCACCGTTTGCAGCACCGTATGTACCCGAAGTTTCAATGTCGAAAGCAACAAAGCTGTCAAAGTCGGGGGTGGTAAGTTCTATGCCTTCGCGCGGCATTCCGTCCTCAATTTCCTCAACCTCAACACCAATGAGTGCAATCTGGCTTAAAACCTGCGTCATCTGGCTTGCGGTACCCGAAATCTTGATAATCTTATACCCGATAGTGTTATCTTCCTCGGCAACAAAACTTTCCACCTTTGCAGTTGCCAATTCGGCAGTTTTATCAAGCTCGGCTTTTAGCTCCATAACCGCATCCATTGAAAGCGTTTCAAGATATTTCATCATAAGCACGTCAATCTTCGAGCCGCCGTTTGCCTGAATTATCGGAATGTCACGAGTTGCGGTCTCAATTTTTGCACGGATTTCATCCCGATACGTCTTTTCACGAGTTGTGGCATTCTCCCACTTTGCATCATAAAAAGCGGCACTCTCAAAAAGCGTGTTGGCAAACGCACCGAGCGGAGCAGAAATGCTATCATAAAACGCACGAATCTGCGCACGCTTCTGCACCTTTTCATTTTCAGCAACAGCATTTACATACTCATTTATCAGCGCAAGCGGCTCGTTTATCATCTCAAGCAGCTCTTTTATCTTCGCTTCCATCTCATTATACGGAGCAAGATAAGCCTTCTTGATTTCCTTGCGGCGGTCATCAATTGCCTTTTTCAGCTTCGTGAGCATCGCCTTGTCGGCCTTCGCCGCATTGATGCCTTCCTCGCTATAGGATACTTCTTTATAACGTTCAAGCTGAGATGCAAGAAACCCCTTAACCTCATCAAAATTATCAAATGATACAACACCCGGCTCCTGCGTTGTCATAATTTCAAGTTCTGCCATCGTTTACCTCGTGTAAATAATGTTTGTATAATTATAACATAAAAGTCGAATGCTGTAAAGAAAACATTGTGCCTTTCGGATCGAATTATTGACTTTTTTCGGGTGGTGATATATTGAATATAATTCAGTGCAATTTGAGAAGTGTTTACTACAATTGCAAACAACGAAAAGAGGATCGCGAATGCGATCTCCGTAACTCTATATGTTATTCTTAATCTTTAAATATCTCCATTATAATTCTACCTCCAAGCCTGAAGCCATATTTGAAGACTTCTTGCTCGATGATGCCATACATTTCGTTGACGCTGTCGTCATACTTCGCAAGGTCTGCTTTTTGCTGTTCGGTCATGCTCTCGCATAATTTATCGCGGTTGCGTCCGACAAGGTTCAGCAGCTTTTTCACCTCTGCGTTGCCGTGTGTGCTATCCTCCAGCGGATTTATGTTTCCGTACCACAATTCTTCAAGTATCATCTTTCTACCCTTCTCTTCCTTGTTATATTAAAACGACCGCATCACCGAAATTTATCCGGCAATACGGTCGTTTCTATATTTACAATGTTTCTGTGCTTCATAGTGCTGCACCTCCTTGCAACGCAACACTATACCACAAAGTTTTGGAGAAGTCCAGAGGAATTTTGATTAAAAAATGATGTTTGTAGCGTCCTTAAAACAAGCCTCTCCCTTGTTCGACAGTCATGGTGCAAAAATAGAAAAACCTTGTATTTACAAGGTTTTTTCATGCGATGTTAGCACCAAACGGAGTGTAAATGTGGGGTGCTTGCACCATAAGTATGCTGTTACCGCAGTTGCAGGGTAATGTTCTTTGTGTCTTTATCAGTAAGCACTGCGCCTT
This sequence comes from Clostridia bacterium, assembly GCA_017461475.1. GTDB lineage: Bacteria > Bacillota > Clostridia > Oscillospirales > CAG-272 > UMGS902. The sequence goes on from JAFTXX010000023.1 coordinate 20,898, forward strand.
TGGCGATCAAGATATAACCGTTCTGATGCTTGTTGTATCGTGCATAGGGTTTTACAGTATCGTGAGGCAGCATGTATGCCTCCTTGACGCCAAAATGCTCATCGAATATTACAACAATCAGGTAGTCGAATTGGTTATCGTCATAGTTCCTGATCACGTTCAACTCTCTGCTTTGTACCGATGCTGCGCCGCGCTCCCACCGGCTTTTCACCTGATAGCGCAAACCTGTTTTAGGATCATATGCATCGTAACCCTTTTGCGAATTATGCTCCAGTACGAAACCGAGTTTTTCTGCAACCAGCCACTCTGCGTAATCGCCAACAGGGCTGTTATATGTACGTACTACATTTCGTTCATTAAGTTCCGCTAATATAGCTGCGTATAGATTCATCAAATCTATGGAACTTTCCTTTTTAACATCCATGCTGTATCATCTCCCAATTATTAATGCCGATAATATTCTTCCAGTGCTTCCATCATCTCTGCGTCTCCATCGATCTCTACATCACAAAAAATTGCGTGATCATAATCGAGGTCAATCTCAATATTATAGCGAATATTCGGCTTTACTTTCTCTAATGTAATAAAACTGAGGTGGTTTTCGGGATCGAAAGATATTTCTACATCAAACTCGACCTCTGCCGTTGCTTTTTCAAAATCAACGCTGCTATAAGCAGTGAAAATATACGCTCGATCTTCGCTATCCCAAATAGATCTGTCCTCATCCATAACAATCGCGTTTCCATCAACTTCTATTTCAGCGGTGGTTCGCAAAATTACGCGGTCATCTGTGATCTTCAAAGGTATAAACAAATCACTAATATCTTTTACACGGACAGCGGTGATTTCAAGATCATCTTCCATCTCAAATCCGTTTAATTCGTACGCTTCGCATTCTAACGATGAAATAAGTGCAGATTCTATTTCGGGCAATACTTCTTTAAATATGGGTAAAATATCTTCACTGTCCTGCATCATACGTATTCCTTCCCCCACTGAATTAGCCAATATGGCACGTGGAGTGTCGGATAATGCAGCGCGCCAGTCGCCGTCGTCTGTTAAAATCAAAATGCACTTTGTGGGATTAGCTTTTAAGTATTGCTTAATTGAGAGAATAACAAACGCATCAGGAAATTCACTTTTCTTATCTCCACTTGCCGCAAACGGCGCGGCGCAAGCGAAATATTGAGCAAATACATCCTCTGCATTTGGATAGGGCAATTCATTAGCTTCTTCGAATGCTTTTTCGAACGCATCAGTTAGTTTATCTTGCATATTCAATGCATCAACGCGCTCTGTTATTTCATCGGCCGAGAGTCCGATTAACTCCATTATACTTTTGTATCTCTTGATCGCGGTTTTGAAATTCGTAAGCTTGCTGATAACTTCCGAATCTGCAATATGTTTTTTTATTTCTGCTCGCAGTATGGGGTGCGAAATTAAAGAGATTTTCTTCTCATTAATAATTTCAAAAAGCGACGGAAGTATAGAATCCTGCACTCCGATAAAGTCAAACTGTTCATTGTAAAAAGCAGATGTATCAACAATAATGGCGTCAATCGGGCAGAAAACACTCATTCTAAATCACCTCTGTTGTTTCTAATTTGATATATTATACCATAAAATTAGTTTTTTTGTAAACACTTTAACAGTCATGCGCTCTACCGACTGAGCTAAGGAGGATTATGGCGGCTGCGGCTTTGTGCCACTTCCGCATTTTTTGCTTCCAACCTGTCGCTCTGCTCGGTAAATCTCTGTCAATCTACTTACCCTTCGTGTAACAAGGGACATCATGATTAACAGTCATCCACGGAATTGCAGTACGCTGCAAGAATTTCATCGACATCGTTTTCACTTGGTTCAAAGTCATCGGTTATTTCATTGCATATCCATGCAAAATAGTCGGTAATAGCAAATATAAAAGAGCGTAGTATTTCTTCTGCTGTACTATGCTCTGTTCGCACTGGAAGCCTGATTATCGGAATTTCATCCTTGTTTTGAAAAACGGGATAAGAAGAAAAATCCGACCAGTAAAAAATATACCCTACTCTCTCCCGATTTTTACGAACCAAGTAATGCTTATATTCAAAATCAACCCACAAAGTAATCGGTATATAAAAATTATTCTCAACCCATGTTACAAAGGCACGCAATTCTTCTTGCATATCTTTTGAGATCTCTTTATCAAAGCCTATATCGAATCCGGGTAAAATCTCACTCGCAACTTGTAAATTAACTTCTTTTGCTTTAACCCACAAATTTGCTTCAGTCAATTTTACATACCTCCTTTGTTTTTTCTCATTATACCACGCCGCTGCTGCTGTTGTAAATCCCTTGCCGGGCAAAGAGGAAGCGAGTGTAATCATTCGATTTTACATTCTTTCGTCAGTTACAATGTGCTCTATCCCGAAATGCTCTTTGGCGAGATAATTCTTCAAAAATGTGGGAAATGCTTTGTATTTTCCCAAATCTTTAATTGGTATCCACCGCATTTCCTCTTTAACACCTTGTGTCATACTGTTACTATGAAGTTCTTGCGTTCCTCTTGACTTCATCATAAAATAGAAGCTGATTTCATGACAATTCATACCCTTTAATGTACCGCCACTCTCCAAAAAGAAATTTTCATGAATGACCGCCAAATGATCTATTTCATAGTGCACACCGGTTTCTTCAAAGACTTCTCTGAGAACTGCATTTTCTGCCGTTTCGCCATGGTGAACGCCTCCGCCAATAGAATACAAATAATCATCTTTCTCGTTGCAAGCAAAAAGCACACAAGCATTTTCTACTATAATCGCCGCCGCACGATATCGAAACCAATTATTCTCTTTTGTAAATCCACAATTATGCATAGTTGCGCTCCTACGTGAAATCTTAATTCTCAAACTGCTTGTGTTAATTATACCACACCGCCGCTGCCGTTGTAAACAACGAAAAAAGAGACCGCGATTGCGATCTCTTTTGGCTCCCCCTGCTGGGCTCGAACCAGCGACATCATGATTAACAGTCATGCGCTCTACCGACTGATGAAGAATAAACCTTATTCATATTCCTCAAAAAGACTTGAAGTATGATTTAATTTATAAAAAATTGTTCGTAACTGATATTGAATTTTATTTCAAGGTGGTACCCTTTACTCACCTTAATCTCATCTATAAGATAACATATTATCATCTTTTGGCGTTCCAGTGATGCATTATTAAACTCATAAGCCCATGAAACGAACTGCTGATAATAATAGTCAAGTTTGAACAGAAGATCTTTTTTTTGATCAAGTTCTGCATCGCATAACCGAATTGCATCTTCTACCCCGGCGATCTCTTCTTTTGTGGAATCTATAGAGGCGGAAAGTACATCAATAGAGAACTTGCTCTCCCCGGTCAGACTCTTTCCGACTTCCATAGATAATTCTTTAAGCCGAATTTCGAGTTTTTCCTTATCACGAATCAGTTCTTTGCGATAAACCTTTCGCTGCTCAAGCTCTTTTTGATATCGCAGTTCCAATGCCTTCTCTTTCGGATGCGATTTTATTCTTTCAAGATAACCTTCAACTATACCAAGCACATCCTCGTCTATTCTCTTTGCAGAATAAACGGCTTGTCCGTCACAGTTATTCAGCTTTCTTGACCGATGATAACATATGTAGCGAACTCCGGTTGTCTTGCCAACGGTTCCGTCCTTTCTTACATACTTGTCTGTATAACCGTTTGAAACTAATCTACCACCACAATGCCCGCATATAAGATTCCCGGATAAAAGTGTTCTACCTCTGGTTGTCAGCGCAATATGCTTTTTATCATTATTATCTCTTGCACGTTGATCAAGCAGTTCTTGCGCCATAGCAAACAGATTGTCATCTATTATTACGAGTTCCACTTGCTTAGGCGAAATAGTATCACCGCATACATAATAGCCACAGTAGATAGGGTTCCTTAAAATACGAATAATCGTGTTGCATTGAAACAGACTTCCGTTATGAGTTCGTATACCCAAAGAATTGATATACTCTGCCATGCGGTATGAGCCATAACCTTCAAAAACAGTCTTATTGAAAATCTCTGCAACTATATTCGCTTCTTTAGGATCGATCTCTAAATCCTTTAAAGGCTTTCCCCGCTTGTTGAGCCTTCCTTTTTCAACAACTCTGTAACCGAACGGCGGGGTACCGCCTCTATAAATGCCGTCTGCGGTCATCTGATGCATGACAGTTTTGACTCGAATTGAAGTTTTAATACTTTCTCCGTTCGCCTGCCAAAACCTCATATAATTGATAAGCTTATCCGTTTGGTTCTCTATCTTTTGCTGTCCTTCTTGTGTACTCCATACTTCTATGCCCTGTGCCACAAGCCATTCAACAACAAAAGGCGTTTCACTGTCTATTCTGCCGATTCTATCGAACATAAAGACGAGAAGCACATCAAAAGCTTTATTAAGGACTAACTCCTTAATATCCTGAACTGCATCTCTGTTTTCTGCCGAAACCTTGAAGCCGGATATTCCTTTCTCGTAGAATTCATACGCTATATACCAATTGTTTCGCTCGGCGAACTCATGGCATGCGGTTTTCTGCATCGGAATATCATCTTTGCTATTATCGACTTGCTTTTTTGTTGATACTCTGTATAAACAACATACTCTTTTCATTCAAAGCACCTCTTACAGTTTTCTCTCTGCCATACTTTGATGAAATCGCAAGTTCAAATCACTTCAACCGTATTTTAGCACAGAGAGTATTTTCTTGTCAATTTTGTGAAGTAGTCAAAAATTTTTCTTCAATACGTGTTTCATATGTTTCAATGAGGCTTTGCATCACTTTTTCCTCAGTTTCTCGATCTGCATTATCTTTAAATCTTACTATAATGGTATTTCCATGTTTACCACTTAGCTTTATTTCTTTTGCTTTCATTTATATCTCCTTTAACTTTCCCTCATAAAAACCTCCAATAATAAAAATCTTTAGAGTCTTCTTGACAGCCGCTTAGCTTATCACGGCATTCATAGCATTTCAGCTCTCCCGGGTCCTCCGCGAGGTGCGTACACAAGTATCATTATAACCGCCTGTTTCATGGCAAACTGTTCCGCCACGGAACAGTTTATGGTCAAGGTTTATCGCTCCGGTAATAACCATCATGGCGCCCTTACCAACGTTGCTTACGGTGTTACCCGATCAGACGGTTTTATGTTCAAGATAAGACTATTCAATTTTCAATGACCGTAAAATGATAGAATTATCATTTTTCTAAAGCACACCTCAAAGCATGTGCTTTAGAAAATTGATAACATCTATCCGCTAAAAAGTGCAGAAAGGGGAATACACTCTTTAGCGGGCTCTGATTACTTAATCTTAAATTGAAGAATTTTTGTAATCAGTTTAGTTTCAAGGCGGCGCTTTAAGTCGTCATCTATAATCGTATAACCGTTTCCTTCTTCATCATATACTCTTCGTGTCGATAAGGAAGTTATGTATCCTTCGTAGTATTTCAGTACGGCGTATATAGCCTCCACATCACCATTTGAAGCAGCGTATATAACTTCAAAAGGAAGCAAATCGCTCTTTTGAGTCATAACTATCTCTCCATATGTTTCTTCATCTTGTTTAGTGAACTAATTCGCCTATACTGAACTGTTCTGCGAACGATTTTTAGCATCTTCGCTATTTCCGTATCACTGAGTTCGAGAAAATACGAGAGTAATATAATATCCCTGCTTTTGCTTGAAAGCGAGCCTAATGCATCAGCAAGCAAACTATCCGAAACGCTTATCTCAATATCTTTAACTCGAAATAGCGTCATATCGGAAGGATATTTATCTAAGGTCCGTAGATTATCAATCTGTGCCTGCTGCATCTCAGAAAAAAGAGTTTCTTTTTTCATCCGTGCGTTGTAATTGCGCTGAAAATCTATTTTTTCTTCTCTAAGAATTTTTTTACAATAGGCATCAAACTGATGTCTTACGGTTTCCTTTTTGGAAGAAGCGAAATTCATAAGAAAATCACCTCCTTCCGTTCCCGCAAGGCGATTATTTTTCCCCTTTCATAGATTATCCCGATGACAAAGTGCCGTTTTGGCAAATATTTAGAAAAAAATCGGAATATTTACAAAAAAATCGCACTGTATAATCAAATACAGTGCGATTTCACAATACTATTCCAAACTGCGATTATTTTAGCAAATCGAAAAAACAAGTTGTTGTATTTATCTCTGGATTCTGCCGTTTCCGCTGCCGACGATCAGGTTTTCCACATCCTCCTTGGTAAAGCGCACGAGGTCGCCATACACGGTGTGCTTGAGTGCCGAGCCACCGATCGCATACTCAATCACCTTCTGGTAATCACCGCCGAAGTTGCGCAGCCCATAGATCAGCGAGCCGCCGAAGGAATCGCCGCCGCCAATGCGGTCCACGATGTTGGTGATATTGTACTTGCGGCTCTGATAGAAGCCGCCGTCGCGGATCGCAAGCACGCCCGACCAGTTGTTGTGGTCAGCGGAAATACTCTCACGCAGAGAAACCGCAAGTCCCTTGACATTCGGATAGGTGTCCATCACAAGCTTTGCCAGATCCTCGTACATATCCACATCCAGCTTGCCCGAATCTACTCCCGTCTCCATCTCGATGCCGAGGCACTTCTGACAGTCCTCCTCGTTTGCGATCATGTAGTCGATGTATTTTGTGATCTCAGGCATGACCTCGATCGGCGCCTTGCCCCACTTCCAGAGCTTTTTGCGATAGTTCAGGTCGCAGGAAACGGTTACACCCTTTTCTTTGCACTTCTTCAGTGCTTCGAGCGTTGCCTCGCAAAGAGATTCGGAAAGCGCAGGTGTGATGCCCGTCACATGGAACCAGTCAGCGCCGTCGAGAATGGTGTCCCAGTCGAAATCGCCGGGCTTTACGGCTGCGATCGCAGTGTTTTCGCGGTCGTAGATAACCTTGGAGGGACGCATGTTGGAGCCGGTCTCGGTGAAATAGAGACCGAGACGCTTATCTGTCAACTGAATAGCGCTTGTGTCGATGCCAAAACTGCGGAGTTCACGGATCGCAGCTTTACCAAGATCGTTATTGGGAAGCGCAGTGACATACTGCGCTTCATCGCCGTACTGACTGATCGCAACGGCAACGTTTGCCTCTGCACCGCCGAAGGTGCAGACCATGTTCGGAGTCTGAAGAATCATCTGTCTGTCGGGAGGGGTGATGCGGAGCATCAGCTCACCAAAAGTAACTACCTTTTTCATTTTGTTTACCTCGTTATGTATTATTTCTGAAAGAAACATTTCAATTTGTTTTACCCAAACAGTCCCATGCCGCAATCAAAGAAGGCTTATGTACCAACGGGAATATAAACTGCTTGGGCATTCGCACTGAAAAACATTCTGCAACAGGTTAATGTAAATGACTTTGGATTATTTCTCGGGAAACTCATAAATATATTCATCATATTCAACCTGTACAAAAACAAATATAATTTTGAAATAGCCTCTCCGAAGAGAGGCTATTTCTATTTTCGCCATCAAAAGTAATGTGAGAAACAGGCATGAAAAGAACCTAATACTATAATGATGGCGGGATAAAAGTGATATTGATATACCGTTAAAATTCAAACACGAGATATCCCTTTTCAACCTTGAAATCTACTAAATATGTCTCTCCGTCATCATCCTTAACAACGATTTGAACATTTTTATAGTCCTTATATTCAGCAGGAAGCGGAATGCTATAAATAATTCCCGTTACAACATCGCCTTCTACTTTATAAGAAATCTTGAGCTCAGAACCGTAAGAGGGGGCGGTAAGAAGTGCTTTTTCAGCTTTTGTAAGCTTACTTGCAATAATATCAAGATTTGCAAGGTTTCCGCTCGCATCGGTCGCAATAGCACTACTGCTAATGGCACCGCCATCGGCATAGATAACTGCAGTTTCAACCTTTTTGCATGATTTGCATGTACGAGTCTTAATGCCAGGCACATTTTCTGTAGGAGCCACTGTAACAACATACGCACCAAAGTTATGCTTTGAAGAAACGACATCAATTGTTACCTTGTGACAAACAGGACACTCTGTTTTAGTTCCAACACCGCAAGCAGTCTTATACGGAGTCGTTATTGCACCATCATGGGCGCAAACATCCTGTTCTGTCTTCTGACAGTATGCGCAAATTCCATCGTTAAACTCGTGCGCGTCTGTTATTGGAGCAGAGCCTTCCTTTACAACATACTCAGAGTGATCACAACCGTCCCTCGTGCATGTCATCTCCAAAATATCGGGGCTTATGCAATTAGCTACAATTGCAATAACACCAGTATCAAAGGAATGACCGAGTTTAGGATTGTCTGTATCCCAAACAACATAATGCTTGCCGCAGTCAGAACAAATGTACTCTGTATACGCGCCGATTGAGCAGGTGGCATCAACTCGGGTTCCAGTTGCCCCACCATTATTATGTTCTCCGTTTGCAGCTACAGTACAAAGCGTATCAATGAAGCCGTATTCAATTTTGCTTTGATCCGCATAATCTCCCATTTCTTTGAAACGATTTGCGGTTACTACAGCAGAAGGAGCAGAAGCATCGTAATAAATTCTTAGTTTATCAAGATTCTTTGTAACTTGGAAAACAGATTGGCCGCTTTCATCTTTTTCTGCGAAAGCAGAAGCGCCAAGCGGACGAATAGTGGAAGATGTGGTTTGGAAACTCTGGCTATGAAGTGAACCGTTAAGAAGCTTTAACGTTACAACTCCAACATTAGCACCATTAGGGGCAGCCGCTGTATTCTCGCCGCCAAATGATAAGTAGTTATTCACAACAAGACTTCCATCAAGAGTGAAATTAACATCGCCTGCTCTATTAAAGGATGAACCGAGAGCAACCGTTTTGCGGAAGGAAACATCGCCCAGAATCTCAACATTTATTGTAGGAGTACCACAAGCACCGCCAACGGATCCACCTCGCAAGTCAGAAAATGTTCCGGATTTCAAGGTTATGTGCGTCTCTGCGCCTGTGCACTGGGTTGCCAAAATATTATCGTCTTTATTGACAGCAAATTTCTTATTATAGCAACCACCAACAATAATAGGTGTGCAGGGCATATTCGACTCGTAAGCATTGCGTTGAAAATCAAAGGCAATATGTTCGCCGAAAGTAAGATGATTATGCTGAGCAACAAAATACATATATCGGGAAGCTACCGTGATCTTATATCCCCGAGTAGAGAATTCAATATTCTCAAATGTAGTAGGACCATTTAAAGCATAAACAATTTTCGAACTATTTTCGCCTTTTAATTTAATAACGCCCAAACCGTTATATCCACTTACGGTTATTTCGTTCTGGTGATTTGGTTCCGCAAATACAGCCCGGTCGTAATCAATATAACCGTGTGAAATAGAGACTGAGCCGACTACATAAATTGTAGCATTGCTACCGCAACCGCTTGCAATTTCAAATATTGCCGCAAAATCATCTGCAGGATTAGTAGCGCTAAAACCGCCATTTGCATTTCCATTATCTGAGACATAGAAAGTAGAGCCCGTGCCAAAAACTTTTCCACATCCATCGCGGATACATTTATATTCATCACCCACCCACGATTTTAAATGTGCATTTGCATCTTTTGCGGTTTTATATGTACCGTTATTGTCTACATATTCCCTATCGGTTTTGTTTTTAATTCTTGCAAAGCATACATTACACATATCATATGCTTTTCCATTCGCAACGCAAGTAGGTTGCTCTAATGTAACTGTTTCAAAACTCTCGTGCGGACAATTCTCATCTGCACCGCATTCGGAGCATTCACCGTCTACATATGTATGTCCGTCAAAATATTTAGCACAGTATTCTACATAGCTATGCACTTCGCATACATAGCCCGCTTTTGCGCGGTTGTCAAAGTAAGTTTTAATATGATTTGCCTCATCTAAGGTAGCCTCATTTCTGAGGTCTGCATATATGGTTACTTTGGCATTTGTCGTATACTTGGTAAGGTCCTCAACCACGGTATCCGGAATCGAGTCGCCTGAGTTGATAGAGGAATCTTTCAAAAGCAAAACATCTGTTTCAAACAGATCTGCTTCCTCAACCGTCCTCGAGCCATCATGATTGAGAGGGACAAATTTGTAAATCCCTACATCTCCGTCAATAGTGATGGTTACTTTAGAATCATCGTTAAGATACTGGTTAAATACGGAATAGCCGACAAAGTATGCGATAAACAAGGTATCCTCATCATTCACCTTACCTACCGTGATCTTACCGGTTCCGTTGTTTTCAGGATGCACCGTATCTCCGTTTTTAGAACGATTCCAACCGGCAACAAACCAGTATTCACCGGAACGGATAGTAATGTCGGTGTTCATTTCCGTACCGTCAGCAACATCAGCAACATTTTCATATCCGCCAAACACATAGGCTCTGAATTTATTTACTCCGGGGAAACCCGTGCCAGGAACAGTAGTTCCCTCGTTACCCATCTTCAAGCC
>JAFTXX010000024.1 GCA_017461475.1 Clostridia bacterium
AAGGGCGGGATTTAGCAGAGTGCTAAAAAAGCCTTATTTTATCGCATTGCAACAACCCCCGCTTGTCATCCTCGAACGGAGCACAGCGAAGTGAAGGATCTCGCGGGGAGATGTTTGCTACGCCGCTAAACATTAATTTACCTTTTCTACTCCCTTTCCTTTTTATATTGACAAACTTTTTTCTCACCGTTATAATATACATGTATTATTATGACAGAATTTGTCGGAAAGGATTTTAACATGGGAAAGTTTTCTGAAGATTTCAAGGCGTTTATCGCTAAGGGCAATGTAATTGATATGGCTGTCGGTGTTGTTGTCGGCGGCGCGTTCAACAAAATCGTTACCTCGCTCGTAAACGACATCATCATGCCACTTGTCAGCCTTCTCGTCGGCGGTCTCAACGTCACCGACTGGAAATGGGTTATCAAACAGGCTGAGGTATTGGAAGACGGTACTGAAATCGCCGAAACCGCTCTTTGCTACGGCAATTTCGTTCAGAACGTTATCGACTTCCTTATAGTTGCACTCACTATATTCGTTGTTCTCCGCTTGTTCACCAAACTTCAAAGCAAGCGCAAAAAAGACGAAGAAGCAAAGTAAGTAAAAAAGGCGTCCTTAAAGGACACCTTTTTTATTTCACTTTTACTTCGGCAAAGTTTATGGGCATACCCTGCGAGGAGAAGTTAGTCTCATACTCGGTCATAATATTGCCCTCGTTGTACTCAGATGCGTGCAGGTCGCGGCTCATTTTCACCACTTCCATGCCCGCCGCCTCAAACTCCTCAAGAGAGAAGTCGAAAAGTCCGACATTATCGGTCTTGAGACGAAGTATGCCGCCCTCTTTAAGCAGTCCTTTGTAGATTTCAAGGAAAACGCGGTATGTAAGACGGCGCTTGTAATAGCCTTTCTTCGGCCACGGGTCGCTGAAGTTTAAGAAAATGCAGTCAAAGGTATGCGGCGGGAACCACTCTGTAAGTTCCTTTGCGTCGCCGATGATAAAGCGCAGATTTCCTCTCGCGCCGCCCTCGCGCGCCATCGCCTTTTCAACGGCGCAGACCATAACGTCCTCCACCTTTTCCATGGCGTAGAAGTTCACATCCGTGTGTGCCTCCGCCATTTCGCAGGAGAATTTGCCTTTTCCGCAACCAATCTCAAGGCAAAGCGGACGCGAAGCGTCAAACGGGCTTTCGGGATTTTCATATATAGCGGCTTTGTCGTAACACAAAACCTCAGCAGCAGCACAAAGTCTCTCCGCGCTGTGTTTTCTCTTTCTTGCTCTCATGTTAACCTCTGTGTAGATTTAATGTATTAATTATACAATAAAGCCAACCGAAAAGCAAGAAAAATAAAATAGTGTAAGAAATGATAAATTAATGGTTAGAGTTTAGGCAAACATCTCCCCGCAAGATCCTTCACTGCGCCCATACTCGCTTTGCGAGTATGGCAGGAACCTTCGGTTCCTTGTGCTCCGTTCGAGGATGACAAGCGGGGGTTGTTGCAACGCGATAGAATAAGGATACTAAAGCGCTTTGCTCAAACCCGCCCTTGTCATCCTTGAGCGTCAGCGTTGCGATCTCGGGCGGAGATGTTTGTAACATAAACATTTATTTACCTTGCAACGCCGTATGGCGCAATTTTTGCCAAGGCGATAAAATAAAAAACACCCACCGAGCCGTGTACACCCTAGTGAGAAACCCTGCTCAGCAAGGCGGTATCCGCACCCCTGCTTTGCGCTTCCAACGTCCGCGCGCGGTCGAGCCGCGGCGGGAGGCCTGCATCCCGCGAGGGGTATAAGGATTCCTTTAATTCATTGTAGGTTCCAATAGAAGGTGTATCACGAACTAAGCAGGATGATTTTTATATCACTTGAATATTCAAACGCTTATTCGCCTAACTTAAGTATATTCTTTTCGCGAAAGAATATGCGTGTCAATTACTGGGGGTCGCCCTCGGTGCCTTCGTCGTAGTCAACGGTGTCGAAAAGTTCGTCCTCGAAGTAATCCGCAACGCGGTCAAACTCGTCGTCGTCATCAATGGTAACGAGAATTTCCTCGCCCTTTTCATCTGCTTCGAGACGGAGAATAACGTACTCGTCCATTCCCTCTTCTACAGGGATGAGCGCAAGATAGGTCTTGCCCTCGAACTCGCAGGAACCGATAAGTTCAAACTCGCTTTCCTTACCGGTTTCATCGGTAAGTGTATAAATATCGCCTTCAAAAATTTCAGCCATTGTCAGTTACCTCTCTTTCATGTATCTATTGTACCGCATTACGCGTTAAAAATCAAGTATCTCCGATAAAATGTAGTTACTTACATACATTCCTTTAAGCGAAAACGCGCATTTGGTACTGTTTGCGGTAACAAAACCGCCGTTTATGTACCTTTCAAGCTTTGCTCCGTACTTGCGCATGAAGTCCTCGCCGAACTCGCGGCGGTACTCCATAAGGTCGACACCGTCGAAAAGCCTCATGCGGAGCATGACATACTCGGTTTCCTTTGTGAAAACATCAATATCAGTACATTCGGACAGTATGTCCGAAATGCTCGACGGGTGTTCCATCTCACGTATGTACGCCTCAATGTCGTCGGTGTAAGCATAGCGCTGACCGCCGAAATAAGAGTGCGCCGCAACACCGAAACCGAGATATTTTTCATCCTTCCAGTAGCGCATATTGTGCTTTGAACGAAAACCGCGGCGGGCGTAATTGCTGATTTCGTAATGCTCATAACCCGCGGCATCAAGCATGCGGTGTGCGGTGCGGTACATGCGGTACTCGCTTTCCTCATCGGGCAGCGGCAGACTGTCCTGCGCCTCGTAAAACGGCGTGCCTTCCTCAATTTTCAGTCCGTACACGGAAATGTGTTCGGGCGAAAGTGACTTGACAAACTCAAGCGTTTTAGCGAAGCTGTCCTCGGTCTGGTGAGGGATACCGTACATGAGGTCAACATTGATATTTTTAAATCCCGCGCTTCTTGCCGCCTTGAAACTGTCGGCGAACTCCTGCACCGTATGTATTCTGCCGAGAGCGCGGAGTTCCTTGTCCGACGCACTCTGAAAGCCGAATGATATTCGGTTGACGCCAGCCGAAACGAGCGCGCGGAGCGTACTTTTATCGACAGTACCGGGGTTTGCCTCAATGGTTATCTCGGCGCCTTTTTCAACGTTAAACGTAGTAAAAACGCAGTCAACAAGGTCTTTCAGATGCTTTTTGGAAAGCAACGTCGGCGTTCCGCCGCCGATGTAGACAGTGTCAACGCTGTAACCTTTTGCCGAGGACGAAAAGTCCTGCATATTGAGCATAAGCGCATTGAGATACCGCTCGGTCTCGCCCTTTTTCGGCGTGTGCGAGCAAAAATCGCAATACCCGCATTTGCTCTTGCAAAACGGTATGTGAATATATATTCCCAGTTTTTCTTTTTCCATAAATATATAGGGGAAAATTGATGTTTAGCGAAGTAGCAATGCCAATCAAATCCGTAGGGGACGACGTCCTCGACGTCCCTAAAAAGCAACCCTTAAAATGGATGTTAATGTAGCACACAAACCCGTAGGGGCGATTAGTAATCGCCCGAAAAGCAAGGCATAGATGTTATACAAACGGGCGATTACTAATCGCCCCTACGTTGGTTGGATAACAGCCATATGCACTGATTAAATATTTTGCCTTTAGGGACGTCGAGGACGTCGTCCCCTACATTGTTTGTGCGTCGCCATTACTCACATAAACATTAATTTACCTTTTCTTATCAATTATCGTCGTCCAGTCTCAGCACTGCCATGAATGCCTCGGGGGAGACTTCTACGCTGCCGAGTTTGCGCATCTTCTTTTTACCTTCTTTTTGCTTTTCAAGAAGTTTCTTCTTTCGTGTGATGTCACCGCCGTAGCACTTTGCAAGCACGTCTTTGCGCATGGCTTTGACGGTTTCGCGTGCTATGATGCGGTTGCCTATAGCCGCCTGAATCGGCACTTCAAAAAGTTGGCGCGGGATGTTGTCTTTGAGTTTTTCCGCAATGCGGCGCGCGCGCGCATATGCTTTTTCCTCATGCACTATAAACGAAAGCGCGTCCACCTGCTCACCGTTGAGCATAAAGTCAAGGCGTACAAGTTTTGACGGGACGTACTCCGAGAACTCATAGTCGAGCGACGCGTAACCGCGGCTGCGGCTCTTGAGCGCGTCAAAGAAATCGTAAATTATCTCGTTGAGCGGCAGAATGTAGTGCAGTTCCGCGCGGGTCTGGTCGAGATACTTCATGTCGATAAACGTGCCGCGCTTATCCTGGCAAAGCTCCATAATGCCGCCGACATAATCGGTGGGGGTAATAATGGTCGCCTTTACAACAGGCTCCGCCGCCGTCTCTATCTCGTCGGGCGCGGGGTAACTTGCGGGGTTCTCTATCATGCGAACCTCGCCGTTTTTCATCGTTATCTTATAGATAACGCCGGGAGCGGTAGTGATAAGGTCAAGATTGAACTCTCTTTCAAGTCGCTCCTCGATAATCTCCATGTGGAGAAGTCCGAGGAATCCGCAGCGGAAACCGAAGCCGAGCGCAATCGAAGTTTCGGGTTCAAACACGAGCGCCGCGTCGTTGAGCTGCAGTTTTTCAAGCGCATCGCGAAGGTCGCCGTAGCGTGCGCCGTCGGCGGGGTAAATACCCGCATAAACCATCGGCTGAACCGCCTTAAATCCGGGCAGCGGCTCTGCCGCGCTGTTTTCCGCATGAGTAACCGTGTCGCCGACACGTGTGTCGCCGACGTACTTAATGCTGGCGGTAATGTAGCCAACCTCGCCCGCGGAAATACAGTCGCGCTTTTTGAGACCGAACGGCTCCATTGAGCCGACTTCGACAACGTCAAACTCCGCGCCGTTGCTCATAAGTTTAATGCGCTCGCCCGCTTTCAGCGTGCCGTCCATAACGCGGACATATACGACTACGCCGAGATAACTGTCGTAGTAAGAGTCAAAAATAAGGCATTTGAGGGGCGCGTCTGGGTCGCCTGTCGGCGCGGGAATATCGCTGACTATCTTATCAAGCACATCGCCGATGTTGAGACCCGTTTTTGCGGAGACAGCGGGGCAATCCTCTGCTAAGATTCCGATAACATCCTCAATTTCGTTTCTAACGCGGTCAACGTCTGCACTCGGCAGGTCGATTTTGTTGATGACGGGAACGATTTCAAGGTTTGCATCAACCGCAAGATACGCGTTTGCAAGCGTCTGCGCCTCTATACCCTGCGTTGCGTCAACGACCAAAAGCGCACCGTCGCAAGCATTGAGACTGCGCGAAACCTCGTAGTTAAAGTCAACATGGCCGGGGGTGTCAATAAGATTTAGCGTATACTCCTGCCCGTCGGGAGCGGTGTAGTCAAGGCGCACGGCGCGCGCCTTGATCGTAATGCCGCGTTCGCGCTCAAGGTCCATGTTGTCAAGCAACTGTTCCTCCATCTCGCGGGTGGAAACTGTGCGTGTATATTCAAGTATACGGTCGGCAAGCGTAGACTTGCCGTGGTCAATATGTGCGATTATCGAAAAATTTCTGATATGCTTTTGCTTTTCGCTCACGGTGTTAAACCTCTTGTAAGTTATTGATGTAATTATTATATCAATTTCAAAAAGTAAAATCAATAGGATGAAAAGGTAAATTGTAGTTTAGCGAACTAACATCTCCGCCCAAGATCCTTCGCTGACGCTCAAGGATGACAGGGGCGGGTTTGAGCAAAGTGCTTTAGTAGTCTTGTTTTATCGCATTGTAACAACCCCCGCTTGTCATCCTCGAACGTAGCGTAGCGGAGTGAAGGATCTCGCGGGGAGATGTTTGCCTATTCGCTAACCATTAATTTCCCTCACAAAAACAAAAACACAAGGGCTGGCATGATCCCTTGTGTTTTGTGTAATCAAGTGTAAGGTATCGGAGGTGTGAACCTTACATTATATATAACAGATAGGTTCGAATTATCCGTTAGTTTTATCTTCGTCTGAGGTTGGCTGACAACATGAGCATGTGCCGCCGTTTTTAGAATCACACGAACAGCCGTCGGGACAACCTATGCACTTCTTTCCGCTTTTCTTTGCCTTATAGACATAGAACGCGGCACCGCCAAGTACAGCAACTATTATTGCAACAATAATTACGTCTGTCATTGTTTTTCTCCTCAAATCAAATTTTTATTTTGCGGAAAGCGCGTACTCTTCCTTGAGTTTCTTATCGGAGCGGATGCAGAGTGCAACAATAATTGCTACGAATACAAGCACTGCGATAAGACCGCCTACAAAGCCGGCACCGAGAGAACCGGTGGTGATAAGAGTACCTATCTGGTATACAAGGAAGCCGATGGTGTAGCCGACGCCAATCTGGAAACCGATACCGCCCCAAAGCCACTTTGCACTCTTCATCTCGGAGTTCATAGCGCCGAGAGCTGCGAAGCAAGGAGGAGTGAAAAGGTTGAACATGAGGTATGCAAGAGCCGCAACGGAAGTAATTCCGAATGCCGCAGCAACGCCTTCGCCTGCGCCTTCAACGAGTTCGAGCGCGTCGGTGTCGATAAGGTTGGAAATACCGTAGCAAACTGCGAGAGTACCTACAACATTTTCCTTTGCGATAAAGCCGGTAACTGCCGCTGCTGCCATCTGCCATGCTTTGATACCGATAACGGGAATGAGCAAATATGCGATAGGACCAGCAATGGTAGCAAGGATAGAGGTGTCAGCCGCATCTTCTGCTACAAGACCGAGACTCCAGTCGAAAGACTGCATGATGTAAACAACCGCGTTGCAGAGAAGAATAATTGTACCTGCCTTAACTATGTAAGCCCAACCGCGGCTGCACATGGACTGGAATGCTCTCCAAAGGCTGGG
Source organism: Clostridia bacterium (assembly GCA_017461475.1). GTDB lineage: Bacteria > Bacillota > Clostridia > Oscillospirales > CAG-272 > UMGS902. The sequence goes on from JAFTXX010000024.1 coordinate 6,856, forward strand.
AGCCTTATACTCGGGGAGTTCCATGATAAAGAAGGACTTTCTGTGCTTGTAGCCGGTGATCTTATTGATAACAAGCGCGCCGATAAGGATGAGGACGATACCTACGAAGTACATCATGGTACCTACCCAAGAAGCGCTCGGGAAGAATGCGCCTGCGAAAAGTGCGATAACGGGAAGCTTTGCGCCGCAAGGCATGAAAGGAGTGAGCATTGCTGTTGCTCTGCGCTCACGCTCGTTGCGGATCGTACGGCATGCCATAACGCCGGGTATTGCACAACCTGTGCCGATAACGAAAGGAATTACGGATTTACCGGAAAGACCAACCTTCTTGAAGATGGGGTCAAGTACAACCGAAACACGTGCCATGTAACCGCAGTCCTCAAGGAGTGCGATGAGGAAGTACATGACCATAACGAGAGGCAAGAAGCCTACAACGGCGCTTACGCCGCCGATGATACCCTCGGTAAGGAGTGCAACGAGGAACTCATTGCCGCCTTCAAGCGAAACAGCGACCCATTCCTTAAATGCGTCGATCCAGCCAACAAGGAAATCTGCGATCCAAGGGCCTACCCATGCCTGAGAAATCTGGAACACGAGGAACATAACAACTGCAAAAATCGGAATGCCGAGCCACTTATTGGTGAGAACCGCGTCGATCTTGTCGTCAGTGTTCTTGTCTTTGGTAAATGTCTTACGGGTTTCAACTTCTTTAACGATTTTGTTTACGAACTCGAAACGCTTGCGGTCTTCGGCCTCAACAGCCTTCTTATCGGTAAGGTCGATAGCGTCCTGCGTATAGGGTGCTTTCTGACTGTTGCCATAAAGGGCTACTGCTGCCGCAACAACCTTATCAAGACCTTCGCCCGAGGTAGAAACAGTGTCAACAACGGGACAGCCGAGTTTTTTGGAAAGAGCCTCGGTATCGATCTTGTTGGACTTCTTCTCGTTTACGTCCGCCTTGTTAAGCGCTACGACAACGGGAATGCCGAGTTCAAGAAGCTGAGTGGTAAAGAACAGACTGCGGCTGAGGTTAGTCGCGTCAACGATGTTGATGATAGCATCAGGGTTTTCGTTCTTTACATACGAACTTGTAATGCTCTCTTCGGATGTGAAGGGAGACATGGAATATGCACCCGGAAGGTCAACTGCGATAAGGTCTGCGCCATTCGCAAGACTCTTCTTGATAGGGTGCGATTTTTTGTCAACGGTAACGCCCGCCCAGTTGCCGACCTTTTCGTTAGAGCCGGTCAGCGCGTTGTACATGGTAGTTTTACCGCTGTTAGGATTGCCCGCCAAAGCAATTCTCATTTTGGATTTCCTCCTTGGTGTGAATATGTGAATGTCTATTTTACAGTTTTACTGTGAAATACAATTTAGAAAGCAGGGTTAGCGCCGACTAATTAGCATTTGCTAACTCGAGGGCAAAAAACTAATCAGCAGATTAGTTTTTGTTTTTTAGATGATGATAGCCGCAGCCAGTTCGTTGTCAATGCTGTATCTGCCGTCCTTAACGGAAACTACGCAACCGCTCTTGCGGTGAGAAACCACCGTAATAGGCTCTCCGCTGTAGCAACCGAGCGAAAACAGAAACGCGTTGAGTTCTTCATCGTCTGTCTCAATCCGCTGAATGATGTATTCTTTTCCTTCTTCCGCAGAGATCAAGTTCATTACGCTTCTCCTAAAGTTCTCACTTTACTGATTGTTTTTAACCGTACACAATAGGTTAGCCCTTGCTAACCATATGTATTATAATCCTCGACTATTCCATTGTCAACACTTTTTTACAAAAAAATTCAAAAATATTCACTGTACAAACCCGCGCAAACCCAAAAAACAGCACCCCGGAGGGTGCTGTTTTTGGTTGTGTTAGATCAGATTTGATCAGTTACCGAAATAAGTGTTTGCTTCATCAATGTAGTCAAGCAATGCGTAGCTGAGTATCTTGAAGGAGG
>JAFTXX010000004.1 GCA_017461475.1 Clostridia bacterium
TGATGTTTAGTGGCGGGGCAAACATCTCCCCGCAAGATCCTTCACTCCGCCCATACTCGCTTTGCGAGTATGGCAGGAACCTTCGGTTCCTTGTGCTCCGTTCGAGGATGACAAGCGGGGGTTGTTACAGTGCGTAAACAAAGGCTTTTTTAGCACTTTGCTAAATCCCGCCCTTGTCATCCTTGAGCAATGCGGCTTTGACTACCTGCGTAAGAAAACTTTAGTTCCGCCGCATCATCCGCCGCTTTTTTGCGGCGGTTAAATCAGTGCGAGCCGCAGCGCGAAGGATCTCGGGCGGAGATGTCAGTAACATAAACATTAATTTACCTTACAAAGACAAAAACTTGCAAAACTTCATTCGAGTTTGCAAGTTTTTTCTATACTAAAACACAAGCTGCACAAGCAGCATATAGCATACCGTGCCGCCGATTATGCTGAGCAGTGTGTTGCGTTTCCAGAGATGAAGTACGACCACAAGCGCAACCGACACAAGTTCGGGAATGCCGTGCGGCGAGGCGGTGAATGAAATGTTACGCATGCAGTATATAACCAGCATACCCATAACGGCGTAGGGCAAAACCTTGCCGAGATAGGTGATAAACTTCGGCGTTTCGCGGTTGCCGAATATAAGGAACGGCAAGAAACGGATTGCCATTGTCACAAGGCTTATCACCGCGATAAGAAGGACGGAATGTGTCATTGTTTTTCGCCCTCCTTACGTACAAGTTTCAGCACGGAAAGCGCGAGCGTGATAAGCACCATTGCGGGAATGAGAAAATCATCCGCGCCGAAAACAAGCAGGCACAAAACCGACGCACCGACACCCACAAGCGCGGGAACATGGTCTTTGGTGCTCTTCCATTGCTCGACGAAAACGGTCACAAACAACGCGGTCAGCGCAAAATCTATACCCTCGGTGGAAAACGGAATTACCTGACCGAGCAGTGCGCCGATAACGCTTCCCGTAACCCAGTAAATCTGATTGAACAGCGAAACGAGCATATAATAACCGTGTCGCTCACCGTCGCTCATGTCCTCATTGCCGCTGCAAACGAGGGAATATGTTTCATCGGTCAGCGCAAAAATAAGATACGGCTTCTTTTTGCCCGCGCCCTTATAGCGGTCAACCATGGAAATGCCGTAGAAAAGGTGACGCGCATTGACCATCAGCGTGGTTATCGCCGCGCTGATAAGCGAAACGCCGCCTGTGAGCAGGTCGACGGCGAGATACTGCATTGAACCGGCGTAGATAAACACGCTCATTGCAAGCGTCCACCACACGCCGTAGCCGTTTGTCTCGGCGAGTATGCCAAATCCCATGCCGAGAACTATGTACCCCGACAGCACGGGAATCGTGTCGCGCAGGGCTTTTTTAATGTTGTTTTTCATATTTCATCTCAAAAAATAAAGGGCGCAAAGCGCCCTTTTGATTTTGCTTACTCTCCTAAATAAGCGGCTTTGATGCGGGGGTCGTTAAGCAGTTCACTTGCTTTGCCCTCCATGACGATGTTGCCGGTTTCAAGAACGTATGCGCGGTCGGCAATGGAAAGCGCCTTCTTTGCATTCTGCTCAACGAGAAGAACGGTGGTGCCGTCCTTGGAAACCTCGCCGATAATCTTGAAAATCTCATTTACAAGCAGGGGCGAAAGACCCATCGAAGGCTCATCCATAAGAATAATCTTGGGGTTGGACATAAGCGCTCTGCCCATCGCAAGCATCTGCTGCTCGCCGCCCGAAAGAGTACCCGCAACCTGATTTTTGCGCTCCTCAAGACGGGGGAAATGTGCGTATACATACTTGAGATTTTCCTCAATCTTTGCGTTATCCTTAATGGAAAACGCGCCGAGTTTAAGGTTTTCAAGCACAGTAAGCTGCTGGAACACTCTGCGTCCCTCGGGAACGTGTGCCATGCCGAGATAAACTATCTTGTGCGGAGGAATTTTTGTGAGGTCTTTGTCCTCAAAGTAAACATGACCGCTCTTGGGTGCAACGAGACCGGTGATAGTGTGCAGGATAGTAGTCTTACCTGCGCCGTTTGCACCGATAAGGGCGATAACCTCGCCCTCGTTTACCTCAAATGAAACGCCTTTAATGGCGTTGATCATGCCGTAATAAACCTGAATATTATCTACTTTTAACATCTTACTCGTCCTCCCCGATATAAGCGGTGATGACGCGCGGGTCATTAAGCACCTCAGAAGTTTCGCCCTTTGCAAGTTCCTGACCGAAGTTAAGCACGGTAACCTGCTCGCAGATACCGCCGACAAGTTTCATGTCATGCTCAATAAGCAAAACGGTCATATCAAAATTGTCGCGTACAAAACGGATAGTCTGCATAAGTTCCGCGGTCTCATGGGGGTTCATACCCGCCGCGGGTTCGTCGAGAAGCAGAAGTTTCGGATTTGTAGCCATAGCGCGCGCAATCTCAAGTTTTCTCTGTTTGCCGTAAGGGAGATTGGACGCAAGGGTATTCGCCTCGCCGTCAAGGTCAAACACCTTGAGCAGTTCAAGCGCCTTTGCGGTAACTTCCTTCTCATTTTTCTTATAGCGTCCCACGTGGAAGAAACTTTCAAAAAGCGAGCATTTAATGCTGTTGCCGAAACCGACCTTAACATTGTCGATAACGCTCATCTTGCCAAAAAGACGGATGTTCTGGAAGGTACGCGCAATGCCGAGTTTGTTTATCTCGACGGGGTTCTTGCCGTTAATGCAAATGCCGTCAAGGTGAATGGTGCCGCCTGTCGGCTGATAAACGCCCGTGAGCATATTGAACACGGTGGTTTTGCCAGCGCCGTTAGGTCCGATAAGACCGTAAAGCTGACCTTTTTCAATAGTGAGGTTCAGGTGGTCAACGGCTTTAAGACCGCCGAACTGAATGGAGAGGTCCTTGGTTTCGAGAATTGCCATTATGCCGCACCTCCCTCTTTGTTTTCAGCGCCTTTTGCAAACTTTGCCTGAATTTTTTCAACGAGCTTCTTAATAGCTACACTGTTATTGATAAGCATCATTGCGATAAGAACTATTGCATAGATAAGCATGCGCCACTTGTTGAGACCACGGAGCGCCTCGGGAAGCACATACAGAATAATCGTCGAAATCATGACACTGCGCATCTTTGTCATACCGCCGAGTACGACAAATACGAGTATCAGAATAGACTGGTTGTAGTCGAAGTTGGAGGTATCAAGCACATTGTAGTTGTGCGCATAGAGTACGCCTGCAACACCTGCGAAGAAAGCGGACATAACAAACGCGGTCATCTTTGAACGGGTAACGTTAACGCCCATCGCCTCAGCGGCAATGCGGTTATCGCGCGCCGCCATAACGGCACGTCCCTGCTTTGAATCGATAAAGTTAAGCATAACGATAACTGCAATGAGAATTACCGCCATGCAGATTACAAACGCCCACTCATTAACGCGAATGTTGCTTGTACGCGGAATACCGTTGATACCGAGTGCACCGTTAACATAGTCTACCTTGGTTGCAGCGTCAAAAGCATGAGCGCTCTTTGCTTTGACATCAAGTGCAACAAACAAGCCGTTTTTGTCTGCGGAAAGATAAAGATTACCGCAAACGCTTTTAATAATTTCGCCGAATGCAAGCGTAACTATCGCAAGATAGTCGCCGCGCAGACGGAGAACGGGAATACCGATAAGGAAGCCGAATACGCCAGCGACAATACCGCCGAGCAGAATGGCAATAGTAAAACGAACCGCGTCGCTTGCGATACTCTCAGCGGTGATAACCGAGAAAGTAGCGCCGACATACGCGCCGATACACATAAAGCCCGCCTGACCGAGGCTGAGCTCGCCCGAAACGCCTACAACGAGGTTAAGCGAGAGGGCCGCGAGAACATAAACGCAGGTAGGAACAAGCAATCCCTTAAACGAGTTGCTTGCATTGCCGTATGATACAAAAAGCTGAACCGCAACCGCGATAAGGACGACAAGACCGTATGTGGTATATCTGTCCTTTGCAGTAGCCGACAAAGTAAGTTTTTTCACGCCTGTCACCTCACACTTTCTCATTGATCTTCTTACCGAGAAGACCTGTAGGCTTAACAAGTAAAACTACAATAAGCACCGCAAACACAATTGCGTCTGAAAGCTGCGATGAAATGTACGCCTTGCTGAGATTTTCGATAATGCCGAGGACTATGCCGCCTATCATAGCACCGGGAATAGAACCGATACCGCCGAAAACCGCCGCGGTGAACGCCTTGATACCGGGCATCGCGCCTGTGTAAGGTCCGATCTGCGGATAGGTGGAGCAAAGGAGAATGCCCGCAACCGCCGCAAGCGCGGAACCTATTGCGAAAGTAAGCGAAATTGTACGGTTGACATTGATACCCATGAGCTGAGCCGCGCCTCTGTCTTCGGAAACGGCGCGCATTGCCTTACCGCTCTTGGTGTAGTTAACAAACAGAGTAAGGCCGACCATGATAAGAACCGTTACAACAATAGTAACGATAGTTTCTCCTGTGATATCAATGCCGCCTATCGAAATACCTAAACTGTCGGGAACGACAGAAGTAAAGGTCTTAGACGCGGGACCGAAAGTGAGAAGCGCCGTATTCTGAAGCAGGTAACTTACGCCGATAGCCGTGATAAGCACCGCAAGCGGCGTCGCAGTGCGAAGAGGCTTGTATGCTATCTTCTCAATAACAACACCCAAAATTACACATACAATTACAGCGCAGATAATCGCAAGCCACACAGGGAGTCCAAGACTCGAAAATACCAGCCACGCGATATAACCGCCTATCATAATAACATCGCCGTGCGCAAAGTTAAGCATCTTGGCAATGCCGTAAACCATGGTGTAACCCAGAGCGATGAGAGCATAGATACTGCCCAGGCTGATTCCTGATATCAAATAGGAAAAAAAGCTACTCATTTTCCTGCTCCTTTTAAAAAATTTCTGCCAATTTTCGTCATTCCGAAAATTAAAAATAATTAGGCTATTTTACAATAGCCTAATTATTTTAACACATTATTTTACAAAATGCAATAGTAAATTACATTGCAGCGTAAGCGCCGTTCTTGATAACCATTGCCTTAGGCTCCTTGGTGGGTTCGCCGTCAGCAGACCAGGTCATCTTACCGGTAACACCGTCAACCTCAATAGCGGTCATCTGCTCAACGATTGCATCGCAGAGATCGGATGCGCTGATGTCAGCAGAGGTGATGCCTGCAGCCTCGATAGCAGTCTTAACAATGTAAACTGCGTCGTAAGCGTCAGCAGCGAACTGGTTGGGAGTTTCGCCGTATGCTGCAACATATGCAGTGGTGAAAGCTACAGTCTTGTCGTCGGTAGCGTCAGCTGCGAAAGGAGTGAGAAGCATTACGCCCTCAGCGAGGTCAGCCTTGTCGCCGAGCTGGCCGATAACGCCGTCGAGACCGTCGCAACCGAATACGGGGAGGTCGAGACCTGCGGAATTTGCCTGGTCGAGAATGAGAGCTGCTGCTTCGTAGTATATAGGAAGGAAGAGAAGGTCAGCGCCGCTTTCCTTAACTTTCTGGATCTGTACGCTGAAGTCGGTAGCGGAGTCGTTAGTGAACGCTTCTGCTGCTACGATTTCAAGGCCTACTTCTGCTGCCTGTGCTGCAAACTTCTCATAGATACCGTTGGAGTAGGGGTCGGATACATTGTAGATAACAGCTACCTTCTGTGCAAGGTCGGTGTTCTTGATGTAGTTAGCCGAACCGATACCCTGGTCAGGGTCGGAGAAGCATACGCGGAATGCGTTGGGAGCGTCGATGGATGCAACTGCAGAGCCCGAGGGGGTGATCATAAATACGTTGTCAAGCTCAGCCTCTTTTACAACTGCGATGCAGGGAGCGGATGTAACGGTGCCGATGAGAACCTGCATACCCTTATCCATAAGGGTGCTGTAAGCGTTTACAGACTTTTCTGCGTTGTGTTCGTCATCTTCCCACATAAATTCAACGGTCATACCGTTGATACCGCCGTTTGCGTTAACTTCGTTAACTGCAAGTTCGATAGCGTTCTTTACGGCAGTACCGTAAATAGCAGCGCCGCCGGTCGTGGGACCGATGCCGCCGATCTTGAGGGTGCCTGCGTTTTCGACAACCTCATTGTTGTTATTGGTTGCGTCGCCGGTATTTTCTACGTCGGTATTGCCGCCGCAAGCGAACATGGAAAGAGCCATTACGCAAGCAAGAACAAGTGCAAGAATCTTCTTCATGATTGTTTCCTCCAAAATAATTTTTCATGAATCGCTGACCTTTTTATTATACAACTTGGTCAGCATAGGTTAATATTACTCTAATTTGGCAAATAAGTCAACAAAAAACGTGTCAGCAACCGACGAAATTTGCAGTGTATTTTTTAATATTTTTGTGCATTATGACTATTATCGGCGGTTGATAAGCTTGGACAAGCGCGAAGTTTCGCCCATAAGCATAACTACGCAACCCTCGCTGAAAACGAAATCGGGACTTACGCTCGGGTCTAAACTTGCATCCTTGTTTTTCTTCACGCCGAGAATGTTTGCGCCGTATACCGCACGAACATTGACCTCGCGCACACTCTTGCCTACCCATTCACTCGGCACGGCAACTTCATAAATTGCGTGATTTTCCATAAGCTCTATGCAGTCAAACACAGACTCTCTGCCGAAAATATTTGCAACTCTCTCACCCGCGTCGCGCTCGGGGAAGAAAACCTTGTCCGCACCGAGACGAAGCAAAAGTTTTTCGTGCATTTCACTGCCCGCCTTTGCATAAATGCACTTTGCGCCGCAGTCCTTGAGAAGCGTCACCGCAACAAGCGAGCTCTGCAGATTTTCACCTATGGTGACAAGTACAATGTCAAAATCCTCAACACCGAGCGAGCGGATGAATTTTTCATTTGTGCAGTCGCCGATTTTCGCGCCTGCGGCAAATTCCATGACATTTGAAATATTTTCTTCATCGGTGTCGCAGACAACGACCTGATTTCCAAGCCTTGCAAGTGGTTTAACCATAGCAGTGCCGAAACGTCCGAGACCGAGTATAAGTATGTTTTTCATAGTAACTCCTTTTCTGTTGTCTATGCGCAAAGCGCACAGACAAATGATGTGTTGCCGGAGGCAACATGATGTAACGCTTCGCGTAATGATGTTGTCACCTTTGGTGACAACATCATTTTTTCTTTATCCTACCGTAATATTTTCCGCGGGGTAGCGGTATGCGCTGTCGTTTTTCTTTCCCGAAAGGGATAACAGCACGGTAATTCCGCCGACGCGGCCGAGGAACATTAATATAATAATGATAAGTTTTGAAACCGCGGAAAGCGTGGGAGTGAGAGAAAGGCTGAGACCCACGGTGGCGATTGCCGAAAACGTTTCGAATAGGCACGCCACTATGTCCGCGCCCTCGATTGCGCTTATTGCAATTCCCGCACCGAGTGCAAGTCCGATGTAGAGTACAAAAACGGCAATTGCGGTGCGTATCACGCCTTTTTCAATTCGTCTGCCGAAGCACTCGACATCCTCTTTCCCGCGGAAAATCGAGCGAACAAACAGCAATATTACTGCAAAAGTGGTGGTTTTTATGCCGCCCGCGGTTGAAACCGACGAGCCGCCGATAAGCATAAGCGCTATCATCAGCATTTGCGCGGCACCGCCGATTTTTGCAAGGTCAATGGTATAAAATCCCGCCGTTCTTGCCGAAACCGACTGGAACAGCGACGCAATTCCCTTTTCATAAAGCGTCATACCATCTGCCGCTTCGCTGTTATAGAATAAAATGAAGAAAAGCAGAGCGCCTCCGAATGTGAGCGCAAGAGACGTGACAACAACAATCTTAGAATGAAGCGTAAGCTTTTCAAATTTAAATTTGTGCTTGATAAGGTCAAGCCAGACAAAAAATCCTATGCCGCCGAACGTGATAAGCAGGCTTATAATAATATTGAAGTAAAAATTGTCGCTGTACGCGGTAAGCGAGGTGCCGCCCTTATATCCCATGAGGTCAAAACCCGCGTTGCAAAACGCGCTGACCGAATGAAAGAATGAATACAAAATGCCGCGTACAACTCCGAAATCGGGAATAAGGACGGGCATGAGGAGCACCGCGCCTATAAATTCCTGCAAAAATATACCCTTTGCGATAAATCCGGTCATTTTGACAAGTCCTGCGGGCGAATCTGTACCCATAATTTCCTGCAAGACAAAAACATTGCGCATGCCTATCTTGGCATGGAGCATGGAAAGGAAATACATTGCGAGCGTAATAATTCCGATGCCGCCGACCTGTATAAGCATAATTATCACCGCCTGCCCGAACGGCGACCACAGCGTGTACGTATCGCCGACGGTAAGTCCGGTTACGCAGGATGCGCTTGTCGCTGTGAACAGCGCGTCAATAAACGATGCCGACTCGCCGCTTCTCGACGCAAAAGGCAGCATTAAAAGCAGTGCGCCGCAAAAAGTTACCGCCGCAAATGCAAACGTTATGGTCTGCACGGGCGACAGATGTTTTTTATCACGCCCCATAGTTACCTCCTGAGATTTTTGTCAGACCCCTTTTAAAAAAGCGGTCCGATACCCCGTAAAACTTTTAAAAGCATTTATTGCTGTTTTCTTAGCTTTTCGAGCACTTCGCAAAACCACTTCGGCAGAGGACTTTCAAAGGTCATTTGCTCATTTGTGCGCGGGTGTGTCAAAGTAAGACGGTAGGCATGGAGTGCCTGACCCGAGAGAAGTTCTTTGTTTTGCTTTTCAAACTTGGTGTTTCCGCCGCCGTAGACTGTGTCACCTGCGAGAGGATGTCCCACTGAAGAAAGGTGAACGCGTATCTGATGCGTCCTGCCCGTTTCAAGTTTGACGGCAAGCAGAGTAAATCCGTCAAAACGCTCGGCTACGGTGTAATGCGTCACCGCTTCTCTGCCGTCTGCAACCACCGCCATCTTTTTGCGGTCGCGCGGGTTGCGCCCGATGGGTTTGTTTATCGTAGCACCGTCGTCCTTGAAATTGCCGACGGCTAGAGCCTTATATTCGCGGTCGATGCTGTGCGTTTTTAGCCCCTCTGAAAGAATATTATGCGCAAAATCGTTTTTTGCTATGACCAGAAGTCCGCTTGTGTCCTTGTCTATACGATGTACAATACCCGGGCGGCGCTCTCCGCCGATACCCGAGAGACGGTCACCCATGTGATAGAGCAGCGCGTTTACAAGTGTGCCGTCCTCATTGCCCGCGGCGGGGTGCACGACCATGCCTTTCGGCTTGTCGATAACCGCGATGTCCTCGTCCTCATAAACAATGGTAATCGGGATGTCCTCTGCCACTGTCTCCACCTCGCGAACGGGTGGAATCTCTACGGTGACGGTGTCGTTTTCTTTGAGTTTCAGGTTCTTCGCCGCGTTTTTGCCGTTGACGGTTGCAGCGCCTTCTTCAAGAAGTCTTGCCGCCGCCGTGCGTGTCACATCAAAGTAGAGCGAAACGAACACATCCGCACGCATACCCGCCTCGGTAGCGTTTACTTTTCTTTCTTCGCTCATTTTTTCTTTTCCTTTTTATAATCAAGCACAACACTTAAAATCAGCAGTGCCGCGCCGATGCAGACAGCGCAATCTGCGAAATTGAATACCCACTTCCAAAAACCGAAAAGGCGCACGTCGATAAAATCGACAACGTAACCGAGTGCAATGCGGTCAAACATATTGCCAATGCCACCGCCGACAACAAGAGCAAGCGAAAAGCAGAACAGCTTTCCCTCTCCTTTGAGATAGAAGAGGTACACGAGCATGGCGATGATGCCCACCGTAGAGAGGAGCATAAACACCCAGCGGTTGTTGTCAAGCCAGCCGAATGCCATGCCGTCGTTTGTGATATAGGTGAAGTTGAGCACGCCGTCAATTACGGGAAATCCCATACCCTCGGAAAGAAATTCAAGCGGCACAGAACATGCCGCGGCAACCAGATCCATCGCCCAGAGTTTTGTCAGTTGGTCGAGTACGCACACCAAAAAAATTATAAAAAAGTAAACAGTCATATCCTACCCTTTATTCAGAAAAATCCACCGGACTTTTACGCTTGTCCGAGCGCTTCATTATTTCACTGATTTCGGAGAAATCATCGTCGTCATCGTAAGTGACCTGCAAAGTGTCATACAACCTGCGCGGTGTTTGAGTTTTTTTCTGCTGTAAAGTAACAGGCTTGCCGCCGACTATTTCAATATCGTGCATCTCCTCCGGCGAGTTTTCGCGCTCGTCGGATTCGACTTCGGCGGCGGGCTGTACCTTTGGCAACTCTTCTCTGACGTTCTTTGCGGGGGTCGGCTCTTTCTTTGCCTTTATCTCGGGAGCCTTTGCGGGGAGCGGTGTCTGCTCTTTGAGCTTTGCAAACGTATTTGCGGTTTCGGCAACCACTGCTTTAAAACGCGCTTCAAACGCGGCGCACTCGTCCGAAAGTCTCTGTGCCTTTGCAGTCTCGCTGTCACAGTGTTCTTTGACTTTTTCAAGCATTGCGCGTGCAGTCGCATCGGCGGTCTGAATTATCTTTTTCGCATTTATCTCCGCGTCATTTACAAGTGCTGTTGCCTTTTTCTCGGCAGAGGCTATTATATCACCTGCGCGTGCCGTACTCGCACGGTGCTGTACCTCGGATGCCGTTTGTGCTTCCGACTCTATCGCCACAGCGCGTTTTTTTGCGGTAGCAATTATAATATCCGACTCTTTTTTAGCCGCTTCAAGCAATCTGTAAGACTCGTGCTCTCTCGCGCTTATCTCATCGCGCTCGGCTTCAAAAGCTGCTATCTTTGCCTTTAGCGCCGCAAGTTGCTGTTCCTGCTCCTTGACAAGCGGCAAAACATCGTTTATAAAGCCGTCAACCTCTTTTTGAGCATATCCGGCAACGCTTTTTGTAAACTTAATGTCTGTAAATTTTTCGGATAACGGCATTTTTATCTCCTCTAAATGAATTTTTTCGCAATCAGTCTCAGCCTTCCCTTTTTGGTCGGGTCAGCCGCAGATACTATTTTGAATTTCCCCACACCGCGAACGCTGATAAGGTCGTTTGCGCCGACAGCGGCGCTGATTTCGTCGGCGGTTTCGTAGTTGTGTTCAACCTCACCTGCGAGTATCTTTTCCTTTGCGCTCTCGCGCGAAAGGTTGCAGAGTGCGGCAACTATGCAGTCAAGCCGCTCTGACGCGACGGTGTCGGTGATGTCCTTATATTTGCGGGTAATTGTATATCCGTCCGGCAAGGTCGCACGAGTTATTTTAACGCGGTCATGCGCAATGCGTATGCCGCCCGTCTCGGTGAAGTCGCCCTCGGTGAGAAAATGCGCCGCACTGCGGCTGACAAAGATATACGCCGAAAACTCGTCTATCGGTGCAATGTCACCGACTGCACTGCGGTCAAGCCCGAGTGAAAGTATGCCGCCGAGATAGTCACGGTGAGAAAAATCGCGGAATCCGCCGCCTGCGATTTTGAGCGTGCAGACATCGCCGAAAGCGTCATCACCGAGAAAGCTTTTCGCAGTCTCAATGAGGTCTCCGCCGTCGGCAAGCGCGGATATATATTCGGGCATGGCAAAAAGTTTCTTGCGCTCCGCGCCCTCTGCACCACCGAAGAACACCGCACGCGACGAATATCCCCGCATACGAATGTATTCGGAAAGGAAATACTGCTCGGCAGGGTTCAAAAACGCGGTGGAAACCACGTCGCCCGTTGCCCGCGCAAACGCATCCTCAGCCTTTTTGCATAAAAGTTTAAATTCTTCGCTATCTCTGTATCGCATGTAAATAAATACCGTAAATTAATGGTTAGTGAAGTAGCAACACCAATCAAATCCGTAGGGGACGACGTCCTCGACGTCCCTAAAGGTGAAATATTCAATCATCGCATACGGCTGTTATCCAACTAACGTAGGGGCGATTAGTAATCGCCCGAAAGGCAGGGCGTAGATGTTTTACAAACGGGCGATTACTAATCGCCCCTACGGGTTTGTGCGTTACATTAGCATCCATTTTATGTGTTGCTTTTAGGGACGTCGAGGACGTTAGGAACCGTAGGTTCCTTTCCCCACGATATTCGTGCGTCGCCATTGCTCCCCTAAACATTTATTCACTTTTTTCTCAATCTAACAAAATACCGCACCGCAAAGCGCGGTGCGGTATCTCTCTTTTTTACTCTGCAGTTTCTTCTGCAGCTGCCTGTGCGGCTGCTGCGGCTTTCTGCTTGATCTGTCCTTCGCTAACGTCAACATTGGAAGGAGTAACAACGTATGCGCTGGTTGCAACCTTCTTGATGTTGCCGCCGATGGAATATGCAACACCGGTGAGGAAGTCAAGGATTCTTCTCGCTGCTTCCTTGTTGGTGTCCTCAAGGTTGAGAACAACGGTGCGCTTGGAGAGAAGATGGTCCGCAACCTGAGCGGAATCTTCAAAATTCTGGGGCTTAACCACCTTGAGCTCGATAGCGTTGCCGCCGCCCATGATGTCGTAGCCGCTGCCGCCTATGGTAGCTGCGTTTTCGTCTACGCCAAGGTCAGGCTGTACGGTCTCGTCGTCGTAATAACCGCCCTCGTCAGCCTCGTCATACATATATCCGCCCTGGTCATATGTATCCTTGGAAAACTTATCTTTGATATCGCCGAAAAAACTCATTTTTCATTCCTCCGAAAAACTTTATATAATATTATTTTTAATCCTTTTTAAATGCGGCTCTGCCCACGCGGATAAGGTTGGCACCTTCCATGAGCGCAGCCTCGAAGCTCTCGCTCATACCCATAGACAGAATACACCTACTTACATTATGAAGTTTTTTTTCGCAAATGTCAATAAAAATATGATAACTTTCTTCAAAATATTTACGATATTCGTCGATTTGCGTACATTTCGGTGCCATTGTCATAAGTCCGCGAAGGCGGATATGCGGGAAAGCATCAAGACTTTCGGCAAACGCAAGCACATCTTCTTTTGCGATGCCGCCCTTTGCTTCCTCGTCGCCGATGTTTACCTCGATAAGGCAATCCATGACGATATCCTTCTTTGCCGCCTGCTTTTCAATCTCGCGTGCGAGTTCAACCGAATCGAGCGACTCTATCATCGAAACCTTATCAATGATATACTTCACCTTGTTGCGCTGAAGCGAGCCGATGAAGTGGATATCGAGCCCGTCTTTGTCGAGTTTATCATACTTTTCGAGCAGACTTTGCACGCGGTTTTCGCCGATTTTGTTAATGCCGAGCGAATGTGCGTAGTTAATTTCCTCGGCGCTAGCGTACTTTGTGGCAAGCAGAATGTCGTATTCCTGCGAGTACGGCGACTTTGCCGCCGCGGCCTTTGCCGCTTCGGTTATGCTTTTTAAATTATTCTCAATATATGCAAATTCATTCATTTCAGTTCACTATCCTATCAGGGGCAAGCTCATTTGCGCCGCTTACAATAACATTGTCGTAAAGAGACAGTCCCTTGCAATATAAATCATTGGTTTCATCCTCATCCAAAGAGTAGAGCGTTACGCCCTCGGTCTCGGTGCTGACGTATGAATACGAACCGCTCTCATAAATGACATCGCAGGCTCTGAACAGCACCGTGTTGCCGCTTCGTACATATACGCCCACCGTGCCGTCGACCACTCGCAATGCGCGCGAGGGTACGCGGTAACCGCTGACTGTTTGGGAAACTACTGTAACTCTCTGCATGCGCGTGAAATCGAAACCGCTCGGCATCTCATTTGTGGAAAACACAAGCACCGCGTCATCGCCGACGGTATTCTTCGCCGCAAGCGTCATGCTGAGCGTCATATCGCTCATGCCGAAAGCAATGTCATACTTTTTGCCCTCTTTAAGCGAAGCACACCGCTCCTTTGCCGCGGGGCATACAAAATACCATTTTGCAAGCGTCACTATCTTGCCCGCGGCGCTGCTGGTTGCTGCCTCGGCTTTTGCAAGACACGCGCTGTACTCATCGGGAGTTATCGTTGTTATGTTGCCGTAATCAAAAATATTCTCTGCACCGTCGGCATAGTCGTAAAAGTAGCCTGCCGCATTTGCAGTGAGCATACTTGTAGCGCTTGAAAGCGAACGCGCAAGGCTAGCTCTCTCGCTTTCAAGCGAGGCAAGTGCCGCACTTACGCTGTCGCTGTCACCGTCCAGTGCGGCGTTTCTTCTGAGATGGGACTCGAGAAGGCTGTCCTCCGCCGCAGACACGGTTCCGTAATCGCCGCGGCTTATGCCGGCGCTTACTGTGAGCAATGTAGATGAAATTTTCTGTCCCGCGCTGACGCCGTCGCTTACCGTAAGCTCAGTATCAGCTCCCGCAGTTTCGAGAAAATCAATGGTCTTGTCTATTTCGGCGACCCTCGCAACTACCGACGCGTCGTCACCGCTGCCGTAAACCACGGCAACTTTCGCGCCCTTGTTTACACGGGTTCCGTTTTCGTATCTGTAGCTGACCACGCCGCCCGACGTGTTTTCAACAGCCTTTTCCGACCTCACTATCACACCTGTCGCGTTGAATGCAAGCTGTTCGGTATAAACATTTGCAGTCTCTGTCTCAAGCTCGGCGGAAAATCCGTTTGTAATATGATACAGCACATAGAAAAACAGTCCGATAATGAGCGCCACGCGCAAAACCGATAACAGTACGCGTACGACTATACTTTGTTTTTCTTCGCTTTTATCAAACTGCTTATCCAAAGTTACTTATCCTTTCATTTGTTTTTATAATCCTGCCACATGGCGCAAAGGTCTGCGAAAATTTCGTCAAAATCACGCATCTTGCCGTCCTCGCCATCGCAATAGAGCATGTGGATATACGGCTTTGCCGAAAACCATGTTATCTGCCGCTTGGCATATCTGCGTGTTGCGGTTTTGAGCATTTCCGCCGCTTCTGCAAGTGAGATTTCGCCGCGAAGCGCGGGGAGCAGTTCCTTGTACCCTATCGCGCCCGCCGCGGTGGAGTTTGTCTCAAAAACTCCGCTTTCCATAAGGCGCTTTGTCTCCTCGACAAGTCCGTTTTCAAGCATTATATCAACGCGTTTGTCGATGCGCTCATATAGAGCGGCGCGGTCGTGATACGCAAGGCATACGCAAAACGGCTCAATTTCAAGCGGTGTTTCCTTGCTTTCTTTGTCCCAGTCACTCTTTTTCTTTCCGCTGACGAGGTAGACCTCAAGCGCCCTTGCAACGCGTTTTACATTATTTTCGTGTATCGCGTCAGCGCTCTCGGGGTCAACTTCACGCAGACGTTCATGCAAAGCGTGTGCGCCTTCATTTTGTGCAAACTCAAGCAGCCCCCGGCGCACATCTTCATTTGCGGAGGTCTGCTCGGGAGCGCCGCCGCGCATTACGCTGTCAAGGTACAAACCCGTGCCGCCGCAGAATATCGGAAGTTTGCCGCGAGCCGCGATATCCGCGGCACATTCAAGCGCCGCCGACGCATATTCAGCCGAGGAAAACTGATTTTTAGGGTCGCACACGTCTATCATATGATGGCGCACCTCGCGCTGCTCATCAGCCGTCGGCTTTGCCGTGCCTACGTCCATTGTGCGGTAAACCTGCATGGAATCGACCGAGATTATCTCGCCGTCAAATTTTTTTGCCGCGGCAAGCGCAAGAGCACTCTTGCCGCTTGCGGTACTGCCGACTATAGCAAGGCACTTGCCGTATCTGTCGGTATTTGCCATATTTTAAAGTTCAACCTCGTGTTCAAGTATGTAGCGAAGCACTTCGGTTTCGCTTGGAATAGTTCCCGCAATTGAACCGCTCTTCCCCGATGCGAGCGCAACCACGGTGGACGCATAACGCGTCGCACGCACGCTCTTGCCCGAGCGGAGATTTTCAACTATCATTGCGGGGACAAGCAAATCGCGGTAGCCGCGTCTCGCGCCCTCAACGTATGGAACGTAGTATGAGAAATTGCCCTTGAACTCAAACGCGCCGCCGACACCGTGCTTGAACATGTATGTCTTTGCGCGAAGGGTCTTGTGCAGTTCAACCGCCGCCTGAAGATTGCTTTGCGCGTCGCGCGGGCGAATGCCCGTGAAATGCTCGGTAGCACTCGGAGGAAGTGCGATAAGGTCAATTACTCCGAGAGTTTCAAGCGGGAAATCCTCGGGGATCCTCTCGCCGTCAAAAAATGCAAGCACTTTTTTCTCCCTTGCGAGTTCAGCCGCGCGCACTGCCGCATCCGCGGGAATGTCAAGGCTTATATAAACCGCGTCGGGAAGCGTAGTAAACGCATCCTCAACAAAATCGGCATCTATGTACTGCGTAAGCGCGTTGCGTCTGTATGTAGCAGAGTCACCGCTGTTTATAACAACGCTGATGTCGGTTTTCTCACCCTTGACGGTTTTCAAAAAACGCGTATCCATACCCGCGTCGGCAAAAAATCCGCTAAGAGATGTGCCGTATTCGTCGTCGCCTACGGCACTGCACAAAATAACCTCGCCTCCGAGCCTTGATACGGCACACGCGCCGATGCCCGCCGAGCCGCCGGGTGCGATTTCATAGTCGAAAGTCTCCGTCTTTTCCTCGCCGGGAGCGGCAAGGGAACTGACATCCAGATTAATTTCGGCGCTCACACCGCCTATCATCAGCACTCTTTTTTTCACAGTCTTTTCCTCCGTTTGTCAGGGGATATAATATAACAAATTACATTATACTATATATTGTTCGTAAAATCAAGCAATACTAAAACGTCGGTATGCGAAAAAGTTGATTTTTTTTAATTTTTTTATTGCAATTTGCTTTTATTATGATATACTATAGATAGGAAAATATTTTTCTTTTTTTAAGGAGTGATTATATGATATTCATCGGTAAGAAACCCGAAAAGCCCAATGTTGCGAAGATTACCCTTACTGTAATCGGTATCGTTGCAGGTGTCGCCGCTCTCGCTTTCGCGGCTTACAAACTTTACAAGAAGCTCGTTCCCGCTTGCATCGACTGCGAGTGTGAAGATTTTCTTGACGACGATGACATCTTCTTTGACGAAGACGAAGATGTTGAAGTTCGCCTTGAGGATGCCAACGAAGACGCGGACACCGCTGAGGCATAAGTCAAAAACTTGTAAAAAATCGCCGATTTTTTTCGGCGATTTTTTTATGTTTATTCCGTTTGTTTGTTTTTTGCAATAAATTCGTGTTTTTGTGCAATAAATTAAGTCTCCAAAATCCTTGACTTATATGCACAAAACATGGTATATTAAAGTGGATTTTATTTGATATAATCAACAAAATTCACGGAGGTACAAATGAAAAAACTGCTTGGTTATCTTTTACTCTGCACAGTTATCTGCTCGGCGCTTATCCTTGGCTCTTTCGCTGTCGAGCGCACCGATTACGGCTACTACGACTACAACGGCGACGGCGAAGTAGGACTTGCCGACGCACTGTCGATTTTGAGAAACATCCTGAGCGGAGCGGACACCGAGTCAACCATAATCCGCGCGATGCATGTTACGCAGGGTGCCGTTGCAGGCGTAAAAGTCGCCGCCACGGTAAACTCCATTGATACAAATGCGCTCACCGCCACGGTTTCCACCGAATACCGCGAGAATTTCACAGTTCCGCTGTCTCTGTTCGGTCTTGACAAGAGCGCAAACGAAGAGAATTACAACGGAGTTCCCGCCACTCTTACCGTTCATTCTCCCGCGTCAAAATTTTTCGCAAATTACGCAAACGATGCAAAGGGAATTTATCTTGCACAGATAAATCAGCAGTACACCGGCACTCCGATAAACGCGGTAGCAACACTTTATGACATGGACGCCCTCAACACAAACGTCGTTGACGGCAGCCATCTTGATGACGACTACGCCACCGCATACCTCGAGCTGAACTACCGTGAAAAAGTCGCACTCTCATCCGCGACAACTACATACACCCGTTATGACAACTCATGGTATCCCAGAATTAAAAAAGTAAACGACAACCTCTACCTCCTCCTTTGGATGTACAGTCAGTACGGTCAGCATCTCTACTACGCAACAAGTACCGACGGCGTCACATGGGGCGCGCCCGACGTTCTTTGGAATTCCAAGAGCCATCCTATAACATATGAGGGCGGAACCCTTGACGGCACTTCCGACTATCTGCACGCCGTGAATGCCGATGCCTGCGTGCTCGATGACGGCAGTGTGCTCTGCGTTTTCGCAGTCCGCGGTCCGAAAGGCTATAAACTCTCCGAATACGCGGATTACTGCGGTCTTTACATGGTCCGCGGCACCGTTGACGAAAGCAACGGCTTCAAATGGGACACAGACAACATCACAAAAATTTACACAGGTCAGGTCTGGGAGCCCTCTGTTCTTCAGCGCAGCGATGGGCAGATTCACGTTTACTTCACCCAGGTTGCACCCGATATCGTCGAGTACGGCTATGACGAAAGCCACCGCTCCACCGATACCGGTCTCATATTTTCAAACAACAACGGCGACACATGGACACCTTCAATCGAAGAGGGCGACGACGGCTACTACCGTGCGCTCACCATATACCGCGAATATGTAGGCAACGACGGCACAAGAAATCACTACAACGGTCAGATGCCAGTATGCGTTGAGCTTACCACCGGTAAAATTCTTGTCGCTGTTGAAATAAAGCAGCTTAACGGATATTTCCGCGTATCCTACGCCCTCAGCGAAAAGAACGGCGAATGGACAGACCTCGGTGGCGCAAAGAGCGACGGCACATACAAAGAAGGAACTTACACAAAGCTCACTTCCATTCCGAACTCCTCTCCCTACGTTGACCGCTTCCCCTCAGGCGAGGTGTTCCTCACCCATAACTTCGGTTCAAAGCTTGTCGCAAGACTCGGTGCCCCTGACGGCAGCAGTTTCAGCGACTACTTTGAATGTGCTCCCGAATGCTTGGGCATCTGGGGTGCTTGCGATGTGGTTGACAGCCACAAGGTTGCTGTTGCAATGCAGAATGAGGTAAGCACCACCGAAACAGATGATGACGGCAACGAAACCACAGCCTACACAAACGAGATCCGTCTCTATTACTATTACCTCAACCACCGCATCAATGCAAAGGAAATTTCGGTAGTTCTCGACGGCTACACAAACGAGTGGACAAATAACACCGACGCTCTCTTTGTGGGCAGTGACACGCAGGCGCAGAGTACCGTTCAGGTCGCACACGACAAGGATAATGTTTACTTCCTCGTCTCCCGCCTTGATAAGTACCTCACCACAAAAGACACGACCATTCTCTACATTGCCGACGGCGATACAAATTACTACACCGTTACTTTCAAGGCTGACGGCAAATACACAGTAACCCATACCAATGGAGACACCGTGACCGATGTTACTGTAAACGGCTCTTCCTTCGTAAAGCGTTTCGGTACGCTCAACATCAACACAAACATTGACACGGGCGTTTACTATGAGTTTGCGGTTCCGAAGTCCGAGATAGGCGCTGTGGGCGCATCCTCGCTCAAAGTTCTTCTCGCACTCGAGAATAAGGACACATCCACTACAGTCACAACCGATACTCTGATGAAGACCGACATGACCTCCACCGAAAATTGGATCGAAGTCGTACTCGAAGATTAATCAAAAACAGGCATAGCCGCACGGCTATGCCTGTTTTTAGTCTGTCGAAGTGAATTGATGTTTACGCCACCCGTCATCCTAAGGGTTTGCCGAAGGTTGACAGATAGTGCACTAAACAATTAATTTATCTTTTCATTGACATATTTCAATAGCGGTGATATAATATTTTAGATGTAAATTTATCATTTGCAAAGGAAGTAACACCATGAAATGGACGTCACTTAACGAACTCAGAGAAAAATACCTTTCCTTTTTTGAGAGCAAGGGCCATCTTCGCCTGCCGAGCTTTCCGCTCGTGCCGCAGGGCGACAAGTCTCTGCTCCTTATAAACTCGGGCATGGCGCCGATGAAGAAATACTTCACCGGTGAAGTGGTTCCGCCCCGCAACCGCGTTACCACATGCCAGAAGTGTATCCGTACACCCGACCTTGAAAGTGTAGGCAAGACCGCGCGTCACGGCACTTATTTTGAAATGCTCGGCAACTTCTCCTTCGGCGACTACTTCAAGGAAGAAGCAATTCCGTGGGCTTGGGAATTCCTCACCGAGTGGCTTGAGATTCCCGCAGAACTCCTCTATCCCTCTATCTACGAAAACGACGAGGAAGCATTTGAAATCTGGAACAAGAAAATGGGCGTGCCCGCCGAGAAAATAATCCGTCTCGGCAAGGCGGACAACTTCTGGGAACACGGCAGCGGTCCCTGCGGCCCCTGCTCCGAGATATACTTTGACCGCGGTGAAAAATACGGTTGCGGCTCACCCGACTGTAAGCCCGGCTGTGAGTGCGACAGATTTATGGAGATCTGGAACAACGTATTCTCGCAGTTCAACAACGACGGAAACGGCAACTACACCGAACTTGCGCAGAAGAACATCGATACCGGTATGGGTCTTGAGCGTCTCGCATGCGTAATGCAGGGCGTTGACAACCTCTTTGAGGTTGACACCGTGCGTAAGATTCTCGACACCGTTTGCGAAATTTCGGGCAAGAAGTACGGCGAGGACAAGCAAAACGACATCTCCATCCGTATCATCACCGACCATATCCGCTCGGCTACATTTATGATCTGCGACGGCGTTAATCCTTCTAACGAAGGCCGCGGATATGTTCTCCGCAGAATTCTCCGCCGTGCGGCAAGAAATGCGAAGCTCCTCGGCATAAATCACGCATTCCTCAGCGACCTTTGCGATGTAGTAATCGAACTTAACATCGGCGCATACCCCGAACTCGGCGAAAAGCGCGACTTTATCAAAAAGGTCATCGCAATTGAAGAAGAACGTTTCAACGCTACAATCGACGCAGGTCTTGCAATTCTCGGCGACATGACCGCAAAGGCTGTCGCAGAGGGCAAGAAAGTTCTTGACGGCGCAGACGTATTCAAACTCTACGACACATACGGTTTCCCCATTGACCTCACAAGAGAAATTGCTGAGGAAAAGGGCCTTGAAATCGACGAGGAAACCTACAAAGCGGAAATGAAAGCTCAGCGCGAGCGCGCAAGAAATGCCCGCAAGGACATCGGCGGCTGGAGCGAGTCCTCAAAAACTCTGCTTTCTACACTTGCAAAGACCGAATTTGTAGGCTACGAAAACGCAAAATGCAACGCAAAGGTTCTCGCTATAATCGACGGCGAAAACTCGCTTGACGAAATCAACGAGGGCGAATGCAGTGTTATCCTTGACACCACTCCTTTCTACGGCGAGGGCGGCGGTCAGGTTGGCGACACCGGTACAATTGCTACCGAAAACGCAACACTCACCGTACTTGACACCAAGAAGACAGACGGCGTATACATCCACATCTGTCGCGTTGAAAACGGCACAGTAAAAGTCGGCGAAACGGTTACCGCGGCTATTGACGAATGCCGCAGAAACACCATCCGTCGCAACCACTCCGCGGCTCACCTGCTTCAGGGTGCGCTCCGCAAAGTTCTCGGCAACCATGTTGAGCAGGCGGGTTCCTACGTTGACGAAAAGGAATGCCGTTTCGACTTCTCCCACTTTGCGGCAATGACGGCTGATGAAATCGCCAAGGTTGAAGAACTTGTCAACGAAGCAATTCTTGACGGCGCGGAGGTAGTTACCAAGGTTACCGATGCCGAAACCGCTAAGAAAGAGGGCGCAATGGCGCTCTTCGGCGAGAAGTACGGCGACAAGGTCCGCATGGTTAAGATGGGTGAATATTCCACCGAACTTTGCGGCGGTACACACGTTTCCAACACCGCTAAAGTCGGTCTCTTTAAGATAGTTTCCGAGTCCTCTGTAGCAGCAGGCGTTCGCCGTGTTACCGCTACCACGGGCTTTGGCGTACTTAATCTTCTCAAAGAAAGCGAAGACCTTTCTCTCAAGACCGCAAAAGAACTCAAGAGCGCAAATGTAAACGACAACCCCGCTCGTGCGGCTGCTCTCCAGAGTGAGATAAAAGAACTGAGGAAAGAACTTGACGCGGCTAATGCGAAACTTTCGCAGAACGCACTTGCAAATATCGCAAGCGTAACAGTCGGCGGCGCTGAACTCTTCACCGCTAAGGTAGACGGCGGCGCTCAGGCGGCGCGCTCCATGTGCGACGAAATCAAGGCAAAGAACCCGAAGGCTGTTGCGGTTATCGCGGCAGTTGAGGGAGGCAAGCTCCAGTTTGCGGCTTGTGCAGGTGCAGAGGCAGTCAAGCTCGGCGCACACGCAGGCAAACTTGTTGGTGCGGTTGCGGCAGTGACCGGCGGCAAGGGCGGCGGACGCCCCGACAGCGCAATGGCAGGCGGCGCAGACGTCTCCAAGGTTGAAGACGCGCTTAAATCCGCAGAAACTGTTCTCGCAGAACAGCTTAAGTAACAGATAATAGATAAAAGATAAGAGTGAATAGATAATAGAATAGGAAGATTTCCGCGATTTCCGCGGAAATCGACCTAACTTTTTCACTTTTTTCAAAAAACACTTGACATTTCCCTATGTTTTCAATATAATATAGGTTGTCTTATTGTGAATACACGCGAAGTTATCGCTTCCGAAATCTTGCAAGGAGGTGCAATCCGTAATGCTTAGAACCTATCAGCCTAAAAAGCGCCAGAGAAAAAAGGAACACGGCTTCAGAAAGAGAATGAAGACCGCTGACGGCAGAAAAGTACTCAAGAGACGCCGCGCTAAGGGCAGAGCAAGACTTACCTATTAATTAGGAGTTGCTCTGTCGATACTTACTCCCACGGGAGTTTCAAACTCCGATAACTCTCTAAGATGTTATCGGAGTTTTTTAATCACTTGAAAATCTACGATTTTCAAGTGATGCAAGGTCGCAAGCCTCGCGGCTCGCTCAACCGCTCGCGACCTTTAAGGAGTTTTTCGGTCGGCGCATGTCCGCCCGAAAAACAAATTTTTATTATAAATCGGAAAGGTTTTTCAAAATGAAATACCGTGCGATATGCGAAAATCACCTGTATTCAAAAGCATATAAGAAGGGCAAAAAGGCTGTCACGCCGACAATAGCCGTTTATGTCCTGCCCGACTACAAAAAGCATGCGCTGATGAAAGCAAATCCCGAAAAGAAATACATCAACCGCGTTGGTCTTACCGTGGGCAAAAAAATCGGCGGCGCTGTTGAGCGCAACCGTGCAAAAAGAATCATTCGGCACGCTTACAAAAGCATCGATACCGCACATCATGTAAAATGCGGGCATCTTATCGTTATCGTCGCAAGAGAGGCGATAGCAGGCAGAAAGACGCAGGACGTTGAGCGCGAAATGCTTCGCGCACTGAAAAAACTTGAACTTATATGAAACACGTCTGCATTTGGCTGATAAAGCTGTATCAAAAATATATTTCACCGCTGAAGAAGAGTTGTTGCAGGTTTACTCCGACCTGTTCCGCCTACGCCGTTGAGGCGTTTCAAAAACGTGGCTTTTTTGCAGGACTTATCCTCACCGTGTACCGCATACTCCGCTGCAACCCGTTTTGCCGCTATGGGTATGACCCCGTGCCGGACAAAGGATTTAAGCCCTTCTCAAAACAACCCGGCGATGAAGAAAAGTAAAAAGGAATTTTAAAATGGAAATTTTGTACGCACCTTTCGCGTTTATAATGCGACTGTTCGACAGTTTCACGGGCAGCTACGCTATCACGCTTCTGTTGTTTACACTCCTGTTTAAACTCGTGCTTTTACCGCTCGGTATTAAGCAGCAGAAAAATCAGATCAAAATGGCAGCTCTTCGCCCCAAAGAAGAGGTTATCAGAAAGAAATACGCAGGCCGCACCGACCAGGCGACCATGCAGAAAATGCAGCAGGAGATTCTGGAACTCCAGCAGAAGGAAAATGTCAACCCCATGGGCGGCTGTCTCCCTCTCATTATCCAGCTCGTGCTTATCATGGTCATTTATCAGATAATCCGCAACCCTCTGACCTACATCTGCAATCTCAGCACCGAGTCTATTGAGGCTATTGCGGCGCAAATCGGTTACGCGGGCAACACTGCATCCGCATATTACCAGATAGACCTTATCTCGGCAATCAAGAACTTCGGCGTTGACACTCTCATTGCCGGCAACGAAGCCTACGCAGGTCTTGCAAATATGCCTAACCTCAACTTCTTCGGTCTCAATCTCGGCATTGTTCCCTCCGACGTATGGGGCGGTTTCGGCACCGAGTACAACCTCCTTGATGTTGTCAAGTACATGATTATCCCCGCGGCATGTTTCCTGCTTCAGGTATTCACCATGAAGATGTCCCGCCGCTTCACCTATCAGTCCTCCGTTAACGAGCAGGCACAGAACGGTTGCAGCATGAAGATGATGGACTGGATGATGCCCCTCATGTCGCTTTACTTCTGCTTCAGTTTCTCAAGCGCTATTGGTCTTTACTGGATCTACTCCAACATTCTCTCGTTCGGTCAGACCGTACTTCTTGCAAAGCTTATGCCCGTTCCTAAAACCACCGAGGAAGACATAAAGAAGGCTGAAAAGGAAATGAAGGCAAAAGGCTACGACACAAGAAAACCCGCCGATAAGGTAAGAGTTCGTTCGCTCCACCACATTGACGACGACGATTACGATACCCTGCCCGAAGTTGAAGGCGAGGTAAAGGGCGCAAATCAGACGCTCCTCAACGGCGAAAAAGTCGAAACCAAGCGTTCCGAAAAGGGTCCCAAGGTAAAGGACTAAAATTTGAAAGGAAAGTGCAAGACACTTTATTAATAAAATGGTTACAGAAATACACGCAACAGGTAAAAACGTAAACGATGCTGTCGAAGCGCTCAAAGCGAAGCTTTGCGTTGACAGCCTTGATGAAATTGAATGGAAACTCGTTCACACCGAGAAAAAAGGTTTCCTTTTCGGCATTGGCGCACAGCCTGCTGAGGTTGTCGCGTTTGTCGAAACTCCCGACCCTGTAGAGGAGAAGAAACCCGAGGTCAAAGCGGAGGCAAAGAAGCCCGAGGTAAAGGCCGCTCCTAAGACAGAGCAGAAAAAAGCTCCCGAAAAGAAATCTGAGAAGAAGACAGAGCCTAAGAAAGCTCCCGAGAAAAAGGCCGAAAAGCCGAAAAAGCCCAAGACTCCTACCACCGATGCAGAAGTCAAGGCGGCATTCTCCTTTGTAGAAACTCTCGTAAAGAACCTCGAACTTAACGTTACCGCAAGCGTTACAAGCGACGAGGAAAACGGCAGTGCTATTACCATCGCAGGTGACGACGCAGGTATGCTTATCGGTCACCACGGCGAAACTCTCGACGCTGTCCAGTACCTTGCAAACCTCGCGGCAAACCGCGCAGAGGGCAAGGACGACCACGAGAGAATCGTGGTTGACGTTGAGGGTTACCGCGAAAAGAGAGAGGAAACTCTCCGCGCTCTCGCCCGCAGAATGGCGGCAAAAGTTCAGAAGTACGGCAAGAGCGTTATGCTTGAGCCTATGAACCCCTACGAAAGACGCATCATCCACTCCGAGATACAGCAGATTGAGGGCATCTCCACAAACTCTATCGGTTCGGACGAAAACCGCAAGGTCGTTATCTTCCTCACCGAAAAGGGTATGGGCAGACTTCCTCAGCGCGACGGCAGAAGCACAAATAACCGCCGCGGCTCTCACAACCGCCGCCGTCCTCACGGCGACAAGCCGACAGCAAGCGAAGCAACTGCAGAAACAGCAGTTGAAACCACAGAAGAATAATATGAAGAACGATTTTCTTTCTACCATAGCCGCAGTATCCACCCCGCGTGGAAAAGGCGGTATTGCGCTGATAAGAATATCGGGTGAAGAAGCAGTGGCCACAGCAGGTCGCTGCTTTTCTCCCAAATGCGGCAAAAAAGTGTCCGAACTTGCACCGCGCACCGCATTTTTCGGCGACATCGTCTCGGACGGTGAAGCTATCGACGACGGCATGATAACCGTATTTAAAGCGCCCGCATCCTACACGGGCGAAGACCTCGTTGAAATAAGCTGCCACGGCGGCATACTTGTTACCGAGCGCGTACTTGAAGCGGTTTTCAAAGCTGGTGCCGTTCCCGCCGCGGCGGGCGAGTTCACCCGCCGCGCTTTTGTAAACGGCAAACTGTCACTTACAAAGGCTGAAGCCGTGGGAGAGATACTTGAGGCAAAAAGCGACGCGCAACTTAAAGTTGCAGGTGCAAAACGCCGCGGCGCAATGTCGAAAAAACTCGACGAAGCGTCCCACTCACTCACCGCGCTCATTGCGGATGTGTATGCGAGAATCGACTACCCCGACGAGGATTTAAGCGAAATCGGCGACGATGAGTTTGCACGACGTGCAAACGAAGTGCGCACCTCGCTGATAAAACTGCGCGACACATACCGCGCGGGAAGCGCCATTTTCGAGGGAGTGAAAACCGTCATCTGCGGCGCACCGAACCGCGGTAAAAGTTCGCTCTACAACGCCATTGCAGGCGAAGACGCGGCAATAGTAACCGATGTAGCGGGCACCACCCGCGACGTGCTTGAACGCGACATTCCGCTCGGCAAAGTGCTGTTACACCTCACCGACACCGCTGGAATACACGAAACGTCCGACACCGTCGAACAAATCGGCGTTAAACGCGCCGAGGAGCGGCTTTACGATGCCGAACTTGTAATCTGCGTGCTTGACGGCTCAAAGCCGCTCACCGAAGACGACTCTTCCCTCTTTGAAAAACTCAAAGATACCGTCGCTCCGAAAATCGCCGTACTGAACAAGTGCGACCTTGCGGCGGCAGAGATAGCATTGCCGAAGGGACTTTTTGAAAAAGAAGTACGCATGAGCGCCAAATGTGGCGACGGCATTGACCTCTTAAAAAAAGCGGTCGAGGACCTTTTTATAGACGAAAAAATCAACACTTCCTCAGACGCGATGGTAACGAACGCACGCCAGTTTGCATCGCTCGATGAAGCAATAAACCTGATTGCCGACGCGGTTTCCACCGCAAAAGGTATCGGCGCCGACCTTGCCGCAAGCGACCTTGAGCGCGCCGTGGCAACACTCAGCGAACTTGACGGCAAAGCCGTAAGCGAAAACGTTGTCGCCGAGATATTCAGCCGTTTTTGCGTGGGAAAATAAAAAAACCGCGCCGAAGCACGGTTTTCTGTTTATCTGCGCTTTGAGAGGAAGAATATAATTGCCACTACCGCAATTACTACGATAACCGCAATAATGATTCCCCACGCCGCGCCCGACGAGGATGTGTTGCCGGTGTCTGTGACATTGTCAGTGGTATCTGCTCTGTCAGTGGTGTTTACTCTGTCGGTGGTGTTTACTCTGTCAGTGGTGTTATGCGTTGTTGTCTCGGCTCTGTCCGTACCGTCGGGCAATGGGTTTTCAACAAAGTCTTCCACCTTGTCTCCCGCGTTGGTTATACCTTCACCGATACCGCTTACAATATCGCCTGCGACGCTGTTATCATCGCTGACATCGCTCACCGCGCCGTCGCGCCTGTCGCCGTATACAACGGATCCGTCGGATACCGCGCCGTTTTCCATCATCTCGCGCGGAGTAGCCGCAAACGCGGTGACAGACAGAAGAAACACAGCGACAAACAGCAGTACAGCGGCTTTAAAATTGCTTAGTCTTTTCATATAAGGTATTGTCCTTTCTGAATTTACAAAACATGTTGTCGCTATCATTTTTCCCATATAAAGCGCGATAATTACAAGGAGTTTTTTCATGGAAAGCAAAAGATTTACAAAAAACGATAACGGATTTATTTGCCAAAACTGCGGCAAGGAAGTTGAGCCGCTCGGCTTTTCATCGCGAAATCACTGCCCTTTTTGCCTTTGCTCAATTCACATCGACGTTATGCCCGGTGACCGTGCAAACGACTGCCTCGGCATTATGGACCCTGTAAAAGTTGAGATAAATCCGAAAAAAGGCTATGTAATCCTGCACCGCTGCCGCAAGTGCGGCGAGATAAAGCGCAACCGCGCCGCAACTGACGCTCCCGTTCAGCCCGACGACATGGATTTTATTATTCGTCTCACCGCCGCTGAAATTTAGCGAATTTTATATTGTAAGTTTTAAAAATATATGATAAAATGATTTTATACTCATAAAATCATTTTTTCTTTTAGGGGGGTGGCGGAGTGAAAAAAGTTTACGCGCTTGCGGCTGTAATGGCGCTCTGCCTGCTTCTTGCCGCATGCACTGCCGCAAACGGCGGAATTTTATTTACCCCCACAGTAAACGACAGAATGAACGCGGTCGTTGATATCGACAACATAGAGCGCTCAACAATCGAAGTGACCGACGGCACAAACGTAACCGTTCCGCAATATTTTGAAGTAATTGCGGCAAGCACTACCGCAAGCACCACCGCCGCAAGTCTTTCTCCTCAAAATACCGAGCAAAGTTCATCTGACAAAACTCCGTCAAGCGAGGAAACCACCACTGCAACCGAACCCACCGTCAGCGAATATTACATGGTAAAATTTGTTGACTACGACGGATATTCAATGATTTCAGTGCAAAATGTCGCCGAAGGCAGCGCGGCAAATGAGCCGCCTATGCCAGAGCGAAGAGGAGACCTTATTTTCCGCGGTTGGGACAAGGACTTTTCAAATATCCGCCAGAGTATGATAGTCAAGGCAATATATCAAAAAGAATGGCTTACCGTGCGTTTTTACGACGCAGGCGGCAAATTGCTGAAGACGGAACAGGTGGCATACGGCGAAAGTGCAACTCCGCCCGAAATAACCGCTCCCGACGGATACATTTTTTCAGGTTGGTCGCGCGCGTATGACAACATCACCCGCGATACCAATGTTTATGCTACATACGAAATATCGCCCAAGAGCAACGCCATTACTCTTATCGACGCATACAAACTGCTGACCGTTGTTGAAAACACTACGGAGCTTTCGTCCAAAAACTATTCGCGCGCTTCTTATGACGGCATCTGTACAATAGACGGCGAAGACTACGGCGGCAACATCCTTTACGGTAATTTCAGTGACAGACTTGAGCTCTCCGGTTACGGTTTTACCACACTTGAAGGCTCGGTAGGACTTAAAACTCTGAGTTCAAATGTCAACAACACCGAGTATTCGCTGACCGTTTTGATATTCGTCAACGGCCTTTTGAAATTTGAAACTACCGTTTCCGAAACTGGAACTATGAAAAACTTTTCCGTTGACCTTACAAACGCCGAAACTGTCACCGTACGTCTTGCAACATATGTTGACGGCGAACGCTATACAGGCACCGACTTTTTCGGCGGCATCATCGACGCAATAATTTATTAACATCATAAAGGAAAACTATTATGAAACTTCTCGAAGACAGAATTTTAAAAGACGGCAAGGTGGGCGAGGGCAATGTCCTCAAGGTTGACGGATTTGTAAATCACCAGATTGACGTAAAACTTATGTGCGAGCTCGGCAAAGAGTTCAAGCGTCTGTTTGAGGGTACCGAGATTACCAAGATACTCACCATTGAGGCATCAGGCATCGGTATAGCATGTCTCACCGCACAGTATTTTGACGTGCCTGTAGTATTTGCAAAAAAGACGAAGACAAACAACATTTACGCGGATGTATATACATCCAAGGTCGAGTCCTACACGCACAGCACAACTTATGACATCGTCGTCTCCAAGGAGTTTTTACTCCCCGGCGACAAGGTTCTTATCATTGACGACTTCCTTGCAAAAGGAAGCGCTCTCAAAGGACTTATTGCGCTTATCCGCGACGCAGGAGCCGAGGTCATGGGTGCCGGTATAGTTATTGAGAAAGCATACCAGCCGGGCGGCGAGCTTATCCGCTCAATGGGAATTCGTGTTGAATCCCTCGCACGGGTTGCTTCAATGAGCGTAGAAGACGGCGTTAAGTTTGTCGAGGAGTGAGAAAAAACCTTGCAAAACAAATTTTGTTTTGCAAGGTCTTTTGTTTGTGTAAGTAAATTGATGTTTAGTGGCGGGGCAAACATCTCCCCGCAAGATCCTTCACTTCGCTACGCTACGTTCGAGGATGACAAGCGGGGGTTGTTACAGTGCGTAAACAAAGGCTTTTTTAGCACTTTGCTAAATCCCGCCCTTGTCATCCTTGAG
>JAFTXX010000025.1 GCA_017461475.1 Clostridia bacterium
AATGGCGACGCACCAACCGTGTGGGGGAAAGGAACCTACGGTTCCTAACGTCCTCGACGTCCCTAAAGGCAAAATCTTTAATCATCGCATGTGGCTGTAATCCAGCCAACGTAGGGGCGATTATTAATCGCCCGAAAAGCAAGGCGTAGATGTTTTGCAAACGGGCGATTAATAATCGCCCCTACGGGTTTGTTCGCCACATTATCATCCATTTTAAGGGTCGCTTTTTAGGGTCGTCGAGGACGTCGACCCCTACGATGTTAGTGCATCGCCATTACTCGCATAAACATTTATTTATCTTGCTATTGAAAAAATTTTCAGCCATGGTATAATGAATTTATCATATTATATTCAGAGGGAGCACCATGCTTAATACAGTTGTTGCAATAGTAAAAGAAGCTGCGAAAATTATGACGGGCGGCGAATACACCGTCACCGAAAAGGGCGACGCGAATTTTGTCACCGATAAGGACGTTGCGGTTGAAAAGTTCTTGCGCGAGGAAATCACCGCTGCTTTCCCGGGCATCGGTTTTATCGGCGAGGAAGAAGACTTCTCCGACGATGCGCTTACGCGCGAATATACTGCTGTGGTTGACCCCATCGATGGCACGATGAACTTCACCCGCGATATGAATCTGAGCGTTATTTCCGTAGCCGTTCTCAAATGCGGCAAGCCGCACGTGGGCGTTGTGTTTAACCCTTTTACAAACGAAATGTTCACCGCCGAGCGCGGCAAAGGCGCGTACCTTAATGGCACCCTCATTCACGTTTCCGACCGCCCGCTTCGATCCGCGTGTTTTTTCACCGCGTGGAGTACATACCGCAAAGACCTTGCACGCGCATGCTTTGAAATTTCCGAGGAAGTTTACTACGACACCTGCGACATCCGCCGTCTCGGAGTATGCGCACTTGAACTTTCCTATATGGCGGCAGGCCGCGGCGAATTGTACTTTGAAATCCGCCTTTTTCCCTGGGATTTTGCCGCCGCACAATTAATTCTCACCGAGGCAGGCGGCTATATCGGCACGATAGACTTTGACGCACCCGTCTACACCCGTCCCCAACCCATCATCGCCGCAAACACAAAGGAAAACTTCGATTACCTCATGGAAAAAGTCAAAAACCGCGTACCGCACATACCGTATGCGGAGTAAATAAATGTTTATATAATTAAAATTCGTTTTTCGGGCGGACATGTGCCGACCGAAAAACTCCTTAAAAACCGCGCCCGGTGAGGGCGTCGCGAGACTTGCGGTTTTGCTTCCACTTGAAAATGCTTGCATTTTCAAGTGATTAAAACATTAATTTATCACACAATCTCCGCATAAAATACCCCAATAATGCTAATAATCTCCCTACCGAAACACGAAAGGTAGGGATTTTTTTGGCTGAACTTAAAAACAGCGAGACTGCGAAAAACTTAATGCGCGCGTTTGCGGGCGAGAGTCAGGCTCGCAACCGTTACACAATTGCGGCGGACAAGGCGAAAGACCAAAAACTCGCGGTGGTCGAGGCGGTGTTCCGCTTTACCGCCGAGCAGGAAAGAGCGCATGCCGAAGCGTTTTACGAACATTTAAAGGAGCTTGACGGTGAGGAAATATGCGTTGACGGAGGCTACCCCGTCAATGTCACCGAGTCGGTGGTAAAGCTTCTCAAATACGCGGCAGGCAACGAATACAAAGAGTATGATGAAGTTTACGAAGCGTTTGCAAAGACAGCCGAAGATGAGGGCTTTGCAAAAATTGCAGTTGACTTTCGCAACATTGCAAAGATTGAAAAACTTCACGGCGACCGTTTTGCCAAACTTGCCGAGTGGCTTGACGGCGGTAAGCTGTTCATCGCCGATGCCGAATGCGGCTGGATGTGCCTAAACTGTGGCAACGTGATAACAACCAAGGGTGCACCCGAAAAATGTCCCGTGTGCAACGCCGACCAAGGATTTTTTGTAAGACTTACGATGGCACCGTATACGGAGTAAAAGAAATGATGTGTTGCCGGAGGCAAAACATCACCCGCGGCGAAGCCGCAACATCATTAAAAAAGTTGCCCCAAGGCAACTTTTTTACTAATATTCTTTCTTCTCTTTAAGCATTTCGCGCATGCAGACGAAAGTGACTTCCTCGCCGTGCTCGGCGAGAAGAGTGAGCAATTTTTCCACGAGGTCGGACGTCTCCTGATTTATAACGCGTGTGGGTTTGCCGCGCATGAAATATTCAATCGGGTGCTTATCGGTGTAATTTTTTCCTTGATAAATCTTGCTTGCGGCTATGCGGTCACAGACCATCTCAACGACATAGCGGAGCGGCATTTTTACGGGCATCATTTTGCGGTCTTTGGGGCTGTAATCCGTCCAATACTCAAAATGGTGCTTGTTGCGTCCCTTGTGGTGCATCCACGCAAGCGAGTAACCGAGTTCATCCCGCTCAAGCTCATTGGGACTGCGGGTGCCGACATAGTATCTTGCGCCCGCCAAAAACTCGGTGGGGGAGTATTTTGACAGGTCGTGGCGGAGTCCCTGCCACAAAATTCCCGCTTTTGCACAGTGTTTTATCACTGCGTGGCGGTGTTTGGTAATCGTTTTAA
The DNA here is from genome assembly GCA_017461475.1 of Clostridia bacterium. Lineage (GTDB taxonomy): Bacteria > Bacillota > Clostridia > Oscillospirales > CAG-272 > UMGS902. The sequence continues at coordinate 2,584 of JAFTXX010000025.1, forward strand.
AATGTCCTATTGCGCCTTTGAAACTCATAATTTCATCTCCAAAATAACTCTCTGTATATTGTACTACTGTGAAAAGATTTTGTCAATTAAACTTTTTTATCAAAAAGGTATTGCAAATTTCAGAAAAATAAGGTAAAATTAAGCGTAATATTATTGAGGGCGAGTATATGTGACAACGACCGCGTATTCTCCATGCCCCATCTTTAAAAAATTCAAAAGTCGTTGAGAAGGATTTTTTACAATGGTAGTAGCAGGAGATTTCAAAAACGGTATTACTTTTGAAATGGAAGGCAACGTTCTTCAGGTCGTTGAGTTCCAGCATGTAAAACCCGGTAAGGGCGCGGCGTTCGTAAGAACCAAGCTCAAGAATGTTATCACAGGCGCTGTTATCGAAAAGACTTTCAGCCCTACAGACAAGTTTGAGAACGCATACGTAGAGCGCAAGGATATGCAGTACCTCTATAGTGACGGCGAACTTTACTACTTCATGGACATGGAGACCTACGACCAGCTTCCCATTAATGCGGACAAGCTCGGCGATGACTTCAAGTTCGTTAAGGAAAACATGATGTGCCGTATCGTTTCCTACAAGGGCAACGTATTTGCAGTTGAACCTCCCACGTTCGTAGAGCTCGCAGTTACCGAGACCGACCCCGGTTTCGCAGGCAACACCGCAACCAACACACTCAAGCCCGCAACTCTCGAGACCGGTGCCGTTATCAAGGTTCCGCTCTTCATTAACGAGGGCGACGTGCTCAAGGTTGACACCCGCACAGGCGAGTACCTCTCCAGAGCATAACACAAGTAAATACATGGCGCTGCCGCGCGGCGGCGCCGTTTTACTATCCTTATTAATCACATAATTCTGAAAGGAGTTACTATTATGACTATCACAGAAAAGACTGCTTATCTCAAGGGCCTTCTTGAAGGACTTGACATTGACGAAAACAAGGCTGAGGGTAAACTGCTCAAGGCTGTTATCGAAACTCTCGATGAGCTTGCAAACGACCTTGCAGACGTTGCTGACGACGTTGCAACTCTCAACGACTACGTTGAAGAACTCGACGAGGACCTCGGCGAAGTTGAGGAATACCTCTACAGCGACGACTGCGATTGTGACTGTGACGACGAGTGCGACGGCGACTGCGAAGACTGCGACGAGGACTGCGACGGCTTCTATGAAGCAACCTGCCCCCACTGCGGTGCAAACGTTTGCTTTGACGAGACCTGCGACCCCCGCGACCTCATCTGCCCCTCTTGCCAGGAGCGCTTTGACTGCCTCGACGCGGCTGACAACGACTAATAGTTTTATAAGCAATTTGAGGAGATTGACATGAAAAAGATTCTTGCTTTAATTCTCAGTATTGTAACCGTATTTTCTTTTGCCGCTTGCGGCGATACCAATGACGGCGACATCGCGGATACTTCTGCAGCAGAAAACATTGACACAAGCGCTGATGCCGCTGACACTGTTGCCGACACCACCGCCATGGAAGATGTTGCCGAAACAACCGCTGCCCAAACCGATGCAAAAGATACTCTTGCGATTGATGAAACGGTTGTAATCGACAATGAATACTGTACCGTTACTCTGACGGGCATTGAAGAAGACGATTTTTGGGGCACCTCGATAAAAGTTAAACTCGAAAACAAGTCTGCCGACAAGAACTATTCTTTCAATGTAAATGATGCTACGATTAACGGTGTCTATCTTTCCGCATCTCTCTATGCAGATGTCAAAGCTGGCAAGAAAGCAAACGATGAGATAACTCTGTATGTCGAGGATATTGAAGAGCTTGATATCGGTCAGTACACTGATATCGCTATTACTCTCTCTGTATCGGATGCCGATGACTGGATGGCTGACCCTGTTGTAAACGAAACTTTCCATGTCTACCCCTACGGTGAAGAGAACGCTTCGGTATTTGCAAGAGAAGCACAGCCGACCGACCTCGTACTCATTGACAATGAATACGTTACCCTTACTCTCACGGGTTATGAGGAAGAAGATGAGATATGGCAGACCTATGATGCAAAGTTATTCATCGTAAACAAGACCGACAAGAATCTCTCGATTGACGCAAACGATGTTTATGTCAACGATTATTCCATCGACCCGTTTTTCTATTATTACATTCCCGCAGGCGTATGCGCAGTTGCGGAGATGTCCTTTGATAAGGAAGAATTAGAGAGCAATGACATAGCCGCTGTTGAAACTATCGAATTTGAACTCGAAATTTCCGACTATGACGACTGGACGGCAGATTCTTACGCGACTGAAGACATCGTACTCACTCCCACAAAGTAATTACAGAAAATGCACCCTTCGGGGTGCATTTTTGAGGTTTTAATTATGCGTTTTGTTTCACATTCCTCGCACGGGCAGACAATAGACATGACCAAAGGCAACCCCTATGCCGCTATTTTTAAATTTGCTCTGCCCGTGTTTTTAAGTCAGGTATTTCAACAGCTTTACAACACCGCCGACTCTTTTATCGTCGGCAAATTTCTCGGCACCGAGGCGCTTGCCGCGGTAAGTTCGTCGGGAAATCTTATCTTTCTTATGATAAGTTTCTTTGAGGGACTGGCAATAGGCGCGGGCATTGTCATTTCCCGCTTTTTCGGCGCGGGGCAAAAGCAGCGCGTGTCGGATGCAATACATACAGACATCGCCTTCGGAATAGTTAACGGCGTGGTCCTCACATTTGCGGGATTGCTTTTTACCCCCACAATTCTCAGATGGATGAACACTGATGCAGACGTTCTCCCGCTTGCCGTTGAATATTTCAGATATTACTATTGCGGCGCGCTTGCTATGGTGATGTACAACATCTGCCGCGGAATAATGAACGCGCTCGGCGATAGCCGCCGCCCGCTTTACTACCTGATTTTTTCGTCGGTTTTAAACGTCGCGCTCGACCTGCTTTTTGTCGGCGTGTTTAACCTCGGCGTTGGCTCGGCGGCGGTTGCAACCGTTATTTCGCAGGCGACAAGCGTTGTCCTTTGTCTCAGATACCTTTGCAAAAAGGATTTTGAGTACCGCGTTGAGTTTAAGAAGCTGAGATTCCACCCGTCTATTTTGCGCGAAATCGTGCGTCACGGTCTGCCGTCGGGCGTACAAAACAGCGTTATAGGCTTTGCAAACGTGGTTTTGCAGTCGCAGGTAAACTCCTTCGGCAAAATGGCAATGGCGGCGTTCGGCACGCAGGCGAAGATCGAAGGCTTTGCGTTTATGCCGATAACGGGTTTCAACATGGCACTTACCACATTTGTCGGTCAGAACCTCGGCGCAAAGCAGTACGACCGCGCAAAGAAAGGCGCGCGGTTCGGCATCGGCGCGGCTATGATACTCGCCGAGATAATTGGCATTACGTACTACTCACTCGCGCCCGACCTTATCGCACTGTTTGACGACACGCCGGAGGTTGTGCGTATAGGTGCGATGTACGCGCGAACCACTTCGCTTTTTTACTTCCTGCTTGCGTTTTCGCACTCGGTTGCGGCAGTCTGCCGCGGCGCGGGCAAAGCGTTTGTGCCTATGTCGGTAATGCTCGGCGTATGGTGCGTGCTTCGCCTTATCTACGTTATGAGCATAATGAACTTTGTCGGCGAGATACGCTACGTCTTCTGGGCATACCCGATTACATGGATAATAAGTTCGGTGATATATTTCCTGTATTATCATTTCTCCGACTGGGTTCACGGATTCGAAAGGAAGAGAGCGTAACAGGCGACTAAAAATCGTCCCTACCGGGGACGATTTTTGTTTGTGTTTTTTAGGTGACGTTTGTTGATTTAATAATAATATTGTTGTATAATAAAAAATACGCAAAAATCTTTAAGGAGGTAAAAACTTCATGTTCAAACGACTTGCGGCATGTGTAAGAGAATTTAAACTTCCTACACTGCTGACATTCATTTTTATTGTCGGCGAAGCGATAATTGAGACATTTATCCCATTTATCACATCGCAACTTGTAAACAATATCGAAGCGGGCGCCGAGCTTGGCACCATTTTGAAAACAGGCGGTCTGCTTATAATTATGGCATTGCTCTCACTGTGCTGCGGCGGTGTCGCGGCGGTAACCTGCGCAAAGGCATCGGCGGGTTTTGCAAGAAATCTGCGTCACGACATCTATGACCGCATCCAGGACTTCTCATTTGAGAACATCGACCGTTTTTCCGCAACTTCACTCGTGACAAGAATGACCACCGACGTTGCAAACACGCAGATGTCCTTTATGATGATCATCCGCACCGCTATCCGCGCACCCCTTATGCTTATCTTCTCCATTGTGGCGGCTTACGTTATGGGCGGCGCGCTTGCAACATCCTTTGTGGTTATCATCCCCGTACTCGCTTGCGGCCTCTTTATGGTAAGCCGCAAGGCTATGCCCGCGTTCCGCAGAGTTTTCAAAAAATATGACCGTTTAAACGAGTCTATCGAAGAAAACGTGCGCGGCATGCGCGTGGTCAAAGGCTTTTCTCGCGAGGAATATGAAAAGCAGAAGTTCGGCGCTGCAAGCGACGATATCTGCGGCGACTTTACTAAGGCTGAGCGCATCGTTGCACTCAACTCCCCCATAATGCAGTTCTGCATCTACTTCAACATGATTTTCGTAATGCTCGTCGGCTCCAAACTTGCCATTGAAAGCGGCGGTACCACCATTAACGTCGGCGAGATATCCGCAATGCTCACCTACGGTGTGCAGATTCTCGCACAGCTAATGATGCTCTCCATGATTTACGTCATGATAACCATGTCGGGCGAATCGATGAAGCGTATCTTTGAAGTTCTGGAGGAAAAGCCCACTCTCACCAACCCCGAAAACCCCGTAACAACCGTTGTTGACGGCTCTGTTGAGTTTTCGGACGTGTCTTTCAAATACTCAAAGAAGGCAAAGAAAAACGCGCTCTTTGACATCGACCTCAGAATTGAGAGCGGCATGACCGTCGGTATTATCGGCGGCACCGGCTCGAGCAAATCGACCCTTGTTCAGCTCATCCCCCGCCTTTACGACGCGACAGAAGGCATGGTAAAAGTCGGCGGACGCGATGTACGCGAGTACGACATCGAAACGCTCCGCGGCGAAGTTGCAATGGTACTGCAAAAGAACCTGCTTTTCTCGGGCACCATTGCGGAAAACCTGCGTTGGGGCAACGAAAACGCAACCGACGAGGAGCTTGTTCACGCATGCAAACTCGCGCAGGCGCACGACTTTGTAGAAAGTTTCCCCGACGGATACAACACCCACATTGAGCAGGGCGGCACAAATGTGTCGGGCGGTCAGAAGCAGCGTCTCTGCATCGCACGCGCACTGCTTAAAAAGCCTAAGATACTTATCCTCGACGACTCGACAAGCGCAGTAGATACCAAGACCGACGCGCTTATCCGTCAGGGCTTTAAGGAATACATTCCCGAGACCACAAAAATTATAATTGCACAGCGTATCTCCTCGGTAATGGACGCCGACATGATAATCGTTATGGACAACGGACAGATAAGCGCCGTGGGTAAGCATGACGACCTCATGGAAAAGAGCGAAATTTACCGCGAAGTTTATGAACAGCAGACACACGGAGGTGAGGACAATGAGTAAGCAAATGAAAAAACCTCCCATGAAAAAAGGCGTGCTTGCAAGAGTGTTCAAGCTCCTTCTCGAAAGCTATCCCGTACTGCTCCCCGTGACCGCGCTTTGTATCATCTGCTCGGCAATAGTTTCGGCAATTCCCTCTATCTTCACCAAAAATGTCCTCGAAGTCATAACCGAGTTTGTAGGCAGCGGCTCGACCGATTACGCCGCGGCGGCGGAAAAGATAGTGCCGATGATTCTCTTACTCATTGCACTTTACGTCACCGCGCTTATCCTTATCACAACCTATCAGCAGCTTATGGCGTTTATCACGCAGGGCTTTCTTTCAAAGCTCCGCCGCAAGATGTTTGACGGCATGCAGAATCTGCCCGTCAAATATTTTGACACGCACAAACACGGCGATATCATGAGCCATTATACAAACGATATTGACACGCTTCGCCAGCTGGTTTCGCAGTCGATGCCGACATTCTTAAACTCCGGCGTTATCGTTCTGACTGTGCTCTGCATCATGCTTTACTACAGTGTGTGGATGACGCTTGTCGTGCTTGCGGGCGTTTGCTTTATGATTTTCGTTTCAAAGAAAGCGGGCGGCGGCAGTGCAAAGTTCTTTGTCCGTCAGCAGAAGTCCCTCGGTGCCGCTGAGGGCTATGTGCAGGAAATGATGAACGGTCAGAAAGTCGTTAAGGTTTTCTGCCATGAGGACAAAAGCCGCGAAGGTTTTGATAAGATCAACGACCAACTTTATGAGGACAGTTACCGCGCACACGCATATGCAAACATGCTCGGCCCGATAATCATGAACATCGGTAACATTCTCTATGTTATCTGTGCGACAGTCGGCGGCTTGTTCCTGCTTTTCGATGCGCCCAACCTCTCAATTTCGGGTGAGGTGTTCTCGATAGCCATTATCGTTCCTTTCCTCAACATGACAAAGCAGTTTACGGGCAATGTAAACCAGCTTTCACAGCAGATAAACTCCATCGCCATGGCTATGGCGGGGGCGGGCCGTATATTTGAGCTTATGGACCAAGAACCCGAGGCTGACGAAGGCTACGTCACTCTTGTTCATGCAAAGTATGACAAGGACGGCAACATTGAAGAGACCGCCGACCGCACGGGTATGTGGGCATGGAAACATCCCCATGGCGACGGTACGCTGACCTACACTCCCCTTAAAGGCGACGTCCGCCTTACCGAAGTCGACTTCGAATACGAGGAGGGCAAACCCGTACTTCACAACGTATCCGTTTACGCAGAACCGGGTCAGAAGGTTGCTTTCGTTGGCGCGACAGGCGCGGGCAAGACCACCATTACCAACCTCATCAACCGCTTTTATGACATCGCCGACGGCAAGATACGCTATGACGGAATCAATATCAATAAGATAAAGAAGTTCGACCTTCGCCGCTCGCTGGGCATAGTGCTTCAGGACACCAACCTCTTTACGGGAAGCGTTATGGACAACATCCGTTACGGCAGACTTGACGCCACCGACAACGAATGTATCGCCGCTGCAAAACTTGTCGGCGCGGACGACTTTATCACAAGATTGCCGCACGGCTACGAAACCGAACTTGCAAACAACGGTGCAAACCTTTCGCAAGGTCAGCGTCAGCTTATCGCCATCGCGCGTGCCGCTGTCGCAGACCCGCCCGTTATGATAATGGACGAGGCAACATCGTCTATCGACACCCGCACCGAGGCAATAGTTCAGCGCGGTATGGACCGCCTTATGGAGGGCAGAACGGTATTTGTAATAGCGCACCGCCTCTCCACCGTCAAAAATTCCGACGTTATCATGGTACTTGACCACGGCGTAATCATAGAGCGCGGCAGCCACGATGCACTCATAGCCGAAAAGGGCACCTACTACCAACTCTACACAGGCGCATTTGAGCTTGAATAAGTAAAAAACCGATAGGGTGGTTTTGGGTTTTATAAGGTAAAGTAATATTTATGCGTTCAAGCATACATCTCCCCGCGAGATCCTTCACTCCGCCCATACTCGCTTTGCGAGTATGGCAGGAACCTTCGGTTCCTTGAGCGTCAGCGTTGCGATCTCGGGCGGAGATGGCAGTAACATAAAAATTAATTTACCTCACAAAGCAAAAAGGAACTCTCACGAGTTCCTTTCAGCTTGTCGAAAAACCTTTCAACAAGCAAAATATAATATAATCTGTTTTAAAGACGGACATGCGCCGGCTTTAAAACTCCTTAAAAACCGCGTGCGGTGAGCACGGCGCGAGCGAACGGTTTTGCTCCTATCGAAAAAATCTTATTTTTTCGATAGACTCAAAGGAACTCTCACGAGTTCCTTTTATTCTTTAGCCTTGGGGTATGGAGATTTTTCATCTGTTAATCCCGCAAGATAATCCATGCTTGTTCCGAGAGCAACAGCGATACGCTTACATTGCTCAAAAGTATAATACCGCGTTCCGCGCTCGATTTTTGAATAATCGCTTTGGTCAATACCCGTGAGCATTTGCATTTTAAGTTGCGTATATCCGCGCTCTTTTCGCAAATTTTTAAGTCTGTCCATGTCAACACCTCATTATTATTATGGCAAATTGACCTATTGACATTAGGGTGAAATTGACCTATAATGATGAAAAAGGAGATTGGCTATGAATATAAAACTTGAATTGCTGAAAGACCATATAACATACTTTATAAACTCGCGTTTGGATGATTTTGATATAGATGCAAATGAAATCGCCGACAGTGTTGCCATATCTATTCTGACGGAAATACAGAAAGTTATCAAGGATAGCGAAAATACAGATTTTGATGTGGTAGAAGCAATTGTTACTCTTTTTGAGGCACAAGGCATTGATTGCGGCGGCAGACACGATTTTTGATGTAATGAGAAAAATTAATGTTTATGTTAGTAATGGCGACGCACTAACATCGTAGGAAACGACGTTCTCGACACCCTAAAAAGCGACCCTTAAAATGGATGCTAATGTGGCGAACAAACCCGTAGGGGCGATTATTAATCGCCCGTTTGCAAAACATCTACGCCCTGCTTTTCGGGCGATTAATAATCGCCCCTACGTTGGCTGGATTACAGC
>JAFTXX010000026.1 GCA_017461475.1 Clostridia bacterium
AACATATCCGCTTACGGGAATCATCACCTGCTCTGTATGCGGAAAGCATTATCGGCGAAAGACGGCAAGAGGAAAGCCTATATGGATATGCCCGACATACAACACCTACGGCAAGGATGCGTGCGCATCAAAGGCGATACCCGAAGAAACCTTGCTCGCACTTGTCAACGAGATTGGCGGTATCGGTGAAATAACGGAAATAAGAGCCGAGAAAGATAACGCACTCACTTTTATACTAAAAAGCGGAGAAAGAACCGTTAAACGACTTCAAGCACTTAAGAAAGGGGTAAAGAAATGCCAAAAGTAACCGTGATACCTGCAACAAAGAATATGCACACAAAGGAAGCGAAAACTTCTGCGGCAAAGCGTAAGGTTGCAGGGTATGCCAGGGTTTCCACTGACTCGGACGAGCAGTTTACAAGCTATGCAGCACAGGTCGATTATTACACTACATACATTCAAAACCACCCCGAGTGGGAGTTTGTAGAAGTTTATACCGACGAGGGCATCTCCGCTTTGAATACAAAAAAGCGTGACGGCTTTAACCGAATGATAGAAGATGCGTTAAACGGCAAAATAGACCTCATAGTGACCAAGTCCGTCAGTCGCTTTGCGAGGAATACTGTAGACAGTTTGACAACCGTTAGAAAACTGAAAGACAAGGGTGTCGAGGTCTATTTTGAAAAAGAGAATATATGGACTCTTGACAGTAAGGGCGAACTGCTTATAACCATAATGTCGAGCCTTGCTCAAGAGGAGAGCCGCTCCATTTCCGAGAACGTTACTTGGGGACAGAGGAAACGATTTGCAGACGGCAAGGTGAGTGTTCCGTACAAGCAGTTTCTCGGTTATAAAAAAGGAGCGGACGGCTTGCCCGAGATAGTTCCCGAAGAGGCAGATACCGTCCGCAAAATATACAGAATGTTTGTTGAGGGAATGTCCGCAGGTGCAATTGCAAAGCATCTTACCGAAAATGCAGTACCTACACCTGCAGGCAAACAAAAGTGGCAACGGGCGACGGTAGAAAGCATTTTGCAAAACGAGAAATACAAAGGTGCCGCCCTTTTGCAAAAGAAATACACCGTGGATTTTTTGCAGAAAAAGATGAAAATCAATGAGGGAGAAGTTCCGCAGTATTATGTGGAGCATAGCCACCCTGCAATTATTGCACCCGAGGAGTGGGAGATGGTGCAACTTGAGATGAAGCGGCGAAAGAGCAGCGGAAAGCGTACGATTTGCAATAGTCCCTTTGCGGGAAAACTTATCTGCGGTGATTGTGGTGAGATATTCGGCTCAAAGGTGTGGCATTCTACAAGCAAATACCGCCGTACGATATGGCAGTGCAATGCCAAATTTAAAGGCGATAACAAATGTACCACTCCGCACCTTTATGAAGATGAGATAAAGGCACTTTTCATAGAGGCTTTAAGCAAGCTCCTTGTTGACCGCAATGCACTATTTGAAGACGGAATGCTCATTCGCAAAACGCTTATGGACATGACCGAGATAGACGCCGAGTGCGATGACTTGCTCGGTGAAATGGAAGTAACGGCGATGCTTATGCAAAAGTGTATTGATGAAAATGCGGCGAAAGCGATAGACCAGGAGGAGTATGCAAGCAAGTTTTCTGCACTTGCCGAAAAGCATAAAAAACTGCAGAGCAGATATGACACCTTACAAAAGCAATGTGAGCGCCGACTTTTGCAAGCGGATATCCTCGGCGGCTTCCTGTTTGCCATAAAAGAACTTGATATGCTGCAACTTGACTTCAACACCGCCCTTTGGCATACCACCGTTGAACACGTCACCGTGTATGCAGATGAAAGACTTGTGTTTAAGTTTAGAAACGGAAGTGAGGTTGAGGTGAGGAGAGAGTTTGACTATGCTGTGTATGACGCTCTCATACACGCAAAAAAGCCGTCAATCAAAAAGCAGCTTGCAGATAATGCAGCAAAGGACGGCGGCGTTCCGGGTAAGAAAGAAAAAAACAAAAATAATGATTTGGAGGTGTAATTTTATGAGATTTTCAGTTGATGAAATGAATGTAATTGCAATATACGATAAGGGTTTGGGAATATCCCAAAAATATTTTAAGACTTGGAGCCTTGCGGAAAGCCTTAAAATTAGTCAATGGGTACTCATTGGCTATGCTTGCTATTGCCCTACCGCTGTTGAGTTTCATCACTATGACGAAAACCATAAACCACATTGGCTTTTCAAGTGTGAGTGCGGAAATGAAAAGGTTTTGCCCGTGAATTCTGTTAAGTGGAGATCGGCAGTATCGCAGATGAGAAATAGAATTGTCCGAAAAAAGTTACAATTTACCTTCTTGCTTTATTCGCTATTTCGATGTATAATAAACATCGGAATAGCGAATAATATAATGTTCGGAATAACGAACAAAAGAAGCGACAAAAATACAACGAATCGGGAGGCAGATTTAGCATGGATTATTTGAAGATAGATGAGGTCGCAGCCGAGTGGGGTATCTCCACACGAAGATTGCAGATCCTTTGTGCCGAGGGTAAAATAGAGGGAGCTACCCGTTTTGGCAGAGCGTGGATGATACCCAAGGACGCAAAGAAACCTGCTGACGGACGAACCAGAGCCGGCCGAGAATTACAGACCAACCAACAAAATACAGTTATCCCTTTTCCTCGCAAAACACCTTTTCTTTATATGACAGACCTATACAATGCCCCCGGCTGTGCCGAAAAAGCCATTGCCGGACTTGCAAAAAGTCCCGAAGCACAAGCGATTCTCTCAGCCGAGCTTGCCTGCGCAAGAGGCGAGATCGACAAGGTGTACGAGAGCGCAAATTACCTGCTCAACAAGCATACCGACTTTTATTCCGTCCTTGCAACGGGCACGCTCCTTGCTCAATGTGCCATTTGGAAAGGCGACCTTAATATGTGGCGCAGAGCTAAAATACATATCTCCGAAGCGAATGCCAAGGACGATAGAGAGCGTGAAATTATCACTCTCTGTATTTGTGCTGTTGACAGTATGCTTTATGATGTAAAAGAGTTTCCCGATTGGTTCAAAATCGGCTGTTTTGAGCTGTTACATAAGGATGCTTTCCCCGCCGCCAGAGTGTATTATGCCCAATTTCTCTATGCGATCGGTTATGCTCTTGGCGCCAAAACCTTTGAGATGCAGGATGTGCAGGGACTTTCTCTGATGGGACTTTTGCCTGCCACCATAGAGCCGATGATCTCCTGGGCAATGGCAGACGGTGCGGTTATCAGCGAGATATACCTGCGTCTGACCTGTGCTGTTACCTATCATTACAGTAAGAATGACACGCAAGCCGTCCACCATATTGACAAAGCGCTTGCTCTTGCTCTGCCCGACAAGCTATACGGCATTTTAGCGGAATATTGCCGCACCATCGGTCCGCTGATCGAGCTGCGGCTAAAAGCCATAGACGAAAATGCATGGGATGAAGTAAATAGTCTGTTCAAGGTTTATGTCGTAAATTGGGCGAAGCTGAACAGTAGCATTACAGGCAGACAGGTAATTGAAAATCTTTCCAAGCAAAACCGTGATGTTGCCCACCTTGCTGCTTTCAAATTGTCGGATGCCGATATTGCAGAGAGAATGAATATGTCCGTCTCCGGTGTAAAACAGGCGATCCGAATCATCAAGGAAAGAAGTGGCTTGGAGCGTGACGATTTCGCAGCGATCTTATAAATGCAAAATGCAAAGTGCAAAATGCAGAATCAGGAGAACGAAATGGAAAATATTATTGAGAGTAAAAGCTTTAAGTTTGCAGTCAGAATCGTTAATTTATAAAGCATCTGACTGAAAACAAGAAGGAATTTGTTTTGTCAAAGCAAATTTTGCGCAGCGGAACGAGCATCGGTGCAAACGTATCTGAAGCTCAAAAGGGACAAAGCAAATCTGACTTTAATGCAAAAATGAATATTGCGCTCAAGGAAGCAAATGAAACTGAATATTGGCTTCGACTTCTGTATGAAACAGACTATATTTCAGAAAAAGAGTTTAATAGTATAGAACCCGAGGTGAAAGAAATAATAGCAATTTTAGTCGCAATCTGTAAGAAAACCAACATATAATTTTGCATTTTGCCCTTTGCATTTTGCATTTTTATATATCCAAAACACCCCTAAAAAGTTATATGACTTTCAAAAAATATGTACTTTTTTTCGTGTTTTAGGTAATACAAAAACTCAAATCAATCTGCTATACTGTTATCGTTAAGATAATTTTGCATTTTGCACTTTGCATTTTGCATTTAATAAGTATGGCAGATTTTCTTTTTACTTACCGCTGAAAGGAGAACGAAATGTTAGCAACAGTATTTGGGCTTAATCCGGAAAAGAAACGAGACATACCAAAAGAAGGCGAGCTTTTCAAAATCATTCAGCTTTTTGGAAAGACCTTTGAAATACGATATGGTTTTTATGAAGAGCGTGATCGACATACACCGTATGCGGAACCCATTGCCATTTACCCCGACTTTGAGAAAGAACCCTTGCATACGGATGACGGAACACCGTTCGTCACAGAAATGCAAGCTCCTTGTAGCTGCTTTAACGGTAAGATGGATATGAACAGCGTATGTGGCGATTGCAGCTATTATCGACGTGGTGATGAGCTACTCGGCACCTGTGCCTGTCCGAAGAACAAGAAGGATGTTGGGAGGGCGACGGAGCCTATTCCGAGTTCCTGCTTGAAAACGTAGAAAAAACTGCAAATGGGGGTACCCCCATTTAGTAGACTACGATCTGCTCTACTAAATAAACCTATTGGTTACAAACAACGGCGAAAGCCGATATCTATATCAAAATACGGAGGGAAAGATTATGAAAACACAATTCAAAAAAATGACAGCATGGATGCTTACATTGGCTATGCTGTTTACAATGCTGCCGAGCTTTACGTTGACGGCGTTTGCGGCGGAAAGTCTGACAGACAGCACAACGGGCGTTATATTGGCAGACAGCGACGGAGATGATTATTATGAGGTCGATACTCCGGATAAGCTTGTTGCTTTTGCAAATCTTGTGAATGCCGGAAACGATTCAATCAATATTGAGCTTACGAACGATATTGATATGACCGGAAAAGAATGGTCGATGATTGTTTATGGCGGAATAATAAACGGTAATGAACACACTGTTTCAAACCTGACATTTGTCGCAACAGAAGCAGATGGTGAGCAGTATGCCGGATTGATTTATGCTTATGATGCAACTGTTAAAAATATAACATTTGAAAAATGCCGGACAGTCATCAATTCAACGACTTCTTCGGAACGAGATATTTATGCCGCAATTATTGCACCGGTGGCGATAGGCGGTATATTTGAGAATTGTTCCCTTGTTGACTGTACGGTTACTCAGAGCGGAATTGCGTCCGGCTTTAGCTATGCGGGAAGCCTTGCAGGTCTTACGGCATATGGCTTGAAAATTACAGATTGTTCTGTTGAGAATTGTACCGTAACGGATGACAGTGAATCGGCGGATGGCAGCTTTGCAGGCGGTCTTGCGGGCGGCTTCTGGGCAGACGAAGCAGCTTACGATTTTGGCGTTCAGGTAAAGAACAATACAATTAATGCCGATGTAACGGCAAAAAATTCCCCCGGAGTTGATGCGGCAAGCGGACTTGTATGTTCTGTCCTGGATGATTCATTAGCAATAGTGCAAGTCTATGATAATTGTACGGTAGACGGAACAATTATCGCAGATGATGTTGCGGCAGGTCTTATCGGTGATTGCATAGGATATGATATGACAATAAGCAATTGCACCATTCTCTGTGACAGTATTTCCGCTACATACGGAGACCCTTTTGCATACGGCGAATGGGCTCAAAAGGGTGTACACGATTATTACACCATGACATATTCCAATCTTAAAATCAGTGAAAATACGGAATTTGTTTGTAAGCAATTTGAAAACACGCTCGGTAAATACTATTTGAGTGATCTTTATGCCGACGGTGCATTTGATGCTGATATTGTAAGTTTTGCGGATTCTGCCGCCGAAGTGTCTTACACGGTTACTGTTTCGGACAGCATTGAGAACGGAACGGTCAAAGCGGATGTTTCCAAGGCCGCAGAGGGCGACACGGTTACTCTGACGGTTACACCCGATGACGGCTATGTGCTTGACATCCTTACAGTTAAGGATGCGGACGATAATGATGTTACAGTTACCGACAATACATTTACAATGCCCGCAAAGGCTGTTACCGTTACCGCAACCTTTAAGGTAAAAGTGAATTATCCTGACGGTACAATAATCATTCCTCTTGATACAAACGGAGTACCAACATCAATCAGTGGTACAGGTTGGACTTATGATTCCGGAACGAACACTCTTACTCTTACGAACGGATATTCCTACGCAGTTGACGGTGAGTGTGAGGCTATTGTTAATAATAGCGGTACTATCGTAGGCGGAACATATAATAACACAGTCAATAATGTTGGCGACGGTGATACTACATGGAAAGAACAATTCGGTATAATTGATGGCGGTATCTTCAACGGAGCTGTGAACAATGCCGATGGCTTGGATATTTGCACCATAAATGACGGTACATTTAACGGCACAGTAACCAACAAAAACAGAGGTGTTATTAACAACGGTACTTTCTTGGGAGAGTTTACCGAGATACTCGGAAGCACTATAAATGGTGGTACATTTGTTGTAGAATTTATCGCAAACGGCGGTACATGGACAACAGGTTATACTGTACCGACAACATACACATATACAGACGGACTTGTTCTTCCTACCGGTGAGAATATTTCAAACGGTACACTTTCCTTTGATGGTTGGTATGACAACGCTGAGTTTACCGGTTTACCTGTTACCGAAATTCCCGCCGCTTCTTCCGGCAAGCAGACATACTACGCAAGATTTGTTGACGGCATTGCAACATGGGAAGCAGCAGGAAATCTGGCTGTTGAAAATACGGATTATACCGTTGATGCAGATGGAAATTACACGGTTCTTACCGCAAAGGGACTTGCGAAAATTGCAAACATTGTAAACGGTGTTGACAGTCTTGCAGGCAAGACCGTAACACTTGCAAATGATATAAATCTTTTGGACGGCGGCGTTTATCAATACGGAGCAGACACTGTAACAGAGCGCAATAGCTGGATTTCGATAGATGGCTTTGCAGGTACATTTAACGGAAACGGAAAGAAGATAAACGGCCTTTATATTCTTACAACCAACAAGGATGCAGGTTTATTTGGATCAAATGTCGGAACAATTAAAGAGCTTGAAATTGCAAGCGGAAAAGTAACAATTAACGTTTCTTCAGGCAGCGAGCTTCATGCTGGCGGTATTGCTGCAACCACAAGCGGTCTTATTGATAACTGTATAAATCGTGCAGAAATTTATTCAAACGATACTTCCGGAAGCGGTTCTGTATATATCGGCGGTATTACCGGACTTGTAGGCACCTCGACAGCAGGTGCAGCCGTTTCGACAGTTTCGGATTGTACCAACTATGGAACAGTTTCAAGTCTTGGCAATTCCAACTGCGGAATATCGGGCGGCGGTATTGCAGGCTACCATTTTAGCGGAAGAATTACAGGTCGTAAAACCTTGATTACCCGCTGTGTCAATGAAGGAACTATCTCTATTGAACCCGGAACCGGCGGCTGGGCAGGCGGCATTGCCGGAACTGTTAAGAGTAATAGTAACAGCAATACTTCCATAACCGCAACGGTGACAAACTGTGCGAATAAGGGATCTGTAGGCAGCAATATGGCAGGCGGTATTACAGGCTACAATACAAATGCAGCTTATGTGTATAACTGCTACAATATGGGAAGCATTACAGGCAATACAAACGCAGGCGGTATCGTAGGGCTGAATTATTATTCAAATGCAACCGTTGCCAACTGCTACAGCACAGGTTCCGTATCGAACGCAACCAACATCGGCGGAATTGTCGGTCGAATTCCGAGCGGTAGCATTTCAAATTGTTATTATTTAAGCTCAGCTGCTACCGAAGCTTATGGATATAAGGCAACTGCCGCGACTATGGACAATTGTGCTGCATTCACAACATCCGGCAGCACGCATACGCTTGCAAGTGCAGTGTATGAAACAACGGATCTTCTTACGGCACTTAAAGAGTGGGTATCTGAAAAAAATGTATCGGACTATATGGACTGGAAAGCCGATGCAGAGAACAGTAATTATCCTGTTTTGACAGAATATGTAGTTTCTGTAACCTACACCATAACCTTTGACGCAAACGGCGGTACGGCAACTCCGGCATCTGCCGAAACAGAAACGGACGGTAGGCTTACAGAGCTTCCAACACCTACACGCACAGGCTATAATTTTAAAGGATGGTTTGATGCACAGACAGGCGGAAATGCTGTTACAACAGACAAAGTATATACGGAAAATACCACCATCTATGCACAATGGCAGAGAGATACATCTGTTCAGCTTCCAATATATATAGACGGAACCGACGGAAACGATGAAAATGACGGTTTGGCAGATGAAACACCCGTTAAGACACTTGCTAAAGCATTAGAGCTTGCAGGCACAAATGGAACAATTATTGTAATGAAGGCAGTATGGCTGAGTTCCGACCATACAATCGAGAATATTACAATAGAACGTTATGAAAATAATACCACAGGTGATTTGTTCTCCGTAGCCGGCAACGCGAATGACATAACCACAATCACCGTTAAAAATGCAACAATTGACGGTAAAGGCATTACGCTGGACAATACGATAAATACAAATGAAGAATTATTCTGGCTTGGCGCATATGCTTCTCTTGTACTTGAAGAGGGGGCAAAGCTGGTTAATAATCGTTCTGTTGCAGTATATGTCGCAACCAACGCTGAACTTATTATGAATAACGGCGAGATTTCCGGGAATATTTCTCCCCAAGGCTTTGCTGTTGTACACGTGTCAGGAACATTTAAAATGAACGGCGGTTCAATAAAAAATAACCGCAATGAGTTCAGTTTCGGCGGAGCGGTTGATGTATATGATGGCACATTCATTATGACAGACGGTGAGATTTCGGGGAATTACGCCTGTACGGGCGGTGGCGGTGTATTTGGCGACGGTGCTACGCTGACTATTTTAAATGGAAAAATAATCAATAATACTGTCAACAATGATGCCACCAATCGGTACGGCGGCGGTATTTACGGATGCTATGATACGACACTGAATATTTATGGCGGCGAGATTTCGGGGAACACCTGTTTGAACGGCGACGCAATCAGTTTTATGGGAAATACAAACACTACCATAAATGTAAAAGGCTCACCCAAAATTTCCGGTACGATTGATATAGGTCCTGCGAGTATGTCGTCAGCGGTACAGGTGATTGATATATTTACTCCTGTAAATCCCGTTATCGTTAACCGCTGGGGTGCAACGGCAGGAACTGCCATTGCAACTTATGCAGACGGTCTTACTGCCGACGCTTCTGAATTTGCATCATATTCCGATGCCTATGTTACAGGTATCGACGGTCAGAATGTAATTTTGGCTAATTTCTACACCGTAACATTTAACGATTGGGACGGAAGCGAAATAGATTCGCAGACTGTAACCCACGGTTCTGCAGCAACCGCACCCACTGATCCCACCAGAACAGGCTACACCTTCACCGGCTGGGATAAAGCATTTAACAATGTTACAAGCAACTTGACAGTAACAGCGCAGTATACAATCAATACCTATACCGTAACATTCAACGACCATGACGGAAGTGAGATTGATTCTCAGACCGTAAACCACGGCTCTGCGGCAACTGCGCCCACTGATCCCACCAGAGAAGGCTATACCTTCACAGGCTGGGATAAAGCGTTTGACAATGTGACAAGCAATCTTACCGTAACGGCACAGTATGTAGAAAAAGCAAATGTATCAATTACGGAAACCGCACAGACCTACACCTACGGTGGAACAGAAAAAGCGTTTGCCATATCAGGCACATCTCTCACAGGCTTTACCGTTGAATACTATGTAGAAGATGATTGGACAACGGACGCTCCTACAGATGCAGGCAAATATGATGTGAGAATTACAAGAGACGAGGACGGCACATATAAGGAGTTCGAAAAGGAAATCACGGGCGGTCTTGTAATCAATCCGATGCCTATTTCAGGCGCAACGGTTGGTACATTCGCAGCAATGACCTATGACGGTACTGAACAGACACCTACTGCAACAGTAACCATTGATGGACTTACTGTTACGGGTACTTGGAGCAAGGTAACAAATGTTGCTGACAAAACTACCTTTACCGCAGACGGAAACTTTACAGGAACAATCGCTGATAAAGAAACCGGCATGTTAAAGGCAAATTCAAGCGTTTCAACTGTTCCGGGTGCAAATACACTTACTTATAGTGAAGCAGCACAAGAGCTTGTAACGGCAGGTGCAGCAAACGGCGGTACAATCAAGTACAGTCTTGATAATGCAACTTGGAATGATGCTATCCCGACAGCTACAAATGCAGACACCTACGAAGTATGGTACAAGGTATTTGGCGATGCAAACCACAATGACACAGATGCAGTTAAAGTAGATGTTACAATCGCAAAGAAATCTATTGAAGCTGCAACAGTTGCTCTTGACGGTGCGCTTACTTATACCGGAGCTGAACAGACACAGAATGTAACCGTTACACTTGATGGATTTACAGTTACCTTTGATGTTACAGACAACAAGGCAACAAGTGTTAAGACGGACGGAAACTACACACTTAAAGTTACCGCAAACGGAAACTTTGAGGGCGAAAAGACTCTTGAATGGAACATTGCAAAAGCAACACCTGCTCCTAATGCAGAAAAGGTTACTACTGCAAGAGTACGCAGAGGTCAGAAGCTTGCTAATGCAACAGTAACAAACGGCGAGTTCTTTGCAGTTGACGGAACTACGGTTCTTGAAGGTACATTCGCTTGGGTTGACAATACAAAGGAAATCACAGCAGATTCTACCGAAAAGATGAAGTTCACACCTGTTGACACGAACTACGCTGAAATCGAAATTGATGTTGCGGTTGACAGCTATACAACAGGCGGTGGCGGCGGTTCTTCCAACACAACAACTACCACCACAAAGAACGATGATGGTTCAACTACAAAGACTACAACCAACAAAGCTACCGGAACTACAACAGAGGTTACAACCAATACCGACGGCTCTACAACTACTGTCGAGACCAATAAAGACGGTACAGTAACAACTACCGAAAAGGACAAAGACGGCAACACAACGACAACCGTTGAAAATCCGGACGGAACCTCTACTACTACCGAAAAGAACAAGGACGGCAGCGAAACTGTTGTAGAAAAAGATACAGACGGTACAACAACCACAACCGAAAAGGATTCCGAGGGTAATAAGACCGTTACAACCGAAAAGGCTGACGGAACTACTACCACAGAGGAAACCAAAAAGGACGGAACAAAGGTTACAACAGAAACTAACGCTGATGGCGAAACCACAGCAGAGGTTGAGGCAAAGGACGAAACCGAGGTTGTTATCCCTGTTCCCGATGCAGACGAGGTTACAAAGGTTGTAGTTACTGACAAGGACGGAAACGAAACCGAAGTCGAATTTGAAGTAAAAGACGGCGGCATTGCTATTTCCGTTTCGGGCAACTCTACTGTAAGTGTGCAGTCAGGACACACCTGCTATGCAAAAGACTTTACAGATGTTGACCTTAACGCTTGGTATCACTTAAATGTTGACTATGTTCTTGAAAATGGTTTGTTCAAGGGTACAACAGAAACTACATTTGCACCTAACGGAATTATAACCCGTGCAATGATGGTTACAGTCCTCTATCGTGCAGAGGGCGAGCCGACAGTTACAGGCACAACTACTTTTGAAGATGTTGACAGCAACGCTTATTATGCAAAAGCTGTTGTTTGGGGACAGCAGAACGGAATTATCAAAGGCTATTCCGAAACTGAATTTGCACCCGACCAAAACATCACAAGAGAGCAAATCGCAGCTATTATGCACAGATACGCACAGTACAAGGAATATGATGTATCAGTAGGAGAAAACACTAATATTCTCTCTTATGACGACTATGACAGCATTTCCGAGTATGCAATAGCTTCTATGCAGTATGCAGTAGGCAGCGGCTTAATTAAGGGTAAATCCGAAAGCACACTTAACCCGCTTGACAATGCAACAAGAGCAGAAATAGCGGCAATTCTTAACCGCTTTATTGAAGCTAACAAGTAAATAACACAAGCCAAGCGGGAACGCTTGACGGCAAAACAAGCCCCGTTTGAGCAATCAGACGGGGCTTGTACTTTTGTTTGTAGAAATATAGAATAATTTATCGAAAGGAGCCTTAAAACAATGTTACGGCAAAAATTTAATAGGCATAAACAAAAACAGAATAATGATAAGCTAAACCGCCTGATTTTATCTGCCCCCGACATTGATGGATATGACGATACGGATGATGAGGTGTACGGTTTGGGAGAAGGTGTATACCCAACTTGTAATACTTGCGGTGCGGAAATGACAGGTTTTGATGGTTGGGCATGGTATACTTGCCCTGAATGTGAAAACAAGGTAAGAATCATTGAGGGAAAGGAATCATGGTACAATGACTTGTTCGGAAAAGGCAAGAAAAAACACAATTCCGATTTTGAGCTTGCGGACTTTTGCCGTGGTGGCGATTTGACTGAAGATTAAAAACTGCCTTTTAACGATTAGCCGTAATTTAACGATATGTCACCGTACATATCGGCGGAAGTGGCACAAAAACCAACGAAAAAAGCGTTGCAGGAGAGGGCAAGATTCCTCTAATGCAACGCTTGTTTTTATGGGTGCTTGTAGTGAAAGGGTTTAGGCTTGTAAAATAACGATACCGCTATCGACACAATTGTATCAATAGCGGTATCTGATATGGTCGGGGTGACGGGATTCGAACACGCGACCTCTGCGTCCCGAACGCAGCGCTCTACCAAACTGAGCCACACCCCGAAATAAGCGATATTCAATTAAAATGTTTGGACTGGGAAACCCGTTCGGGAAACACCCGAACGCATGCGCTCATAGTCTCGCAAAGCGAGCCATCCAAACTGAGCCACACTTCAATGTAATATTACCGTAATATTATAGCAGAACGAGTTGACATTGTCAAGACTTTTGCAAAAGATACTTTTTTATCTTTCTTTTATGATTGATTCGCATATTCTGTTTTAAGTTTAAGTTAGGTGGGCGTTATACAATATTTGCGCTTATGCGGATATACAAATTTTGTGTCTTTTTTGAGAAATGTTTTTGTTGGGTCTTTACAATTCGGAAAATTTATTATATAATAAAATGGAATTTGTATATCAAAAAATGGGGGAACCATGCCGAGATTTTTTGTTTCAGTTGAAAATGTTGAACATGGCTCGGTCAGAGTTGTCGGTGATGACGCGTGGCATATTGCGCGTTCGTTGCGTATGGCGGTCGGCGAGAGCATTACCGTTTGCGACACGGATGGCAATGTGCATGAATGCACGCTTGAGAAGATAACCGACGGCGAGGTTTTTGCAAAGATTGAAAGCAGTGCCAAAGCCGAGAGTGAAAGCCCCGTGCGCGTTGTACTCTATCAGGCGCTTCCAAAGGGCGACAAGATGGATGTTATCGTGCAGAAGGCTGTCGAGATGGGCGCGTGTAAAATCGTACCGTTCTTTTCGGAGCGGTGTGTTTCGCGTCCCGATGCGAAATCGCTTGAGAAAAAGTGCGCGCGCTGGCAGCGCATAGCGCTTGAGGCGGCTAAGCAGTGTGGCAGAGGCGTAGTTCCCGAAATCGGCGATCCGCTTTCCTATGAGCAGATGCTCACACAAGCTTCAAAGGCTTCGCTCGGATGCTTTTGCTACGAGGGAGAGGGCACACGCTCGATAAGAGACATTTTTGAAAACGCAAAAGGCATAAGCGACATTTCGCTTGTGGTCGGAAGCGAAGGCGGCTTTTCCGAAAAAGAAGCCGAGGAAGCCGGCAGATGCCTTACGCTTGCTGGGCTCGGAAAGAGAATTTTGCGCTGTGAAAGTGCGCCCGCGTTTGCGCTTGCGTGCATATCCTATCAATTTGAATTATAATTTCGGAGAATAGAAATGGAAAAGAAACTTACTAAAGAAGAACGTATTAAAGAAAAAGAAAAACTTTCCGTGGCAGTGACAGGCAAGATGACTGCAGTGTTTATCGCGCTTGTTGTTGCACTTATGGGGCTTATCTATTATGGTAGCCGTATCCCGTCACTTGCATTGCTTACGGCTTCGCAAGTCGTTACCGCGCTTCTTGTGGCGGCGGCTCTCGTTTACTGTGTGCTCTCGCTGAAAAAGGGAACTGACACACGTTTTAAGGTGTTTTCTCCGATATTTACCCTTGGGCTTGCGGCTTCGGCATTCTTTATGACACTGATGTATCCTACCGTCGGCGCTACTTACACCATTCTCGCACTTATCGCGTTTGCGGTGATCTTCTTTGTCTATGAGATATACCCTGTTGACTTCTTTTTCAGCACCGCTCTGATTTTTGCGGGCTGCATAACTGCGGCGGCTGTTAACAGCCATGCGTTTACTCTTGTTAAGGATATCATTGCTGTTGTTGTTTTTGCTGTCGTTGCGGCAGCTATCGTTTATGCTACTGTGTGCCTTGTGAAAAACGGCAAGCTTAAACTTGGTAAAAAAGTTATCAAGAAGCCTTACGGCATGCTCCCCGCGGCGGTAATTGCAAGTGCTGTTGCGGCGGCTGTCTCGGTACTCGGCGTGCTCTTCCTTGGCGGCTATCTTATGTATTTCATCGCCGTAGCGGGCATTGTATATTTTGTCCTTGCAATAATATATACAGTAAAACTTATGTGAATTTGTCGAAAATATCAAAAAAGATATTGAAAATCTACAAAACATACGCTAAAATATAGGTACAATCTTACAAAATCATCAAACTTGATTGCAGAGAGGGAACACACATGTCAAACAGACTCTTTCAAGGCGTAATCCACCAGATGCACGATGCTACCGATAGAATCATCGGCGTTATTGACGACGGCGGCGTAGTTATCGCTTGCAGTGAACTCGGCAAAATAGGCGAGATACGAGTAGGCGTGCGCGAGGAGCTGTCCTACAACACGGACACCGCGGTCATCGGCGGCTATACATACCGCTCCATGGGGCAGAATTCTAAACTCGAGAACGTCGTATTCGTCGAGGGCGACGACAAGATGGCAGAGAGCACTGCGGCAATTCTTGCCGTTTCGCTTTCCAATATCAAGAACCTCTATGATGAGAAGTATGACAAGTGTTCTTTCATTAAGAATATTATTCTTGACAACATTCTTCCGAGCGACATTTACATCAAGGGCAAGGAGCTTCGCTTCAACGCCGAGGAAAGCCGTGTGGTTTTCCTTATCAAGTTCTATTCCAAGTCGGACATGCTCCCCTATGAAATGGTGCAGAATATGTTCCCCGACAAGAACCGCGACTATGTAATAAGCGTTGGCGAAAGCGATATCGTGCTTGTTAAGGAAGTCAAGTCAAATATTGATACAAAGGAAGTTGAGAAGATAGCAAACGGTATTTCGCAGACGCTTTCTTCCGAGTTCTATACCAAGGTTGCCATAGGTATCAGTACCGTGGTCGACAATATTAAGGACCTCGCCCGCGCATACAAGGAAGCGCAGGTTGCCATTGAGGTCGGCAAGGTGTTTGACACCGAGAAGAACATCATCAGCTATGAGAACCTCGGCATCGGAAGACTTATTTATCAGCTTCCGACCACTCTTTGCGAGATGTTCCTTCAGGAAGTATTCAAGAAGGGTTCTATTGAGTCGCTCGACCGTGAGACTCTCATGACCGTTCAGTGCTTCTTTGAAAATAATCTTAATGTTTCCGAAACGTCGAGAAAGCTGTTCGTTCACAGAAACACTCTTGTGTACCGTCTTGAAAAGATACGCAAGATCACCGGTCTCGACCTTCGCGAATTTGAGCATGCCATCACATTTAAGGTAGCTCTTATGGTCAGAAAGTATTTGACTTCAAAGCCTGTTAAATTCTAAGATAATTTCTGAATAGCGGGAACATGCCGAGCGTGTTCCTGCAATTCTTGCGTAATGGGGTATTTTGAAAAAGTCCGAAAAACGGCTGAATTTGCGGTTTTCGGCGCGCTGAAATGGGGATTTTTATATGATAGAGTTTAAAAATGTCACCAAGCGCTATCCTGAGGGGAAGGTGGCGCTTGATAACCTTAATTTGAAAATAGATGACGGCGAGTTCGTGTTTATCATGGGCGACAGCGGCGCCGGAAAGACCACGATGACAAAGCTTTTGCTCCGCGAGGAAAGAATTACCGAGGGCGAGCTTTGGATAGACGGAGTCAACCTCGGAAAGATGCGCGCGTCCCGAGTGCCCAAATACCGCCGCCGTATCGGCATCGTGTTTCAGGACTTCCGTCTTTTCAAGAAAAAGACGGTGTTTGAAAACGTTGCGTTTGCGCTTCGCGTTGTCGGCGGGGTGAACTCTTCTGAACTTAAAAACCGTGTTATGAGCATGCTCCGCATAGTTGGGCTTGAAGAAAAAGCGCAGAATTTCCCCGCGCAGCTTTCGGGCGGCGAGCAGCAAAGAGTCGCGCTTGCCCGCGCCATTATCAACAATCCGCATACCATCATTGCAGACGAGCCTACTGGTAATCTTGACCCCAAGCTTTCGATGGAAATTATGAGTCTGCTTGTAAAGATGAACAAGTTCGGCAAGACGGTAGTCGTGGTCACACACGAGGAGGAACTTGCAAAGATGTTCAATCAGCGTATTGTCCGTCTTAAAGGCGGCCGTCTTGTAGGCGACGAGCGCCCCGAGGTAAGACCTGAGGAGAGTACAGAGAACGGAGGTGACGGGCAGTGAGACGCTTGATAGATGCACTTACGCAATCGGTGCAGGGGATGGCGCGCAACGGTCTTGTTACCTTTGTAAGCATTTTCGTGCTCGTCAGCTGCTTGATTTTTGTGGGCAGTTTTTCGCTTATCTCAAAAAATATCGACTACAATCTTGCGAGCATCACCGAGCTCAATGAGATAGAAGTTTTCCTTGAATATGAGCTTGACGACGCGGCGGCGGCAGAGATAAACGCCGAGATTGCCGCGCTCCAAAATGTCGCAAGCACCACGCTTGTTTCAAAAGAAGAAGGACTTGAACAGGTCAAGGGCGACTTCCCCGATTACAGCTCGCTTTTTGACAATATCAACGCGGAAGACAATCCGCTTTCGCACAAAATCATTGTTATCTACGAGGAAAATGACAAGGTGAGCGACCTCGATTTTGCTATAAAACGCATTGAGGGCGTGCGCAAGGTCAACAGCCGTCTTGATATAGCGGCTTCCGCGAACTCATTGCAAAAAGGCATTTCGCTTGTGTTTGTATGGTTCACCGTTCTTTGCTCGGTCGTTTGCATGTTTGTCATTATCAACACAATCAAGCTTTCGGTATATTCCCGTCGCGAAGAGATCACCATAATGCGTTACATCGGCGCAAGCCGTACATATATTGCGGCGCCGTTCGTGCTTGAGGGCATGTTCATCGGCATATGCGGTGCACTTGTTGCTTTCCTTGGCGAAAGACTTATTTATTCCGCGCTTATGGGCTTTGTAAGTGATAAGATGGGATTTGTAAAACTTTATGCGTTCTCGGAGCTTGCTCCCGAATTGCTTATTGTATTCTTCGGCATATCACTTTTCTGCGGCATTATAGGAAGTTTGGTTTCACTCGGTAAGTATGTCGAAGTGTAATAGGAGATTAAAGATGAAAAAAACAGTAAAAACTTTACTTATGCTCCTCGCCGCGGTAATGCTTCTCGGCGTTTCGGCGGTTTGCGTTGTTGCGGCTGCGGTAAACGCGTCGGACTATGCGGACAATTCATCGGTTCAGGCATATCAGGCTAATATTGCAAAGTATGAGGAGCAGATGGATGCTCTTAAAGACGACATCAGCAAGATTCACAGCGAGATGAACACTGTTCAGCAGAAGGTCAATAACATTGACTCGCTGATGACTGCAAATCAGAATCTCAAAACCGCAACCGAAGCGCTTATCGCAGAGTATGAGAAACAGATAGCAGACAAAGAAGCGCAGATTTCAACTCTTTCGGATGAGATTGCCGCTATGGAAACTCAGATGGCGGAGACTAAGGAAAAATTTCTTACTCTTATCCGCGTACAGTATGAAAACGGCGAGCCCTCCATGCTTGAAGCGATTTACGATTCCGACGGACTTACCGATATGCTTTCCCGCATGGAGTATATGGGAAGCATAATGGAGTACAACACCACGCTTCTCGACAATTACACGGCTGAGAAAGAAGCTCTTGACGTAAAGAAGGCAGACTGTGAAACACAGCTTGCTTCACTCAATGAGGATAAGGCTGCCAAGGAAGAATACGGCATATCGCTTGAGAAGATAGATGCAGACCTCAAATCGCAGAGAAGAGAACAGACTGCTCTTCTCAGCACTATCAGCGAAGAGGAACAGGCGCTCCAGGATGAGTATGACCGTCTCAGCGCCGCTGAAGAAGCTGAAAGCGCGCGCCTTGAAAAACTTCTCAAAGAACTTGCGGCAGAGAGCAAGGGTGAGTATGTCGGCGGCAAGCTTGCATGGCCTACTCCCACTAGCATTAAGCGTATAAGCAGTTATTACGGCTGGAGAACATATTATTACAGAGGCAGACAGATAACCGATTTCCACCGCGGCATCGACATCCCCGCCGCCATAGGAACGGATATTTATGCGGCACAGGGCGGTAAGGTCATTCTTTCCTCGTGGCATTCAAGCTACGGCTATTACTGCATCATTGACCACGGCGGCGGAATTACCACATTGTACGCGCATTGCTCGCAGCTTCTCGTCAGCGTAGGCGACAAGGTTTCCCAGGGCGATCATATCGCAGAGATGGGCTCCACCGGTCAGTCCACGGGTTCGCATCTTCACTTTGAAGTTCGCGTAGACGGCAAGCATCAGGATCCCATTGCAAACGGATGGCTCGTACAGCCTAAATAGAATAATCTTTTGTTAAAGGAAAAACTATGACAAAAAAGCGAATATCGGTATGGTTTTTGATAAGCGCGGTGCTCGTTACCGCAACGCTCACATTTATGCTTACCGTGCTTTACGGCGGCTCGCTTGTAGGCGCTGAAGACGCGGTCGCAACCGTAACCGAAAGCGCAGCGGAAGAAGAAACCGAGGAAAAACAGCTCTCCGCTGCCGAAATAAATCAAAAGCTTGTGGCAAAAATCACCGAGCTCATGGCATATTATAATAAGTATTATGTCGGCGAGCTTGATGTTGACGCGCTCATACAAGGTGTTGCCGAGGGACTGGTCGCATACAGCGGCGACAAGTACGGCTCGTATCACACTGTTGAGGAATACAAGGCGCTTATCAGCGACTACGGCGGAGAATTTGCAGGTATCGGCGTTACCGTTACCTACAACACCGATTACTTTGCCATTGAAATTCTCAGCGTAATGAACAACAGTCCTGCGCTCAGTGCGGGTCTGCAGCCCGACGATCTCATCATTGCGGTTGACGGTGTTGATGTTGCGTACCTCGGATATAACGAGGCGGTCAACTGCATCCGCGGCGAGGTCGGCACCGCCGTTACTCTCACGATTGCACGCGGCGAGGGCTACAAAGAGAGATTTGACGTATCTATTACCCGTCAGACCGTTGAGGAACAGACGGTAACTTACGATGAGATAATCAGCGAGGATATCATACAGCCCATCGGATATGTGCGCATTTCTTCATTTGACGACAAAACCCCCGCGCAGTTTAAAGAAGCTATGGGCGAGGGACTTACAAACAATGTTCACGGCTTTATCATCGACCTCAGAAACAACGGCGGCGGAACTCTTAATTCCGTAGTTTCCATGCTCGATATGATTCTCCCCGAGGGGCCTATCGTTCGCATACAGTATAAGAGCGGTGAGGAAACCGTTTACAAGTCGGACGCTTACGGTATCAGCAGCCGCGTTCCGATAATCATTTTGGTCAACGGCAACACCGCGTCGGCGGCAGAGTTGTTTACCTCGGCGCTCCGCGATTACGGCAGAGCCATTATCGTCGGCGAGACCACCTATGGCAAGGGCACCGTTCAGTCGATAATAAGGCTCAGCGACGGTTCCGGACTTCGCCTTTCCACCGCGCTTTATGCACCTCCGTATTCGGACAACTTTGAGGGCGTGGGAATAACCCCCGACATCACCGTTTCTCTCGCGGACGAATACAAGAGCGTAAATCTTTATAAACTCGATTATGAGAACGACGCGCAGCTCAAGGCGGCTGTAAATCTCTATAAATAATTTTCTGTAAAGGATAGGTATAAAACCATGGCAGCAAAGCAGATGCACTATACAAAAGAGGGCTATCAGGCACTCGTTGACGAACTCGAATATTTAAAAACAACACGACGCGCCGAGGTCAAAGAGGCTCTTGCGGTAGCGCGTTCTTACGGCGACCTTTCGGAGAACAGTGAGTACGACGAAGCAAGAAACGAGCAGGCAAAGGTCGAGTCGAGAATTACAGAGCTCGAATCCCTCATTATCCACGCTATAGTTGTTGATGAGTCCGAAATCGACCATACAAAGGTCAGCGTAGGCTCTATCGTAAAGGTTAAGCAGAAGGGCGTAAAGGAAGAAAAAGAGTACACTCTCGTTGGTACAAACGAGGTCGACTTCTGGAGCGGTAAGATTTCCGACCAGTCTCCTATAGGCGCGGCTCTTATCGGTGCCCGCGAGGGCGACACCGTTACCGTCGCTTCTCCCAACGGCGAGTTCCAGCTCAAGATAACTTCGGTTACAAGAGCAAAGCTCAACGGTTAATCAGACTTTAAAAGGTATACTAAAATGGCAGAAAATAATCAGAACAATACAGTTAACAGCACAAGCGAAATCGCGGTTCGCCGCGAAAAGCTTGCCACTCTTATGGCAGAGGGACGCAATCCCTTTGTTATCACATCTTTCCCTCAGGATGCATACAGTGAGGACATCAAGGCTTCCTACACCGAGGGCGAGGAGAAAAATGTTAAAATCGCAGGCCGTATCGTCGCAAAGCGCGTCATGGGTAAGGCTTCTTTCGTTCATATTATGGACGCAAAGGGCCGCATTCAGTGTTATGTCACCCGTGACGACCTCGGCGAGGAACAGTACGCTTATTTTAAGAAGTATGACATCGGCGATATCGTAGGTATCGGCGGATTTGTGTTCACCACAAAGACCGGCGAAATTTCGGTTCACGTTAAGGAAATGACTCTGCTTTCAAAGTCGCTCCTTCCCCTGCCCGAGAAGTTCCACGGCTTCAAGGACACTGACCTCCGCTACCGTCAGAGATACGTTGACCTTATCGTAAACCCCGAGGTAAAGAACAAGTTTGTTATTCGCTCGCAGTTTATCAAGCATATGCGTAATTACCTCGATAATATGGGCTATATCGAAGTTGAGACTCCCGTGCTCAACACCATTGCAGGCGGCGCGGCTGCTCGCCCGTTCGTAACACATCACAATACTCTCGATATTGATATGTACATGCGTATCGCTACCGAGCTCCCCTTGAAGCGCCTTATCATCGGCGGCATGGACAGAGTTTATGAGGTTGGCCGCATCTTCCGCAACGAGGGTATGGACCCCAAGCACAATCCCGAGTTTACCTCGGTTGAGCTTTATCAGGCATATGCCGATTTCCATGATATGATGGACATTGCCGAGGGTATCTACACCACTTTCGCTCAGGAGTATTTCGGTACTTATGAGTTTGAGTGGATGGGCGAGAAGATAAACCTTGCTCCCGGCTGGCCCCGCATGACTATGGTTGAGGCGGTTAAAAAGTATGTCGGCATCGACTTCGGCGCTATCACCGATGATGCAGAAGCTGTTGCCGCCGCTAAAGCAAAGGGCGTTGAGCTCTCAGATGCCGCAGAAAAGACATGGGGCAACGCTCTGTACGCTTGCTTCGACCAGAAAGTAGAGGAACATTTGGTTCAGCCTACATTCATCACCATGTACCCCGTTGAGGTATCTCCTCTTACCAAAAAGTCTCCCGAAGATCCCCGTCTCACTGAGCGTTTTGAGTTCTTCATCTGCCACAGCGAAATGGGCAACGCATATTCCGAGCTCAATGACCCTCTCGACCAGAGAGAACGCTTCATGAAGCAGGTAGAACAGCGCGAGCGCGGCGACGACGAGACAGAAATGCTCGACGAAGACTTCCTCACCGCAATGGAGTACGGCATGCCCCCCACGGGCGGCATGGGCATGGGCATCGACCGCGCAGTTATGCTCTTCACAAACTCCGATACCATAAGAGAAGTTATCTTGTTTCCGACCATGAAACCCGAAAATTAAAGCAAAACGCAGGACGATCAGTCCTGTGTTCAGCGTGTCAAAAAGGTGCTGTGAAAACAGCACCTTTTTGCATGGTAAGATAATGTTTAGCGGCTTCGACGCTGAACATTACTTCTCCTGCCGCGCTTGCTATGTTTTTATGTAATTTCAGGTTTGTTTTACTGCTCACAAAAGGGTTTTTGGTGAAAAAAAGTCCACTTTGTGCAAAAAGTTGCAAAAAAGTGTACAAAAAGTAGAAAATTATGAAACTGCTTTTAAGATTTTAATTTGTGATGTAGAATTTTTTTCAAAAAATATAGCATTTTGTACAAAAAATCGGTTTTTAGTGGTTAAATCACAAGCTTTAAATTGCGCACTTTGCACAATCACAAATTTTTGTTCAATTTTACCTAGGTAAAAAATGCCAGATTGACTTGGCTTTGTTTGAAATGTATAATGAAATTGTACAAATCTTTAGGGGAATCTTGTATCAAAAGGAGAAAAGATTATGCAAAAGAAACTTTTAAGCATCCTGCTCGTTCTTTGTATGCTGCTTAGCATGTTTCCTGTAGCTTTGCCCGTCAGCGCGGAAGAGACTACCGAAAACACCGAAACTGCAACAGTTACAGAGATTGCAGATGCAGCGGCTCTTGCTGCTCTCATGGCTGATTCAAGCCAGTGGGGCGGCAGTTTTAAACTGACTGCGGACATTAACCTTACAGGCGCGACCCAGTCTCCTATCGGTACGTCAGCCGTACCTTTCACCGGCACATTTGACGGTGACGGACATAAGATCACAAATCTTTCGCTTACTGGTTACACCACCACAAGCGTCGGCCTTTTCGGTTATGTTAATGGCGGTGCTACCATCAAGAACCTTACCGTAAGCGGTACCGTTTCCACTTCAAACTCTCGTTCGGGCGGTATCGTAGGTCAGGTCGTAGGTTCTGCTACCGTTCAGAACTGTACTGCTGACATCACGGTTACTGCCGATGCCGGCGGCGCCGGTGGTATCGTAGGCACTTTTTCTATTGCCACCGCAGGCGATACTCTTACTATTCAGAACTGTACAAACAAAGGCTCTGTTACCGGCAAGCAGTATAATGCGGGTATTCTTGGCTTTGTTACGGGTTCCAAGACCGGTACATCCCTTACTATTACCGGTTGTAAGAACTACGGTGCGATTTCCACTACCACAGGTAATGTTTGCGCAGGTATCGCAGGTTATATTGCGGGTTCCGCAACTTCCGGTACAAATACCATTGAGATTACAGATTGCGGTAACTACGGCGCCATTGACTGTAACGGCGGTACAGGTTATGTTGGCGGCATTGTAGGCGCTATCGGCGGCGGTAATCTTAAATATGCTTTTACCGTTGTTATTGATAACTGCTACAATGAGGGTACCGTTGAAGGCGTAAGCAACGTAGGCGGTATTGCGGGTCTTCTTCGTCCCGCTGTTACCACGGGCGGCGCGGCATACACCATTACCGATGTTATGACCGCGGATAAGGGCGGTCTTCCCGTTCTCGGCGCTCCCGGTTCGGGTTCGTCAACAACAAGTATAACTATTACCGTTACACGCGGCTATACCGTAAACGGCGATGCTATTGTGGGTGCTAATACCGCAACGTATGCTACCGTAACCGAGGATAATTGCTACACTTCCGCATCCTCTTCTTCCGCTCTTGCAACTCTTGCTGCAACCGACGGCTGGGTAATGGGCAGCGACCACCCCGAACTTGCAACTTTCCATGTACATACAGAGAAGTATCTCTCCGCGGGGAAAGACGGCCACCGTCTTGCTTGCCCTTGCGGCGATGAGTCTACTTTCGGCGAAGTTGAATCTCATACTATCGTTGACGGTTTCTGCACTGTCTGCGGCTACGCTGACTGTGCACATGAAAACACTTCCGACAGTGTTACCAAGGCGGCTACATGCTCTGAGACGGGTCTCAAGAACGTAGTCTGCGACGATTGCGGCACCGTTATTTCCGAAAACGAGACCGTTGAACTCGA
This sequence comes from Clostridia bacterium, assembly GCA_017461475.1. GTDB lineage: Bacteria > Bacillota > Clostridia > Oscillospirales > CAG-272 > UMGS902. Next base: position 24,382 of record JAFTXX010000026.1, read on the forward strand.
TGACGGCAATCATGCGGATGCAACCGTGTCTATCGCTTATGATGCAGATAACGGCTGTATCACATACACTTGTGACAACTGTGGCACAGTTCTTTACGAGGACTGGACTGTCGGCACGGATATCTACGTTGCTACTACCGGTACTGCCATTAACGGCAGCACTGCTTTCGACAGCGACATCGGTCTCGACGCCGAAACCGCTTTTGCAGACCTTGAAACCGCTATTGAATATGCGGCGGCTTCCGCAACTGCAAACGGCGATGTTACTGTTCACATCGTTGACAAGGGTACGATTTCCACCGCTAACTATGCTACCCCTGAGTATGATGACGCTACGATAACCATTACCGGCGGTGAACTTCATTTTGCGGCAGCGGCTACACGTTTCTTCCAGAACGGTGACGTTACCGTAGAGAAAACTACCATTAATAATGAGGCAGGTCTTGTTTGGCCCGCACAAGGCAACAAGATAGTTATGGGCGAGGGCATCACTCACGGTTCCACCAATTCCATCTACCTCCTCGGCGGATGGCAGGGTTCTAAGGATAGCGTAGGCGGCGAAGTAAACGGTGATGTTACCGTTCGCTCGGGCGATTGGTATCTCGTTACCGCAGGTAACCGCCAGGGTTCGCGTACTCACTACGGTGCAAGCAAGATGACTCTCGGTACTGTAAACGATACCGATACTCTTACCATAGGTTCGCTCCCGCTCTTCCACACCAACGGCGGCGACCTCAGCGCTGATTCTACTCTTACTCTTACCATTGACGGTAAGGTAAGCATTACAACTCTTTATCCCGGTATTCACACTACTTCTTCGGCTGTAGGTACTGCGTATACATACACCGTTGACGTTGTCCTCAAGGAAGGCGCGGATATCACAACCGATAATGTATTTAACAACATTGCTCCTCAGTCCACTATTATCTGGAATGTATATGCCGACCAGGATAATGAGGCAGCAGTGGCAGACGCGGCTCGCTTCGTTTCCACCGATAACATTACCGTTAACCAGTACACCTACAAGCAGTATTGTCTTAACGTTCTCGGCGGTCACTTCGGCGACGGCGACGTTTGCACAGAGTGCGGCGCGGCTATCAGCGGCTGTACGCATGATAATACCACTCAGCAGACCGTTACCGCTGCTACCTGTACTACCAAGGGCAGTGCAGAAATCGTTTGCGATGAGTGCGGTCAGACTGTTTCTACCGTAGAACTTGACATTGAAGCTAAAAATCACGTAGAAGAGCAGGAATATGTATGGACTGTAAACGCAGAGACCGGTGCGTATGAAATTCTTTGCACTGGCTGTGATGCGGTTCTTCATACTCAGACCGAGCTTCCCACTGTTTACGTCGGCAACAATTCAAGTGTGGGCGACGACACTGCTGACGGTCTCACCGCAGACACCAAGGTTGCATCTCTTACCGAGGCTGTTGAGCGTATCAAGAATGTAGGCGGTACCGTTCGCATCAACGGCGGCGTTAAGCTTGACTCCAATATCGTTCTTCCCGATTGGAACGGCACTATTACATTTACCTCTGATACTTACGACTCATATGGCGCCGCTACAACCGGTTTCACCGTTACAAAGCAGGGAGCACAGCTTACCCTCGGCGGCGACGCTAAGTTTGATGCACTCCTCTTCAAGGGCACTTCCACAAGCACTTACCGTGCAATCATCTCCGCAAACTGGCACAATGTTGACTTCGGTTACATCCGCGTTCAGCAGTATGCAACCGTTTATCTCCTTGCAGGTGTATACGGCGTGACCGAAAGTGATACCGAGACCAAGACCACCAAGATTACGGTTGACGGTCCTGCACTTTCCACCAATGCAAAATCATACTTCTATGAGAGAATTTATCTCGGAAGTGCATTTACTTCTGACAATATCGAGGTTTCCAACAAGACCGTTACCCTCGAGGTTAATGACGGTTACATCAATACTCAGGCAACCGAGAGAACTCGTGTAGCGCTCATTCATACCGTTTATACGATGTCCACTACCAATGCCCGCCCCGCGGCTCTTACCAAGAACTGTTCCTCCACTGTTACTCTTTACGGCAGTTCGGGTATCAACACCTTCCGTACCGGTGACCGCAACGTAGGCTACGATGAAGTGACTGACGAAGAGGGCAATGTTACTACAGTTGCGTCTCAGGCTTGGCTCGACAATCTCGTAGTTAATTTTGAGAATAACTCCCAGATCCCCGACATTGCAGCTGACGCGACAACAGGCGTTACTGCAAGAACAGGTACATTCCAGATCAAGAATGCTAAGAATGTAACTATTCATGTTTCCGATGAGGCAGACGGACGCACAGTTCCGCTTACTCACTCACTCTTCCTTTATAAGTACGGCACTTTTGTTGACACCGAGGCTAAAGTTACCGCAACATACGGTACTCACTCCTTCGACGCAAGTATTACAGACCCCATTAAAGAAACCGGCAGAAGTGACGGTCTCTATCCTTACACCGTAACAGAAAATGTTACTGATGAGTGTACATGGGACGACGGTAAAATCACCACCGAGGCTACTCCGGATGCGGCAGGCGTTAAGACCTACACTTGCTCCGGATGCGGCAGAACCAAGACCGAGGAAGTTGAATTCGTTTGCACAGAGCATGCTTACGTAGTAAAGGCTGACGGCACTTACTACTGCACAAACAAGTGCGAAGACGTTGAGGCTCCTTCGGCTGACGTTATCATCTCCGCTTCTCCTGCGACA
>JAFTXX010000027.1 GCA_017461475.1 Clostridia bacterium
ACCGCAAGTCTCTCAGGCGCCAAGGAACCTTTGGTTCCTACCGACCTAAAGGTCGCTCACCGGGCGCGGTTTTTAAGGAGTTTTCAAGCCGGCGCATGTCCGTCTTGAAAACGGATTTTAATAGTATAAACATTTATTTACAAAACATTACAACACCGCTTTTACTATTGAACTGTTTAATCTAATATGATATAATTTATATAATAAAACTTCGGAGAACTAAAATGCTAAACGGCAAAAAATTGATTATCTTTGACCTTGACGGTACGCTTATTGACTCGGTGAGCGTGTGGAACGAGGTTGACAGGCGGTATATTACGGCGCTTGGCGGTTGTGCCGACGGAGTTGGTGTCAGGGCGCAGCGCGACGCGAAACTCTGTGAATTCTTGGCATCGGCCGACCCTTACCGCGACTATTGTATATTTATGGGGCAAAAATACGGTTCTTCCCTTTCGGCGGATGAACTTGTGCGGCTCAGATATGAAATCGCGGACAATCTTGTGGCAAACGAGGTCGACTACAAGCCGTGCGCTGATGAGTTTTTGCGTAAACTGAAAAAGCGTGGGTACACAATGGTGATTGCGTCTACGACGCTTAGAGCAAATCTTGAGGTTTATCTTACGCGCAACCAAAACATCATAAGCAAGGCACCGCTTGACGGTATATTTGACGCAATGTACACTCGCGAGGACGCAAGCGAGATGAAGCCGAGTCCCGCGATACTTGAGCGTGTAATGCGTGACTTCAATGTCAGTGCGAACGAGTGCGTTGTGTTTGAGGATTCGCTTATTGGAATCCAGGCGGCAAATGCCGCCGGCATTGACGTTATCGCGGTGCATGACGCAAGTTCGGCGGGTGACAAAGAAGAAATCACGCGCCGCGCAAAGGCGTATTTTGAAAGCTATAAAGACATAATGGAGAGTTTAAAATGGGAATTTTAGAAGGACTGAAACCCGCAAGGGTAATGCACTATTTTGAGGAGATATGCTCTATCCCTCACGGGTCCGGCAATACAGACCTGATAAGCGACTACTGCGTAAATGTCGCGAAATCGCTCAGGCTTGAGGTGTCAAAAGACAAGCACAACAATGTTATCATCAGAAAGCCGGCATCGGCAGGATATGAGGGGCACTCGACCGTAATTTTGCAAGGACATCTTGACATGGTATGCGAAAAGGACGAGGACTGCCAAATTGATTTTGAAAAAGACGGGCTCTGCCTTAAAGTTGACGGCGATTTTGTTTACGCCGACGGCACAACTCTCGGCGGAGACGACGGTATTGCGGTTGCAATGGTTTTGGCAATACTTGAGGACAACACCCTCGCCCATCCTCCGATTGAAGCACTGTTTACAACCGATGAAGAAACCGGAATGTACGGTGCGGAGGGTCTTGATGCATCTGTTCTTTTCGGCAAAACACTTATTAACATCGACTCCGAGGAGGAAGGCATCCTCACCGCAGGCTGTGCAGGAGGCGCAAGAGTTGATATCAAACTCCCGCTTAAAAAAGGTCACACTGACATGCCATGCTACCGTGTTACGGTAGGCGGACTCAAAGGCGGTCACTCGGGCGTCGAGATCGACAAAGGAAGGCTTAATTCCAACATTACGATGGGACGCTTTTTAAATTCTCTTCCTTTTAATTATATAATAGGCGACATCCGCGGTGGTCTCAAAGACAATGCCATTCCTCGTGTTACCGAAGCCGTAATTTTCTGCAACGGCGAAATACACGGCGCGGCAAACCAATTTGTAAAGGCAAATGCGGTTGCCACCGACCCCGATCTTTCGATTTCTGTTGAAAGCATTTCACATGATGTTTGTTTTGACGAGGCAAGCAGCAAAATTATTACCGCTTTTCTCTGCGAAGTGCCAAACGGTATACAGACGATGAGCGCGGACATTGAGGGACTTGTGCAGACCTCGCTCAACATGGGCGTACTGAAAGTTGAAAATGATACTTTGCACATGACCTTTGCGGCGCGCAGCTCCGTTAATGCGGAAAAGTACGAACTTCTCGACCGATTGGAAAAACTTACTCTCAAATTCGGCGGTGTATATTCATCTCACGCACACTACCCCGCGTGGGAATACCGCAAATTTTCGCCTTTGCGCGACACGATGGCGGCGGTTTACGAAAAGATGTATGGCATCGCCCCGAAAATTGATGTAATACATGCGGGTCTTGAGTGCGGTCTTTTCTCGGACAAGATAAAAGGACTTGACGCGGTTTCGTTTGGCCCCAATCTCTACGACATTCACACCTCGCGTGAAAAAATGTCGATAAGTTCGGTCGAAAGAACCTATTCGTACCTGCTTGAAGTCTTGGCGGCACTGTGAAAATAGTGAATTTTCGTAATTCATTTCCGTCAAAAAAATAACAAAATCCACAAAAAGGAACTTTCTTTGTGTTGACATTTGCAAAAGTTTATAGTATAATAATGCAGAATGTTTAAATAGTCAATTTGAAGACACAAGCAAAGTCACACGCGAAAATTCCTTTCGGGTGCGTTTTCTTTTGTCTTTTTGGCTTAAAAGTTTATTGTCGCAATTAATTTTCAATAAGGGTACCCTTATTGTTATGCCTTGCTTTGCAAGGCATAACGGTGATTTTTGCGGCATGGATAGGAGTTGATTTTTTTGGACAGCAAACTTGCTTTGTATATCGTAAAACGTCTTCTTTTAGCGATTTTCACGGTATTCCTTATCATCACGATCACTTTCTTCGTTATGCGTGCCATCCCCGGCGGACCTTTTCTCTCCGAGAAATCTCCGAGTGCGGAGGTAACCGCGGCGCTTGAAGCAAAGTACGGTCTTGACAAGCCACTTTTTGAACAGTACATTACATACCTTAAAGACCTTCTTCACGGTGATTTCGGCCCCTCTATCAAAAACAGAGGACGCAATGTTATCGACCTTATCATGGAAGGCTTTTCGGTCAGTGCCAAAACCGGTCTTATCGCGGCTTGCGTTGCTATAGTTATAGGACTTACGCTCGGCGCGCTTGCGGCCGTGTTCCATGACAAGTGGATAGACAACCTTATAATGGTACTTACAACCGCATTCGTTGCTATGCCTTCGTTTGTAATTGCGACTATATTGCTTCTTATATTCTGTATCGCATGGCCTATTCTGCCTGCAAACGGCAATGCTGACGGCGGTCTTATCCTGCCCATTATCGCACTTGCGCTTTATCCGATGTCTTACATCACTCGTCTTACCCGTTCAAGTATGCTTGATGTTCTCGGTCAGGACTACATCCGTACCGCAAGAGCAAAGGGTGTTTCGGGCGCAAAGGTTATTTTCAAGCACTCTCTTAAAAACGCGGTTACTCCCGTTATCACATATGTAGGTCCTATGATTGCATACATTCTCACGGGTAGCCTTGTTGTTGAAAAGATTTTCGCAGTTCCGGGTCTCGGCAAGTACTTCTTCTCGAGCATTACCAACCGCGACTATCCCATGGTTATGGGCACAACTATTTTCCTTGCAACTCTTATGGTTATTATGACCCTCATTTCCGACATCTGCTACAAGATTTTTGACCCGCGTGTCGACCTTAACTAAGGAGGAGTATAAAATGAAAAAGAATAATGAAACTCTTCCTAAGAAGAATCCGCTCAGCCTTCAGCTTGATGTTTCCAAGTTTGAACTTGCTACTGAAGACGAAAAATTTCTTCAGCAGCGTATGCGTCCCAGCACTACTTTCTTCAAGGACGGTATGCGCCGCCTTTCCAGAAACAAGATTGCAATGACTTGTCTTTGCATCCTTATTGTTATCGTGCTTATCGTTACTTTTGTACCGATGTTCTACCCTTATGACTACTCAACTCAGCTCGGTATCACTCCCGGTCAGCCTGTTGACGGTTCGTTCAAGAACCTCAAGCCTTTTGAGTACAGCTCAACAGAGCTTGCCAGAATAGAAGCGGGCGAAAAGATTTTCCCCCACATCTTCGGAACTGACGCACTTGGACGTGACTATGCTATCCGCGTTATTTACGGTACACGTATTTCGCTTATCGTAGGTCTGTTCGCAAGTATTATCGTACTTATTATCGGTACGATTTACGGCTCTATTTCCGGTTACTACGGCGGCAAGGTCGACCTTGTAATGATGCGTATCGTCGACATCATTTACTCCCTGCCGGATTTGCTTATGATCATCCTCTTCTCGGTTGTTCTTAAACAGACGCTGAACCTTGAGGGTACCGTGCTTGAAAAGCTCGGTGTCGGTATGATAAGTATTTTCATTGTATTTGCTCTGCTTTACTGGGTAGGTATGGCACGCCTTATCCGCGGTCAGATTCTTACCATCAAGCAGCAGGACTATGTGCTTGCGGCGCGTTCCATAGGCGCTAAAGGCTCACACATTATCCGCCGTCATATGCTTCCCAACTGCATAAGCGTTATCATCATTTCGACGGCACTCCAGATTCCTTCGGCTATTTTCACTGAGAGTTTCCTTTCATTCATGGGTCTCGGCGTTTCCATGCCTATGCCTTCACTCGGTTCTCTCGCATCCGAAGCAATCGACGGTTACGCATCCTATCCCTACCGTCTTATCATCCCCGCAATTGCTATCTGTCTTATAGTCCTTTCACTCAACCTGCTCGGCGACGGTCTTCGCGATGCGTTTGACCCCAAACTGAAGAAATAAAAAGAGGTATTAACCATGGAAAAATTACTTGAAGTAAATGGCCTTCGTACCTCGTTCTTCACCCCTGCGGGCGAGGTTAAGGCCGTAAACGGCATCTCCTTCTCTCTTGAGAGCGGCAAGGTGCTCGGTATCGTAGGCGAATCCGGCTCGGGTAAGAGCGTTACCGCCTACTCTATTCTGCAAATTCTCACTTCCCCCGGTAAAATTGTCGGCGGAAGCGTAAAATTCAAGGGCGAGGAGCTTGTCGGCTCATCCAAGGAAAAAATGCGTTCCATCCGCGGAAACAAGATAAGCATTATTTTCCAGGACCCTATGACATCTCTCAACCCTGTTTACACCATCGGCAATCAGCTTATGGAAGCAATTATGCTTCACACAAAGCGCAATAAAAAAGAGGCTAAGGCCCGCGCTATTGAAATGCTTGAGCTTGTCGGCGTTAACGAACCCGAAAAGCGTATCAAGCAGTACCCCCATGAGTTTTCGGGCGGTATGCGCCAGAGAGTTATGATAGCCATGGCGCTTGCATGCGAACCTGACATCCTTATCGCGGACGAACCCACCACCGCACTTGACGTTACCATTCAGGCACAGATCCTCGACCTTATGAAAGACCTTCAGAAGAAACTCGGCATGGCTATCATTATGATTACCCATGACCTCGGTGTTGTTGCGGAAATGTGCGATGAAGTTATCGTAATGTACGCGGGCGAAGTCTGCGAACGCGGCACCGCTGATGAAATTTTCTACAATCCTAAGCATGAGTACACAAGAGGACTGCTCCGTTCCATTCCTACCGTCAGCGACGACGATACCAGACTTGAACCTATCGGCGGACATCCTGTTGACCTGCTCAACATGCCCGACGGCTGTCCTTTTGCCCCCCGTTGCGACCGTGCAATGAAAGTATGTCTTACCCACAAGGCAAAAGAAATACTTATCAACAACGACCACGCTTCTGCATGCTGGTACAACTTAAAGGACGCGCTTGAGGCAGGAACGCTTACCAAAGAACAGATAGAGGAGATGTATAACCATGAGTGAAAAGAAACTTCTTGAAGTAAAACATCTCAAACAGCACTTTGACGTTCCGAGTGGTCTTAAAACTCTCAAGCTTAAGGCCGTTGACGACGTAACCTTTGACATTCACGAGGGCGAAACACTCGGTCTCGTTGGTGAGTCGGGTTGCGGTAAGACCACCGTAGGCCGTTCTATTCTCCAACTTTACAAGCCCACCGCGGGTGAAGTTTACTTTGACGGTGAACTTATTCAGGGAAAGAAGACTATCCGTGAGTTCCGCAAAAAAGCTCAGATGGTTTTCCAGGATCCCTACTCTTCTCTTGACCCCCGTATGACGGTAAGCGACATCATCGGAGAACCGCTTGATGTTCACAAGCTTTATTCAAACAGAGCTGAAAGAGACGAGAAAATCAAGTATCTTATGGACCTTGTAGGTCTTTCAAGCGAACATGCTTCGCGCTACGCGCACGAATTTTCGGGCGGTCAGCGCCAGAGAATCGGTATCGCGCGTGCGCTTGCGGTTGACCCCAAGTTTATCGTCTGCGACGAGCCTGTTTCCGCACTTGACGTTTCGATTCAGGCACAGGTTGTCAACATGTTTGAGGACCTGCAGGCAAAGCTCGGTCTTACTTACCTCTTTATCGCGCACGACCTGCTTGTTGTTAAGCATATTTCAACAAGAATTGCCGTAATGTATCTCGGTAAGATGATTGAAATAGGTCCTGCAAATGAGGTTTATCACAATCCTATTCACCCCTACACCATTTCGTTGCTTTCCGCGGTTCCCGTCCCCGACCCGAATATCGCGCGTGCAAACAAGCGTATTCATCTTGAGGGCGACGTTCCAAGTCCTTTGCATATGCCCAGCGGCTGTCCTTTCCGTACACGCTGCCCCAGAGCATGCGCAGAGTGCGCAGAGTCCATGCCCGAGCTGAAAGAAGTTCGCCCCGGACATTTCGTTGCCTGTCACAAAGCAGAGGGCTGATAATTTAAATTAATTTGACTCGCTTTTGCGGGTTTGATTAAAAATATTTTTTGGAGGAAAACACCATGAAAAAGCTTCTTAGCTTGTTGCTCGCGGTTATCATGGTTTTTGCGCTTGTAGCTTGTACAGGCGATAACAATGATGACGTAAGCAACGCAACGTCTACGATGACTCTCAACGTAGGCGCTTATCCGGACACCATCGACCCCGCTCTCAACAGCGCAGTTGACGGTGCTACCTACATCATCCACAACTTTGTTGGTCTTGTAGGTTACGACGCAAACGGCGATCTCGCTCCTATGTGTGCCGCTGAAATTCCCGAGGCAGTTACCCTTGAGAACGGCATGACCTCTTACACCTTCACTCTCCGTGACGGTCTTAAGTGGAGCGACGGCACTGACCTTGATGCAAACGACTTCGTTTACTCTTGGAACAGAGCTGCTAACCCCCAAACCGCTGCTGACTATGAGTACATGTTCGATGTAATCGACGGCTACGGCACCGATACCCTCAATGTTACCGCATCTGAGGACGGCAAGCAGCTTACCGTTGTTCTCCCTGTAGACGTTCCTTACTTCATGGAACTCTGCGCATTCCCCACCTACATGCCTGTTAAGCAGGAAGTAGTTGAGGCTAACGGCGACGCTTGGGCTACCAAGGCTGAAACCTACATCGGCAACGGTCCTTACAAAGTATCCAAGTTCACTCAGGCTGAGCTTGTTCTTGCAAAGAACGAGTACTACTGGGATGCAGATTCCGTTGTAACCGACGAAATCGTATTCGCATTCAACGATGACGACAGCTCTCTCCTTGCTAACTACAAGAACGGCTCTTACCTCTTCATCGACTCCGTTCCTCAGGACGAAATCGAGTCTCTCGAAGCTAACTACCCGAATGAATACTTCGTTGAGGGTCAGCTCGGTACTTACTATGTATCCTTCAACGTAAATGACCCTGCACTTGAGGGCTTTACCGAAGAAGAAAAGGCTGACATCCGTCATGCTCTCGGCCTTATGATCGACCGTAACTATGTCTGCACCGATATCGGTAAGGCTGGTCAGGTTCCCGCAGCAGGCTTTGTTGCAATGGGTCTCACCGAGCCCGACGGCACCGAGTTCATCGCTAACAACGGTGTAAACCGTGACGGTAACGGTTACTACAGTGTAGCTGCTGAAGACTACGCTGCTAACTGCGCAGAAGCAGTTGCTCTCCTTGAGGGCGTTGCTCAGTCTTCCGGCAAGTTCACCGTTGAAAACGGTGTTGCAGTAGGCTTCCCGTCCCTTACCTACATCACCAATGAAGGTACCGGTCACGAAGCAGTTGCTGCATACCTCCAGGCTGCTTGGGGTACGTATGGCATCACCGTAAACGTTGAGACTCAGGAGTGGGCTACATTCCTTAACACCAGAAAGAACGGCGACTACTCCGTAGCTCGTAACGGCTGGCTCGGTGACTACAATGACCCGATCTCCTTCCTCGACATGTGGATCACCGAATCCGGTAACAACGACAGCCAGTTCGGTAAGGATGCTCATGCAACCTACGCTGGTTATGACGGAAAGACTTGGGCTGAGTCCTACGATGCAATCATCGCTCAGGTTAAGGCTTCCAAGGATCCAGAAGAGCGCTTCGAGCTCATGCACCAGGCTGAGGACATCCTCATGCAGACCGGTGCAATCTGCCCCATTTACTACTACACTGACATCTACATGTGCAGCGAAAAGATCGAAGGCTTCTTCTCTTCGCCTCTCGGTTACAAGTTCTTCATGTACGCATCTGTTGTTGAGTAATTCACAGATAATTCAAAAAAGGCTTGCTTCGGCAAGCCTTTTTTGTTTTGTAAGTAAGAAAGGAAAATTAATGTTTATATGATTAAAATCCGTTTTCAAGACGGACATGCGCCGGCTTGAAAACTCCTTAAAAACCGCGCCCTGTGAGCGACCTTTAGGTCGGTAGGAACCAAAGGTTCCTTGGCGCCTGAGAGACTTGCGGTTTTGCTTCCACTTGAAAATGCTTGCATTTTCAAGTGATTAAAACATTAATTTATGTCACTATTTACATTCGCTCAAAAATGGTTTATACTAAAACTAATAAATCATTCACGAGGTTGACGCAATGCTTGTACAGGACAGATTTTTAAAATACGTTTCGTTTGACACTCAGTCGGACGAAAACAGCACTACTACACCGAGCACTGAGAAGCAGAAGATTCTCGGAGCATATCTTGCAAATGAACTTGCAGAAATGGGACTTGAAGACGCACATATGGATGAAAACGGATACGTATATGCGTTTTTGCCTGCGACAAAAGGCTTTGAAAACCGCGACGTAATCGGTTTTATAGCGCACATGGACACTTCACCCGACGCGCCGGGTAAGGACGTAAAACCGTCTGTTATCCGCTACGAGGGCGGCGACATCGCGCTCGGCGGCAACACTGCGATAACAGTTAAGAGGTTCCCCGCGCTTGAAAAATACGTTGGTCAAGACCTTATCGTTACCGACGGCACAACTCTGCTCGGCGCCGACGACAAGGCAGGCGTTGCCGAAATTTTCACGGCTGTGGAGTATCTAATTGCGCACCCCGAAATTGCTCACGGCAGAATTGCCGTAGGCATTACGCCCGACGAGGAGATAGGCAGCGGCGCCGACCGCTTTGACATTGCAAAATTCGATGCGAAATGGGCATACACGGTTGACGGCGGCGAAGTACCTGAAATTGAGTATGAAAATTTCAACGGTGCGTCTGTCAAACTGACCGTTCACGGTGTAAACATTCATCCGGGCGAAGCAAAAAACAAGATGAAAAACGCGGCGCTTATGCTATGCGACTTTGTATCGCGCATGCCCGCGGCTGAAACTCCCGCACACACCTGCGGCTATGAGGGATTTTATCATCTTACGGGTATCGAGGGAGATGAAACACTTGCAACCCTCGGCATGATAATCCGCGACCACGACCGTGAAAAGTTTGAAAAACGCAAGGAGTTTATCGCAAACCTTGTCGCTTATATGAACACGGTTTACGGCGACGGCACATTTGTCCTTGACATGAAAGACAGTTACTATAACATGAAAGAGCAGATTTTGCCCCACATGCACATTATAGAAGCGGCAGAAGCCGCAATGCGCACTCAGGGTCTCTCCCCTGTTTGCGTGCCGATACGCGGCGGCACAGACGGTGCAAGGCTCTCCTACATGGGTCTGCCCTGCCCCAATCTCCCGACCGGCGGCGTAAATTTTCACAGTGTGCATGAGTTTATCTCGGTGCAGTCTATGGAGACAATGGTCAAAGTTTTGGTGGAACTTATGAAAGCGTAAAATAAATTGATGTTTAGCGAATAGACAAACATCTCCCCGCAAGATCCTTCACTTCGCTGCGCTCCGTTCGAGGATGACAAGCGGGGGTTGTTACAATGCGATATAACAAGACTTTTTAGCACTTTGCTCAAACCCGCCCTTGTCATCCTTGAGC
>JAFTXX010000057.1 GCA_017461475.1 Clostridia bacterium
AAAAAGGGTGCCGTTTTGCCGTGCAAAAAAGGGAAGGACGAAGAACCCCTCGGGTTCGGAAAATCCAACGGATTTTCTTTGGCGCAAGCCAAGCCCCCTTTGGTTGCACCAGCAAACGGCACCCTCAAAAAGGGTGCCGTTTTGCCGTGCAAAAAAGGGAAGGACGAAGAACCCCTCGGGTTCGGAAAATCCAACGGATTTTCTTTGGCGTAAGCCAAGCCCCCTTTGGTTGCACCAGCAAAAAAGGGAAGGACGAAGAACCCCTCGGGTTCGGAAAATCCAACGGATTTTCTTTGGCGCAAGCCAAGCCCCCTTTGGTTGCACCAGCAAAAAAGGGAAGGACGAAGAACCCCTCGGTTCCTCCAACCGTCACAACAAAATAAAATATTCCGCTACGGTGAGTATACCTAAAAACGCGAAGTTGAACGCGGAGAACGATAGCAAATATTTTCCCGCGCCCTTGGGATTCTTCGAGGTGTATTCGCGGAAGGTGATCAAGCTTGCCAGCGAAGAGATGAGCGTGCCCACGCCGCCGATATTCACGCCCACGAGTAGGGGCGCGTAATTATTCGTGAATTGCGAAAGCAAGATCGCCGACGGCACGTTACTGATCACCTGACAGGAAAGGGTCGCGACAAGCAACGGATTTTTTTGCATAAGCGACGCGAACAATTTTTCCACCGCGGAAATTCTCGCCATATTGCCGGCAAAGATAAAGAAAGCGACGAAAGTCAACAAAAGTCCGTAATCCACCTGCAACAGCGCCTTTCTATCCATAAACAAAAGCGCGACGGGTATAACGATAAGTCCGACCTGATAGGGGATCACGCGGAATACGATAATAATGGAAAGGGCGAATAAAACGCCGTAGACGATCGTCCGTGCGACGGGGAGCTTCACCTCCTCGTCCTCGACGGTAAGCGGCTCCTTTTTCACGAACAGACAGCAAAGGGTGATAAGCGCCACCGAAATACAAAACGGAGGGAGCATGGTCGCGACGAACGCGCTCGTGGGGATATTGAACTTGGTGTAAAGATACAAATTTTGCGGATTGCCGAAAGGCGTGAGCATACCCCCTAAATTCGCCGCGATATTTTGCATAATAAAGGTAAACGCCGTATATTTTTGCTTACCCGTAGACGAGAGCACGAAATATCCGAGCGGCAAAAAGGTCAAAAGCGCCATATCGTTGGCAATGAGCATAGAGCCTAAGAAGGTAATATACACGAGCGCAAGAATACAGGCGCGCGTATTTTTGAACAGCTTGACGATCTTTCGCGCCAGCACGGTAAAAAAGCGAATGTTTCGAAGCGCGCACACCACCGCCAAAGTGCAAAACAGACAGGTGAGCGTTTTGAGATCGAAATACCCGAGATATTCTTTATCGGGCGGCACGATAAACGAGGTGGCGATCGCCGCGACCGCCGCAATGCAAAGCACGGCGTTCTTTTTCAAAAAACGCCCGACCGCTTCCAAAACGACGCCGTGACGGTGATGATGAAACGCGCCGCGTTTTTTCGCCGCCGTATGCATACGCTTATACCTCCCGAAATTTTTACCGTAGGTAATTATAGCACTAACGCGGGAAAAAATCCATTCTTTTCACCCTGTAAAAAAGATTTTTTTATCCAAGAACGAAAAAGTCAAAAAAATCCTGTTTTTTGTTTATTTTTACCATTGTTTTTTTCGTCGTATACCGTTATAATGTAGGTATCAACCGCTAAGGAGAGAACAAATGGAACGGGAAAAAGAACGCTTCGGCGTAATGATCTGTTGCTCGACGAGCGCCGTTATGAAGGTGGAACGGGTAAAAAAGCTGCTCGACGAAATGCAAAAAATGGGCTACAATCTTTTGGAAATGTGTCTCGACGATATCTATAAGATAGAGAGCGAGCCGTATTTCGGCTATTTGCGCGGCGGCTATACCAAAGCGGAGCTCAAGGAGATCGACGATTACGCATACGAGCGCGGTATCGAGGTCGTTCCCTGTATCCAAACGCTCGCGCACTTAAACAATTTGGTAAAAAACCCGCCCTATTGGGAGCTCGTTGACAACGGCGGCATCTTGCTCGTCGACGAGCCGAAGACCTATGCGTTCGTCGAAAAGATGCTTCAAGCGCTCAAGGGCTGTTTCCGCAGTAATTTGATCAATATCGGTATGGACGAAGCGCATACGGTCGGCTTGGGGCGGTATTTGGATAAACACGGCTACGTAAACCGTCACGAATTGCTCGTTCGGCACTTAAACAAAGTGGTGGAGCTCGCGACGAAATACGGCTTTAAGCCGCATATGTGGAGCGATATGTTCTTCCGCCTTTCCAACGGGGGAGGCTACTACGGCGAGGATATCAAGCTGGAGCAGTCCGCGATCGACAAGGTCCCCGAGGAAGTGGCGCTTTGCTATTGGGACTACGGCGAACACGAGGTCAAGGATGAAATTTACGAGGCGATGTTTGCGGCGCACGAGAAGTTCGGTCGCGAGCTTTGGTTTGCCGGCGGCGCGTGGTGCTGGAACGGCTTCGCGCCCTTGAACGAGTTTTCCCTCTACACGATGGAGCCGGCGATGCGGCTCGCGAAAAAGCACGGCGTAAAAAACGTTTTGATCACCCTTTGGACGGACGAGGGCAACGAGTGTTCGTTTTTCTCCGTCCTGCCCTCCCTGTACGCGATCAAGCAATTTTACGAGGGGAACTTGGACAGAGCAAAGCTCGCGCAAGGCTTTCAAGATATTTTCGGCGTAAGCTTCGACGATTTTATGCTGCTCGATCTACCCAATCAAACGGGTAGACCGCGCACTCCGTTCATTCGCGAAAATCCCTGCAAGAGCCTTTTGTATAACGATTGCTTTTTGGGACTTTTGGATCATTCCCTTTCCTTGAACGGGCACATACCCTACGGCGAGTACGCCAAAACGCTCGCGGCGGCTTCCAAGCGCTTGGGCGAATACGGTTATTTAGCCGAAGGCTTATCCCTGCTTTGCTCGGTTTTGGAGATCAAAGCGGAGCTGGGTATAAAAACCCGCCGCGCGTATAAGGACGGGGATATCGCCGCGCTTGAGAAATTAACGGGCGACTACGCGGAATGTGCAAAGCGCTTGGACGTATTTATCCAAAGCCATAAAAAGCGTTGGCTCGGGGACAACAAACCGTTCGGTTGGGAGATCCAGCAAGCGCGCTTGGGCGGCTTACACGCCCGCTTGCTCGATTGCAAGGAACGCTTAACGGCGTATTTGCAGGGGGACGAGACCGCCGTGATTGAATTGGACGAGGAGATCTTGCCCTACGTCGACGAATGGGGCTTGAATTTCAATTCCTACCGCGGCTTGGTCAGCCCGAGCGAGCTATAACGCGCCGTCGCCAAAAATAAAAAACGCCGAGCCGTTGAGAGGAAGCGGCTCGGTTTTTTTACGCAATTTTCGGCGGCTTACGCCTCGCCGTTGCGAGATTGTAACACTCGGTCGAGGGCGCTTCTCGCTGCGTTTTGCAGCGCCGTCAGCTTCTTGATCAATCCGAGAGCAAGCTTCTCGACGAGCCCCAACAGGAGCACGTCGACGCCGAGCAGACGCAATACTTTTTTGAAGACAGTTTTCATTTTCGTATTCTCCTTTTCCGAATTTTTTCGGGTCGCTCGTCTACCGTTTTTTCGGCGCGCAGTCAAGGCCGAGTGCAAACGGTGGACAAGGGGAGCTTTTTTTCGTCCGTCGCGCAAGTATTATAGCACGGATTGTTGATTTGTCAAGGGGATAGTTTCACCTTTTTTCGCGTTTTGAAGGATTTTTTAAGAAATAAGGAAATTCGCACCGAAAAAGAGGAAGAAAATTTCTTTTGAAAAATATTGACAAAACGAAAAAGGTGTGTTATAATATGAAAGTTGTATGAGCAAGAGAAAGTATATTTTTTTATAAGATAAGAGGAACGATGTATAGACGTTTTTTCAAAAGACTTTTCGATATCCTTTTCAGCCTGCTTGCCCTGATCGTGTTGGCGTTGCCCATGCTGATCATCGCGATCGCAGTCAAATGCACGAGCAAGGGTCCGGCGAT
>JAFTXX010000028.1 GCA_017461475.1 Clostridia bacterium
TACCGCAAAAATGCGGCAAAGCGCGGAAAAATTGCAGGTGGGGGAGGGGGAGGTCAAATCTCCACGCCTAAATTACCCCACGACGGGCGTGGAGTATCACGCGCAAAATCGGGAAATCAAGAGGTGCACCAGCCACTACATAAAGTACAGCGAGGTATACAAAGCGGTACTCGCCGACATCAAAGACACGGTACGCATAGTGCAGGACGACGCAGAAGCCTTCATCGCAGCGGTGATGAGACAGGTTGACGGAGAGCGCGCACAGCAGCGCGAGAGCCGAGAAAAAGAGATGCGCGACCTGAGAAAACGCATCGCAGACCTCGACGCACGATTCGACCAGATGTACGAAGACCGACTGAACAAACTACTCTCGGACGCAAAGTTCAAGGAACTGGCGAGCCGATGCGAAGGCGAACAGACGGCAGCGCGCGAGCGACTGGCAGAGCTGGAAGCAATGGTCGAGACCAGCGAAGACCAAGAGAGACCTGAGACAGTTCACAGAACTGGCGAGTCAATACACCGAAATCGACACACTCGACAGAGAGTTGTTGAACACACTGGTGGACTCAATAGTGATAGGCGACCGCATCCAGACAAAGGATGGCGCGCGCCAAACAATAACGGTAAATTACAGATTTATGAGGCGGCAGAAAAAAGAAGTAGCCGCCTAAAAAATAACCCTGACTGTAGCGCTAAATAAATCCAGCAGTCGCTGGTTCGAGCCCAGCAGGGGGAGCCATGAATCCACGCACATAGTTGCGTGGATTTTTTGTTTGTTTTTTAATTTGGTCAATTCTGTTATTGCCTGAAGTTTTGAAAAATGTTACGCTATAAGTGTAAGGGGTGTGAAGACTTATGCTTATTACAGATAAAAAAGAACTTGAAAAGTTCACAGATATACATAGAGTATGGCAGGGAATTCCCGGCATCGAGCATACGAAGGGCGGACGCACATTTGTAACTTTTTATTCCGGCGGCACTACAGAAACTTTCGGAAACTACGTTTTACTTTATAAAAGCGACGATGAAAAAGCCTACAGCGATCTTGTTGCCGCTGTTGAAAAGCCGGGCAAGTTCCGCTGCTTTGACCCAGTGCTTTGGATAGACCCACTAGGACGGCTTTGGCTTGTTTGGAACGTGATGCCCGGTGAAGAGGTGTGGGGTATAATCTGTGATAACCCCGATGCAGACGGGCTTGTATGGGGTGAAGAATTCTATATTGGTAGAGGCGTTATGATGAATAAGCCGACCGTGCTTTCCAGCGGTGAATGGCTGTTTTCGATTGCTATATGGAAAAAAGAGTTGCATGAAAAACTACGCATTTCTGGAATATTGGATACGGATGTGCCGAGAGCGTATGTTTATAAAACATCGGACAACGGAAAAACATTTATAAAACTTGGCGGTGCTGACGTTAAGGAGCGGCGTTTTGATGAGCATATGGTTATTGAAATTTCGGGCGGTGTGCTTGCCATGTATATTCGTACAAAGTACGGTATTGCCGTTTCATATTCGTATGACCGTGGTGTTACATGGAGTCAGGGGGATGACAGCGGGTTTGGCGGACCTTGCTCAAGATTTTACATCGGTAGACTTAAGTCAGGCAGAATTCTGCTAATCAACCATGTGAATTTCACAGGTAGAAACAATCTTACTGCGCTTCTCTCTGAGGATGATGGAAAAACGTTTCCGTTTTCTATAATGCTCGATGAGCGCAAAGAGGTTTCGTATCCCGATGTTACCGAAAGTGACGATGGCTACGTTTATATTACCTATGACCGCGAAAGAGGTTATGGCAAAAAGTCACTAGATGAGGTATATAAATCTGCAAGAGAAATTCTTATAGCAAAAATTACAGAGGAAGATATAATTAATGGTGCTATAACAAACGAAAACAGTTATCTTAAACGTATTGCTTCAAAACTTGGCAAGTTTTCGGAGAACGATGAAAATCCTTACCAAGAAAAGGAACTTTCTTCAAAGGAACTTGCGGAAAAACTATTGTCAGAGGGTGGTAACCTTATCGAAAAGGCTTTTGCACTTTATCCATTTAATTGTACCAGTATTTATGATATCGACTTCAAAAAATTGGAAACGCTGACCAAACGATTTGAAGAAACAGGAAATTTGGATGTGGCACTTCTTGAACAGATAATATCCATTATTCGCACAGCACCTAAGCAAAGTGCAAACGAAAATCCAACAATAGATGCTATAAAAAAGTATATTGAAGAGCATATTTCGGAGGATTTTCACGTATCCGATCTTGCAGAAAGTTTGCACATAAGCGTGAATTATTTTTGTCGCATGTTTAAAGCAGTTACGGGCATAACAGTTACTGACTATTGTAATTCTCTTCGTATAACCAAGGCAAAGCAACTGCTGATAAATACAAACGAAAGCATAAACGAAATTGCACAGAAATGCGGTTTTTGTACTGCGGCATATTTAACCGAAAATTTTACACGCCTTGAAAAAATAGCACCCACAGAGTACAGAAAAATTCACAAAGGAGAATAAAAATGAAAAAAATTCTTTCACTTATTCTTGCGGCGACAATGCTTTTTTCTATGACTGCGCTTTATGTAAGTGCCGAAGAATCCGAAGTATCACTTAACACACTTGCCAGCGTCACTGCAAATGTCGGAAGCTTTGATACCATAGAGGTAGGCGACAAAATTTTTGCCAACCGAACCTATACGTTCGGCGAAAATCTGCCATCTTACCTTATTGGAAAGACGTATCTAAGAACAAACCTTGCTGATTCGGTTAGTGCAACCGTTATGACTGACGGCTATGTATATGTTCTTACACAGGTTGACGGTGTTACCGATTCTAAGGAATCGGCACTCGCGGCTGACGGATTCACAAAGATTGATACTATTGCGGCGGCTACTCTTTGGTCGACGCATAAATACGAAACTGCTGTAATGGCTAAAGAGGTTAAGGCGGGCGACACCGTTTCCTTTAGCAAATGGGGACTGTTGATAGCCCACGAGGGAAAAGAGGAGTTTAAGTTGAATAACCTTGCTACCGTTATGCCCACTTATGAAACGTACGGAACTATTGCCGTGGGTGAGCAGATTTTTACCGACCGCACTACTCATCTATTTGCAGAGACCGTACCGGAATATCTTATTGGCAAAAGTTATATCGCAGGTAGCATTGTCGAGGGAGGAACATTCTCTGTTACTGCGGATGGATGGGTATATATAATAACTCCTGTTGAAGGTAAATCCACCTCGCTTGTATCTGACCTTACAGCCATCGGCTTTGAGGCAGTAGCAACAATTGATGCAAAAATTCTTGCAACATCCATATCCGAAGCGCTTGTACTGATGGGGAAAGAGGTACAGACGGGTGAAAGCATTACAATTGGCAGATGGGGCATAGTTGTGGCAGAGGTTGATGAAAGCTATGTTGTAAGCGGACTTTCGCTGACACCTCCTACAATAATTTACAATCCCACCGAGGGAGAATATATCGACGGAAACCGTCTGTGGCAGGGTGTTCCCAGTATGACCAAGGATAGCGAAAGCGGTAGATTGTGGGCTACTTGGTACGCAGGCGGAGAAGGAGAGGGAGCATACAATTTTGCCCTTCTTTACACAAGCATGGACGACGGAAAGACTTGGAAAGGCCCCGTGCTTGCTATTGACCATGAATACCCCGTGCGCGTATTCGACCCGAACTTGTGGATGGATCCCGACGGCAGAATGTGGATGTTCTGGTCGCAGAGCCGATTCCATAAGGACGGCGTGTACGGCACTTGGATGATGTACACCGACAATCCCGAAAGTGAAAATCCCACATGGAGCGCACCCGTGCGTGTAGCAAACGGCGTTACCATGAATGACCCCGTAGTGCTTTCAAACGGCGATTGGCTATTGCCTACGGCGATTTGGGCATACGCAAATACCGTAGAGGAGATGGCAAAGGAAACAAATTCTAATGTCTATATTTCCAAAGACAAGGGTATGACGTGGGAATATCTCGGCAGCGTGCCAAGCTATGAGGGCAGCCGTAACTGCGATGAGAACATGATAATCGAGCAGACAGACGGTTCGCTTCGCATGCTTATCCGCACAGGACTTGGCATTGAAGAAAGCTATTCCTATGACGGCGGCGCAACTTGGACTGGTGCTACAGATGCAGACATCACCAATGTCGTTTCGAGATTTTATATCACAAGACTTTCTTCGGGAAATCAGTTGCTTGTGTATAATGATCCGCCCGAAGACGGAAAGGGACGCTCACATATGACTGCGGCAATTTCAACCGATGATGGAAAGACTTGGACGCATAAGCTTGTGATAGATGAGCGTAGCAGTACATCTTACCCCGATGCGGTGGAGGATGCCGACGGCAATATTTATATCATTTATGACCGCACGCGTACAGAACACGGTCAAATACTGATGGCAAAGATCACCGAGGCGGATATTATCGCAGGCGAGACAGTCACCGAAAGCTCGGTGCTGAAAGTGCACATCAACAACAATACCGCGCTCGATCAGAACGGAGACGGCGTTTTCAATATGGCAGACGTTTTGGTCGTTATAAAAGCTGTTCTCAATCATGCAGAGCTTGATGCCGATATAAACGGTGATGGGGAACTGTCACTTATTGACGTTCTTAAATTTTTAAAAAGAATATCGCTATAAAATCAAAGAAAGCCTCTCTTTACGAGAGGCTTTCTTTATTATTTGTATAGGATGTTAATGCTTCCGTCGTCATTGTATGTAACAGCATCGCCGTTAAATGAGAGTTTTTTTGCATCGTCAAAGTATTCTTTTATTGATGCGTATGGGACTTCCTTCTCGGCGATTACCTTTTTTGCATACTCTGCATTATTTTCCAAAAGATATGCGATCCATCCGGCTTGTAACTTTGCATTAACTACGCAAGCAGTGTAGGCATCTTCAACTACAAAGCGGTTTGTGTGGCCGGGGATAGAACTGCATCCCACATACGCAATGACAGATGGCATTACTGCTGAAATGTCGCCCATATCGGTACAGCCGGGCGTCCAGGGACGCTCAATGTTGATTTCATCCTCATTGAAGAGTAGCTTGCCGACTTCTTTGAATGCGAGACGGAGGTTTTTGTCTTCAATTCTCGGTGCGGCGCCAATCTGATCCTCGATGATAAGGCGGCAGCCTAAAGCAGCCGCGCTGCCTGCAAAGGCGCGGTTTATTCGTTCATTGGCTTTCAAAACCTGCTGCATATTTCCGCCGCGTACAAAGCTTTCTACAACAACTTCGGCAGGGATAACATTTACTGCCTCACCGCCTTTTGTAATTATAGGATGAAAGCGGAATCGGTTGTCGCCGCTGAACTGTTCGCGCACGGCATTTGCCGCACTTAACGCATTTGTAGCTGCGTACAGTGCGTTGAGTCCCCCAGACGGTGCAGCACCGTGGCTTGCCTTGCCGACAAAGGTTTGTTTTTTGCATACAAAACCATTGCCGCCAACCTCGCAGAAAAGCCCCTTTGAACCTGTATGCACCATCATTCCGATGTCAACTCCGTCAAGGTAGCCTCTCCACATGAATTCCTGCTTGCCGCCGATAAAGTGGAGCACGCCTTTCTTTATCAGGTCAAGTCTGTAACTGAGTTCGATGCCTTCCTCTGCAGGAACAACAAACAGACGGATGCTGCCGGAAAGCCCATCCAGAGCACCTTCGGTTTTGAGGGCGGTTGCAAGACCTATCATCGCCGCGCATTGGCAATGATGTGCACAGGCATGCACGGCGCCCGTCTCTTTGTCACATTCGGGGTGGTCGGGGATGAGCAGGGCATCCATCTCGGCAAAGATACCGAGTTTGGGGCCTTCTCTACCGGTGTCAATATCCGCATAAAAACCTGGAATATCGCCTGCTTCATGCACTTCATATCCAAGGGATGTGAAGTGCTCTTTCATAAACGCATGGGTGTTCCATTCACGGTAGCCGACCTCGGGATGTTGCCAGATGTATCGCTCCGCTTCGAGAATTGTGTCTTTGCAGTTTTCTATTGCGTCAAAAAGTAATTGATATTGTTTTTCCATATTTTTCTCCATTATAAAATAGCATGTTTTTGTCTTGTTTTTCTGTATTCGCTGGGGGAGCAATGCACCTCTTTTTTAAAAGCATTGCTGAAATAGTAGATACTTGAAAAACCTGCTGCCATGGCAATTTGATTCAGAGGCATATCGCTATAGCAGAGAAGTTCCTTTGCCCGTGTAATTCTCTTCATATTGATATAGCGTAAAGGTGATAAATTGTACGTCTCCTTGAACGAACGGCGAAAGTGTCTTTCGCTCATATGAACAGTAGTGGCAATTTTGGCAATCGTCATGGTCTCATCTTCGAGATTATTATTTATGTAGTCTATTGCATTTTCCATGAGGTTCTTTTTGTCGGAATGAATGTAAGAGGAATTTGCAGTATTTAAAAAATCAGAATATATCATATAAAGCAGAGCAAGGCAGTCCTCTTTTGCCGTAGGCATTGCACGCCGCCATGTGGCTATAAGTTTATGGAACAAATCCTCAGTCTTCTTTCCGCTCGGAGCAGGGAATGCCTCGCATTGGATGGACGAGTCTTCGGATATGTTTAAAATAAAGTTCGCGTGCAAAAAACCGTATTCCTTAATTATATTCATTGTATAAGAGCAACCCTTGGCGAGGAAAAGAATGTCGCCTGATTTGACACGTAAGGAATAGTCGCCGAAATCGTATATTGCCTCTCCTTGAAGAATATATGCAAAGCAATCATACGGTCGTCCCCCCGGATGCTGATTGTAAACTCCTTTGTGTACTGTAGCGCCGATAGCACGTCGAAAACTTAAAATCGTCGGTCTTGAATCAAGCAACGTCAGTTTTTTCATGGCGAGCTTCCTTTCAAATTTATTATATCATATGCTCACACTGCGTAAAACCTAATTTGCCGTATTTTACTAAAATCGACGGTGTTTAGCCGTCGAGGCAAATTAGCAATGCGGCGGAATATAAAGTTATTGCGCGCAGATGTTTACCGCCGCTATTATTATATCAAAAAATATTAAAAATTCAATCAAAAATATAAAATAGATGTCCGAAATTCTTAAAAAGTGCCGAAAGTTCTATTTACAATTTTATAGCGATTTCGGTATGCTATAAATAGAAACAAATTTAAAGGAGGCAATTTATGAAGACCACTTTGAAATTTACATTTTTCTTAATTGTAGCAGTATGTCTTTGCATATCGGCTTTTGCTACCGAGACAACAGTATATCTCGACGGCACTGGTCAAACCAATGGTGCAGAAACTACAATTGAGGCGGCGGTCGACGCACTTCCCGATGAGGGCGGACACATCATCGTGTGCGGCGATACCGCTACAACAAATACGGCAATTACGCTTAACGCAAAAAGCGGCAAGGTAAAGGTTACCGCTATAAACGGTGCAAAATTTACCATTGCCCGCACACTCAAATTCTCAAGCGAATTTGAATTTGACGATATTGAGCTTGTCAGCTCGTCCTCTATGGCATTTATCTATGCTAAAGGAAATAAGCTGACCATCGGCGAAAATGTTACTACAAGCAAGACAAGTGACAGTGCGAAATGGTTTGCACTGTTCGGCGGAAACAATACCGGCACAGAGGCGTATGATACGCATCTCGTTGTAAAGGCAGGTACTTTCCGTGATATTTATGGCGGTAACTATCAGGGAACCGTTAACGGCACATCGACGGTTGAAGTTTCGGGTGTAACCGTAACCGGAACACTTTCGGCAAAAAACTATTCCGGCACATTTAACGGTACATCTACTTTAACTATTGATTTGTGCGGCAATAAGACGGTAAGTGCAGGTACGTTTGCGGAAACGCCTACAACTATTCTTGTTGAAGACGGCTATGAGGCTGTTTTGGCGGATGGCACATACTCCCAGCGTCTGATTCCGACATCCCGTATGAGCAAAGTGTATGTTGCTGACGGCGGCAGCGGAGACGGTTCTACCGCAAGCACACCGATAGACGGTTTCGCATATGCTTATGATACGCTTGATGAAGACGGCGGTGAAATTATACTTGTCGGTGATACCACCGTAGCAGGCTCTGTTTTACTTGAAGAAAAGAACGGTGATGTTACATTTTCTTCGGAAAATGGGGCAAAGCTCATTCTGTCGGGAAGTATTGCACTTGCACAGAATACAAATGGCAAAGCAGTTACTTTCGATTTACCTATTAAGGCTGACGGAGGGGCTATCTACGGCGGTTTCCGCAATGTGACATTTGATGAAAACTGTACCGTATCGGGCGCGCTCGATTTATACGGCGGTACTCTCTCTTCCTCGGCGGAGGATGCCGATAACAACACTGTTATCACAACTCTCCCCTATACAATTACAGTTAAAAACGGTACATTCCGCAACTTTGCCGGCGGTATCTGCCGTGCAGTTTACACCGACATGATAGGTTCTGTCGCAGCTACTCTCACCGTTGATATTTCGGGCGGTAGCTTTACCGATAGCTTCAGCCTTTCGGGCGGCTCTATCCTCGCAGATAATGTAAATCTTACTATCAGCGGCGGTGACTTTGCTTGCCCCATCTATGTTCGCAGCGTGGACCTTTCCACTCAGGCAAAGGCTACAAGACTTTCGCCTGTTGTTGCATCCGACCGCACATACTATGCGATGGACGGCGATGTTACTATTAATATTTCAGGCGGTAATTTTACAGGCGGTCTTATAAGTGCATATAATGCAAATGTCGCTTACACACAGGTGCTCCGTGGCAATTTCACCGTAAAAATTACCGGCGGTACCTTCTCAAACGGCACTGTACTTGATGCAACTCAGGTTAAGGCATATGACGGCGTAACAGACAAGATTGCTACTGTTACATATACGGACGGATATGATTTTACCTGCACACGCTTTGACACTGTCAACGGCGAAGCTGTGACATATGACGAACCTCTTCGCATTGCTTTTGTTGGTGACAGCATTACTGAGGGTTATGGTTCATCCGCTCCTTTGGTGACCAGTTATCCTGCAGTTTTTGCAGCTCTTACGAAGGAAGCAGGCAAGGATGTTGTTGTTGCAAACTACGGTGTAAGCTCTTCCGGTCTTCTCGAAACCACCTCTGTCTTCTACCCGAGTCGCATTGCATATACACTTCTTATTGAAGAGACAGATGCCGACTATATCGTAGTAGGACTTGGTACTAACGACCATCTTGCATCCAGCAGAGGCGGTTTGCGTGCGGCATATATTGAAAATTATACCGAATTTATCGAAACACTTGCTGCACTTCCCGAAACCGACAAGATTTTCATGACGAGTGCGATTATTTCGGGCACAAAGGCTATTCCCGGAAATTCACAGCTTCGCATTCGCTCAGTAATTGCTCCTTTGCAAAGACAAATTGCGAGCGGCTTTGCAAAAACAGATGCAGACAAGTATATATTTGTAGACTTGTTTGGTTTGACGTTACCTTGTGCGAAAGAGGGAACACTTCTCGGCGGCGACCGTGTGCATCCCAAGGATTCAGGCTACAGCGCAATGGGTAATGCTATCTATGATGCGATTTTCAATGGTAAAACCGAGCCTGACCCCGACTATCACCGCACCGATATCTATCTCTCTGAAAACGGTACGGAATTTGGCAGCGGTACAGAAGAAGACCCCACTTCCCGTATTGATATTGCGTTCTCTATGATTGGTGCCGGTGAAAGTGCTACTGTACATATCAGCGGTAATGTTTCACATAATGCGCAGATTGTAATTCCGCTCGGTGCAGAGAAAATTACGCTTGTCGGAGAGGGCGAGGGCGCAGTTCTTGAACTGCTTGGAGATGGCGACACAATATGGGTAAACAGCGATATTAAAGTGGACAATCTCACCCTCAAGGGCGCTTCTGCATCTACTATTATTGGTAACTACCATAACGTAGAATTTACAGATACTACTACTCTTGCGGGCACATGGTCTTTCTTTGCAGGTGTTTGCTCATATGATGTAGCGGGTGCGGTTATACCTTACGATACCGAAGCAACCACTTCTTCGGCAGACGATTGCACTGTGATTTTGAGCGGTACCGGTTCATTTAGCAACTTTGCACTCGGCAACTACCGTGTTGCAAATGTGGCTCCTATCGGTACATACAGCGGCAATCTCACAGCAACTGTAGGCGACGGATATTCCGTCAGCGGAACAATAGTCGGTGCGGTGGGACAAAACTATCTTACAGGTTCTATCACGGCTTCGTTGCCTTATGGATTTACATGTGACGATTATGCTTCTGTTGGAACTGTTGCCGATCCTATCGTATACGATGAGAGCAAGAATACGGGTACTGTAACCATTTCCAATCGCGAAGCCCTTACAAATCTTGATGTTGTATTTGTTTCGGGAAGCGGAACCGGAGATGGTAGAACTCCCACTTCGCCCACATCCGACATTGCAATGGCGTATACCATGCTTGGCGAAGACGGCGGCACGGTAGTTTTCGTAGGCGAATACACAACCTCGGAAACAGTAAACTTCCCAGCGCATACTGCAAAAGTTAAACTGACAAGCGTGTACGGCACAGACTATCGCGAGGCTGCCGATGCATCTATCCGCTATAACGGTACCGGATTTATCAAGTTTAACGGTCCCACCGAAATAGACGGACTTACCGTAAAGCTTGATAAGAGTTCGGCGGGCTTTTGTGCAAACCTCCATCCGCTTACCATTGGCTACGACTTTGCAGTAGTCAACACCGACGGCACAGATACTTACCGTATGTATCTCGTCGGCGGTCAGAACGGCGAGGAAAAAGACGGAGCGCTTGCCGCAACTTCTACGAATGAAATTAAAGTTTTCAGCGGTAAGTTCATAATGGTCAGCGCATTCAGCCGTAATATTGCACTTGAGCATAGCGGCACTGTAACCGTTACTATCGGTGGAACCGCTGATGTAAGAGATTTGTATTTCGGTGCTTTATCCACCGGTGCAAAGGGCGGTACCGGTATTGTTTATCTGGAGGAAAATGCAAAGGTAACCAATGCATATCTTTCTGGTAATACTGTCGGTATGACAGGCAGTGCAATTCTTCACATGGAAGATAGTGCTTCGGTAACTGCATTTAAGAATTCTTCCGCGACATATTTTGCAAATGGTACTCGTGAACTGTATTATACCTCGACTGTAACATTGCCGAGCGATTATGCTTCCCATTTTGATACTGTAGTTCAGACAGATTATGTGGAAGAAGCACCAAGAATCGTATATGTAGACGGCACTGGTACCACCGAAGGTGCATATGCCACATTGCAAGAGGCAGTAGAGGCTCTTAACGACGATGGCGGCAACGTTATTGTATGCGGAGATACTACGGTCAGCGGCGTGGTTGAACTTGCCGCGAAGAACGGTAAGATTAAAATTACAGGTCAAAACGGCGCAAAGCTCACTATAGCGCGTACATTTAAAATTACAAGTGAGGTTGAGTTTGACAACATCGAGCTTGTCAGCACCTCCGATACATACGGATTTATCTATGCACAGGGCAATAAGCTCACCATCGGTCAAAACGTTATTACTTCCAAAACCGATAGTGCAAAGTGGTTTTCCGTTCTCGGCGGTAGCAACTCCGGAACGGTAGAGTATAATTCTCATCTTGTTATCAAAGCCGGTACATATAATGTTATCTACGGCGGTAACAATCAGGGAACCTTTACCGGCACTGCAACAGTTGAGATCTCAAATGCAACTGTAACAGGAACACTTTCGGCAATGAGTTATTCGGGTACGTTTAACGGCACATCCACGCTCACTGTTGATTTGCGTGGAAACAAGACAGTCAGTGCAGGTACGTTCAAGGAGACTCCTACAACTATTTTCGTGGATGATGGCTATGAAGCTGTTTTGGCGGATGGCACATATTCTCAGCGTGAAATTGAAGAACCGCAGGCAGATCCTAAAACCGTATATGTAGATGGCACAGGTGCGACCGACGGTGCATATACAAGCCTTGAGGCGGCGCTCAGTGATATGCCCGGCGGCGGAACGGTGATTATTTCGGGTGATACTGAGATAAATGCCGATACCACATTCGCAAAAACCGCCGAAGTGCTTATTACCTCGGTTTACGGCGACGAGGATTACAGAGATACAGCGGCAATTAAAATTGCGGCAGATATTACTCTCGGTGGCGATACAATATTCAAGGATGTTGTAATCGAGCGCACAAAGCTTGCAAGCGGTCAGCTTTACATCGTTGCGGCAGGCAATGACCTCACCTTTGACACAGGTGTTGTTTGCCTTAACTATACGGGTATGCAGTGGCCTTCTCTTGTCGGAGGTAATAAAACTGCCGCTTACAATGGAGACGCACATATTACAATAAAGAGCGGTCACTTCCGCAATATCTTTGGCGGAAACTATACGGGCACATTTACGGGTAATACCTATGTGGACATCAGCGGCGGCGTATTTGACTATGCGGTTTGCGGCGGCTCATATAACGGCAATTTCAGCGGCGATTCACACCTTACCTTCGGCGGTGAGGCGGCGCTCCTCTACGGTGCTTCCGCTCCGGCGGGTGTAATCGGCGGTAACCTTGGAAGTGGCAGCACCGCATATACCTTTGATGGCGATGTATATCTCAAGATATGCGGAAATTCTGCAATTACGGGTAACGTCATCGGTGGTAGCCGTGCATCAAATACAACACATAGCGGCAATATCAATATCGAATTTGCTGACAATGCGTTTGTATTTTACTCAACCTATGCAGGCGGTTACGCCGCAAATGTTGAGGGTAATACAAAAACCGTATTCAACGGCGGCGATATGCAGGGCGATATGTTTGGCGGATGCTACAGCGGAACTGTTACGGGTAATACCGAAATTATAATCAACAGCGGCAAGGTTTGCTATTATAAAACAAATCTTGAAAGCGGTTGGTCAGAACCTGCAGGCGAAAAGAGCGTGTATGGCGGCGGTGCCGCAGGAAGCACTGTTACCGGCAACACTTCGGTCACCGTAAACGGCGGCAGAATTTTTGGCAATGTTTACGGAGAGGGAATAGACAGTACTGCAACTGTTTCGGGCACAAGTGCAGTAAAGGCAACCGCCGGTATGATTTTCGGCAAGATTGCAAATGCAGATAATGCTGTAATTGACCTTTCGGCAGGCGGAGAACTTTCGATTGGTGTTACATCCGATGTGAACAGCCTTATTGGCGGTGGCAAACTGGTACTTGCTGCAGGCGTAACACTTGGCACGGATACACTTAGCGGCACAACTGAACTTTCAATAAACGGTTTACCCTTGCCTCAAAAGTATCTTACCGTAAAAACAGTAGAAGACGGCGCACAGATTAACTATACAGCGCAAGACGATGAAACCCTTGTTTACGAAAGCGGCACTTACACCATAGATTTTGAAGGTGCATATCCGCTTGTTACGCTTACTGTAAATTATGCAGACGGATGTGTATGCCGTTTGCGTCCCGGTAAAGTAAGCAGCGGCGCTTATCTCACACCGGTTTCAAGCACTTCCACTTCCTCTGTTTATACTGTAGAACCCGGTCTTTACACTGCAAAGATTTCGTATAACGGCTCGCATTATTACCTCCGTTATATGTATGTGTATGGCAGAAGCGAAGCGCAAGAGGTTTCCTGCGTATTCCCGGCGGCATCCGACATCGGATATGAAGGACTTATCGCAGGTAGACATACTGACGAGATAAACGAGCTTTACTATAACGACAACGATATAAACGGTTTCTATATCCCCGATTCTCCCTACTTCAATAACCGCCCGGGCTCAACCGTATTTACTACAAACGAAGAGGCAAATGCATTTATTGATGCAAAGGATGCAGAGTGCGACTATATGTATGCATTCTATCCTACAAAGACAACTGTTCGCGGCTATGATTTCCCTGTAGTAATATTTACAAAGGATGAAGTAAAGGAAGGCGCAACTATTGAAGATATAGCGACAGTTGTTGGCAAGGAAAAGGGCAGAGACATCATTATGATTACCTGCGGAGTTCATGGAAACGAGCCTTCAGGCGCAGAGGGCGGACTTGCTCTCATTTCCGAGCTTTGCGGTGAATACGGAAGTACCGTATTCGATGGAACAAATGTCGGCGCAGTTGTAATTCTACCCCGCATGAATCCCGAGGGACTTTATGCGTACATAAGAAATACCACAGCAGAAGTAATCAATCCCAATCTTAACCGTGATTACATGACTGCATCCGATGTGGCTACATCCACTTACGCATATATCTATGACTTGTTTATGCCTACGATGACGATGGACTGCCATGAGTCACACATTCAGCCTGTATGGTCAGATGGAGAGATTCTCACAGATAACTACGATGTGGGTATTTCATATTTTACATCTGCAAGCAGTATTCATGGCGATGCGAAGGCGGTTCTCAGCGGTAATCTTGGCGCTACAAACGAATATACCGGTCAAAAGATTTGCGATGATGCAATAGACTATCTGAAAGAAGAGTACGGACTTCGTTCGTATTATTTCCCTCAGGGTGAATCCCCCAGCCTTGCACGTAATTACAGTAACCATCTTGGAGCATACGGATATACCATTGAGATCCCCGGCATCTGGGGTGCTGAAGAGCATTTTTCAAGACGTGTGTTCACGCAGGTTACTGCAATGAAAACTCTTATCGGCTTTACTCTGAACTCAAACGGCACTCTCGCTGCAGATGTAGCAGAGGCTAGAGAAAAGACGGCACTTTCTGCGCAAGAATACGATGCTCGCCGACCTATTGTTGTAGAGCAGGCAGAATCCCGCGTGCCTACATACGGCTTTACATGGAACAATCCTATAGTCGGTGCAGACGGCACTGTTCGCGTCAGCGACAATCTTGTATGGCAGGATCCTCACAATGTTGCAATCAAGTATCGCACATTGCCTACCGCATATGTAATTTCTGCAGATGTGGCAAATATCGATGCGGTGCTTGCAAGACTTGATACTCACAATATTACGTACAAAAAGCTTGATGCTGGTACGGCAATGACATTGCAGCAGTACAGCGGTACAACTACAACAGCAATACTCAGTGCGGCAAAGGTAGTAACGTTTGACAATGGTGCTTATATCATTCCTGTTGATGGCTATAAAGCATATATTACGGCATATCTCTTCGAGCCGGATAACACCGATGTTACCGAGGGTGTATGTACATTCTCTCAGGTGGGCGACCTTGCAGTGAGCGATATTTACCGCTCAACCGAAAGCTTTATCGCGGCAAAAATGGGTGTTAAGGGCACATACATAGAAGTTGCAACCGACGGTAAGACAGTTGCAAACGCGGTAGTTGACGGTGTTACATATGAGTCTGTTGCTACCGAAGGCGAAAATGCATATGTTGTGAGAGCAGAGGATACAGTAGTGCTCAACTTCACCGACGGTACAAGCAAAACCTATGTTTACCGCGACATCCCCGGCGATATCGACCGCGATGGCAGCGTTACGATTAAAGACATATTAAAGCTTATTCGTGTAGTGGTTAACAATCAGACCATTGAAAATGGTGATTTGAACGGCGACGGAAACATTGGTCTTATCGATGTAATCCGTGTAATGAAGATTGTTGCACAGTAATTTAATCAAAATAGCACTTGCAGAAATTGTTGTGCCCCAAATTGTGCGGACAGCACAAAAAAGGCACCACTATGGTAGAAAGTATTAAAAATTAAGCAACATACTGACTCCGTTTTTCAAGCGGAGTCAGTTTTGTTTTAGTTTGGATTCTTTCATTGTTGTAAAAGTGGATGTATTCACCTATGAGGAGGCGAGCCTCCTCATAGGTTTTCAGCTTCACGCGATGAATGCACTCGGTTTTGAGAATTGAAAAGAAGTTTTCCGCCATTGCATTGTCATAAGGATTGCCTTTACTTGACATTGATGGCGTTATGTTGTAAGATTGTGTTAGCTTAAAATATCCGTGTGAGGTATATTGAAAGCCTTGGTCACTGTGGAGTTGCACCTCCGCAGTGACTTTCTCTTTTTTCTTGGCAGCTTTAATTGTATCTAACACAAGGCTAATGGTTTGCTGTGTTTCGGTCTTGTATGCGATGATACTGTTGTCATATAAATCTCTGATGATGGATAGATACAAAACACCTTGTTTCGTATGTATATACGAAATGTCCGTTGCCCATTTTTGATTAGGTCTGTCTGCTTTGAAATCTTGCTTCCAAA
>JAFTXX010000058.1 GCA_017461475.1 Clostridia bacterium
GTAACGGTTGCAGACGAGCCGTACAGTTTGCCTGAAAGAAAGGCACTTGCACTTTCGTGGATATTTGAGAATATGCCGATATTTATTGGTGAAAAGGAATTGATCGTTGGTACACGAACTCTTTTCACTCCTAATAAAGGGAATGAGGACGGTCACGATGTTTTCGGCTATTCTCTTGCAACAAAGATACCGTATTTGCGTGCAGATGAGATCTCGCAGTTCGGTATCGACAGAAGTTATATCAACAAAACCCATTATACCCCGGATTTCAGTATTATACTTGACAAGGGGATTGCCGAAATTATAAAGGAAGCAGAAGAAAAGAAAAAGGACGAATCTCTGAGCACAGTTAATCTTGACTTTCTGTCGAGTGTAGTTATCGCATACAACGGACTTAAAAAACTGATTCTACGCTATTCTGCGGAGGCACTTCGAGTTGCCGAAAGCAAGAGCGGTGAAAAGAAGTCAGAACTTTTTGAAATAGCGAGAATCTGTAAAAAGATAAGCTCCGAGCCGCCCGAAACCTTCCACGAAGCAGTACAGCTTTTGTGGTTTGCGCATCTCGGAACGATTATCGAAAGTTTTGAGTTTATAAACTACGGAAGACTTGATGTTATTCTGCATCGGTTTTTAGGTGATACCCCAAAAGAAGAAGCGCAACAGCTTATCGATTGTCTGTTGCTAAAAATGTACGACCAAGCAGATTTAAATACGTCGTACTTGAAAAAATATGCTGCACAACTTGTTGTGACGCTCGGAGGTGTTTTGCCAAACGGAGAAAACGCAGTAAACGATGTCACAATGATGTTTCTTGATGCGATAGATAAAGTCCGTCTTCCTGAACCTGAATTTAATCTGCGTATAAATAGCAGGAATCCGTCTGAGTTTGTTGATAGGGCGGCAGAGCTGACAGTTGCCGGTTGTAATAACATTTCCTACTATAACGATGATCTGTTTGTGGAAAGCCTTGCACGTGCAGGTATTCCCCTTGAAAATGCGAGGGAGTATGGCTTTGATCTTTGTCAGGACATAAATATCCCCGGTAAAAGCGATTTTTACAACTGCGGTGCATTCGGTATTGTACAGGTATTGATGGAACTGCTGAAAAGACGCAGAGATTTTGCAACTTTTGATGAACTTTTCGCAGAGTACAAGGTTTGTATTGCTCGACGCACTGAGAATGCTATCAAAAACTATCAAGTCAGCGAGGAGCAACTTGCGCTGTATTCTTCCGGCAAATTAGAAGAATATTTTGACGGAATTAAAAATCAGGGCAAGCCTATACATTGCGGCGGACGCAGCCCAATGGCACCGTTGCCGCTTATCAGCGCTTTGTACCACGGTTGTATGAACAATGCTCTTGATGTTGTTTTTAAGCCGCATCCCATAAAAGCAGAGGGTTTTTACTATGGAAGCACTGTTGAAGCAATAAATTCTCTTGCGGCTATTAAAAGGTTAGTTTACGAAGATAAGCGCTACACGCTTGACGAAGTATATGCGGCATGCGAGTCGAATTTTGAAGGCGAACGCGGACTGATTATGAAAAACCTACTTTGGAACTGTCCTAAGTGGGGGAATGATGACGAATACGTTGATAGCATAGGAAAAGAGCTTCTTGAATTTTGTCTTAAGGAGTGTCAGCAGTACAAGACGTACTTCGGTGGACAGGTTCTCGGAGGTATTCATCAACCACATCCGGTACCGACCGGTGCAAGAATTATGGCAACCCCAGAGGGGAGATATGCGGGAACTCCGGTTGCGGTTACGCTTACACCAGAAAGCGGAACGATGAAAAACGGACCTACCGCGGCTCTCAAA
>JAFTXX010000029.1 GCA_017461475.1 Clostridia bacterium
GAAACAAACATCTCCCCGCAAGATCCTTCACTCCGCCCATACTCGCTTTGCGAGTATGGCAGGAACCTTCGGTTCCTTGTGCTCCGTTCGAGGATGACAAGCGGGGGTTGTTACAACGCGATAGAATAAGGATACTAAAGCGCTTTGCTCAAACCCGCCCTTGTCATCCTTGAGCATCAGCGTTGCGATCTCGGGCGGAGATGTCAGTAACATAAACATTAATTTACCTTTCTCTCAATCGCAAAAAGACAGACCGTGCGGTCTGTCTTTTTTAATAATATTTTGCGCGTTTGCGTTTGCGAACGGTGTGGAATATTGCGTAGACAATAAGTGCGACTATTATCGCTATTGCGAGAACATAGACGGTTTCGCCTGTTGCACTGCTGATTTTGAGTTCTTCCCAGAGGTTATTAACGAGTTTCAAAGTCTCGCTGTTGAGATTGTGATAACTCATTTTATTGTAATTCTCTGCAAAACTGAAATCATCGGGATAGAGGATGTTCATTGCATCCTCGCCCATGTCTTCGATGTAAACTTCGCTTTCGTAAACCGCGGAATTTGGGGATGCGTAGTAGATATACTCAGCGTTTGCAATGGCGGGTTCCTCGGAGAGCATATAGTTTATATAAATCTCCGCGAGTTCCTTATTTGCCGCGCCTTTGGGTATGCAATATGCGTCAACAAAAAGGTTGGTGGCGTAATTTCCTTCACTGTCAGTGGGATAGTAGAATGCGAGGTCTTCGTTATTCTCTGTCATGCAGAGATAATCACCTGCATAATACGCCGAAATCGACGCTTCGCCCGACTCCATTTTGTTGAAAATTTCGTCCATGACGTAGCCCTGCACCACGGGTTGCTGTGCTTTAAGTTCATCAAGTGCGGCTCGCCACTCGCTCTCGCTTGTGGTGTTGACATCGATACCGAGTTTATACATTGCGGTGCCGAACGCGTCACGCGAGTTATTGAACTGCAGGATTCTGCCCGTGTACTTTTCGTTCCACATGAGGTCCCATTTACCTACGTCGGCTTCATCCACAACCGCTGAATTGTAGATGATACCAACCATACCGTAGGTGTATGGAATGGAATACTCATTTTTGGGGTCGTAATAAAGACCTCGGAACTCATCGCTGATATTTGCGTAATTCGGGATATTGGAAAAGTCAATCTTTTCAAGCATATCCTCTTCGATAAGGCGTGCTATCATATAGTCCGAGGGAACGACAACGTCATACCCTGCCGCGCCGCTTTTAAGTTTTGCGTACATATCCTCGTTAGAGGCAAATGTTGTATAGACAACCTCGATTTCCTCACCGTAGGTTTCGTAGTAGTATTCCTCAAATGCGGCGTTTGCGTCAAGCGAACCTTCGCTGCCGTCGGAAATATACTCACCCCAGTTGTAGACATTGACTACCTTTTTTGTGTTTGAGGAGCCGCAACCACAAAGCAAGAGACAAAGAAGAAGCATGACGGCTAAAGAAAGTTTTTTCATTTTCTCGCCCTCGCTTTCTTCTTGGTACCGTCGCCCTCGGCAACATTTGAAAGAATGAGCAATACAAGCACGGCGATAAAGATAAGGGTGGAAAGCGCGTACATATCGGGAGTAACGCGTTTCTTTGTCATTGAATAGATACGAATGGGAAGAGTTTCAAAGCCGTTACCCGTAGTAAAATAACTGATGACGAAGTCATCAAGTGAGAGGGTGAACGCCATGATAAATCCCGAGATGATACCGGGGAGAATAGCGGGAAGTTCTACTTTGCAAAACGCCTGAAAAGGTGTGCATCCAAGGTCCATTGCCGCCTCGGTGAGATGTTTGTCCATCTGTCTTATTTTCGGCGTTACCGAAAGGATTACATAAGGCAGGTTGAATGTTATATGCGCGATAAGCACAGTGGAAAAACCAAGCGTCTGCGACATGCCGAGTTTTGCGGTGGCAAACACAAAAAGAAGCATCATGGATATGCCGGTTACGATATCGGGGTTCATCATCGGGATATTGGTAACCGTGTTTATCGCATTTTTCATATATTTGCTTTTAATTTTGGAAATTCCAACCGCGGCAACAGTTCCGACAATGGTTGCGATGCAGGAAGAACTTACTGCAAGCACAAGCGTGTTTTTGAGCGCTTCGAGCGTTGCGGAGTCGTTTAAAAGTTCCTTATACCACTGAAGCGAAAAGCCTGTGAACACGCCCGTTGAGTTTGAGGAGTTGAACGAAAACAGCACCATGACCGCGATGGGCGCGTAAAGGATAATAAATATAAGCGCAGTGTAAACTTTAGACAGCGACTTCATACGACCACGCTCCCTTCATCGTCGGAATAGCGGTTCATAATTGCCATTGAGACAAGGATGATTATCATCAGCACAAGCGACATTGCCGCGCCGAGATTGTAGTTATACGCGGTCTGGAACTGACGCTCAATGGTATCGCCGATAAGGTCAAAGCTGCTTCCGCCGAGTTTTTGCGAGATATAGAATGTGCTGACCGAGGGTACAAACACCATTGTGATACCCGAAATGATACCCGAGCGGGAATGAGGCATAACGACCTTGAAGAATGTCTGAACCGGAGTGCAGCCAAGGTCAGCCGCCGCTTCGAGAAGTCGGTTATCAAGTTTTGAAAGCACGGTGTGAATGGGGAGAACCATGTACGGCAGGTAGTTGTAAACCATACCGAAGATAACAGCGCCGTCGGTGTTTATCATATGAATGGGCTCGATACCGAAATAACCGAGAATGTTATTGACAAATCCCGTGTCCTCGATAATTGCCATAATGGAATAAGTGCGTATAAGGAAGTTCATCCACATCGGCAGCATGATAAGCATGATGTATATCTTCTGCCTTTTGGGATTGGCGCGTGAAATTGCGTATGCAAGAGGGTATGCGATAAGCAGGCAAATCGCAGTTGCCACAAGTGCAAACGCGCCCGAGCGCGCAAAAATGGTGAGGTAACTCGGACTTGCGAGTTCCGAAATATTGCTCATGGTGAAGTTGCCCTGCGAGTCTGTGAACGCATAATAGAACACGAAAAGCATAGGTGCAACTATAAAGAGGATGGACCATACCACATGTGGCGCCGCCATGAGTCGCGCCATGAAAGACCTATTCTGCATCCCCCGCGTCCTCCTTCGCAGCTTCGTCAAGCTCGTCAAAGTAGGTTGAATAGTCGCCGTACAAATTGGAGTACTTCGACTTTTTCATAACGTGGATCTCTTCGGGAAGAATGCGAAGTCCGACGACTTTGCCGGGTTCGGCGTAGTCGGTGGTCTGAATCATCCATTTGAAGCCGTCGACATCCACTATTATCTCGTAATGTACGCCTTTGAAGGTAACGGTGTCGACAACGCCGTGAATCGGCACGCTGTCAACGTCTACCATGTCAACATCTTCGGGTCGGATAACAACGTCGACGGGCTCGTCCTTTGCAAATCCTTTATCCACGCAGCGGAGAGTATGCCCGGCGAACTCTACAAGTTCGTCCGCGTGCATAATACCGTCAATGATGTTACTTTCGCCGATGAAGTCGGCAACGAAAGCATTTGCGGGTTCGTTATATATATCCTCGGGAGTGCCTATCTGCTGAATAACGCCGTTATCCATTACGACAACGGTATCACTCATTGAGAGCGCCTCCTCCTGGTCGTGAGTAACGTAAACGAAGGTGATTCCGAGTCTCTGCTGAATCTTCTTGAGTTCCACCTGCATGTCCTTGCGAAGTTTGAGGTCGAGTGCGCCGAGAGGTTCGTCCAAAAGGAGCACTTTGGGGTCGCTTGCAAGCGCGCGTGCAATTGCAACACGCTGTTGCTGACCGCCCGAAAGGTTCTCGACATTGCGGCGCTCAAAGCCTTCAAGGTTGACTATGCGGAGCATTTCTTTGACCTTTGCGGAAATTTCCTTCTCGCTCTTTTTTGCAAGCCGAAGTGCAAATGCGACGTTCTCATACACGTTAAGGTGCGGGAACAGCGCGTACTTCTGGAATACCGTATTAACGGTACGCTTATAAGGAGGCAAGTCGTTGATGCGCTTGCCGTCAAATAAAACATCGCCCTCGTCGGGAGTTTCAAAACCGCCTATAATGCGGAGAGTGGTAGTCTTACCACATCCCGAGGGACCCAGGAGAGTAACAAATTCTTTATCGCGGATATAAAGGTTGATTCCTTTAAGCACAGATGTATCATCATAAGATTTTGCTACATTTACAAGTTCAATAAGCTTGCTCATCTTCTTAGAGTTTATACACATCCTTTTTAACCGATTAAATAATGCAGGGGACTACTCCCCCACATTATTTGTGTCGTTACTCATTATATTAAAAACGTGAGTAAAATGCAATACTTTTCGGCAAAAATGGTCGTGATTTTTGCGGATTTTTTCGTAACTCGTCGAAATCTGCCATTATTAGCCGTGATTTTCTTCACAAAATCTCATTTTTCCTCGCAAATTCTTTCAAATACTCGTTTTTTCTTCAAAAACCGCTTTTTCAAGCGTTTTTGCGTTACATGAGAAGAGATATACCGAAAAAAGCAGCGGATATATGCCGCTTTGCGATGTGAGCAGTGAGTATGATGCAAAAAGAAACACAGCAAATCCGAAGATATACGTCACCGCCGCTGAGACCGTGAAAGCCACTCTTTGTCCGAAGAAGTATTCGAGCATTACAATAAGCAGTCTGCCTCCGTCAAGCGGTTTTGCGGGGATGAGATTTAAAAACGCAAGTGCGGCGCTGACTATCCCGAAGTCAATAATGTCTACACGGAAGAACTTATAAAGCAGTATTGACACTATGACCGATACCGTATTCATAAGGCATCCGGCGGCGCTGACAAGCGCTTCGCCGCGAAGCGAAAGCGTGCTTTCGTCGTACTCTATGCACAGTCCGAAAGGCGCGGGGCGTATTTCGCATATTCTGCCGCCGAGGGCGCGAAGCGCAATCAAGTGCCCGCACTCATGCAATGCTATCGCTACAGCAAGCGGCAACATGAGTTCACCGCAGAAAAAACAGAATAAAATCGGCGGCAATGCACAAAAAAAGATATATGCCGCCCTATTTAGTATTTTCATAGATTTCATTGTATCTGGTTATGTACGCGGCGGCTTCAGCGGCGATATCCACATTTTCGTTTTGATATACTGTGACTGTCGGTTGCTCTATGCCTAAAAACGCGGCAACTGCTTCGTTTTCGTAGACAAAATTGCGCGCGCCGTCGGCAAAAGTTGCAAGTACGCCTTCCGCGGTTCCCTGCGAGATTGCATCGTACATATGCACCGACAAAAGAAACACACAGACGAGCATCACCGACAAGGTGACAAGCGCTCCGCGTTCAAATTTTGTGCCCTGGTTCATACTCTCACCCTCCTCTGCTTGATTTTATGCAAAAGAAAAACAAAAAATGAGTGAGAGGAATTAATGGTTCGAGTTCAAACAAACATCTCCCCGCGAGATCCTTCACTTCGCTACGCTCCGTTCGAGGATGACAAGCGGGGCTGTTGCAATGCTATAAAATAAGCTTTTTTAGTACTTTGCTTAATCCCGCCCTTGTCATCCTTGAGCGAAGCGAAGGATCTCGGGTGGAGATGTTAGTAGCATAACCATTAATTTCCCTTACAACAAAAAAGATGTAAGCCTATTTCGGCTTACATCTTAAATTTATCTTCCAAATGCGAAAACAGCATCGCCACCGCAAATCCGCACAGCATCAGCGCAATCTGCAAAACAAAGTCGCCGAAGTCTGCGAAATGGGTCGGAACAAGCGGTAATGTTGTCGCAACAACTATACCGATGATAATGTGCGACATCACGGAAAAATGCGTTTCGTAGAGTATATTTATAAGCTTTGACAAAAGGATAAGCGCGACCGCGCCGCCTATGCCCACGGGAACAAGCACAGAAAAATCAAATGTACGAACACCGTCGAGAATCGGCTCAAAAATGCCGAAGAATTCAAGCACTGTATATGCGCTGAGCCCCGGCAGCACAACGCTTATGCCAAATATAACGCCTGCCGCGGCAAACCACAAAAACGTAGGTGTGACCGAGAAAGATAGAAGATGTTCGAGAATAAAAAGGCACGAAAAAACTGTTACAAAACTTAGAACAAGCGCGGCGTACGATGCCTTTGTTCGCTTTTCCCTGCCCGCCGTGCGGTAAAGCGACGGCATAGTGCCAATAATGAGTCCGAGAAAAACGCACTCTGCAAGCGCCTTGTAGCCGTCCATTATTGAGCCAAGCACATTCACCGTAAGCACAAACCCAAAAACAGCGCCAATGCCTATCGGCAAAAGCATTTTCCAATATTCTTTGATTTTCTTAACAGGAGACGAAAGCACCTCCATCAGCGGTTTGTATATGCCAAAAACAACACACAATACACCCCCGCTGACTCCGGGCAAAATCCCGCTTCCGCCAAGCAGCATCCCCTGCACCAAGCGAAAAATCGCATTCTCCGCTTTTTGTTTCTCGATTTTTACCATCGTTCTTCCTTATTTTAAATTAGCATTTTAATTAGTATATCACGCCAATATGAAAATTTCCACAGTTTTTTGAGAAAGGTATGTAAAAAGGAGAGCTAACGCTCTCCTCAAAATATAAACAAAATAATCTAAGAGAACTTCAGTTCTCTTTTTGTTTTCGAAGATGCCTGAAAGTATACTCTATCATATTATGCAATTGGGTTTCTTTGATCAAACGGTCTTCGGAGTCACAAACAGTCTTACTGTTGTTAGGACATTTTTTAAGTTTTATACATACAGGATATACACTGCAGCCAGTGCATATATCCTTAGTATTTGCTTTTTCCTTAAACTCATTCTCTTTTTCAACGTTTGTTACACCGGTATATATGTCACCAATGTACTCATCTTCGGAAAAATGCTCGCATTTTCCGAGATGACCGTCAGGAGTAATTGTAACCGTGTCATACGAATCAGCCATGCAAGCATGGCTTTTAATACCACCTTCAAGAACGGGAGGTCTTCTTATACCTGCGTCAAAGCACTTCTGCTGAAATGCTAAAAGTTCTTTCGTAAGCAAGAATTTTTCATTTCCAAGAATCTGCTTTTTAAAATCGGTATCAAACAGGAGAGTGGCATACACGCATAATTTTTCGTAACCGGCATAACGAACTGCTAACCAATCCGCCAGTTTAAGCAAATCGTCTTTGTTGTGCATTCCCAGATTAACTCTAACGTTTACCGAAATATCTTGTTTC
The DNA here is from genome assembly GCA_017461475.1 of Clostridia bacterium. GTDB lineage: Bacteria > Bacillota > Clostridia > Oscillospirales > CAG-272 > UMGS902. The sequence goes on from JAFTXX010000029.1 coordinate 7,218, forward strand.
AGTAAAAACTCGATATTATCTGTAACTTTTACAAAGGGGTTAACACCTTCTGCATTAACATATGCTTTTATGCGATTATAGTTTTCTTCTGTTCCATCGAGAGTAATTTGCACTCTTTCAAGTTTCCAATCTTTAGCCGCCTTTTCTGCCAAAGTTTTATCAAACAAATACCCATTTGTGGTCATGACAGACATAAACTCTATACCGCTATTTTTAAGTCCTTGTGTAATAACATCAATGACTTTAGAATTACATAACGGCTCTCCGCCGAACCATGCTAAACGTATTTTTTTATTCTTTTTACAAGTTTTTTTAATAAACTCTGCTACATCATTTGCAGTTTGCAAAGACATAGATATTTGTGGGCGTCCAAATTCATAGCAATAAAAGCATCTTGCATTACATGCCATGGTGGTAAAGATTGTATATGATCTATACCCCTCTTTTTTTTCAAACAAGTCTAAAAAGCTGCGCACCTCATCAGCAAGTTGAATGTCATCGTGCTCAAGTGGAACAAGAAAGTATTTCTTTATCAAATGCTCAGCATCGCAAATATCATCAATTATCTCGCTGTTAACGATATCATACTCTTTAGCAGTAAGTTCTACAAATTCCCCGGTCAAAGAATTAAACGCTACGTAATGACCATCGACCATCATCGGCACACAAAATGAAAAACGACGGTATTGAACTCCATACTGAGCAATCTGCTCGCTTAAAACAATTTTTATACTCTTATTCTGCTCACATAGAATATTCACTTGCTTCTCCTAATCGTTTCATTACTTGCTTATCACCATTTATAATAGTAACTCTATCCTCACCAAGAAGTTTTTTTGCACAATCAAATATGAGTAGTCTTACCTGTTATACATTTTGCGGTAAACAAAGACCATTTCAAGATCACCAAGCATTAAAAACGCAGATTAATTCCGTATATTAAAGATCCGGTGTCTCCCACTGGCTTGGAACATGCTCCGGTCTAACAATTGCAGGCTTCTCTGTTTCAGCATGTTCAGCGGTTGTTTCCACGGGTTCAGCGGTTGTTTCCGCCGGTGTGGCGGTCTGAGAAGGCTCAAAATCGGAGACTTTCTCAGTAGTAGTCTCTACCGAAGTATCTTCTCCTCTATTCTCCAATATAGCCATTGCAGCATCGGCAATGACTGCTATGTCACTGCGCTTCATAAACTCACCCTTTTGACCGATAAGATTATCGGTAAGTCCGAGTTTCTCTGCTTCAGCAATAAAATTTTTTGCCCAATCTGTGGAATCGATAACAATATTGTTATCAGGCTGAAGAACACAAATAATTACTTTAATCGCTTCCTCATATTTAACAGGATCGTCTGGACGAAAATTTCCGTCTCCATCACCATTAATAATCTTATTGGCAACAGCATAGTTTACATACCCAGTGGACCAATGGCTTTCGTAAACATCGGCAAAAGCGGTTTTTCCTGCAAGAGCAGTAGCCTCATCAACCTTGCCGAGAAGTTTGCAAGCGAGTGCTGCAAACTGTGCTCTGGTCAATTCCCAATCACCATAAAAACGACCGTCGCCAAAACCTGATAAAATACCTTTGTCTGCCATGCGCTCCGCTGCATCCGCATAGTATGCGTCATCGGGGATATCGGTAAAAGAAACCGCAAAAACAGAACCGACAATTAACAACGATATAACTAAAGAGAAAACTAAAATAATACTAATCTTTTTCATAATAACTCCAATATATTAAAAGAGACGGCTTAATAGCCGCCTCTTTCAGGATTAAAGATCGGGAGTTTCCCACTCGCATCTTGAAACAGAAGTTTCATCTGTAGAGCTAAGAATAACAGATACTGCCTCAAAAGCAACGAGTTCAGCTACAGGAGTAGTGTATTTCATTGTTAATAATCCTCCATCACGATATCTCATAATATATACGCTTAAATCATATCACAAATTGTACAAATTGTCAATATTTTTTTAAAATTTTTATATTTTTCAGGAAAATAATAAAAAAGCACCCGAAGGTGCTTTTTTATTACTGATCAGTTACCGAAATAAGTGTTTGCTTCATCAATGTAGTCAAGCAATGCGTAGCTGAGTATCTTGAAGGAGGTTGTTATGCCGCTCGGTGCCTTGATTGCTGCCGCTGCATAACACGATACGCTTGTATCGCAGGTCTC
>JAFTXX010000030.1 GCA_017461475.1 Clostridia bacterium
TGAGCCCCAAATGGTGTTCTCGCATATCCATTATAACAGATATTTTGAATTCTGCCGAGTATCTTTTATATTCTTGTCCTTTCTTTCCCATAATAAAAAATATGCACCTCCAAAAGTGTCTAACTTTTGGGGTGCATATCACTCCGCCGTTGTTTTTTTATATCGAATAATTATCTGACATATCCGTCTTAATAACATCTGCAAGCGTTATGCCGTCAAAATAATTGTTGACGATCCGGTGAAACCCCGTCCACATAGGATAGGTGCGGCACTCGTACGCTCTGTCACAGATTTTCGCCCCGCATTCAAGGCACGCAACCGGAGCAAGGTCGCCCTCTGTCAGCCGCAGAATATCTCCCACGCGGCAATCCTCGGGCGCCTTTACAAGACGGTATCCGCCGCCTTTGCCATGCACACCTTCAACAAATCCTTTTTTCGACAGCGCGGGAATGATTTGTTCAAGATACTTTAACGATATACCCTGTCTCGCGGCGACTTGTTTCATCGGAATATACCCGTCGCCCGCATGCTCTGCGAGATCGATCAAAACCCGAAGTGCGTATCTGCCTCTCGTTGATATCATCATGTTTATTACCTCTGTACTTTTATTGTTCCTCCGCCGAGAACGATATCACCGTCATACAAAACCGCCGCCTGCCCCGGTGTAACCGCGCGCTGCGGTTCATCAAAGGAAATATGAACCGAATCTGCACCCGTGGGTGTTACGGTAGCCCATCGCTCTGCCTGACGGTAGCGTATTTTCACCTTGCATCGGAATTTTCCCTGCGGTACGGTGCCGCTTATCCAGTTAAATTCGGACACATCCGCTTCTGTTTTCAACAGGTCGCTGTTACTGCCGAGAACGATATCGCCGCTTTGCGGGCATATCTCGCAAACATACAGCGGAGCTGTACTTGAAATCCCGAGACCTTTTCTCTGTCCTATCGTATAGTGAATAACGCCTTTGTGTTTGCCGAGGACATTCCCCTGCCTATCTACAAAATTTCCGCAAACAGTTTTGCTTTCGGTGTGCAGCTCGATAATGCTTGCATAATCGCCGTCCGGCACAAAACATATATCCTGACTGTCGGGTTTGTCAGCATTGACAAACCCGTTTTGCTCAGCGATGTCACGAACTTCGCTTTTTCTCATATCACCGAGAGGAAAGACGGTGCGAGCAAGTTGCTGTTGAGTCATGGCATACAGCACATAACTCTGGTCTTTTGTTTCGTCAAGCGCCTTTTTCAGCAGGAATTTACCGTCCTTTTTTTCAATCCTCGCATAGTGGCCTGTTACGATATAATCACAGTCAAGAATCTTTGCCCTGTCATAAAGCTTGTCAAACTTCATATATCGGTTGCAGTCGATGCAGGGGTTTGGGGTAATTCCTTTTTCATAACTTTCGATAAATTTGCGTATGACCTTATCACGGAAAGCGTCGGTAAAATTAAACACATAAAAAGGCATGCCCAACTTGTATGCGACACTGCGGGCGTCCTGCACATCGTCAAGAGAACAGCAGGTACGCGACCGTTCCAGCCCTATATCTTCATTACTGTACAGTTTCATCGTGCAGCCGATACATTCAAAGCCACGGTCTATCATCAGTTTTGCCGCAAGTGAAGAATCCACTCCGCCGCTCATGGCAATAAGTGCCTTTTTCATATCAATCTCCATTCCGCCGCGTTACGATAATGCAGGTATTTTTTGATTATTCCACTTTGCCGCCCTCAACAACAAGGTTATCGGGATTTGCGGCATCGCCGTAAACTGACGCAAGAGTTGCGGCGTAATCGGCATGGAAGAAGTTTTCTTCACCGAGCGCTGCAATTTCATCGTTGAGCCAATCGAGAAGTGTGGTATTGCCCTTCTGAACCGCGGGAGCAATGGTATCTGCGTTGCCGAGCGCATCAATTCCTACGGTAAAACCGGGGTTTTGAATTGCCCAGGCAAGAACCTCGGTGTTATCGGTGGAGAAAGCATCGCCGCGTCCGTCAAGCAGTGCATTGTAAGCATCGGCATATTCGTCGTATTTCTGCAAATTAACATTGGGATAATTCTTTTCAAAATATGTTTCGGCGGTGGTGCCCTTTACAACAATCAAAGTCTTGCCGTTAAGTTGCTCCGCATCGGTAATGAGTGCGTTATCGGGAGAAACAACGCCGAGTTTTACCTTCATATAAGGCAGTGCAAAGTCGACCTGCTGTGCCCTCTCCTCTGTCACGGTGAAGTTTGCAAGAATAATATCTACCTTGCCTGTCGCAACATATTCAACGCGGCTTGCTGGAGCGGTGGAAACATATTCGACCTCTACTCCGAGGTCCTTTGCAATACGCTCTGCAAAATAAACGTCGTAGCCCTGATAATCGCCGTTTTCATCGACATATCCGAATGGTGCTTTATCGCTGAATACACCTATAACCACTTTTCCGCTCTCTTTGATTTCGTCAAGAGTGCGGAAGGTCGCGGCAGAACCGTCATTGCCGCCGCAGCCTGCAAGACTGCCTGCCAAAAGCAAAGCGGCAATAGACCAGGTAATAAGTTTAACAAAAAGGTTTTTGCGTTTCATAAGAAATTCCTTCTTTCAAAATAGCGGCATATTGCCGTTTTAGTTTGTATCAGTCCTGCGTTTTTCATAAGCAAAGGTTTGCAGGAAATCCTTTGCCCGCTGTGTTTTGGGAGCGGTAAAAAATTCTTCGGGAGGTAGGTCCTCAACAATGTTTCCGCCGTCAAGGAATATAACGCGGTCGGCAATAGCACGTGCAAACTGCATTTCGTGAGTGACAATAACCATTGTCATGCCGCCGTCGGCAAGTTCAAGCATAACATCCAAGACTTCTCTGACCATCTCAGGGTCAAGCGCGGCGGTAACCTCGTCAAAAAGCATTACCTCGGGGTTCATACACAGCGCGCGGATTATTGCCACACGTTGTTTTTGACCGCCCGAAAGTTCTCTCGGATAAGATTTCCGCTTTTCCCAAAGGCCTACTCGCTTTAAAAGTTTTTCGGCCTGGCTCTCAACATCTTTTTTAGGGCGTTTTTGCACCTTGACGGGAGCCAATGTAATATTGTCCATAATATTCTTGTGCGGAAAAAGGTCATAACTTTGAAAAACCATGCCTATCTTCTGCCGAAGCATAGTGATTTTCTTACCGCTTGAAGATACCTCTTCACCGTCTAAAAATATATTGCCTTCACTCAGAGACTCCAGACCGTTCATACATCGCAAAAGCGTACTTTTTCCGCATCCGGACGGACCGAGCACCACAACGACCTCTCCCTTGTGAACGTCGAGGTCAATGCCGTCAAGAACTGTCTCGCTGCCGAAACGTTTTACAAGGCCTTTGACCTTAAGTTGTATTCTTTCTTCCACTTAACCGTTACCTCCAACGCTTTTCAAGTTTTTTTGCCAGCATGGATATCGGCCAGCACGCAAGAAAATACAGCAAAAATATCACCCCGTATATCCACAGCGCAGCCGTGGGATATTCAAATCGGTTGGCATCGATAATCTGCTTTCCGACCTTCAGAACCTCTGTCATACCGATAAGCACAACAAGGCTTGTCGTTTTTATCATTCGGGTAGTTAAATTTATGGTAAGCGGAATCAGTCTGCGCATCGTCTGAGGAACAACGACATGAATAAATGTCTGCACCTTAGTCATTCCGAGCGCCGCGGCACTGTCATACTGGTGACGCGGGATGCTGATGAGTGCGCCGCGTACCAGGTCGCCCATCTCGGCAGTTCCCCACAGAGTGAACACAATAACAGCACTCACATCTGCGGAAAGATTCCAGCCAAACATTCTTGTTACGCCGAAATACGCGATAAACAAAAGTACAAGTTGCGGCATAATACGGATAAATTCCAAATATATGCGGCTTATCGCCTTTGAAACCGGATTTTTCAGCGTCATGAACATTCCGAGCAGAATTCCGAGCGGCAGAGACAAAAGCACCGCAATCAAACTTATGCGAAGCGTTACTCCGAGACCTTCGAGCAGGCGAAGAAAATTTTTGCCCAGAAAAAGCACATTAATTCCCGAATCCCGCATATCTCAGCCTCCTCTCGATAAAACTTGCAAAAGCAGAAATCGGAAGCAGAATGATAAGGTAAAACAACACCAGCATAATCAGCGTTTCATCGGTCTCGTAGTAAAGACCGATGAGGTCGTTTGCAACATACATCAGGTCTGCCAGAGCGATTCCGCTGACAACCGAGGTCTCTTTTATCAAAAAAATCACATTGGCGCATATCCCCGGAACGGATACGGCAAGCGCCTGCGGAAAAATGACCTCTTTCATTGTAAGGACTTTCCCCATTCCGAGACTTGCGGCAGATTCAATCTGTGATTTCTCCACAGATTCAAGACCGCTGCGTATGGACTCCGACATATAACTGCCGCCGAGGAAAGTCAGCCCCACAACAGCGCAGGTCTCCGCGCTCAAAAGAATTCCGATTTTCGGAAGCCCGAAATAAAGGAAGAATAACTGCACAAGCAGCGGCGTATTCCGACTTATTTCTATATACACGGAAACTATTGTGCGTATGACCGGAATATGATAATACTGCACTGCCGAGCATATAATTCCGACAACCAGCGAAAACAGAATTCCGAGAAAAGCAACTCTCACAGTCAATATCGCCGCGTCAACATACCAAGGCAAATATTTGACTATAAAATCGAAATTCAGACCCATGCCGTTTCGAGCCTCCTGACTCAAGTGGATTTTTTCTTTAAACGTTTATCCGCTTTTGCCGCAAGCCGAGTGCCCACACTCTGGAATATCTGTACCAGAATGATAAGCAGTACGACCGCCGCTATCATAATCAAGTATTTGTATCGGTAATAACCGTAGTTGATGGCGATTTTTCCAAGTCCGCCGCCGCCGATAATGCCGCTCATTGCCGAATAGCCGAGAATGGTGGTCACGGCAATAGTGGCATTTGAAATGAGGGACGGGATACTTTCCGGTATCATTACCTTGGTTATAATCTGCAGAGGCGAAGCGCCCATGCTCTGTGCCATCTCAATTGTATTGGGGTTTATCTCTCTCAGACTGCTTTCCGCAAGTCTTGCCACAAAGGGGAAGGCTGCGATGACAAGCGGCACAATGGAAGCGGTAGTACCAACTACTGTTCCGACAATGAGCCTGGTAAGAGGAAAGACCAGAATCATCAAAATCAAAAAGGGGACGGAGCGAAGCAGATTTATGATTACGTTGATAGTCCGCAACAGCAACTTAGGAAGCGGGAAAACGCCGTCTTTTTCTCCGACGACAAGCAGCACGCCGAGCGGCAGGCCGATAAGAACAGCAAACGCCGTTGCAAGAAGTGTCACATAGACAGTTTCAAAAATCGCGGTCAGAAACTCGGCTTCAATAATTCGCCATGCTTCACTCAGCGTTTCCGAAGATAAAAGTTTGTCAAACATTTACTGTCACCTCCTCGGCAATTACATCCGGAGTGCCTGTCAAGTATTCGATTGCGGTGCGCACATCTTTATCATCGCCCGCAATGCCGAGCAGCATAGAACCGTATGCTTTTCCGCCGATGCTTTTGGTTGAAGCGTAAGCAATGCTTGCTTCAATCCCTTTTTCAACCGCCATTCTTGCAATAAGCGGCGAGCCGGTGGCTTCTGCACCGTTGAAAATAACACGAATGAACCTCTGTCCGGACATATCCGCAACAAACAAATCGGAATTGCCCTCGGGGAACACAAGCCGCCTTGCGGCTTCTGACTTCGGATGCGAAAACACCTCCGTAACCTCGCCTTGCTCTGCAACCTCACCGCCGTCTAATATTGCAACATGCTTGCAAATACTTTCGACCACACTCATCTGGTGCGTGATGATAATAACGGTAATACCGAGTTTTTCATTTATACTGCGGATAAGTTCCAGGATAGAATTGGTAGTGGTCGGGTCAAGGGCACTTGTGGCTTCGTCACAAAGCAGAACTTTTGGGTCTGTAGCAAGCGCGCGGGCAATGGCAACTCTTTGCTGCTGACCGCCCGAAAGCTGCGCGGGATAGGCATTGGCTTTGTCACCAAGGCCGACAATATCGAGCAATTCGAGTGCTCTTTTTTTCGCCTCGGCTTTGCTTTTACCCGCGAGTTCCAAAGGGAAACACACATTTTTGAGACAGTTCCGCTGCATCAAAAGATTAAAGCCTTGAAAAATCATGGTTATCTCTCTGCGCACGTTTCTCAAATCTCTTTCGGACAGTTCACAAATGTCAACGCCGTCTATTTCAATGCTGCCTTCGGTGGGACGCTCCAACATATTGATGCACCGTACAAGGGTGCTTTTTCCGGCACCGCTCATTCCGATAATACCGAATATATCGCCGTCCAGAATAGAAATTGACACATTTTTCAGCGCTTCGACAGAACCGTCAGCCGTATTAAACTGTTTAGATACGTTTTTAATCTCTATCATAGTAGCCTCCGGTATTTACCAAGCAGATGCGAAGCGCTCCGCCGGGCAATTTCTACGTCTTTTATTTGATTGCATCAAGAGATGTCTGCTTGCCGCCGTAAATGCCGAGAGGCTCCACGTGAATCGATGCCACAGACACAATGTGAGTTCCGTTTTCTTTATTGAAATCGTCAAGGTAAGGAACATGCTGGAAGTAGTTAGCGTCGATCTCGCCGCTCTCAACTACGTTGTTGGGCTGAACATAATCGGTAAATTCTCTGATTTCAAGGGTGATGTCCTTTTCTGCCAGTATAGCTTTTACAACGCCGAGAATCTCCGCATGAGGAGTGGGCGAAGCCGCAACGGTAACGGTTTTTCCCGCAAGGGCGGCATAATCAACAGAAGAATCATAGCCGTCAGTGGGATTATCCACAACGGATACCACTGCTCCATCATATTCAGAAGCAATGAAGTCGGCTACCTGCTTGCTTTCGAGAGCGGCTTTGAGCGCTCTTATGATATCCGAATTTTCATTGCCCTCTTTTACGGCAAGGATGTTGCCGTAAGCGGAGGAAGAACCTTCAAGGCCGAGCGCGTCCTCGGTGGGGTTAAGGTCTGCTTCTATTGCATAGTTGGAATTGATAACCGCATAGTCAACATCGCGAAGTACGTTGGGAAGCTGTGCGGCTTCTACTTCTTTGAATTCGATGTTATAAGGATTCTCTTCAATGTCAAGAGGTGTAGCGGTGATGCCTGCGCCCGACTTCAGTTTGATAAGTCCCAGGTCTTCAAGCAGAAGCAATGCTCTTGCCTCATTGGTGGTATCGTTGGGGATCGCAACAGTCGGCGCATCATTGCCGCCGCAAGCGGTAAAGGAAAAGGCAACGGTGAGTGCGAAAACCGCAATAAGTAAAAGTGAAATTATCTTTTTCATGATTATTATCTCCTTATGTATCTTATGAAAGTTTCTTTTACAATGTCAAAGCCGCTTTGAGTGTCGGCGATGACAGATTATATATTTTATGTTGTTTTACCGTGTCTTACATCGGCACATTCGTCCGAATCGGAAATTGGCTCTTACCAGTTTTTCAAAATATTTTTCCATAGGTTAATTACCTGCCTTACAAAAAATTAAAACCGAAAGACTCCGATAAAGTCTCCCGGTAACAGTCACGTAATTTCCGCAAATTTATGCGGCAGCGTGTTCAGCCTTTGAAACGGAGAACAGATCGGAAACAAACGCGCAAGAAGTCATGCACATACAGCAAATCCGCATGCACATCCCCATCATAGCAGTGGTGGAGTTGAACTTTGCCATAACCGTGTTCTCCTTTCTTTGTGATTTAACTATCGTTTGGATTGGTATTAGAATAGCACACATTACCTACCTTGTCAATAGGTAAATGAAAATTTTTCTAATTTTTTTGAGTAAGAAAAAGGCATAGCCGTTAATACGACCATGCCGATTTTTTAGGAGTACTTTTATATTTTATTTTACCAATCTGTTAAGTTTTTCGCTCATTACTATCATCAAGACGGCGAAAATTGCAAGATAGGCGGGGTATACGGACATGGGAAGAAGTTCGCATATCGCGCCGAAGAGCGGCGGCATTACCGTGCTGCCGACATAGGCGCTTGCCATCTGTATACCGACGATTTTCTGTGAGTTTTCCTCGCCGAAGTTGTGCGGCGTGGAATGAATTATCGACGGATAGATAGGCGCACAGCCAAATCCTATGACTACAAGTCCCGCAAGTGCGACCGCGTCGATGCCGAGCGGAAGACCGACACAGACAATGCCGACTGAAATTACCGCAAGTCCTATGCGGATAAGCATGCGGTCGCCAAGTTTATCGGCGACAAAGCCGCAAAGAAAGCGTCCGACGGTGATGCCGAGGTAAAAGAGCGCCGCAAAGCGGGCGGCGGTGTTTTCGTCAATGCCGCGGGCAACCACAAGATAACTGCTTGCCCAGAATCCCGCCGTGCTTTCAAGCGCGCAATAACCGAAGAAACAAATGAGCACCGCGGTGACGCCTTTGATTTTAAAAACATTCTTCTCGCGCGGCTTTTTCTCGGTTTCGGCAGATGTACTCTGCCTTTTTTTCCAAAGCGGGAGCGATAGAAACAAGCAAAGGGTAAGCACCGCCTGAATTACCGACACGGTGCGGTAACCGCTTTGCCAGCCGTGACCGCCCGTAAGACATGCGCTCATAATGTATGGACTTATCGTGACGCCGACACCCCACATTGCATGGAGCCAACTCATGTGACGCGCGGAATAGTGGACGGCGACGTAGTTGTTGAGCGCCGCGTCAATGGCTCCCGCGCCAAGCCCATAAGGCACGGCGAAAACACAGAGCATCCAGAACTTATCCGACACGGAAAATCCCAACAGCGCAGCCGTGGTCATAAGAACGCTGACAGCAGTGACGGTACCCGTTCCGAACCTGCGCGTGACCTTGTCCGATGCAAGGCTTGAAACAATGGTACAACCCGAAATTATCATTGTGACGATGCCCGCAAAGGACATCGGCACCGAAAGTTCGGTGTAAAGTATGGGCCACGCCGACCCGAGAAGTGAATCGGGCAGTCCAAGGCTGATGAAAGCCATGTATATTATTGCAAGTAAAAGTGAGAACATCGTTTACTCCGATTTGGAAGTGAAAATAAGGTTTAGCACAGAAAACGGCGACCGACAAACATCGTAGGGGCGATTACTAATCACCCGAAAGCAGAGATTAGATGTCGTACAAACGGGCGATTACTAATCGCCCCTACGGGTTTGTATTATTAGCCTTTGTTAAATCCCGCCCTTGTCATCCTTGAGCGTCAGCGTTGCGATCTCGGGCGGAGATGTTAGTAACACATCTGTTGATTTACTTCGCCTCTTCGACAACTTTTGCGTTGGCGAGCATGAGTTTTATGCGGTTTTCCTGATTTACGCGGGATGCGGATGCGTCGTAGTCAACGGCGATGATGTTGGCGTGCGGGTAATGCTCCTTAATCGGTCGCATCATGCCCTTGCCGCAGATGTGGTTAGGCAAGCATCCGAACGGCTGGGTGCAGACGATGTTGGGCGTGCCGTGTTCGGCGAGGGAAAGCATTTCCGCGGGAAGAAGCCAGCCTTCGCCCATTTTACAGCCGCGGCCGATGCACTTTTCCGCAATTTTTACAACCTCATCAAACGACTCGGACGAGCGGAACATTCCGCTTTCCTCGATGAGCTCCGCCATTTTCGCCTGCTTTGAGAGCAGGAACTTGAACGCGAATTTTACCGCCTTGTAAACTATCCAATTGCCGCGGTGATAAAGTTCGTAATCTTCAACTTTATTATATACACAGTAGAGCATGAAGTTCATAAGTCCCGGGAGAACGACTTCGGCGCCGTTTTCAACGAGGAAATCGCCGAGATTGTTGTTACCTAAGGGGGAGAACTTGACATAAATTTCGCCGACTATGCCGACGCGCGGCTTTTTAACGCTTCTGTCCTGCTCTATCTTTGTGAACCGCTTTACAATTTCGCGCATCATTTCATCGGTGCGCTTGCCGCCGACACCGCCGCGCATATGCTCGGCAACTTCGAGCGAAAGTTTGTTTGCAAGCGCCGCCGCGTCGCCCTTGTTTTTCTCATAGGGTTTGACCTGCTCGGTGAGCGCCATAATGAGGTCGGCGTACATAATGCCGTAAAGCAGTTTGTACCATGTGGGAATATTGATTTTGAAACCTGGGTGCTTTTCAAGTCCGTCAAAACTTATCGAAATTACGGGGACGTAATCGTAACCCGCCTTTGCAAGTGCCTTGCGGAGCAGGAATATGTAGTTTGACGCGCGGCAGCCGCCGCCTGTCTGAAAGTAGATGAGCGCGACCTTGTGCGGGTCGTACTTGCCGCTTTCAATGGCGCGCATAAACTGTCCGATAACGAGTATCGCGGGGTAACACGTGTCGTTGTGAACGTATTTGAGACCCGTCTGCGCGACCTCGGGACCGTCCTCGGTGAGAAGGTCGACCTTGTAACCCTTATCGCGCATGAACTGCAGGATGATGTTGAAATGTATCGGCAGCATATTCGGCGCGAGGATGGTGTATTCACTTATCATTTCCTCGGTAAAAGGAACGTAATTTTTCTCTGTCATGTGGAATTTCCTTTCTGGAAAGTCAATGGAAAGCACCAACCGTAGGGGCGATTATCAATCGCCCGAAAAGCCAAGATTAGATGTTGTACAAGCGGGCGATTAATAATCGCCCCTACATTGTCAGTGCGTGTCATAAACAAAAGTTTACTCTTTTTCCTCGATTGCGCCGATGAGGCTGCGGAGGCGTATCTTTACCGCGCCGAGGCCGGCTATTTCGTCAATTTTTATCTGCGTGTAGAGTTTGCTATTTTTCTCGAGGATGGCTCTTACTTCGTCGGTGGTTATGGCATCGACGCCGCAGCCGAATGAGACGAGCTGGACCAACTGCACATCCTTATTTTCGGACGCGAAGAAGGACGCGCCGTAGAGACGTGAGTGGTATGTCCACTGGTTAAGCACGCCGACAGGGCGCATTTTTGCAAGGTGGTAAACGCTGTCCTCGCTGACGACGACAAAGCCGAACGAGTTTGCAAGCGCGTCGATGCCGTGGCCTATCTCGCTGTCGATGTGATAGGGGCGACCTGCTAAAATCATTATCTTTTTGCCGTGCTCGCGTGCGTATTTCACAGCCGCCACGCCCGCGTCGCGCACGCCTTGTTCAAACTTTTCGTACGCCGCGAAAGCCGCTTTTACCGCGCGGTTGACATCGCGCTTTTTGATGCCTTCAAACTTTGTGCGAAGGAAGGTATAAAGTTCGGCGGCAAGTTCTTTTTGGTCATTGATATTGAGATAAGGATAGAGGAACTTAATGGACGAAAGTTCTTCCACATTGCCGCTCAGAAGTTCGGAATAGTACGCAACCACGGGGCAATTGTAGTGGTTATCCGAAAGATGCTCGTCCACGTTGTATGTAAGGCAGGGGTAGAAAATGGCATCCACCTTATCCTCAAGCAGTTCGGCGATGTGGCCGTGCATAATTTTTGCGGGGTAACAAGCGGTGTCGGAGGGGATGGAGAACTGACCCTTTTCGTATGTGCGACGGGTCGACATTTTTGACACCTTTACCGAAAATCCCATTTCCTTAAAGAACGTGTGCCAGAGCGGTAGCAGTTCAAACATGCCGAGCGAGAGGGGCAGACCCACGGTTTCGCCGCGAGTGCCATTGACGTCGCCGAACTCGGCGAGCATATTTCGCTTTTGTTCATGGAGATTGGGAAGTTTTTCGCCGCTCGACTTTATTCCCGCGCCCTTTTCACAGCGGTTACCCGAAATGAACTTGCGTCCGTCGGCGAATGTGTTGACGGTCAATGAGCAGTTGTTGGTGCAACCCTTGCAGACGGTTGCTTTTGCGGTATGAGTAAAGTTTTTAAGGTCTGCGGGAGAAATAATTGTACTCTTGGCCGCACGCATTGAGTAAAGTGCCGCGCCGAACGCGCCCATGAGACCCGCGATATCGGGGCGGACGACCTCGGTGCCGAGTTCCTTTTCAAACGCGCGGAGAACCGCGTCGTTATAGAACGTACCGCCCTGCACCACGACGTTTTTGCCGAGTTCCTCGGCGCTGGCAACGCGGATAACCTTATAGAGTGCGTTTTTGACAACGCTTATCGAAAGTCCCGCGGAAATGTCTTCAAGCGTTGCGCCGTCCTTTTGCGCCTGCTTTACCGACGAGTTCATAAACACTGTGCAGCGCGAGCCGAGGTCAACGGGGCGTTTTGCAAACAGTCCGCGCGTTGCGAACTCCTCAATGGAACAGCCGAGCGACTTTGCAAAGGTTTCAAGGAAGGAGCCGCAACCCGACGAGCATGCTTCGTTGAGCATGATGCTGTCAATGGCGCCGTTTTTGATGCGGAAGCACTTGATGTCCTGTCCGCCGATGTCAAGTATGAAGTTGACATCGGGCATGAAGAATTTCGCCGCAGTGAAGTGGGCAATAGTCTCAACCATGCCGAAGTCAATGTTGAATGCGTTTTTGATAAGTTCTTCGCCGTAGCCCGTGACGGCGCTGCCCTTGATTTTTATGCGGTCACCGCACTCACAGTAAATTTTTTCGAGTTGCTCGCGCACTATTTCGACAGGGTCTCCCTTGTTGGAGGCGTAATATGTATATAGAAGTTCCTTGTCGCTCGAAATGAGCGCAAGTTTGGTGGTGGTGGAGCCACAGTCAATTCCGAGATATGCGTCGCCCGTGTAGGAGGCGATATCGCCGCGCTTTACGGAGTTTTTCTGATGGCGCGCACGGAAGTATCCGTATTCCTCTGCACCGCTGAACAGCGGTTCGAGAAGTTCTGCGGTCTGCACGGCTTTTGCGGTGCGGATGCGCGAGAGGATGTCGTCTATGGTGTATTCACCGTCAACGTTTTCGGAATAAATTGCCGCGCCCATTGCAACAGAAAAACGTGCAAACGAGGGGAACACCGCATGCTCCTCATCAAGTCCGAGCGTCTCGGCAAAGCACTTGCGAAGTCCCTTGCAATAATAAAGCGGACCGCCGAGGAAAAGCACCTTGCCGCGTATCTTTTTGCCCTGCGCAAGACCCGCTATAGTCTGGTTTACAACAGCCTTGTAAATGCTCATTGCGACATCGTTTTTGCTTGCGCCCTGATTGAGAAGCGGCTGAATGTCGGTCTTTGCAAACACGCCGCAGCGGGATGCTATCGGGTAAATGCGCTTTGCCTCAAGGCTCATACGGTCAAGTTCGTCCGCGTCAACGTCAAGCAGTGTTGCCATCTGGTCGATAAACGCGCCCGTACCGCCTGCACATGTGCCGTTCATGCGCTCGTCTATGCCGCCGTCAAAGAAGATTATCTTTGCATCCTCGCCGCCGAGTTCAATAACGCAGGAAGTGTCGGGTTCAAGCGCTTCGACAACGCGGGATGTTGCGTAAACTTCCTGCACAAAAGGCAGTCCTGCCTCGGTAGCAAGTCCGAGACCCGCACTGCCGGATATTGCAACTTTAAAGGGTGCGCCGCCGAGTAGCGGTGCCGCCTGTTGTAAAATTTCGTCGGTTTTTTCGCGAACAGCGGAATAGTGCCGCTCGTATTTTTCAAAAATCGGCTCGCGGTCACGCAGTAAAACGACCTTGACGGTCGTTGAACCGATATCAATTCCGAGCGTATATGCCATAGAGTTTTCCTCCAAATATTAGTCTACAATATTATAATGTGGTTTCCAAAACCATGTCAAGAGATATCAGAAATTGTTCACATGAATGGGGTGAGAATTTAGTGTTTATGTTACAGACATCTCCCCGCAAGATCCTTCACTTCGCTACGCTACGTTCGAGGATGACAAGCGGGGGTTGTTGCAATGCGATAAAATAAGCCTTTTTTAGCGCCTTGATTAATCCCGCCCTTGTCATCCTTGAGCGCAAGCGAAGGATCTCGGGCGGAGATGTCTGCTTGAAATATAACTATCCTCTGCACCTAAAACTTCTTATACACATCCTTATATAAATACAGCGAACCGAGTATAAGCAGCGGCAAGCCGAGTTCCTTTGCCCTTTTTCTCGCCGCTGCGAGAGAGACGGAGATGTTATCATTTGCAGTCGCTTTTACGCCGTGATTTTCATAATCCGCGGCGAGGGATGCGGCATCGAGGGCGCGGGGGTTGTCCACTTTGAGGGTGAACACTTCTTCTACCGCCGGGGCGATGATATCCACCATGCCGTCGTATGCCTTGTCCGCCATGACGCCTGTGAGCAGCACGACCTTTTTGCCGCCGAACACGCGCGCGGCGGTGTCAATTGCGGCGCGAACGCCTTCCTCATTGTGTCCGCCGTCGAAAACGGCGATGGGGTCGCGCGAAAGCAGTTCAAACCTTGCGGGCCACTTTGCGGCGGCGATGCCGCTGTAAAGCGCGTCGCGGTTTACGTCAAGTCCGCGTGTATTCAGCGTTTTCACCGCCTCAATGACAAGCGCGATGTTGCGCGGCTGATAGCCGCCGATAAGCGAGGTTTTTATGTTTTTATACTCGCCGTAGTCCATTACGATGCCGTCCAGCGTGTCCGAATGAACAACTATTTTCTCCGGGTCAACAACGGTTACGGTCGAATTTTTCTCTTTTGCCTCGGCAGCGATTACCTCTGCCGCTTCATCGGCAAGGCGCGCCGTTACCGCGGGGCAACCTTCCTTGATGATACCTGCCTTTTCCCATGCGATTTTGCCGAGCGTGTCACCGAGCAATTGCATATGGTCAAACGCAATGCCCGTGACGAGAGAAGCAAGCGGATTTTCAATGATGTTTGTCGAGTCGAAACGTCCGCCGAGCCCTACTTCAAGCACGACGACATCGACCTTTTTGCGGCGGAATATCTCAAATCCGACCGCGGTAATAAGTTCAAACTCGGTGGGTCTGTCTTCCATGGCATCGGCGTGCGGCTTTGCGGCTTCAACCGCCTTTGCAAGCAAATAGTTTGAAACCGGCTCGCCGTTTATCGCAATGCGCTCGTTGAAAGTGCGCACATAGGGCGACGTAAACGTGCCGACGGTGTAGCCCGCGGCGCGGAGCACCGCTGTGAGGTACGCGGACGTGCTTCCCTTGCCGTTGGTGCCGCCGATGTGTATAAAGCGAAGTCCCTTTTCGGGGTTGCCCATGCGGCGGGAAAGTTCTTCTATGCGTGAAAGTCCGGGGACACTGCCGCGCCAGGAGACCGAGTGGATGTATTCAATTGCCTGTGTGTAAGTCATGTCAGTTCTCCATAAGCGCTCTTAGTCCGCGGTTTCTCATAATTATGCTGAGAATAATGTATTCGACGGCGCCTGTCACAATATATATCGGCAGACGCAGTATAAGCGTTTCAAAGGGCGTTGCGTAGTAAAGATAGATACCGAGGCTCTTTATAAGCAGTGAGCCTACGGCGTGCGCGGCGATAACCGAAAGATAAAGCCGCGGCTTTTTTAAAATACCGTTTTGTCCAAACATGCCCGCGTATCCGCCGACCATTGCCGCACCGACAGTGATTATCGGATTTATCGCATATCCGTAAGCAAAGCAGCCTACAATATCGGCGACAGCGCCTGTGATAATTCCCGCGAGCGGGCCGTAAAGGTATCCCGCCATGATAACCGTGAGATTTTCAAGGCTGACGCGCCCCCACGGTTCGAGTTTAAAGCTTAAGAATTTGCCTAAAATGAGGCTGATCGCGCTGAGCAGCGCAAGACGAACAAGAAGTTTGGTATTAATTTTCATTTTTGAAGTCTCCTATTTTTAAAATAGAGTACTTCCCGTTGTTTCAGCGGGATGCGACATATGCACCGCGGCAATGCGTGGATTTTGCCTTCGTCCGTTTTGCAACTCCCCGTCAAAACGGCACTTCACGCGCATAGGTCTACTCTGTGTGGTCAGCATTTGTGTGCAAATGCTGACAGTGAAATAAATCCCTTCGGGATTTGTGAAATCCGCCTGCGGGCGGATGAAATCGACGCGCAGCGTCGGTGAAATCTGCCGCTTTGCGGCAGGTTTAGGTAGCAATTTGCCTTTGGCAAATTGCGGGGGATTTTTTATTTTTTAAAACGAACATCTTCGCCGCAGAATACGAGGGGTTGATATACACCGAAAAGGCGGCTGAAGATGCGTTCGCCGTATCTTGCGGACAGTTCATGCGCGGTGAGGTTTGTGCTTACCACGGTGGGCAGTCCTTTGCAGATGCGGGTGTCGATGATGTTGTACACGAATGACTCGGTGTAGGCACCGTTGCCCTCGGCTCCGAGGTCGTCTATGATAAGCAGTTCCGCCGAAAAGTAACGGTGGGTGTCTCCCTCTCCCTTGAACTTAGCATTCTCAAAATCGGATATCATATTCAGCGCGGAGGTGTAAAGCACATCGTGGCCGCTGTCTATGACCACTTTTGCGAGTGCGCTTGAAAGGTGGGTCTTTCCGAGCCCGGTGCCGCCCATAAAGAGGAGCGACGTGCTGTTTTTGGAAAAGTTTTCGGCAAAGTTTTTGACGATGTCGAAGTTTTGCTTCATACGCACGCGGTCGTCGCCGCTAAAATAGTCAAGCGAGAAGTTTTCAAACGTCTGACGGCCGATAAGCGCGCCGAGACCCGACGTTTCGTAGCCTTTGAGAATGAGTGCGCGGCGGAAGCAGTCGCACATTTTTGTCTCGACAAAACCGAGGTCACGGCACTTTTCGCAGTCGTATTTGACGTCGCTGTAATCGGCGGGGTAGCCTGATTTTTGGAGCAGGATAGCGCGCGCGTCGCGGAGGTCTGCGGTGTCTTTTTTGATTTCCGCCATGCGTTTTTCAAGTGCTTCTTTGCCGCCGAGCGCCGCGCCGAAAATGCGGGACGCGGTGAGCGTGAGTGCCTCGTCTATCTCGCGCACGCCCTCAATTTTTTCCCAAAGGGCATGGCGGCGTGCCTCGGCTTTCGCCGCGGCATCGAGGTGCTTTTTCTCAAAAGCCTCGCGCAGTTCATAATAGTTTTTACTGTTAAAACTCATTTTTTATCTCCGTTGTAGGAACGTTCAAGCGCCTTTGTCAATGCGTCGTCAACATTGAAACTGCGCGCGGTAGCCGTACCCGAGCGTGTGGTTTTCGGCGGGCTCGCACGGGGCGCGTCCTTCTTCTTTATATCGAGGGGGGTTTTAATGCCGTCTTCATGCCAACTTTTGAGAATGGAATTTGCATAACTGAGAGACGCTTTGCCTGTGTTGTTGACGGTTATCTCATATGCTTCTTTCAGCATTTCGTCGCTGACGTTGTAAACGTCAAACCAGTCGGCAAGAAAGGCTTCTTCCTTTTTGGTAAAGTTGCGCCCGCCGAGACCGAACAATGTGCGAACCTTTCCCGCCCTGCCCTCAAACTTTTCGAGCCAGCGAAGTTTTTCTTCAAGCGCGTCGGGGGTGTCTATGCCCTCGTCGATAAGTGTGTACGCCACTCTTTCAAGATAGCGCAGCGGCTTTTCGCGGCGGCAGACGTAGTAGCCTATGAGCGCGAGTATATATTCGCCGGGAAGCATAAGGTTTGAGTAAAGCGATGCGATTATTTCGATTTCAGAGGTGTTGAAAATCCAGCCCGCGGTCTGCTGTGCCGCGTCAAGCAGGACTTTGAACTCCTCGTTGACCTCGGCTATCTCGCAAAGTTCGTTTGCGGTAAAGGTTGCAGTGCGCTTTTCGGGCAGTGCGCGGCGTGCGCGTGTCGCTTTTTTGGGTTCCTCGGCGGTCTCTTCTTTGACTGCCGCCTTTTTTTGAGCCTTCTTTTTGAGAACGCCCGCACCGAACCAGAATTTGAGCGAGGATTTTACCTCACCTTCGCTTACCTGCAGGTCGTCGGCGGCTTTTTTTGTGTCAAGTTCTTCGCCGCCTGACTCTGCCCCCGCCGCGTACAAAAGCACGCGAAGGTCGCACGCGTCGGCATCTAACAGCACACTGAGGCAACTTTTAGGCACGCAGAGTGTTTCTTCGCCTTTTTTGATATTCAGTTTCACGGTTACTTCTCCTCTGCACTGCCTATGCGGTATGTAAGCTGCATAAGCGAGTCGCCGATATGTACGTTCTGAACGACGGTACCAAGGTCTTCAAACTGAAGTTCGACATTGGTGAAGTTCCATATGCCCTTTATGCCGAGATTGGCAAGACGCTGGGCGGTTTCCTTTGCGTATGCGCGCGGAAGTGTAAGCACCGCGATGTCAATGTTGTTGTTTTTGATGTAGTTTTCAAGTTCGGCCGCGTCGTAAATGTGCAGCGCACCGTAATCCTTGCCGACAAGGTCGGGAGAATTGTCAAACAGAGCCGCGAGAGTTACGCCGCGCTTTGCAAACATGGGGCTGCCCACAAGCGCCATTCCGAGATGTCCCGCACCGACAATGACCGCGCGATATTCCTTGTCAACACCTAAGATCTCGCTGATTTTGGTGTAGAGGTACTTGACGTTGTATCCGTATCCCTGTTGACCGAAGCCGCCGAAGCAGTTGAGATCCTGACGTATCTGCGATGCCGTGACGTTCATCATCTTCGAGAGTTCGCCGGAGGAGATTCTCATAGTTCCCGCTTCAAGCAGTTCACGCAAGTAGCGGAAGTATCTCGGCAGACGTTTAATCACCGCCGAGGAAATTCTGTAATTTGTATTTTTTATCTTTTCTTCCATATCCGATTCCTTTCTGTGAAGAAAGTATAATCCAATTCTGTAGGGGCGATTAGTAATCGCCCGTTTGTACAACATCTACGCCCTACTTTTCGGGCGATTAATAATCGCCCCTACGGTTTGCGGGTTTCAATGGCAAATCTGTGGGTTACACAGCCGATGCGTTTAAGTCTGTACCGTCTACCTGCCCGTTCAAATATTCGTAGTAGCCTTGCATGGCTATCATTGCCGCGTTGTCGCCGCACAAGGAGAGGGGCGGCAGGCAAAGGCGTGCGCCTTTGTTTTTGCAGACTTCGGATGCCGCGGCGCGGAGATGCGAATTTGCGCTTACGCCGCCCGCGAGCACAACCGTGCGAAGTCCCGTTTGCTCAAGCGCCGCTTTCAGTTTCTTTGAAAAGCCGTCCGCAATTACGCCCGTAAACGACGCCGCAAGGTCGGCGCGGTCAATTTCCTCACCCTTTTGCGAAGCGGTGTTAATAAGATTGAGTGCCGCGGTTTTGAGTCCCGAGAATGAAAAGTCCAGCGTGTCGCCGCTGAGCGCGGGAGAGGGCAGTTTGTACGCATGCTTGTCGCCCTCGTATGCAAGGCGGTCGAGCGCCGCGCCGCCGGGATACGGCAGACCTATTACACGTCCGATTTTATCAAACGCTTCGCCCGCCGCGTCATCGCGCGTTGAACCTATTTCCTCATAATCGGTGTAACTTTTCACAATGTAAAACGAGGTATGCCCGCCCGAGAGAACAACGCCGAGGAACGGCGGTTTGAGGTCGGGATATTCAAGGTAAGCCGCCGCGATGTGACCTCTGACATGGTCAACGCCGACAAGCGGAATATTGTTTGCGAACGCAAGCGACTTTGCAAAGTTTACGCCGACGAGCAGCGCACCGATAAGTCCGGGGCGCGCGGTGGCGGCGCAAAGTCCGATGTCCGAAAGCGAAAGTCCCGCGGTCTCAAGCGCTTCTTTTGTGATGCGCGACACCGCCTCGATGTGCGCACGGCCTGCTATCTCGGGTACGACACCGCCGTAAAGACGGTGAATATCTATCTGTGAAGCAATAATGTTGCTTAGAATGCGGCGGCCGCTTTCCCCCGCCTCGATAACGGCGCAGGAAGTCTCGTCGCAGGAACTTTCAAGTCCTAAAATATACATGGTCTATAAATCCTTTTTACAGAGGACTGCGTCCTCTGTGGGTAATTTGTAATAGTTTTTCCTTTTGCCGATTTCGCAAAATCCGAGCGACTGATACAGTGTGCGCGCCGCCATGTTGCTTTCGCGTACTTCCAGGAACACGGCATCGCTTTCGCCGTCAAGCGCGTCGAAAAGCGCATTTACAAGTGCGCGTCCAATGCCGTTTTTACGGAAATCGGGTGCAACCGCGACGGTCATAATATCGGTCTCGCGGCAGACGGTGTACGCACCGATATAACCCGCGCGCACGCCGTCAATGGTTGCAATGAGCAGATGTTTTTCGCGCGCGTCAAGCATTGCGCGAAAGTCGTTTTCGGATTGCGGCAGAGAAAATGTTTCTCTTTCAAGCGCGAGAGTAAACGCAATGTCGCTCTCCGCCGCTTTTGTCACTTCAATTTTCATCTTCAAAAATGTACGGGAAAGCCGATTTCAGCGCGTCCTTAATGTCGCGAAGACAAGCCTTGTATCTCTCAAGGTCGCCGCCGTACGGGTCGGAAATGTCGCCCAGCACGCGCACCTTGCCCGCGTATTCGGGGAACGCCATAATCAGCGCTTGCGCGTGCGAGGGAGAAATGGCAAACACGCCGTCACAGCGTTCAAAATCCTCTTTTTGAAACTGCATGGCGCGGTGGCGGAGATACTCGTTTCGCCCCTCGGAAGGGATGCCGTCCTCAGCGAGCGCCTTTGCCGCGTTCTCGCTTATCGGCGCGCCGACATCGGCGCAGACGCCGCGGCTGAACGCAAAAATCCCGTGCGATGCGCCGTAGTAATTGAGTACCGCCTCAGCCATGGGTGAGCGGCAGGTATTGCCCGTACACACAAAGCAGTAAACGCGGATATCCTTTGTGCGCTCATCCTTAAGTTCAAAAGTAATTTCTTCGGTTTGCATTCTTTCTCCTGTAAATTGAGGTTTATGCTACTAACATCTCCGCCCGAGATCCTTCGCTTACGCTCAAGGATGACAAGGGCGGGTTTAAGCAAAGTGCTTAAAAAAGCCTTATTTTATAGCACTGTAACAACCCCCGCTTGTCATCCTCGAACGTAGCGTAGCGAAGTGAAGGATCTTGCGGGGAGATGTTAGTTACATAACCATTTATTTATCTGCATCAATATCCCAGTGTCGTTCCTAAACTATCGTCGTTCTCCAGCCAATCGGCTACGCGAACTTTGCGGTAGGTGTCCTTTGTGTCGCGGATGACCACCCACTCGATGCCCGCGTTGATAATCATACGCTTGCACATCATGCAGTTTGACGTATCGGGGAGAATTTCGCCCGTGAGGGGCGAAGTACAACACATATAGAGCGTCGAACCGAGCATATCGGTGCGAGACGCGGCAATTATGGCGTTTGCCTCGGAGTGGACGGAACGGCAGAGTTCATATCGCTCGCCGCGCGGAATTCCGAGGTCTTCGCGGTGGCAGGACGCAAGGTCTGTGCAGTTTTTGCGGCCGCGGGGCGCGCCGTTGTAGCCTGTGGCGATTATAACATCGTTTTTTACGATTATCGAACCGAAGCGGCGGCGAAGGCAAGTCGCGCGCTCGGAAACAGTCTGTGCAATGTCGAGGTAGTAGTTTTCCTTAGAAACTCTTTCCATGACAGTCTCCTTACTTTTCTAAATATTCTTTCACGAATTCTGCAAATTCATCACGGGTCTCGGGATGCTCGAGCGCCTTGACAAAATTTGCTTTGGCAAAGCCGAGTTTTGAGCCGATGTCATAGCGGTCGCCCTCGAAAATCTTTGCGGTAACGCCGAATGTGCGCGCGTATTTTGCCATGGCGTCGGTGAGCTGTATCTCACCGCCCGCGCCGGGCTCGGTGTTCTCTAAAATCGGGAAGATCTCGGGGGTGAGAAGCACGCGTCCGAGAATAGCAAGATTGGAAAACTCCTCGCCGGGCTTCGGCTTTTCAATCATGTCGTCAACATAATACTCATCGTCGCTGTCTTCCATTTTTTCGGCTTTCATCGAACAGTATTTTGCAAGTTGTTCGGTAGGGACTTCTTTTACTCCCACGGCTGAAAGCCCGTACTTTTCGTATGTATCAATGAGTTGTTTTACGACGGGTTTCTTTGAGAAAATGATATCGTCGCCGTAGAGAATGGCAAACGGCTCGTCGCCGACAAAATCCTTTGCGCGGAGTACCGCGTGTCCGAGGCCTTTAGGCTGTTTCTGACGCAGGAAATAGATATTTGCCATGTCGCAAATCTCATGCATCATTTGCACATCTTCCGTGCGTCCCTTGCGCGTCAGCACCTCGTCGTACTCGGGAGAGTAGTCGAAGAACTCTTCCATTGCCGTTTTATCACGTCCGGTGATAATGAGGATGTCGGTAATTCCGCTGTCCGCCGCCTCTTTTACAAGGTAGTACAGAGCAGGGACGTCCATAATGGGCAGCATTTCCTTAGGCACCGCCCGCGAGATGGGAAGCATGCGTGTCCCAAGTCCCGCCGCAGGGATAATGGCTTTGCGCACTTGTTTAACTTTCATCTTCGTTCCTCCTAATTAGGGTATAATATAACAAGTATATTATATTACTATTAGAAAGAAATTGCAAGCAATTGCGATAAATAAATGTTTATGGGAGTGGCAAACATCTCCCCGCAAGATCCTTCACTCCGCCCATACTCGCTTTGCGAGTATGGCAGGAACCTTCTGTTCCTTGTGCTCCGTTCGAGGATGACAAGCGGGGGTTGTTACAATGTGATAAAACAAGGCTATTTTAACACTATGCAAAATCCCGCCCTTGTCATCCTTGAGCGCAAGCGAAGGATCTCGGGCGGAGATGTTAGTATCATAAACATTTAATTCATTTTCCTATGGAAAAATTTCTTGCAATGTGTTATACTAAACAAAAACCACATTTACGGAGACTGTTATTATGGCAAACTACAGACGCGGAAGAATAAATGACGAAATGCAAAAGGAACTTGCGGTGCTTCTCCGCGAGATAAAGGACCCGCGTGTCAGCGGCTCGCTTATCAGCATTACGGCGGCGGAAGTCACGCCCGACCTCAAATTTGCAACCGTTTATTTTTCTGCACTCATGGGTGACCCGAAAGAAATAAAAAAGGGACTTGACAGCGCGAAAGGCTTTATTCGCCGCGAAATTGCGCAGCGTCTCAACCTGCGCCAGACGCCCGAATTCACATTTGTGCATGACCGTTCCATAGAACACGGCGCGCATATTTCCAAAATTATCGAGGACATAAACAAGAGTTCAAAGAAGGACGAGGACAATGATTGACATTGTATCACTTTTAAGCGCGGTCGAAAAATGCAAAAATGCAATCATTGTCGGACACTCACATCCTGACGGTGACTGTGTGGGAAGTGCCGTGGCGCTTGCCTGCCTTATTGAGGGGCTTGGAGGCAAAGCAGATATCATTTTCCCCGAAAAAACACCTCGCAGGCTTGAATTTCTACTGAAAAACCGCAAAGAACTTGAAGCGCTCCCCGAAAATCTCGACGGCTATGACATGATCTGCGTTGACGTTGCATCGCCCACACAAATGGCATCTTTAAAGGATGCTTTGGTCGAAAATGTCAAACTTCGCATTGACCATCACGATGTCGGCGTGCCGTATGCGAAACAAGAATTTGTCGCGCCAAAGGCGGCGGCAACAGGCTATATTATGTTTGAGCTCTTCAAATACGCGCTCGGCGAAGGCAAAATTAAGGAGATTCCCATGGAAGCGGCAAACGCCATGTTCGGTGCGATAAGCTCGGACACGGGCTGCTTCAAATACGCAAACGTCACCCCCGCAACGCATGTCACCGCGGCAAGGCTTATTGAGATAGGCGTAAACGCCGCGGAGATAAACCGTTTGCTTTTTGATACAAAGGATGAGGCCGTGCTCAAAGCCGAGGGCATTGCCGCAAACCGCCTTGAGACCTTTGCAGACGGCAAAATCAGCGGCATCGCAATTGAACTTTGGGAATACGAAAACGGGCTTACGATAAGCGATTTTGAAACCGCGATTGACATTGCGCGAAGCATTCGCGGAGCAAAATGCGCCGTCTGCGTAAAAGCGTCGCCGACGGTAGGCGTATTCCGTGCGTCGCTGAGAGCAAACTGCGACATCGATGTATCAAAAGTAGCCGCGCACTTCGGCGGCGGCGGTCACGTCCGCGCCGCGGGCTGCTCGATCGAATGCGGCAGCGCCAAAGAAGCGCTCGACATGATAGTTAAGGAAATTGAAAAGGTGATATAAAAGTAAAATGCAAGGCTTGCACCTTGCATTTTTTGTTGTGGAATAGGGAGTATTGTTGATTAGCCAAGCTAATAGAATCCACAAACCCGTAGGGGCGATTATTAATCGCCCGCCGAACCGTAGCGAAAACGGGCGATTAATAATCGCCCCTACAATGTTGGTTCGTAGCCGTTTGCAATGCTAAACATTTATTCACTTCGTGTGCACATTGATATAATTTTCGCTGAATTTGGAATACACAATTCGCTGGCTGCGGTAGAGACCTGTATATCCTGATGTCATGTAGCTTACACATGCAACGGCAGCGAAAATGAGTATTCCCTCTCCGCCGAAAACTTCAATAGCGAGCATTACCGACGCTACGGGGCAATTTACAACACTGCAGAAGAGCGCTACAAAGCCTATAGCCGCGCCGAACGCGGGGTCGAGGCCGACAAGCCCGCCGACAACACAACCGAACGTCGAACCGATGAAAAACGTAGGTACAATCTCGCCGCCCTTGAATCCTGCGGCAACGGTAATTGCGGTAAATATTATTTTGAGAATGAACGATTCCCATCTCGCCTCGCCTGCGAGTGCAGCGGTGATGACATCCATGCCCGCACCGTTGTAATCGCGGGTGCCGACAAGCATTGTGAGCGCGACTATGACACAGCCGCCGACGAAAATACGGATATAAGGATTTTTGAGAAACTTGTGGAACACATGCTCCGCGCCCTCGAGCGCAAGGCAGAATGCAACGCTGACAAATGCGCAGAGAAGCGAGAGCAGGACAACTCGCCACATTACGTCGGCACTTGTCTCCGGGATAACGACAGTATCAAAGCTTACGGGATGCAGTCCGAAAAGTTTTGCTATATGCGACGCGGTGAAAGAAGATATTATACACGGCACAAGGCCCGCATAGTGCATTACGCCGACGCTTACGACCTCAACTGCAAAAAACGTTGCCGTAACGGGAGTGCCGAACAGTGCCGCAAACAGCGCGCTCATACCGGTCATAACTATAAGGTGCATGTCCTTTTTATCAAGGCGAAACAGTCTGCCGAGATTGTAGCCGATACTGCCGCCTATCTGAAGCGCCGCACCCTCGCGTCCCGCCGAACCGCCGAGGAGATGGGTGATAACGGTGCTGACGAAAATCAGGGGCGCCATGACAAACGGAATCTTTTTGCCGTCGGTGTCCGCCGCCTCAATAACGCGGTTGGTGTCAACGCCGCGCGTCGCGTGCGCGAGTTTATAAAGAAAGACGATTACAAGTCCGCCGAGCGGCAAAAGCCAGATAAGAAAGTCATGCTCTGTGCGAAGTTCGGTAGCAAAATCCACACTCATGTGGAAAAAGCTGCCGACAACCCCGCCGATGCCGCCGAGAAGCACGGCGATAAATACCCATTTGATGAATGTGTATGCTTCTTTAGATATAGTTTTTAAGTTTTCCATAATGCTGCCCTTTAAAAAAATTTCAAACATGAATATTATAAACCTTTTTTTTGACATGTCAATTCGCATTTTGACTGTTAAAGTGTTGCAACTTTGTAAATTCTATGATATAATTGTATAAATTTATCGATTTAGGACGGATGAGCAACATGAACATGCCAACAGCATACGCAGGCGCTGATAAGTATATTTTCATCAGCTATTCGCACAGAGATTCCGCCAGAGTGTTCCCCATCATCGAAAAGCTTGTATCAAACGGATACAGAGTATGGTTTGACGAGGGTATAGACCCCGGCTCCGAATGGGACGAAGACATCGCCGGTCATATACAGGAATGCGGATATTTTATCGCATTTATATCGAAGAATTATATCAACTCCAACAACTGCAAAGACGAGCTCAACTATGCCCGCGACCGTGAAAAGGAGCGTTTGTTGGTATACCTTGAGGACGTTGAACTGCCAAGCGGCATGGCGATGCGCCTGAATCGCATACAGTCTATTTTCAAGCACACATATCCGAGCGAAGAAGATTTTTACACAAAGCTGTTCAGCGCGAAAAACATCAACATCTGCCACGGCGAAGACGCCGCGGCAAAAGCATCCGAGCCCGACGCCCCCGCACAGCAGACACACAGCGATCCCGTCACCAAAAAGGTCGAGGAAACTATTCGTGCCGGAGCTGAAAAAATAATCGAAGAGCCATTAAGTGCATGGTCACCGAATAACAACGGGCAAAAATCCCCGTCGGGCGGCAAAACCGACAGCGGCAAGGTCCTCAGTATTGTTGCCTTTATTTTCAGCCTGATTTTCATGGGTGTCGGCTTATTCCACGCCATTGCCGCTATCGTGACGGCGATACTTGCGTTTATGGCTATCGGATACGGTGCTAAAAAACTGCACTTCGGTCTGTCCATTGCAGCTATCGTGCTCGCTTGTCTGACATTTATCATGTCATTCTTCGGACTGTTCGGAGGTTTCGGCTGGGTCATTATTATAGCAGGCGTAGCAGGTATCATCTGGTATCGCAAAAAGAAAAAAGCAAACTAAAACAAAACGGTTGCCAATGCAACCGTTTTTGTTATTTCTACTTTGATATAAACATCTGTGTCCAGTAATTGCCGCTTGCTACGTAGCCTACGCCGATGTGGGTGTAGGACGAGCCTAGTATGTTTGCGCGGTGACCCGACGAGTTCATCCAGCCGTTTACCACCGCCTGAGGGGTGGAATATCCCTTTGCGATATTTTCGCCCGCGCTGCGGTAGGAAATGCCGAAGTTCTTAATCATCGTAAACGGTGAACCGTACACAGGGCTTGTGTGCGAGAAGTAGTTGTTATCTTTCATGTCCTGCGACTTATAGCGCGCCACTCGGGAAAGTTCCCAGTCGTAAGTCAGCGCCTTCAGTCCGTTCTGGGCACGGATTTCGTTTACAAGGCGTATAACTTCCTGCTCATAGGCAAGTACCGATGCGTCGGTCGAGGGGATATTTATTGTCTGACCGGGGTAGATGAGGTCATAATTCTTTATGTGCGTGTTTGCGCTTTTTATCTCGCTGAGTCCAACTTCGTATTTGACTGCGATTTTCCACAGCGTGTCGCCTTTGGCTACAGTATGCGTAGCGGCGGATGCACTCACCGCAAGCGTTGCGGCAACTATTGTGCCAAGAATTAACTTTGTAATTTTTTTCACTTTCTTCACCTCCGCATACCATTGTAACATACTAAGCATGTGCGAAGCAAATGTAATATATGGGATGGGAATTGTTGTTTATGCGCGTAGCGCGTAAACAGCAATATAAATCCCTACGGGATTTATATCATATCGCAAGCGCAGCTTTGTTATATCGCACGGCGTAGCCGTATATCGCGTTTGGCGGCTTTGTTAAACCTCAATTTCCCTCACCCAAACAAAAAAACGGTTGCAAAAGCAACCGTTTTTGTTTTACAGAAGTCTCTTTCTGAGGTCTGCGCCGTCCATGGGGGAGAGGTATGCGGGAGCGACGTCGAGGACGGTCTTGCAGCCGCTCATGCCCTCGCGGTTCATGCGTGCCGCGGCGCGTGCGTATGCAACGAGCACAGACGAGGTGAACTCGGGGTTTGAATCGAGTTTGAGACTGTACTCAATTATGTGGGTATTTTCACCGTTAAGCCCTGTCTTACCGCTGCGGATGACAAAGCCGCCGTGAGGGATGCCCGCGTGGTCGCGGTCAAGTTCCTCTTTGGTGATAAAGTGTACGGTGGTATCGTAATCTGCGAAGTAGTTGGGCATGGTTTTGATCTCATTTTCGATGCGAGCCTTATCCGCGCCCTCCGCGGCTACAACAAAGCACTCTCTTGTGTGCTTTTCGCGGGTGGTAAGCGTGGGATTTTCACCGTTTCTTACCGCCGCGAGAGCCGCGTCAACGGGAATGGTGTACTGACGCGCGTCAACTACGCCGTCAATGCGGCGGATAGCGTCGGAATGTCCCTGGCTTACGCCCTTGCCCCAGAAAGTGTAGTCTTTGCCGTCAGGCAAAACCGCCTCGGCGTACATACGGTTGAGCGAGAACATACCGGGGTCCCAGCCGACTGAAATCATTGCAATTTTGCCGCCTGACTTTGCCGCCGCGTCAACATTTGCGAAATGCTCGGGAATTTTAGCATGGGTATCAAAACTGTCAACGACGTTGAAATCCTTTGCGAGCGCGGGAGTCTGCACGGGAAGGTCGGTAGCAGAGCCGCCGCAGATAATAAGCACGTCGATATTATCCTTATGATTCAATATATCGTCGATGTGGAAAACGCTCGCGCCCGTGAGGGTCTTGAGCGTAGAAGGCTCGCGGCGGGTAAACACGCCGTAAAGCGTCATGTCCGCGTTCTGTTTTACGGCACACTCAACCCCTTTTCCGAGGTTGCCGTAACCGACGATAGCTACTTTAGTTTGCATAAAAAATCACTCCTTGGTAAGCGGGTAAATTAATGTTTATGTTAGTAATGGCGACGCACCAACCGTGTGGGGGAAAGGAACCTACGGTTCCTAACGTCCTCGACGTCCCTAAAGGCAAAATCTTTAATCATCGCATGTGGCTGTAATCCAGCCAACGTAGGGGCGATTATTAATCGCCCGAAAAGCA
>JAFTXX010000005.1 GCA_017461475.1 Clostridia bacterium
CGCCTTCGGTATGGCCGCAATCGTTTGCACAGGTATATACTGCGGTGGTACCGGGAGTGGTACATGTTGCATCTACCTGTTCAGCAGTCAACTTCATATCGTGACCGTTTGACGCTTCTTCGTCGCCGCCTTCGGTGTATTTGCACTTGGTACAACCCATTACTGCGGTTTTGCCTGTGGTTTCACAGCCGGGGGCTACTGCTTCTGCCTTTTGTTCGAGCGTGCCGTGTTCTTCGGTAGAGGTTTCGCTGCACTCGCAGGTGCCGGTATGTGTGCCGTTGCCGTTGTCGGTCCAGTTTGTGAAGTTGTGGGTGTGAGTTGCGGTGGCGAGGGTTACTTCTGCGGATACTGCTACTGTGGGGATTGCTTCTTCTGCAACGTTGGTGGTATCCTCACAAGTGATTTCGATAACATAGGTACCGTCCTCAACAGTATCAGCTACAGTGAATGTGAGAGTAACTACAACTGCATCGAGAGTATCGTCAATGAAATCGCTGTTTTCATCTGTTGCCTGACCCACGACGGACATGCCGTAAGGAAGAGTGTAATCTTCAAAAGATACGAAAGCAAACGAATTGGATTTAAGATCCAGCTCGGAGAGTTCGGAAGCTACACCGGTAAGGGTGAAGCCTTCGGGTGCATCAACTGCAAATTCGGTGCCCCAGAAAGGAGTAGTAGCGGTAATCTTAACTTCTACCTTTACGGTGCCGTTTTCGACGGTTGCGGGGGCTGCTGCGATGATTACGCCGCCTTCTACAGTTTCGATAACCTCATTGCAAGCAAGGCAGTAGTAAGTGCCGTCTGCCTTAGCAACGGGAACATGCTCGGTGCATTCGAACTTAACTGACTCGGTGTAAGTTCTGGTACAAGTAGAACATGTAAAGGTTCTTACGCCGTCTGCGTCGGGAGTAGCCTCAGTGGTGATTTTGCCTTCGTCCCAATCGCACTCGTTGATGCGGTTTCTGGTGAAGGCGTACATAGCGTTAACATAAGGTTCTTTGGTTTCAAGTTTGAATGCGTGAGAACCGTAGGTGATGTCAGCGGTTTCGGTGCCGATAGAAGTGTAACCGCTGCCCTTTCTGCCCGCCATTTCACCGTTGATGGTGGTATTACGTCCATCTTTCTCGGTACTGATGGTGATGTCAAGGTCTCTTACGTTGTAAACGTCGAGGTTGTAACCGAGACAGGAGTTTTCAAGGAAGTTGACAGCAAGCTTATCCATGTAAGCAGTACCTGTGCTGGTATTGCCGTCGCCGCCCTTGATGTAGTGGATATATGCAGTACCGTACGCGTTGACGGTTACTTCATAATCTGTCATCTGAGCATCAATAGTTGCAGGACTGGTGGTTGCGGTATAAAGATTTGTAACTGTTGCATTCTTGAAATCAGCAGTTACGGTCTTGTTGGAAACAGTGTAAGTTGTGATTGCGGAACTACCGGTGGCTCTTACACGGTCGCCAAGGTATACGTTCTCATAGAATCTAACCGCAGGCTGATCAGTGGAAATCACCTTTGCAGAGGTGGCATTAAATACCAATTTAACCTTTGCTGCAGTGTCGTTTGTCGCAGAAGGCAACGGATGGTTGCTGTCATAGCTGCTGCCGGCAACTATGTATGCTGCGCCATAAGTGCTAATATTTTCGCCGAACTCAAGGTCATGCCAGTTAGCACAGATTACGGGAATTCTGTAATAACCGCTATTTGCATCACTGGAATACTTGGTAGAAGCACCGCCGTTGAAAATAATCTTTTCAAACTTGGTAGGACCGCCGAGGTTAATAACAGCGCCATGCGAAGTGATGGTAAATCCGGTCTGGAGAGCGCCGTCTGCCTTAAGGAGAGAGGTGATGGTGATAAGTTTTTCATACTTGGGAAGAGTAACATCACCGCTGATGATGTAACGGTCGGCAATAACAACCGTACCACCGGTCTTTGCAAGTCTGGTAACTGCTTCCTCAAGAGTAAGAACTGCGTTCTCAACGTCAACGCCGCTCTGAGTATCAACGCCGCGGCCTACGTTTACGGCGATGTTAGCATCAACGTAAACGATGGGAGTCTCTGCGGTTGCAATTACAGTAGAACAATTGGGGCACTTGAGAACGTTGGTAGCCTTTTCGGTATCATATTCCCACTGTGCGCCTGTCATATCATGGTTGGAAGCATCGAGGTCAAGAGCAACATTTTCCTTGACGATATCCGAACAAGATGTGCAAACGTGGTTACCTACACCTGCGACGGAACATGTGGAGGGAGTGATCACCTGAACGGTGAAGTCGTCATGTGCGCAATTTGCATTGTATCCACACTCATCGCATATATCATCATCCATACCGGTGTGAGTGAGATAAGTGTTACAATAAGTAATGTAAGTATCTACAGTAACAACTGTTTGCATGTTCTCAACAGTAGTATCAACTGATACAGCACCGTCGGGGTCTGTACCGTAGAAACGGTACCGGTCAGCAACAGCGGTACTTACTCTCTCATCAACATAGATGTTGAGTTTGGTGTTCTTGGTTGTGGTAGTACCCATAACCTCAATAGCACCCATAGCTACGGAAGTATCAGGAGCTTTTCTTTCTACAGTATTGAGGTTGCCCTTGAGAACAAGGTCGGTCTCATAAAGGATATCACTGGTTGTATTTGCGGACTCTGAATCTGAAGAAACTTTAAGGTCGTTCTGAGTACCGTAATAGAACAGACGAACATCTGCATCACCGTCAATTATTACAGTTACCTTGGAAGCGTCGCCGAGGAACTGTTGGTCTGTAGAATAAGCGATGAGATAGTTTGTGAAGAGGTAATCATCCGCGTCTGTCTTACCATAGGTAATCTTACCTTCGCCTGTTGCGGTCTTTCCGAATGTAGCATTATTCCAACCGAAGATTGCCCAATAGTCACCGGAACGGATAGTGAGGTCGGTATCCATGGTAACATTAGTAGTGGGATCTTCAAAGCCGCCGAAGAGGTACATCTTAACGTTGTTAACGTCAGGATAGCCTGCATCGGTAGTAATAGTACCCTCGTTGCCCATTACGATGCCTTCGCCCATGACCATCTTATGGTTCTGAGCGTAAATCTTAACGCCGTTAGTAGCGTTGGTTTTGAAGGTAAGGTTTTCAAATGTTACGTCACCGTTTGCAAACCAACGACGGTTGCCGGTCATAAACCAAAGTTCGCCGCCGGTAACGGTAATCATACCGTCATACTTGGGAGTAGCATAGTTAGCAGTGGTGATTTCACCCTTGTCAACGATGTGAACGGTTACTTTGCTGTTTGCAGCTACAGAAGCAGCTGCATACTGCATTGCAAACTCGAAATCTGCAAATGCTGTCTTAGCAGTAAGACCGATGTCAGAATCAATTACGGTATCTGCATCTACGGTGATACCGGTGGAAGAAACATAGATGTCAGTGCCTACAGTCCAGTCTTCATAAACAACAGCGTCGCAGCACTTGTTTTTGTAAGTGATACAGCCGTTGTCGTCATCGTACTCAACGTAAACGACATCGCTTACGTGGTTATCTTCATCGATTGCGATTTCAACTTCGGTGGTAGTGCCGCAGTCAGAGCAAACAACGTTCTTATAACCTACTGCAAGACATGTAGCAGCAAGAGTTACTGTTTCGGTTGTGTTTTCATGTGCGCAGTCAGCCGCGCCGCAAACGGAACAAACACCGTCTTCCATAGCATGATCTTCGGTAGTGCCGTAAGTAGTTGTATCGTTACAGTAACATGCGGTAGCATGTCCGCCGTCTACCACTACATACTTAGCATCGAGGTCATGCTCGTGGAAATATGCAAGTTCGGGACCCTTATCGGTGAAGAGCCATGCGCTGTTAGCGTTAAGACCCGAGAAGCTTGCAGCACTTGCAACGTCAGCATCTGCAACATAAGTAGCCTTAGCGTCGCCTGTTTCTACAGAAGAGTTACCTGCGCTGTAGTAGTTAGCCGTAGCGGTAAGAGTACCTGAAGGCTTACCTACTACCTGATTATGAGTACCGGTAGCGGTAACAGTGCCTGCATTGTAGTTTCGGGAAATAGTGTTTGTAGAATTGGTTCTTCCGACGATACCGCCGACTGCACCGCCCGCTGTCGAAGAAACAGCACCGGTGTTCCAGCAATCGTATACTTCTGCGGTGTTTGCAATACCAACGATACCGCCGGCGTCGTTACCCTGAGTAGTAACTGTACCTTTGTTCCAGCAATTGTTAATTGTAGTCTTATTTCCGGTATAACCGAGATAAGTATAACCAACGATACCACCGATCTGTGCATTACCGCTGGCTCTGTTCGGAGCACCTATAGCGCCTTCATTGTAACAATAACTTACAGTGATGGTTCCGCGCGCGGATGTGCCGCCGATAGTAGAATAACCGACAATACCGCCCGCCTTTACTACATCGGTAGAAAGAGTACCGTTAACAGCTGCGTAGTTAGAACACTTGGTAATAACAACATTGCCGCTTGTGTTGACGGAACCCTCTATCAGACCTACAGTACCGCCGACATTTACGGTAGCGTTTATAGCACCGTAGTTTTTAAATCCGGTAACGGTAACCTGGTTTGCGGCTCCGCCGCCTTCAATACGGCCTGCGAGACCGCCTGCTTCGATGCTTGCACAAGAAACATCGCCGTTGTTTACGCAGTTTTCAAAAACAACGGTAAGAGCGGTTCTTGCCGCTGCCGCGGGAGAAACGGTACCGACAATACCACCAACGCGTTCCTGCGAACCGGTCGTAGTAATATCAGTATTGTTAACACACTCGGAAACTGTAACGGTGAAGCCGCCTGCTGCATTTTCTACAGAGGAAATGTCACCAAGTGCATTGTTGTTAACGATACCACCGATTACGCCGCCGAGACGGCCCGTGCCAGCGCCCGAGAAAGTGGTAAGGTTTGATGTAACCTTGCTCACCTCTGCCGCACCGCAGATAATACCGATAGCACCGCCGGTAAATCTTGCGGTAGAAGTAACAGAACCTTCAATAGTGAAGTTTGTGATAACGGTGGTATCGCCGTCATCGGAAACTACACCAAAAAGGCCGGTGCCTACAGCAGTTCCGGAAATGTTAAGTCCGGAAATGGTGTGTCCTGCACCGTCAAAAGTACCGGTAAACGCTGTGGTAGTGTTACCGATAGGCTGCTGAGTGAGCTCGCCGTTGTAAAGGCTGAGGTCGATATCAGCAGTAAGAACATAATCGCCTGCCCACTTGGTCGAATCGTTCATAAGTTCGACAAGTGCAGCAGCGTCTGCAATGGCTGTTGCATCAGTAGCAACGGTCTCGACAGTCTCTTCCGCGCTGACGGGAAGAGTAATCGGGAACATGCTGAGAAGCATACAAAGCACAAGCAGAATGCTGAGAAGTTTCTTTTGCATAATCTCTCTCCTTAAATAAAAAAATTTGCACAGATACAGTTTTAACTGTCCATTTAATTATAGTACAATCATACAAAAATGTCAAGGAACGCCAATTTTTAAGTTGTTTTTTTGTACTCTTTGACCTATTTTTTGTTCGTAAATTTTTGAGGGCATTATTCTGTGTATTTTTCTGAAGCGATTTCTTTTAAAAACCGACGGAAAAAATAATGCGTTTTTTGAGTTCCTTTTTTAATTACGATTACGTTTTTCATAGTTTATTAAAGCATTTTTTATGCAAATCGAATAATTTTTTTGGTTGAGTTCTTTATTGGTTTTGGCGAAGTTAAACGGCTGTATTTCTCTTGTGATTAGTTTAATTTTTTACACATCGTTCTTTTGGGGTGTAAAATTTGCAAAGTGCGTATACAGTATATATAATAAAAGGAAGGAAATGTGATTTTCGGGCAGTGTTACTTTTTTTACAAACGTGCATACACTGGAAGTGAGTGAGGTTTGATTAAAGCCCGCCGACCTTGCTCCGCCGCGCTGAAAGGTGCGGCGCTTTTTTATTTATTTGAATGAATCATGGGCGAGACCGTGTTGAATAGGAAAATTAATGTTTAGCGGAGTAGCAAACATCTCCCCGCGAGATCCTTCACTCCGCCCATACTCGCTTTGCGAGTATGGCAGGAACCTTCGGTTCCTTGTGCTCCGTTCGAGGATGACAAGCGGGGGGTTGTTGCAATGCGATAAAATAAGGATTTTTTAGCACTCTGCTAAATCCCGCCCCTTGTCATCCTTGAGCGTTAGCGTTGCGATCTCGGGCGGAGATGTTAGTAACATAAACATTAATTTGCCTTACCTGCTATACCTGCTTTTTTTATTTGGGGTATTGAAATTACGGTAAAAATACGATATAATATTGCATCATAGTATTTACGGAGGTAAACGTATGAGCAACATCTGGCACGACATGAATCCTAAGCGTATTACGCCTACCGATTTTGAATGTGTTATTGAAATAACTAAGGGTTCAAAGAAGAAGTATGAACTCGACAAAGAATGCGGGCTCTTAAGGCTTGACAGAATTCTTTACACTTCCACGCACTACCCTGCCAACTACGGATTTATTCCGAGGACTTACGGCGACGACAACGACCCGCTTGACGTACTTGTGCTCTGCTCCGAGTCTATTGAGCCTATGACACTTGTGCGTTGTTACCCCATCGGTGTGATTTCAATGCTTGACGACGGCCACGGCGACGAAAAAATTATCGCCATTCCGTTCAGCGACCCCAATTACAACCAGTACAAGAGCATTGACGAATTGCCGTCTCATACTTTTGAGGAAATGCGCCACTTTTTCACCGTCTACAAGGCGCTTGAAAATAAGGAGACCGCGGTAAACGAAGTGAGCGGTCCCGAAAAGGCTGTTGAAATAATATCCGACGCTATCTCGCATTATATTGACGAGTTTTGCAAATAAGAAAGGACATCCCCACATGAAAAACATTGCTATTTTAGGTCTCGGCGTTGTCGGCAGAGGTACTGCTGACCTGCTTGAAGCGAACAAGGCTCTTATCGCGGAGCGCGTCGGCGAACCTGTTAACATCAAATACATCCTCGATTTGCGCGACTTTCCCGGTACGCCTTATGAAAAGAAGGTAGTACATGATTTTTCGGTGATTGAAAACGACCCCGAAGTTGAACTCGTTGCGGAGACCATGGGCGGTTCGCATCCCGCGTATGACTACTCTCTTGCCGCGCTCAAAGCTGGTAAGTGCGTTGTAACTTCCAACAAGGAAGTTGTTGCAAATTTCGGTGAGGAGCTCCTCGCGGCGGCGAAGGAAAACGGTGTTTCCTATGCGTTTGAAGCAAGTGTCGGCGGCGGTATTCCGATTGTACGTCCGCTTGTCACCGATTTTATTGCCAACAAAATAGTTGAGATAAGCGGTATTCTTAACGGCACAACAAACTACATTCTCACTGAGATGAAGACAAAAGGCAAATCCTACGCCGATGCTCTGAAAGAGGCACAGGCAAAAGGCTATGCCGAGAAAGACCCTACTGCAGATGTTGAGGGCATTGACACATGCCGCAAGATTTGTATTCTTACTGCGCTTGCCACAGGCATTCTTCCCGAAGCGGCAAAGGTTCGCACGATTGGTATCAGCAAGATTGACGGTGCTGATGTGAAATTGCTCGAAAAGAAAAAGTATGCGGTGAAACTCCTCGGCAGAATGAAGATGCAGGATGGTAAGCCTTGCCCTATCGTTGCTCCGTTTGTTTGCGGTGCTGACAGCCCGCTTTCGCATGTTGACGATGTATTCAACGGTATCACCGTTTGCGGCAATACTCTCGGTCAGACGATGTTCTACGGCAGAGGTGCAGGTGCTGACCCGACGGCAAGTGCGGTCGCAAACGACATTCTCTCTATTCTGAAAGACGGAAAGACCTCATTTGCACCTACGTTCAACAAGGCGGCTGACGGCGACGTTATTGCAAGTGAAAATTTTGTTTGCCGCAGATATGTGCGCACAAATATGGCGATGAGCGAAGTTGAAAAGGTACTTGGCAAAGTCGTTGACCTAGGCGGTGCGTATATTACCGAGAAGGCATTTGCAGAGGGCGAATTTGACGCGCTTGCAGGTATGTTTGACAGTGCGCTGAGAGTGCTGTAATTTTAGTAAAGTTAAAAGGGACTTGCGTGAGCGAGTCCCTTTTTTGTGTGGTGGATAAGGTAAATAAATGTTTTAATCACTTGAAAATGCAAGCATTTTCAAGTGGAAGCAAAACCGCAAGTCTCGCGACGCCCTCACCGGGCGCGGTTTTTAAGGAGTTTTCAAGCCGGCGCATGTCCGTCTTGAAAACGAATTTTAATTGTATAAACATTAATTTACACTCACTTAAATTCTGCTTTCTGCGTTTAATGTAATGAGGAGGTAGAAATTTATGTACTTAACTGACATCCGAGGCTTTACGGCGGAGGATTATTTTATATGCTCGATAAATGAATGTGATTTTTTGCTTTGCGACGGCGGGGTGCCTATGATTTCCGCAAAGGCTAAGCGCTTATGCAAGATTACGATACACGGCATGGGTGTGCGCGGTGACAAGGGATTTTCTGTTTATTTTGCGCGGTTTTGCGTAAAGCGCGGCATTGAGCCAAGGTTTATATCGCTGTCGGACATGGGACTTGCGTTTTTTATTGACGCGGGTGAGAAAGAGCGTGTGCTGGACGCTTTATGCGAAGATTTTCCGATGTGGGAATAGAGGTCGCGGTGGGCGGCAAGTACCGTTTTTCTGCTGAGCATAACGGCGGTGACGTTAACAAGGAGCATTATACATACGACTGCGTCTGCTATTTTCCACGCCAGTGAGGGAGAGAGGGTTGCGCCGACGAAAACTGACACGGAATATACAAGTAAAAATACATTTTTACTTTTTTCGCCAACGCGGAACCAGTCAAGGCTTTGTGTACCGTAGTAACCGAACGAAACTATTGCGGCAAACGCGAAAAGCAATACCGCGGCGGAGAGAAGCGGCGGTGCAGCACTCTTGAACACAGTGGAAAAAGCATCCATACATGCACCGACACCGCCCGTAGCATCAGCATCGGTCAGGAGTATCGCAAGTGCGGTCAGCGTGCACATGAAAATTGTATCGACAAACACTTCAACTACCCCGAAAAGTCCCTGCTTTGCGGGGACTTTTTCTTTTGACGCGGCGTGCGCCATGGGTGCTGTGCCGCATCCCGCCTCGTTTGAAAAAAGTCCTTTGACTATTCCCTGCCTTGCCGCGGGTGTGAACAAGAATCCGAGTGCGCCGCCTGCGGCGGAATTTGCTTTAAATGCGTTTTCGAAGATATTTTGCATTACCTGCGGGATTTTTGGTGCATTTACTGCGATTACGGCGAGGGCACAAACGGTGTAGCCGACGCTCATCAGAGGTACAACTACTGATGAAAGTCTAAAAAGGTCAATGTTAAAAAAGAAGACAATTGCGGCGGCGAAGCTCAGAAAAATACCGCATACTACGGGTGAAAGTTTAAATGCGGAGTACATTGCATCGCTGACGGCGCTTGCCTGTATCATGCCGCCCATTACTACGGCATCAACTATCAGCAGTACGGCAAAAAGTGCGGCGGCAAAACCGCCGAGAGCCTTCTTTATATAATGCGGTGCGCCGCCGCGGACTATCATGCCAAGTGTAATTTCTGCATATTTTAGTGCCATGGCGACAAGCGCGCCCACCCACATCCAAAATACCGAGCCGCTGCCGCCGAGGGCAATTGCAACCGAAACGCCGACGATGTTCCCCACCCCGACGGTGCCGCCGAGGGACAGGAGCATTTGCTTTGTTCCGTCTTTAGGCATTGCCCGCAACGTTTTTAATGGATGAAGGATATAAAACGCGCGAAATTGCCATGTAAAATAGCACCCTGACGCGATAAGTGCTATCTCACAGAGTGTCAGGAGAAAATTCAATGCAAATCACCTCTTTTCATTAATATTCTGCAGATATTAAATAAATTTGTAACTTTTGTGAATAACAAGCGAAATTTGAACTTTTTTCAAAAAAGGTATTGATTTTTACTTTAGATGTGCTACAATATACCATGTTAGCACTCGAGAGTTAAGAGTGCTAATTCGACAGGATGAAAAATTTACCCAAAAGGGTTATAATAGGAGGTTACATTATGACACTTAAACCGCTTTCTGACCGTGTGGTCGTTAAGATGGTAGAACTCGAGGAGACCACTAAGAGTGGCATCATTCTCCCCGGCACCGCAAAAGAAAAGCCCCAGGTTGCTGAGGTTGTTGCAGTAGGCCCCGGCGC
The DNA here is from genome assembly GCA_017461475.1 of Clostridia bacterium. GTDB lineage: Bacteria > Bacillota > Clostridia > Oscillospirales > CAG-272 > UMGS902. Next base: position 10,202 of record JAFTXX010000005.1, read on the forward strand.
GGTTAAGGACGGAGAAACCGTTCCCATGACCGTTAAGGTAGGCGACAAAGTTATCACAAGCAAATATTCGGGCACTGAAGTTAAACTCGGTAACGATGAGTATGTTATCGTTCGTCAGGACGATATTCTCGCAACCATTGACTAAGGAGGTAACAAACAATGGCTAAGGACATTTATTACGGCATTGAGGCAAGAGACGCGCTTGTACGCGGCGTTGACAAACTTGCAAACACTGTTAAAATAACTCTCGGACCTAAGGGCAGAAACGTTGTTCTCGACAAGAAGTACGGCGCTCCCCTTATCACAAACGACGGCGTTACCATAGCTAAGGAAATTGAGCTTGAAGACGCAGCCGAGAACATCGGCGCACAGCTCGTCAAGGAAGTTTCCGCTAAGACCAACGATGCGGCTGGCGACGGTACCACCACTGCTACCCTGCTTGCTCAGGCGATGATTCACGAGGGTATGAAGAATGTCACCGCGGGTGCTAACCCCATGGTTCTCCGCAAGGGTATTGCAAAGGCTGTTGACGCGGCTGTTGACGCGCTCCGCGCAAATGCGAAGGCTGTTAACGGCACCGCAGACATCGCAAGAGTAGGTACTGTTTCCTCGGGCGACGAAGTTATCGGTACTCTCATTGCAGACGCTATGGAAAAGGTTACCGCCGACGGCGTTATCACCGTTGAGGAGTCAAAGAGTGCTGAGACTTACTGCGAAGTAGTTGAGGGTATGCAGTTTGACCGCGGTTACCTCTCCCCCTACATGGCAACCGACACTGACAAGATGGAAGCAGTTCTCGACGACGCTTTCGTTCTTATCACCGACAAGAAGATTTCCAACATTCAGGACATTCTTCCCATGCTTGAACAGATTGTTCAGGCAGGTAAGAAACTCCTTATCATTGCCGAGGACGTTGAGGGCGAAGCGCTTACCACTCTCGTACTCAACAAACTCCGCGGCACATTCACCTGCGTTGCCGTAAAGGCTCCCGGTTTCGGCGACAGACGCAAGGAAATGCTTCAGGACATCGCTATTCTCACCGGCGGCGAAGTTATCACTTCCGACCTTGGTCTCGAACTCAAGGACGCTACCATTGCACAGCTCGGCCGCGCACGTCAGATCAAGGTCAACAAGGAAAAGACCATTATCGTTGACGGTGCAGGCTCTAAGGATGAAATTAAAGCAAGAATCGCGCAGATCCGCGCTGAATTTGCAGTCTCCACTTCCGAGTTCGACAAGGAAAAACTCAGCGAACGTCTTGCAAAACTCGCAGGCGGCGTAGCAGTTATCAAGGTTGGTGCGGCTACCGAAGTTGAGATGAAGGAGAAGAAGCTCCGCATTGAAGACGCGCTCAACGCTACCAAGGCGGCTGTTGAGGAAGGCATGGTCCCCGGCGGCGGAACTGCTTACATCAACACTATCCCCGCTGTTGCGGCTCTCTGCGACACTGTTGAGGGTGACGAACTTGTAGGTGTTAAACTCGTACTCAAGGCTCTCGAGGCTCCTCTTGCTCAGATTGCGGAAAACGCAGGTCACGACGGCGCTGTTGTCGTTGACAAGGTAAAGAACGCAGAAAAGGTCGGCTACGGCTTTGACGCGTACAACGAAGTTTACGTAGACATGATGGAAGCAGGCATTGTTGACCCTGTAAAGGTTACAAGAAGTGCTATCCAGAATGCGGCTTCGATTGCATCCACCGTTCTCACCACCGAGGCGGTTGTTGCAAATCAGCCCGAACCCGAAGCTCCCGCTGCAGGCGGCGCAGGTATGGGCGGAATGTATTAAGACAAACAAAAAGTGATGCGAAATTTTGCATCACTTTTTGTTTGTCAGTGATATATCTTGCTTACGCAAGATGTGATATTGTGCTGCGCACAGTGATATTTTCGGCTACGCCGAAAGTGATATATTTTGCCTGCGGCAAAATGTTTAGGTAGTAAAAAAGTCGGCTATGCCGACTTTTTTACTGATTTATTGTAGAGTTTATGAATGCCGCAGTTCCAGCAGAGGAGCATGCCGACGACGGCACCTACTGCAGCTTGGAGGATTTGATACGGGAGTTTGAGCATTGCATATTCGGGGGTGCTGTAGATGAACGCTCTGCCGAGGGAATAGCCTACCACCATAATTACCGCGCCTATTGCTACGCCGATAGCCGAAGACAATATTGGGTGTTTTTTCATTATGTAGTGCGAGAACAGAGATATAATCACCGCTTGAAGTCCATGAGTTACCAAAGATACAAACATAGGTGTGGGATAAAAGAAGAAATCGCCGAGGAATGCGCCGACGCCGCCTACCAGAAATGCGCCGAGCGGGTCAAGGAGTATTGCCGCTGTGCAGATTATAATATCGTTCATATACAGATGCCCGCCGGGGACCGGCACGCTGAAAGAACTCATAACTACGTTCATTGCCATAAACATTGCAGTGACGCACAGCCACAGCGTTGTTTTTCTTACATTTGTTTTTGTTTGCATAATAAATTCCGCCTTTCCAAAACACTGTTTAAATGTTGCGTTTTGTTTGAAAAGAGTATATAATAATTTTGAGCATATAAAAATAACCAAATCAGGAGTTTTTTATATAACCAGATGAAGTATCAAACAAATTCAAAATCAGGCAAACCGTTATATCTGCAGTTGTACGAACAGCTTCGTGCAGACATAATAAATGGAATATATCCGTACAAAAGCAAACTGCCGTCAAAACGGCTTATTGCGGACGAACTGGGCATAAGCACAATCACCGTTGAGCACGCATATGCCCTGCTCTGCGACGAGGGGTACATAGAGGCAAGAGAGCGAAGCGGCTATTTTGTGATATTTCGCACCGCGGACTATTTCGGCTCGACGGCTGATATTCCAAAGTCGAATTTAAAGCACCCCCACAGCGCGGGCGGCACATATGATTTTCCGTTCTCGGTTTTTGCAAAAACTATGCGAAAAATCATATCCGAATACGGCGAAGACATTCTCACACGCGCTCCTAATAAGGGATGTACCCAGTTGAGAAGTGCAATTTCCTCATACTTACTCAGAAGCAGAGGAATTGACGCGTGTGACGAGCAAATTATCATCGGTTCGGGCGCGGAATATCTGTACAGTCTCATAGTAAAACTGCTCGGGAAAGAGCGCACTTTCGCGCTGGAGTCGCCGTCATATGAAAAAATTGAGCAAGTGTATTTTGACTCGGGAGTAAAATACGATTTACTGCCGCTCGGAACCGACGGTATAGAAAGTGAGGCGCTTGCCGCGACAAGTGCAGATGTCCTGCACTTGTCACCGTACAGAAGTTTCCCTACGGGGATAAGTGCGTCGGCATCCAAACGCTACGAATACATACGCTGGTCTGCCGCGGCAGACAGATATATCATTGAGGATGACTTTGAATCGGAATTTTCCGTTTCAAAAAAGCCCGAGGAAACGCTGTTTTCGCATACGGAGTTTGACAACGTAATCTATATGAACACATTTTCAAAGACCGTGTCGCCCTCACTGCGTGTGGGTTACATGGTAATTCCGAAACATCTTGTCACAGCGTTTGATGAAAAGTTGGGATTTTATTCTTGCACGGTTCCGACTTTCGAGCAACTCGTGCTGGCGGAACTTATAACGAGCGGCGATTTCGAGCGACACATCAACCGCGTAAGAAGGCAGAAACGCAAGGAAATTATCATTAAATGAAATATTGACAAAGATATGGGGCAATGATAAAATTAATGGGTTGGAGGTGAGGAAATGAGAATAAAATTTTCCGATTTTTCATCACTGATTTTTTATTTTTGTTATTTCTTTTTTGATATAGTCATATCCGAAGTTATTGTGAGAGCGTATACCATTGGTTTTTCCGTGGGATTTCCATGGTTTATGCTTTTATTTGCAATAAGTCTTGCGCTTTTCTTCGGCGGCATTTGTGCGGCGGCAGGAAGCAAGGCGAGAACTGCGGTTTCGTTTATTTTTTCTGCGTTTATTGCGATAGTCATGGCAGTTCAACTTGTATATCACGGTTTTTGCGGCAGTTTTATGCAGGTGGCACAACTCGCAATGGGCGGGGACGCGATGACCGCGTTCGGCGGGGCGATGTGGCTTGAGATAGTAAAAAGCCTCGGCGGTATAGTGCTCCTCTTATTGCCGATTTTGGCATTGGGTATACTAAGGCTCCGCGGATTTGGGAAAGGAGAAAAAACTCCGATAAGGTTAGTGCTGTGCGAGGTAGTTTTGTTCTTTCTTTTGCACTTTGGCGCGGTGCTTTGCCTTGGACTTGGCGGCAAGGGACTGTTCACTGCTTACAATGTGTATCACGACACATTTATTCTTGACAAGAGTGTACGCCATTTCGGTGTTCTGACCTCGCTGAGACTTGATGTGCGCAATCTGTTTTTCGGCAGCAGCGGCGACCTTGTTATTGTCGGTTCGGACGGTAAAAACAGCGCGGACAGCAATATTATTGACATTGATTTTGCGGCGCTCGCCGACGAAGAAGAGGACGAAGACCTTGCTTCAATGCACCGATATTTTGCGGCGACGAGCGGAACTAACAAAAACGAGTACACGGGTTACTTTGAGGGTTACAACCTTATAGTTGTATGCGTTGAGTCCTTTTCACAGCATCTTATTGACGAAGAACTGACACCGACGCTGTACAAAATGGCTACGAAAGGCTTTGTTTTCACCGACTACTACAACACCGTTTGCGACAACACATCAAACGGCGAGTATGCACTGCTCACGGGACTCATACCCGACACCACGCTGCTCGGCGAAGGTTGGAAAACTTTCTACTACTACAACAGTTTGACAAAATCGGCTGACAATTTTATGCCGTTTGTTCTTGGCAACCAGTATGTCACGGACGGCGCAAACGCCTATGCGGTGCATAATCACACAGCGTCGTACTACGGGCGCAACAAGACGCACCCTAATATGGGATATCAGTTTATCGCATTTGGTCAGGGGCTCCAAAAGGTTGACACCTATCCGACATCCGACCTTTCAATGATGGAACAGGTACTTCCGACATTGCTTGAAGCGGATGAGGACGGAAATGTTGACCGTTTCCACGCGTATTTTCTGACTTTCAGCGGGCACATGCCTTATGTCTTTAACGAGGAACACAACGACATGACCGTGAAAAATGAGAAATATGTAAAAGATTTGCCGTATTCCAACCGTCTGAAAGCGTATATTGCGTGCCAACTTGAAGTCGAGTTTGCTATGGAATATATGTTAAAGGAACTTGAGGCAGCGGGAGTGCTTGACAACACTCTTATTGTGCTGACCAACGACCACTATCCCTATCCGCTCGATTCGGTATCAAAAACCGACGACCTTCCGCTTCTCAGCGAACTTGCGGGTTATCAGCTTGACAAACATTTTGACAAGTACCGCTCGGGGCTAATCATGTGGAGTGCGTCAATGGAGTCACCCGTGGTTGTGGATGTTCCCTGCTGTTCGCTTGATGTCCTTCCAACGGTTTCAAATCTGCTCGGGTTCACTTATGATTCAAGGCTGCTTGCGGGCAAGGACGTTTTTGCCAACTGCGAACATATAGCTGTGCTTGCTGACCGCAGTTTTGTCACCGACAAGGTGATGTTCAACGCGTCAAGCGAGGAAGTTATTTTGCGTGAAGGGGTGAGTGAACTTGCAGAGGGGTATTTTGAGAGTATCCAGACAGATGTGCAGAACAGGTTCACAATGTCGAATAAGATACTGTATAATGATTATTACAGAGTTATTTATGAATGATTAGTATAATAACAATACCAATCTGATTTGTAGGGGACGACGTCCTCGACGTCCCATTTTACTGCAGTTCATGCGGGACGTCGAGGACGTCGTCCCCTACACAGTTTGTGCGTCGCCGTTACTTCAATAAACATTTCTATACATTTTTACAGAAATATGCTATAATGGTTACAAACCGTCGAAAGGAGAGAGAACATGGCGTTTAACGAACTTATTAAAAACTTTTCGCGTATACGCGACTATATGCGCGAGTTTTATGTTTATGGGTTTAAAAGCCGCGATGAATACGATAAAAAAAGCGCGCGCTCGTATGACGATGAACGCCGCCGTATTGAAAGTTGGCTCGGGGACTACATGAGTTTTCGCACGACGCCCGACGGAAAAAATGTCTTTCTCTCTATTGACAGCCGACTGACGCGGCACGATCCGCTTTATGCCGCGTGGAAGGCTTGCAGTTTTACGGACGGCGATATAACTTTGCATTTTATTCTTTTTGATATTCTGCACTCGTCCGATGTTTCACTGACGCTGAAAGAGATAACCGAAAAGATTGACGGATATCTGTCAGGTTTCAACGAGCCTAAAACTTTTGACGAATCTACCGTGCGCAAAAAATTGAAGGAATATGCAAACGATGGACTTATCGTTGCCGCAAAGCATGGCAAAACTGTATTTTACCGCCGTGAGAGTGACACTCCCCTGCCTTCGTCCGATGTACTCGACTTTTTCTCGGAGGCGGCCCCGTGCGGTGTTATCGGCTCATTTTTGCTTGATAAAGTAAAGCCGCATAAAGAATGTTTTGCATTTAAACATCATTATATTACAAACGCGCTCGACAGCGACATACTTTGCACTGCCTTTTGTGCTATGCAGGAAAAGCGCACAGTGGTAATAAAAAACCTTGGTAAGCGAGACAGTGAACCTGCTTTTTTCAAAGCAGTTCCGCTTCGTATTTTTATCAGCACGCAAAACGGCAGGCAATATCTTGTTGGATACCGTACTGACCAATCGAAATTTTCCGCTTTTCGCCTCGACTATATACTTGACATTGAAATCGGAGAGGTTTACAAAAACTTTGACGCTTTGCGCGAAAAACTTGAACGCATACAAAAACACATGTGGGGCGTGACTTTGAGGAGAAACGAAAACGACACCGAGCATGTTGAATTTACTGTTACATTCGGTGACAACGAAGAATACATATACCGACGACTGTTGCGTGAAAAGCGGTGCGGCACGGTGGAACGCATTGACAAAAACACTGCGAAATTCTCCGCCGATGTATACGACTGCGCGGAGATGAAACCATGGATAAGGACATTTATTTGCAGAATAACCGATATAAAATTCTCAAACAAAGACCTTGAGCGCGAGTTTTTGAGTGACATTCACTCAATGTACGAGATGTACGGTTTGGAAGGCGGTGACGACGATGCTGTTTAGCGAACTTTACAGTGCGTACTACAATGCGGTTGCAAAAATTCTTGCGTGTGCCGTCCGCGGCGACCTCAATGAGAGCGAAATGCAAAAAATCGTGAGCGAAAACGCGTTTTCAGAAAGCGTGCTTACTGTCATTCCCGCGCTGAAAAACGGAGAATGGCAACTTGTGACGGGTGATTTGCGCACGCCTATCGAACATATGCCGACAATGCCGCTGACACTTTTGCAAAAGAGGTGGCTGAAGGCTGTTTCGCTTGACAAGCGAATTAAACTTTTTGATGCGGACTTTGGTTTTCTTGAAGGCGTTGAGCCGTTGTTCAAGCCTGACGACATCTATGCGTTTGATGCGTATTCCGACGGCGACGACTACGAAAGCGAGACATACATACAAAACTTCAAACTGATTTTGGACGCGGTGAAAAACCGCTATCCTATCAAAATGGAAGTCAAAAACCGTCACGGCACGGCGGTGCAGATGAACGTTGTTCCCGAATACATCGAATATTCGGAGAAGGACGATAAATTCCGACTTATCACCTCAGGGTGTTCGTACGGCGGAACCGTAAACATCGGGCGCGTAGTGTCAGCAAAGCGATACTACGGAAGCAGTGTTAACATTCGCGGAAGCGAACCCCGCAAACCGCGGCGGCTTGTACTTGAAGTTTACAACAAGCGCAACGCGCTCGAGCGCGTGATGTTGCACTTTGCCCATTTTGAAAAGAAAGCGGAGAAAGTAGACGACGGAAAATACCGCGTTGAAATTTTCTACGATGTGAGCGACGAGACCGAGATGGTTATTCGCGTTTTGTCGTTTGGGCCGATGATAAAGGCACTTGCACCGATGGGATTTGTAAAGTTAATACGCGAAAGACTTGAAAAACAAAAAATGTGCGGACTTTGGTAAGTTCGCACATTTTTTTCCGTGATAAATTTTTTATATTTTGGTAGTATAAGGGTGCAAAGGAACTTTTGCGGGTGGATGTGAGCCACCACGGTGCGCGAGGATGTTCCAAAGCGTATGCCAAGTAACTTTGCGAGAGCGGCAATCACTTTTGTGATGGGGTTCAACTCCCCTTTTGGAAAAAGCAGGTTCGACTCCTGCATTGCGAACTGTAAATTCGTATTTTACGACGACCGCAAAAGCAGCTCAGACTCACAATCGGCTTTTCTCCCGCGTCTTTGGCGAAGTATTTCGCAAAAGCGCAAGTGTATATTTTGCCTTGTCGGTAAACGGATACCGAGCGGCGGCGATGCAAGCCAGAAGTTTTTCTTCCCGCTTGCAAAGTCACGTTCTTAATTTTACCGCCGCAAAAGTACACGGAGGAGAGCCAAACGAATACTTAACCTTTGGAGGGTACTGCATATGAAAACTATCATCAATGAAAATCAGCGCGGATTTCTTTTTAAGAACGGCAAATTTGTAAAACTGCTCACACCCGGAAAATATCACACTTTCGGCGACAGGTATATCGAGGTCTCCGACCTTGACAGCGAGATAATGTCATACAGTTGCAAACTTGACACGCTTATTGCCGACGCGGAGATTGCGAAAAACATTACCGTAACCGATGTTGCGGACAGACAGATTGCCGTACACTATATAAACGGCAAAATAAGCGATGTACAAACCGCAACCGGGAAACACGCTTATTGGAATATTTTTGACAAGCACGAGTTCCGTCTCATAGACATTTCCTCGCCCGAAGTTGCAAAAGAAGTTCCGACATACATATTTGACTATCTTCCCCGCACTGCATATAAAAAAGTAGAGGTCGCGGAATATGAAAAGGCGCGTCTGTATTTTGACAAAAAGTTCGTGCGTCTGCTTGACAGCGGCACTTACTACTTTTGGTCAAATACTGTTGCGGTGGATATCGGCAAAGTAGACACTCGCCTTACAAAACTTGATATCACGGGTCAGGAACTGCTAAGCGCCGACAAGGTCTCCTTGCGCATAAACTTTGTGTGCAACTACCGCATTACCGACTATGTCAAGTGTCTGACAGAGATCGACAACTTCGTCGAGCAGATACACATTGCCGCACAACTTGCACTGCGCGAATATGTGGGCAAGAAAAAACTTGACGAGATTCTTGAAAACAAAGAGGAAATGTCCGAATACGTTGCGGCGCGTCTCAAAGAAAAAGAGGATTCCCTCTTTGTTGAGATCAGCGATGCGGGCGTGAAAGACATCATTCTCCCCGGTGAGATACGCGATATTATGAACACGGTTTTGGTTGCGGAAAAGCGTGCGCAGGCAAACGTTATCACAAGACGTGAGGAAGTTGCATCAACACGCTCTCTGCTCAACACCGCAAAACTGATGGACGAAAACCAGACGCTTTACAAACTCAAGGAACTTGAGTACATCGAGCGCATTTGCGAAAACGTTGGCAACATCAACATAGGCAGCGGTGATATTCTCACAGGGCTTGCCACTGTACTGAAAGGGACAACAGCATGATTGAAATAAAGCCGCTTTATAATTTCAAAGCGGCGGAATAACAATAGGGTTACAACATGAAAGACATAATCTGCAAAAAACTCGATGAAATCGAGCGAAAAGAAAACATTAAGATACTGCACTGCGTTGAGTCGGGCAGCCGTGCATGGGGATTTGCCTCGCCCGACAGCGACTACGATGTTCGTTTTATCTATGTGAGACCGAAGGAGTTTTATCTGCGGCTTGACAAAACGCGCGACGTTATCGAATGGCAACTCGACGACACGCTTGACATTAACGGCTGGGATATTAAAAAAGCGCTTATACTTCTTCACAAATCCAATCCCACGCTTTTTGAATGGGACTCATCTCCGATAGTTTACCGCACCACCTATGAATGGGCAAAAATATCCGCTGTTATAAAGCAATATTTTGTATCAAAATCGGGGTTGTATCACTACCTGAACACCGCCAAAAGCAACTACCGCGAATATCTTAAAGGGGAAATGGTAAAATACAAAAAGTATTTTTACGTTCTGCGTCCGCTGCTTGCGTGCAAATGGATTCTCGCCGAGGGTACGCCCCCGCCGATGCTGTTCAGCAAACTTATGGACAGATGCCTTGATGAAAGCATGAAAGAAGAGGTTGAAAAACTCCTTTATATTAAAATTCACACGCCCGAGGTTGGTGTGGGCAAGCGGATTGATAAAATCAACGATTATTTGGATAAAGGCATAAGGGAGATAGAAGATACGGTCGCCACGATTTCAAACAAGGAAACGCGCGGCTGGGACGAACTCAACGAAATATTTCTGTCGCTGGTATGATTTACAAAAAGGTAAATTAATGTTTATGCTAGTAATGGCGGCGCACTAATATTGTAGGGGGACGACGTCCTCGACGTCCCTAAAGGCAAAACATTTAATCATCACATGTGGCTGTAATCCAACCATCGTAGGGGCGATTAGTAATCGCCCGAAAAGCATGGCGTAGATGTTTTACAAACGGGCGATTACTAATCGCCCCTACGGGTCTGTTCGCCACATTAACATCCATTTTAAGGGTTGCTTTTTAGGGACGTCGAGGACGTCGTCCCCTACGGATTTGATTGGCATTGCTACTTCGCTAAACATTAATTTACCTATACAAAAAAACAACCGAGGTGTGAGACCTCGGTTGTTTTTGTTATTTTATTCTTTGCGAGGACATTGCTATGCGGGTGAAGATTACGCAGGCTTCACTGCGCTTTATGGAGTCGCCGGGGCGGTAATTGCCGCTGCCCGCGTCACCGCCTACTATGCCTGCTTTATAGAGTTTTGCAACTGCGCCAAAGCATGACATATCTGCTGTTACATCGGCGGGTGAGCCTTCGACGGCTGCGGTATATTCTTCCTCGGGAAGAATGTTGGCAAATACAATTGCCATATCGCCGCGGGTGATGTTTGCATCGTAATTTACAAACTGTCCTTCGGTGATTATTCCGTTTTGTATGCAATACTCAACATAAGGGACATACCATATCTCGCCCGAAGCGGCGGCGCGAACTGCGTTGCCATAATAAGCGGTGTGGATATTTGCCGCGGCGGTGAGTGCCTGTGCTACGGTGAAGGTATTATCGGGTGAAAACTTTGTCTGTGATGTACCGTTTGCGAGTGCGAGGGCGTATGCGTTTTTGACGTATGAATAGAACCAATGGTTTTCGGTAACGTCGGTGAAACGCCCGTCGTATTCACGCGAAAGAGAGAACTTGCCGCCGTTTACGGTATCGAATTTGAGAATTTTTTCAGATACGGGAGTCGGGTTTACGCCTACGGTGTAAACGGTGGAAAGCGGTGCGGGGTGACCCGTGCCGTTACCTATGACAAGTCCGTCTTTTGTAGCGCTGTAAGGCTCGATAAACGCATATCTGCCTGTGTTAGGGGAGCCTGTGATGTATGCGTGGTACATTGCCCAATTGTTGCCGTCGGTATCTTTGACATAGCATGCGTGGGCACAGCCGTTAACCTCGGCCGACTTTGAGAAAATAGGCTCGGGGGATTTTTCCCAACTGTTTACATCCATTGGGTCGCCGCCGAGATATTCCATACAGCCTATAGCGTATGCGCTTGTCCAATACGCACTGCCCGCGTAGGATACGAATATCGAGCCGTCCTCGCCGTAAACCGCGGTGATACATTCAACGGTGTACGGGTGAACGCCGTCACCGCCGCCGACCTTTTCCCAATCGTAGGTGGGAACGCATATCTCGGCGGGTTCGCCTATAATTGTCCACGGATTTTCGTATTTTGCTATCTGGAGCGCCTGATAGAAATCGACGGTGTCACGGTTATACTCGTTGACAAAGATGATATAGTTTTCGCCGCCTATTTCAAGGGTGGACATACCGCCTATCCACGAGAACTTTTCTGGGTGCTTTGTGTCTCTGAACACTATGGGTTCGGGGACGTTTTTCTCGCCCGTTATCGGGTTGCCCCAGTCGCCCATGAGGTCGTCGCCGTCAAGGCACTTGATGACATAACCCGTGAGGGATGAATAGTTCCAGTCCTGCCCGTCGTCACTTGTGACAAAGCAGTACCAGCCTGCATATTTCTCGCCGACCTGCTCAGCGCTGAAATAGTGAATTTCGGGCGACCACATATTGTGCGACCACTCTTTGCCGTCCTCGGGGTCATATATTACCGCGCCTGCGGCGTTTGAGAGGTCGCCGATGTTTGCGGCTTTATAGAGCATCAAAGTGTCACCGCCTGTTGCGGTGTAATAGTACGCGCCGTCGTGATAGAAGATCCACGGGTCGGCTCCCCAGTATCGGATGGGATTGGTGAAGGAATATGTACCCGTTGCCGCGGTGTTCCAATCGTAGCCGTTTCCAACGGCGAGCGTGCTTGTCACATCTTTGTCGATGCCTTCGGTGCCGACTATCTCGGCGCAGTGAGCGAAGTCGCCGCCGTTGATATTGACATTCCATGTACCTTTGATAAGTCCTGATTTTGCATAGCGCGGGATAATTCTGCCGTAGATTTCGCCGCCGTTTATTGTGACGGTGAGATTGCCTTCGACCACGCGGTCATCGCTTCCGTAAGCGTGACCTGCGACGCCGTAGCCGAGTTTGCCGCCGTTGATTATAAGGGTGAGGTCACCGCTGTGCGACTGTGCGCTGCTCATATAGATGAACTCTCTGACCTCGCCGCCGTTCCAGTTCATTGTAACGTTACAGTTTGTTGGTGCGCCGTTTGAGTTGCCGAGACGGACGCGCTGCCATGTGCCGCTGCCTACAGTGACTTCGCCGCTAAGACCGTCGACCGCCTGATATGTACCGCCGATAATGCAGGGGTAGGTGTCGTTTGCGCCCGAGTAACTTGTAGTGACATTTTCGCCAACAATGAGTTTTTTGTAGTTGCCGAAAAGTCCCACGTATGAACGTATGCTGTCGATGTGGATATTATCTACTACGGTTTCCCCGCCGCAGTAATAGTTTGCATCGAGCACCCATTTTGCACCGTTTTCGCGGTAGTCAACACCGTCGTAAAACGATGTGATAAGCACCTTTCCCTTGTGGTCGGGCGAGACATGTGCGGCGGAGATTTTGAACTCGCCGCAAACTACTATAACGCCATCGCCTTCGCCAATTGCAGCATACGCGTCCATAAGATTGCCGAGGGGTGCGGACGCGCTTGCGCCGCTGCCTGTACCGCCGTTTGCGACATAGACAACACGTGTGGTGTCGATATCAAAGAGAGATGCCGCCGCTCCGAGTGCGTCTGCGGTTATTCCCTCGCCTGCCTGAAGCGCGCCTTTTACGTTTTCGCCTTCGACTGCATAGCCGCCGACGGTGCCGCCGTAAAGTTTATATGTAAGTGAGTTTGTAACGTTTTTGAAAGTTACGGTGCCGATTTTGCCGCCGCTTACGGTGAGGGTGAAATCTTTGATTTCGCCCTCGGCGGTTGTGACGGTGCCGACGGTACCCGCGATAACTTCTATGTTTGACGATACATCGCCGCCCGTAATGCTGTCAACGGATGCGCCGTTTACAATAACTGTACCCGCGTTTGTGACGGTTCCGAAAGAACCGCTTTCAAGGGTTGCAGAGCCTGTGATATTATATTTGGATTTTACGTCTGCATCCTTTGCGATGTGAAGCACACCGTTTTGTGCATTCCATGCACCATCGCCGCTGAGTTTAAGCGAAGTGAACACGGTCTCACCGCCGAGGGTGTATGTACCTTTTATCGTGAGGCTGCCGCCGACGACGGTGATTGCACCCATGTGTGCGGGTTCGGTGAAATCGGTCAGGGTGATACTGCCGATGACAACCACGGTTGCGTTTTCTGCTGCGGCGGTAGCGAATGCGTCGGAGAAAGACGCGGGGTCGCTCTCGGTTTTGCCGCTGCCGCTTGCGCCAGATTTTGCATAGACACGGGTAATGTTTTCGACCTTGTCAAATCCTGCGCTGAATGCGGCAATTTCGTCGGAGGTGTAATAATGCGCGTCGTAGTAAAGAGTTTTGGTTTCGTTTTTGAGCCTTGCCATTTCGGCGAGGTTATCGGTCTTATAGAAAAGTTCCATAGAGCCGATTTCGGTGCCGGCTATTGTGATATTGGCCGCGCCGATGATGTTATTGACGAAAAGTTCGCCGATTTTACCGCCGGTAAATGTTGCGGTGACATCGTTATCGAAACGGCGGGTATCGTCGCCGCCGAGGTAGACCTGACGCATTTCGCCGCCGCCGACATTGACAACAGCGCTGCCGTTTACATGCTTTGCATATGACGCGGCGAGCAGGATATCTATGTAACCGCCGCTGATATCGATGTAATGTGTGCCTTCAAAAGTTGAACCGCCTTGAGCGGAATCGGCGTTCTGGCGTGAGCCGCCTATCACGCGGTGATAGGAGCCGCTTTTAATTGTAATGTGCGAATCGAGCGTAACGTCGACATCGGCTGTGGGTGACTGATAGCCGCCGACTACCCAAAGCCCCGCGTCACTTTCTCCGGTAAAGGTCATTGTCAGCCCTTCACCGAAGGTGAGGTGGTTATACTGACCGACAACGACCCAGGAGTTGTCACGCTCAATCTCGAGGTTTTCAAATGTGGTATTGCCGTTAAGGTAATATCTGCGTGCGCCGCTGATAACGAGTTTTGCGCCCTGCTCCGCGTAATCGGTTACGCCGTCGGTGGTTGTGAGCACAAACTCAACATCGGGGTGCTTTATCTCATTTACGTTGCCCGCGAAAACATATTCGTTCATTATAACGATATACGCTTTTTCCGCGCCCGAGCGCACTGCGTTATTACACGCGTCGGTGTAGGTGCGGAGCGGGTCGTTTGGCGTATCGCCTGCGATATCGTCGGTACCTGTTTCAGAGTTGATGTAATAGTAGACAGCATCCTCAGCGGATGCGGTGAGTGCAAGTGCGCACATAAGTGCCGCTATAAACAGAAACGAAAGGAAACGAACTGCCTTTTTCATATAAAAACCTCTTTTCTTCAGTTTTTCAATTTAACACTAACACACGGCGCGGTTCACGTCAACTTTTGCAATGCCTTATGCGTATTTTAGAAAGTTTTTAGCGTATTTTTGCAATCAGAATGCATCGCCGAGTTTCTGCTTTTTCCAAACGAGAGGCGGACAGCCTTCGGACTTGACAAACGCTTTATAGAGATTGATATAATCGCCGAAACCGCACTCGATGCTTATCTGCGATAACGACGCGTCAGAGCCGAGAAGAAGTTGCTTCGCTTTGTTTACTTTGATTTCGGTAACGTAAGCATAAGGCGTTTTGCCGGTTTCGCTTTTAAAGATGCGGATGACATGGTTTTTGTTGTATCCGCACTCTTTTGCGATATCCTGCAGGGAAAAAGGCTTTTGCAGGTCGGCGGCGACGGCTGAAAGCACCTTTGTGACGACAGTACTCTGCCCTTTGTTGCCGCTTGCGTTTTTGAGACTCATAAGTATCTGATAAACCACAGAAGCCTTTTCTACAAGGGGCGCGCGGCAAATATAGAGTTCGTCAAGTTTTTTGAAAAGAGGATAAAGTTCCTTGAAATTTGCCCTGCCGCAAAGAGGCAGTATGTGCCCTTTATCGGTGTAGAATGCGTCGCTGAAATGAATGAAATAATAGGCGGGACTGTCACTTTCAAAAGTGCCCTCCTGCTTTAGTCCGCGGCGCTGAATATAGTATTCGCCCGCGTGCACTTCAACGGGTTTGCCGTCCTCCAGAAAACGCAGCACGCCCTCAAACACCATGACGAGCACATCCTGCGTGCAAACACGCGTCATGTGCCGCTCGTGTTTTTCAAATCTGCGGAAGGATGAATACGTTCGCGTGGGGAGAGTGTCAAGTGACATTCCGATTTCCATTTGTTACACCTCGCTTTGATTTTATTATATCGCGCAATGCGTATTTTTGCAAGGTGTTTTGCATACAAAAACACCGAGGTTCCCCTCGGTGTCTGAGTCTGTCGAAAAAATAAGATTTTTTCGACAGAAGCAAAACCGTTCGCTCAGTGCGCAAGGAACTAAAGTTCCTGACGACCTAAAGGTCGTGCTCACCGCACGCGGTTTTTAAGGAGTTTTAAAGCCGGCGCATGTCCGTCTTTAAAACGGATTATATTATATTTTGATTGTTGAAAGGTTTTTCGACAAGCTAAAACACCGAGGTTTCCCTCGGTGTCTTTTATACCTTATAAACTTCTTTGTAAATTTCTTTTTTCATTTGCTCAAATCGCGCGTTTGTCACTGTGCCGTCGGTGGTCATTACCGCAAGCGGTATGGGATTCCTTCCCTCGGAATAAGACGGCTGAACATATGGGTAGTTGTTTTTGAAGAATCCGTTTCGCTCATAGAAGGCTACTCTTCTTTTGGCAAAATCGGTGTCAGGCAATTCGGCTTCGAGACAAATTTGGCACTGCAAAAATTCCTTTACCTCTGCAAGTATTTTTGCACCGAGCCCGTGATTTCTGTAACTCGGATGCACGGCAAAATGCTCTACAAATGCAAAATCATCAAATTGCCACACGGTGATAAAGGCGCACATATCGCCGCTTTTCCCGTCGGGCAGGACATATATATTGTATTTTTCGTTATCAAGCAATGCTTTTTGCTCTGCATACGGGCGGTATTCGTCGGTCGGAAAACTTGTTTCGAGTATCGAAAAGAATGTGTCAAACTCCGCGGGGGTCATTTTTCTAAGCATGATTTCACCTTTAGTGTTTTTTGTTTTATTGTATCAGTAAAAAGGCGACATGTCAAACGATTTGAAGTTGAATATCCTTCTTTTCTGTGATATAATGGTTTTGAAATCTAAAAACGGAGGACACAGTATGGTCGGCGCAATGGTTTTAATAGTTATCGGCATATTGCTTTTAGCGATTGCGGCTATGTTTGCCGCTGTTTATTTCACATTTGAAAAAGCGCCCGACAAAACTGCCAGAGTCATGGGGTGGCTGAAAGACACCACTCATAAAAAAGATGTTACCGTGTACGGAAAAAACGCTCCGTACAGCCCTATTATTACGACGAGTTTTGTCAAAAACATGACAAAAGGTGTGTATGTGTATACGGTGGGCGACAAAAGCTATAAGGTCCGCGACACATCCTTCGGCACGCCGCGGCAAATGCAAAAAAATGTTTCGGTGATATATCTGAAAAAGTTTCCGCGCGTCGCATACATAGACCGCTTAGGTTCCGACGGCACGTTTACATATGAATTGGGCGCGATATTAACCGGATTTTTTGGTATTGCGTTTATCATTCTCGCAATAAGTGCGATTAAATAAAAATACCGTACTATCTTTACAAAGGGAGTTTTTGCCATGGCACAGATGGGAAATCTGACTTATTACACTCGAATCAATCCTGATACGGGGATTGAATATCCTGCCGAAAGCAGACAAAAAGTTTTTATCAGTTATCGAAAAGTAGACTCGTTAGCGGGAAATTTGTGCGGGCGGCTGAAAGATTTGATTCTGGAAGCGGTGGACTGTGCGGTTTGGTATGACTCTGCGTTAACTCCGGGCGAAAACTATGACACCGAAATCAACAACGCCATACGCTCATGCGATGTTGTTGTTTTGCTGTTAACCGAGCATATACTGGATTCAACATATGTTTGGGAAAATGAAATTCCTTGGGCAAAAAAATATAAAAAAAGAGTAATTCCTATCGAGGCTTTCTTCAATAGTGACATAAGAGCACGTGTGGAGCAGGTTTTGGGTCATATTCAGTTTTGCTTGTGGAATTACAAAACGCAAGATGAAAACGACGCTTTTATTACCTGCTTTTCTCAGATCATCAAGCAATATGTAACCAACGCTAACACTCAACTGAAAATTGAGCAGTTGTTTGCGGCGGGCAAACACAAGTTGTCCGGACGTTATCTTACGCTTGAAGACAAATATTATATCGGTCTTGGTTATCTGAAAGGTATAGGCACTGAGCAAAACATCGGTAAAGCGGAAAAAATGCTCAAGGCTATCATCGAGTTTTCTGAAAGCGATGCCGAACTTGAGGAAATTAAAAACGACGCTGTTTTCCAGGTAAAGAGTTATTATTCAACGCAGATACTTTCTGTTTTAGAAAATAATCAAAGAGAATTGATATATGAACATCAGGAGCACGGTGAGGCATTCGGCATAGATGTCCTCCATGAACTCGGGCAGGAATTGATGAGCGTTGCCGACAGTCCTTTTAAAAAGAATCTGCACGTTAATCAGCCTATAGCAACCGGAGCTATGCTTTTGCGTATCAGAGTTGACTATCTGTTCGGTAAATCGCCCTTGAACATAAATTTTGACGAAGCTCTTGCCGCCTGGGCTCACGCCTTTTCCGGATATGTGCTTCATATTATTTCATCCGCCAAAGGAGACACTCAGCAGATATGGATAAGTTATTTCTTGAAATACTGCAACTCTATGCTGTCGATAATAAGCAATTGGAATACGCTTGCGGCGGGCGGAACATTAGAAAAAGCTATCAGCGATACACGTAATGATTTTATTGCTCCCATTACAAATACGCTACAGGTATCAATTGACTTTGATCTGTACAAGTTCTCATCCGATTTGAGTAAAGTCAAGGAGCAGTTGCTTTGCACAATTATATGGCTTTTAAAACCGCTGTACACAATGGATGCCGAGGTTAGTTTTGCACTTGGACATTTCTTTTATGACGGTGTGTATTCGGAAAAAGAGGAAAAACTCGGGGATGCTTTTTTTGAATACGGATGCTTGGTGAACCCGTCAAAACGCGAAGAAAGAAACAAACTTTTACAACAGAGCCATCACAATGTGCAATCACTTTACCCCGCTATTTATGAGCCCGAGGAAGATGCGCCGGTCCCGACGCGTCTCGGTGAATTGACCGTTGACGATGTTCACTTTTATTTTATCAAGGTTTCGAAAAACAAAATGTACCTTATGCGTGACGAACATATCATCAAGGAATTTCCTCTGCTGAATGGCGGCGGAGACTGTTCCAGTTTTGAAATGTCTTATAATGAAGACAGCGATGCGTTGGAAATCTTGAATTATGAAGTTACCCATTACGACAAAAACACATCCCGATATCTTCTTAAAATAACCGATTTGCTAGAAGATGAACTGCATTGCGAAGAAGTCGCTTTACCCGATTTGGAAGGAATCCACAGACTAACGATATATTAATATACGGTACTTCTATTTACAATGGAATGTAACAATTGTTTGATATACAATTGGTCATCTCTAAAAACTAGCCGTGCGTAGGTCTTGGAGCAATCAGCAACCAAATATTAAAAATACAAGTTTGGCATAAAAAATACGGCAGAATTCAATCAGTTCTTAGAACTGAGAATTCTGCCGTATTTTTAAGCCGCTTTTAAAATTTTATTAGCATACAGGTTCAGGACGTGTAAGATCGATTTTTCTAACAGCGTCTCTCACCTTTAAAACAAATGACGGAGAGACTGACAACTCGTCGATTCCCATGCGCAAAAACGTTTCGGTGAGCGCAGTGTCCGCAGCAAGTTCGCCGCAAATTCCTATCCATGCGCCGTTTGCGTGCGCATTTTTTGCCGACATTTCGATCAGTCTCAGAATCGCTTCGTGATGAGTGTTGCAGAAGCGCTCTATATGCGGGTTCTGCCTGTCGCAGGCCAGGGTGTACTGTGTAAGGTCATTTGTTCCCACGCTGAAAAAGTCAACCATGGGAGCAAGCTTGTCACTGATGATTGCAGCCGCAGGAGTTTCTATCATTACGCCCAATTCAAGGTTCGAATAAGGCAGTTTTTCGGCATCAAGCTCATTTTTTACCTCATCGCACAGGGCTAAAATCTCTTCAAGCTCACTTACACTTGTGACCATCGGGAACATAATGCCGAGGTTGCCGTAAACTGAAGCTCTGTACAGTGCGCGTAGCTGTGTCTTAAAGATTTCGGGACGCTCAAGACACAAACGAATGGCGCGAAGTCCAAGCGCCGGGTTTTCCTCTTTTTCAAGGTGGAAATAGTCCGCCTGCTTATCTGCGCCTATGTCCAGAGTACGGATAATAACCTTTTTGGTCGCCATACTCTCGAGAACCTTTTTGTAAACCCTAAACTGCTCTTCTTCTGTAGGATAATCGGTCTTTTCCAAATAGAGAAACTCACTTCTGAAAAGTCCTATGCCGCCCGCATCATTGAGAAGTACGGCACCGATGTTATCCACGCTTCCGATGTTGGCAAAAATATTAATCTTTGTGCCGTCTAAGGTTACGTTTTCTTTTCCGGTAAGCTCCTGAAGCAGCATTCTTTTTTCAGTTTCTGCCTTCTGCTTTTTCTGATACGCTGCCAAAGTTTCTTCGTCCGGATCAATAATAAACTCCCCGGTAAAGCCATCCGCAATTGCCATAGTGCCGTTTTTGATCTCATTTAAAAAGTCCGCACCGAGGCCGATAATAGCAGGAATATTCATATTTCTGGCTAAGATGGCTGTATGAGAATTTGATGAACCGTGAGCTGTTGCAAAAGCCAAAATCTTTTCTTTGTCAAGCGACACGGTTTCGCTCGGAGCCAAATCATCAGCACAGATGATAACCTTTTCATCCGACAAGGTATTTGTGCTGTGCCCGTCAGTAAGGCAGGCGATAATGCGATTGGATATATCCTCCACATCGGCGGCTCTTGCCTGCATATAGCTGTCATCCATTGAGGAGAACATTTCCGAAAAATTCTTTGCTGTCGCCGCCACTGCATACTCGGCATTGACATTTTGCGTGCGGATCATTCCGAAAATTGCATCATTATAATCTTCGTCATCCACCATCATCATGTGTATTTCAAAGATCTGCGCATTTGCCTCGCCAACCTCTTTAAGCGCCTTCTCGTGAATACTTCCAAGCTGCTCAAGCGCAATAGCTTTTGCGGACTCAAATCTTTGTATCTCTGCTTCCGCATCTTCAATCTTAATACGTTTTACACGAATACCCTGCCGCTCATAAACGGAGATCTTACCAACGGCGATTGCACCGTAAACGCCTTTTCCGGTGAACTTCATCATAGCGGAGCCCTCATTAAAGGTTGGATTCAAGGAAAGTCTTAACTGCTGCCGCTGCTGCGTCCTCGTCATTGCCGTTAACTGTAACGGTGACAGTGTCTCCACACTTTACGCCAAGACCCATAAGAGCCAGAAGTCTTGTACAAGAAACAGTATTTTCACCCTTGGTGATAGTAATCTGGCTTTCATATTTTTGAGCGGTCTTTGCAAGCAGTCCTGCAGGTCTTGCGTGGATTCCCACTTCGTCTTTTATGGTATAGTCAAATGTTTTCATTATATTGTCCCCTTTTCATTATTTGATTTCAAGAATTCTTTCTCCCGCCGTAATGCGGCCGGAAGACGCCTGCTCAATTGAACTATAATCATACGAATTACAAATGATCATAGGCGTTGTAGTTTTATATCCTGCGTTTTTGATACCCTCGGGATCAAATGAAATCAGCAGATCGCCTTTTTTGACGGTGTCGCCGTCCGAAACATGGGCTTCAAAAAACTCACCTTTAAGTTTAACCGTGTCTATGCCGACGTGCAGCAGAATTTCGCATCCTGCTTCCGAAATAATGTTTACCGCGTGCTTTGAGTCGAAAACCATATCAATTTTGCCGTCGCAAGGTGCATACAGCTTTCCTTCTTCAGGCTCAATTGCAATGCCTTCGCCGAGAACTTTGGTGGAAAAGGCTTCATCTTCTACTTCTTCCAAAGGAACTATTTTGCCCGTCAAGTGAGCAAAAAGTGTTTCTTTTTTCCCCTCGGTTACTTTTGCATTGTCTTCATCTGCCTGCTTATCGGAAGGAGTTTCGTCAAGCAACGCATCTACATTGGCTGCAAGGTCAGAGTCGAGAAAATCCTCTAAATTGGATTTTACAACCGATACGCGAGGGCCGTATACAATCTGAATTCCGTTGCCTTTATGAACAACGCCGGAAGCGCCGCTTTCTTTCAAAGGTACATCGTCAACCAAAGCGGAATCTTTAACAGTGATTCTCAGTCTGGTTGCGCAACAGTCGATGTCCGAAATGTTATCAGCACCGCCGAGACCCTTGAGAATCAGCGCGCTGACATGGTCAAATCCTGCGTCGCCATTTTCGGTCGCTGACGCTTTTTTTCTCGCTTCCACATCCTTACGGGTATAGAGTTTGGTTTCCTCATCGTCAGCTTCTCTGCCGGGTGTCTTATAATTGAACTTCTTTATCATGAAATAGAACACAAGGAAATATACTACCGCGTAGAAAAGACCTACTATTACTACCCATATCCAGTTAGTTTTTGCATTGCCCTGCAAAGCGCCGAACAGCGTAAGGTCGATAAGTCCACCCGAGAATGTCATTCCTACACCTACATTAAATATGTGCATAAGCATATAGGAAAGGCCTGCAAGAACACAGTGAACGACATACATAGCAGGAGCGACAAACAAGAATGTGAATTCAAGCGGCTCGGTTATACCTGTGAGCATGGAAGTGAGCGCCGCGGAAAGCAGCAAGCCGCCGACAACTTTTTTCTTTTCGGGGCGTGCAGCCTTGTACATTGCAAATGCAGCCGCGGGAAGTCCGAAAATCATAAATGGGAATTTACCGGACATAAATCTGGTTGCCGATACGGAGAACTGCTCTGTGGTCTTTGAAGCAAGTTCTGCAAAGAAAATATTCTGCGCGCCCTGAACAGCAACACCGTCGATTATCATTGCGCCGCCGAGTTCTGTCTGCCAGAAAGGCATATAGAAGACATGGTGCAGTCCGAAAGGAATAAGAGCTCTCTCGATAATACCATATATCCATGTGCCCGCATAGCCCGAACGCAATACAAGTTGACCGAGTTGGGCAATGCCGTACTGAACGACGGGCCAAATATAGAACATGGCAACGCCTACTATGAGATATACAATACTGCAAACTATGGGAACAAATCTTGTTCCGCCAAAGAAAGAAAGTACCTGTGGGAGTTCAATCTTATAAAACCTATTGTGCAGTGCGGCTACGCCGAGACCGACCAGAATACCGCCGAACACACCCATCTGCAGCGTCGTAATTCCGAGCACTGAAGTGGTGGTGTTTGCCGCCATTGCCTCAACGCCGCCTTTAGCTTCAATAAGTGTGCTGATAGCAGTGTTCATAATGAGATAGCTTATGGCACCCGAAAGGGCGGCGACTTCTTTCTCTTTTTTCGCCATACCAATAGCAACACCCATTGCAAAAAGCAATGCAAGATTGTCAAAAACGATGCTGCCGGTTTTGCTCATAATGTCAAGGATAGTATAGAGCAAACCGCCTTCTTTAATAATGTTCGTCAGGTGATACGCTTCAAGGGTTGTCGGGTTGGTAAATGAACTTCCGATACCAAGCAGCAAACCTGCGACGGGAAGCAAAGCAATAGGCAGCATAAATGAACGACCCACCCTTTGCAAAACCCCGAAAATTTTGTCTTTCATGATGATTCCTCCATTTTATTTTTCGGCACATTTACGGTCTTACAGCCGGTACCTGCCGTACAGCCGTATCTGTTCCGTTTGTTACTTTGTTATTCTTTTCAGATGAACGGTAAGGGTTACAAGTTCATCATTATTGATGGTTTTTTTATAGGTTTCCTGAATATATTTCTGTATGCACAAAGCACATTTATACTGAGAAACACATGTTTTCTTTATCATGGTAACAAAAGTATCATCGTCACCAAAGGCATTCGGAAGCGGCTTATTAAGAAACAGTCTTTGCGCAAGATGTTTTAAATGTGAAGCAAACCGCTCAAACTCCACGCTGCTTCTGTCAAACTTTTCTTTATAATAATACTCCGCGATTTCGATACAACCGTTTATCAATTTTGTAATTCGGTAGATATCGTCCATCTTTGTATTCAAACTTGCATTGATAATATGCATTGCGATGAAGCCGGCTTCATCTACACCAAGTTCAATACCGAGGCGCTCGCGCATTTGTTCCACGCAATACTCTCCTAGCGCAAGTTCCTTCGGATATGACTCACGGATAGAATCGATAAGCGGATTTGTGAATTCCATACCGTTTTTCTTTCTCTCTATAGTGAAAGCAATATGATCGCTGAGCGTAACAAGTAAGGATTCGTTGAGCTTTGAAGAATACTCCTTTTTAATGTGCT
Source organism: Clostridia bacterium (assembly GCA_017461475.1). GTDB lineage: Bacteria > Bacillota > Clostridia > Oscillospirales > CAG-272 > UMGS902. The sequence continues at coordinate 34,450 of JAFTXX010000005.1, forward strand.
CTACAATATCATTGGCAAAAACCATGTATTCAAACGGAATTTCTTTAAGCATGGTGATCATTTTTTTCTGAAGTTCCGAATCCGTAATCAAATATGTTTTCTGTATTTGCGAAATATCGACAGTATCACCGTATTTTTTCCCAAAGCCTATTCCCTTACCTGAAACAATCTGTTCCCTGCCTTGGTCGTCAATTACACATAGATTATTATTGTTAATGGCTTTAATAACTTTCATAACTTTCTCCGTTTTTGAAAATAAAAAAGCCAACCTTATACACGAAACAATACAAAAAATCGCGTAAAAAGTTGGTTATGCCCTTGCGGTAACACTCCAATAAATGTCATCAAAATATTCTTTTTCATTCACAATATATCATATATCAGCACAATAGTCAATACCTTTTTATCAACTTTAACGATTTTTATGCATCATGCTCAAAAAGAAAAGCCGTGAATATTAATATTGTACAAACAAAATTCATCAACACAAAGGTAACTGCCGATACAGCCAATGTCATTAAATATTAATGAGACTTCTATAATTGTTTAAATTTGTTAATGCAAAACGCAGTGCAAATACCCGCATGAGAGTTACTCATGCGGGTCTTTACTTTCTATAACATTTTGATTGCTTTTGCAGGAACCGAATTCACAAGAAGCGGCAAAAAATCATTCTTTATGCGTTCTTTAAAAGTCTTCGCGTCAAAATTTTCGGGGGTAAAGATGTTTTGTTTACCGATGTCATTTGCTTTTGGTACACCTGTGGTATGATAGGGCTCGATATGCACCTCAAGCAGATTTTGCAAAGAATTTGCAAGCTTTGCAATATAGGCAAAATGCTCGGCGTTATCGTTGACCTGTGGAATTATTGGACAGCGGAGAATTATTTTTGCACCGCTCTTGTCAAGCTGCTTTAAGTTTTCGTGCAGTTTTGTGCCGTCGTTGCCTGTAAACGCTTTATGATTTTCTCCGGGTATCATCTTGCAGTCGTACAAAAAGATGTCCGTGTATTCTTTCGCGGCGAGCAGATCTTCAATCCGTGCAGCACCCGATGTTTCGATGCAAGTGTGAAGTCCCTCATTCTTTGCTGCTTTCAAGAGTTCAAGCAAAAATTTGCTTTGCGAAAACGGCTCGCCGCCGCTCACAGTCATTCCGCCGCCGTTTTTATAAAACTCGACGTCGCGCATTACGGCAGCGATGACCTCGCCGACACTCTTTTCCTCGCCCGTAACTTCAAGCGCATCTGTGGGGCAAACATCGGTGCAGGCAAAGCAACCTTTGCATTTTGCGCGGTCAAAAAGATGCCTGCCGTCATTTATCGCATGGGCATTATATTGGCAAACAGTTGTACACGCTCCGCAGCCGATGCAAGTACCCGCATGGTAAAAGAGTTCGGATGTGCCATTCCATGACTCGGGGTTATGACACCACGCGCAACGGAGAGGGCAACCCTTTAAAAATACCGTTGTTCGGATGCCCGGACCGTCATGCAGGCAAAAGCGCTGGATGTCAAACACTCTGCCATTCATATCAGATACTGTGCTCATTGCGGTCTATTATCTCCTGCTGCATCTCGGGCGAAAGCTTTGTAAAATACGCGGAAAATCCGCCGACGCGCACAAGCAGGTCACTGTGATTTTCGGGGTGCTCGCGTGCGTCAAGCAGAGTTTCTCTGTCAACGGCATTGAGCTGCAACTGAAAACCACCAAGACGCATAAATGTGCGCACAAATTCAAGCATTTTGTCCTCTGATTCTCCCTGCATACAGCTCGGTGTAAACTTCATATTAACGGCGATGCCGCCGATAAAATTGCGGTGGTCCCACGAAAGAGTAGAAAGCATTGCCGCGGTGGGACCGTTGGTTTCGCGTCCTTGCACGGGACTTGAACCCGACGAAAGCGGATAACCCGCGTGGCGTCCGTCGGGCGTTGCACCCGTGCGCTTGCCGAAACGCGCATGCTCATAATATGAAAACGCACCGGGAACAAGCGTAGAGCCGCGATATGTATAAAGTCCCTTGCACCCCGAGAGAATACTGTCGGCAAGGCGCTTTGCAAGCGAATTTGTAAAGTCGTCATCGGTGCCGTAGTGCGGCAGTTTATGGATAATGCGCTGTCTGAGCGCCTCGTTGTCCTCATAATCCTTTGCGAGGATGTCCGAAAGTGCTTCTACCGTATAATCTTCGCTCTCAAATACGAGGGCATTTATCACGGCGAGCGAATCTACCGCGTTTGAAAATCCAAGGAAGTTAGGTTCGACAAAGTTATAGACCGCGCCGCCTGCGTCAACCGCCTTGCCGCGCGACAGACAATCGTCGGTGAGACACGAAACTCTCGCACACTCATGTCCGTTGCGGGCACGTTCCATCTGCGCGCGATTCATATCGATGTTACGGCGTGCAATTTCATTGTGCAAAACACCCTCAAAAACTCTGTAAAAGTCGTCAAAAGACTTTGCGTCCCTTCCCTTTTCCATTGCAGTAAGGAGCATTGCGGCGAGATTGTGATAAGGCGAAACAACGTGTATGCCGGATTTGCCGACGGGAGTTATCTCAACACAGCCTGTGTTGCAATAGTTGTGTGCGTCGCTGTGCGGCATGCCTGCGCGCATAAGCCCTTCTACAATGATACGGTCGTTGAACAGAGCAGGTTGAGCACATCCGATGGCGTTCAGGCGAATAGCCTTTTTTAAGAGTTCATCGCTCATATCATCGGTGACAGCAAGGCTGACTTTACCGTTTGCACTGCGTGCGTATTCGATAGCTTCAATGGCGATGTGTGTGACCTCGTTTTCGACAGTTTTGCCGTCCTCTGTCGTGCCGCCCACCATTGCGTCAAGCGCAATGCTCGGGGAGATATACGCCTCGGGCAAAAGCAAGAAGCAGGCGTAAAGTTCTACTGCGTCCTCATGCGTGAGTCTGCCTGCGGCTACATCGGCGTTGTAAAGGTCAATAAGATAGCGGTCAACTCTGCCGAAGTAGTAGAGGTTCCACATTGTAGAATTGTAAAAATGAATAGCCTCGAGTCCCTCGCGGAAGGTGCGGGGCGGCTCGGCGGGAACGCGGTCCATCATCTCGGCAATGTCCAGCAGTTCCTTTTTTCTTGTTCCTTCTGTGCTCTCCGCAAGGCTTCTCGCCTTTTCGGCGTAGCGGCGCTGAAGTCGGACAAGCGCTTCAAGTTCAACCTTGCAGCACTCGTAAAACTCGCATTTATCGATGTTCTCGGGCAGATTAAGGTCAAGCGCCGCCATACGGCAATTGACCTCGTCGAGGAGACCGTTTACACCGATGCGAACAAGTTTGGCATAGTCGAGCGCCATATGACCCGAGGTGATGTGCGATCCCTGCGGTGAAAACTTCATCCCCTGCTCTAAGGTGTCGTATTCCTTTTGCTCCTCTTCGGTAAGCGGAGAAAGGTCAGGAAGACCTACTATAAGTTCGCCGTCATTGATGACGGGCTCCATATTGTCAAGCAAATACGCATCGGCATGAGCGCGGCGCAGGCGGTAGGAATAGAGATTTCCGTTTTTCGACAGTGCGCGCATAAAGTTCAGCCGCTGTCGGCGCTGACGGTTATAAAATATATTTTCTGTGAAAATGGGGGTCGTCTTATAAAAAGCGCGGAGAGAATTTATTCTGTCGATTGCAGACTGTTTCATTTTAATAATTCAATCCTCCGTTTATGTATATCGGCATACCCGCGATGCGGTTGCTCTTATCGGATGCAAGAAATGCCGCAAGGTCGGCAATTTCATCTGGGTGCGCCATTCTGCAAAAGGCGCTGTTGTACTCGTCCGACTTGCCCTCTTCCCAGCGCATCATCTCGGTTGTTACAGGACCGGGAGCGATATTCTGCAGAACTATTCCGCGCTTAAAGAGTGCCTTGGCAAGTCCTAGACACATACCGCGCACGCTCCATTTTGAGATGCCGTAAGGTGATATGTGCGGCTGATGTCCGCATTCCGAGCCGATAACGATTATCTTGCCCTTGAAATCGCCTTCGTTGTTTTCGAGATAGTAATTTGCCGCCGACTGACAGCAGAAGTACGCGCCCTTGACATTGACAGAGAATATCCTGTCCCATTCTTCCTCGCGCACCTGTAAAAACTTTTCGCGGTCAATAACGCCCGCGTTGTTAACAACTACATTGAGACCGCCCATGTACTTTGCGGCTTGTTTCATTACCTCGGGACCTTTTGCTACATCGGAAACATCCCACTCAATCGCATGGGCATTTGCACCGAGGGCTTTAAGTTTGTCCAAAACGGGCAAAAGCGTTTGCATATTCCGCCCCGTGATAACGAGGTCTGCCTCCTCTTTTGCATAGCAAATTGCAATAGCCTCGCCGATACCGCGGCTGGCACCTACAATAAGGATTTTTTTGCCTTTAAGCATCTCAAAAACCTCCGAAAGTATGACATTCACATTCATTATACTTAGAAAATCATACATCGTAAATGCATTTTTCGGCTATGTTTGTAAAAATCGGAACAAAACAGCTTACGTCCAAATAAAAAACCGACGGCGAGCCGTCGGTTTTTTATTTATTCATGCGATTCTACTTCGCGGGGGCGCATAAGAAGAGAGATACACCATATGCCTGCAAGGGCAACAGCGGTGTAAATCACTCTGCTGACTATTGCTGCCTGACCGCCGCAAAGCCATGCGACAAGGTCAAAGCTGAAAAGTCCTATGGCACCCCAATTAAGCGCTCCGATGATAACAAGGAGCAATGCTATTCTGTCCATTATCATTTTACAATCCTCTTTTCATAATATTGCCGCAATTGCAGTATACCCAACTCAGAGGAAATTTATTTAATTTTTTATTTAAATTCAAGCATAAGCGAGCGCACGCCCGAAAGTGCTTCGGGACGGGTGTAATCGCTCTCGGAAATTTCAAGCGCATTTACTTTGGCAAGAGACTCGGGATTGACATGATATTTTTTTGCGAGGTTCCAAAGACTTTCACCGTTTGGATATATAAGACAAAGCGGGTACGTGCTCTTTTTATACTGCTCTTTAGATGTGCAGTCTACGGACGCGAGGATGCGTTCTTCCTTTTCCTGCGTCGCGCGGACAGAAAGTGCGATATCCATGTCGCAAACGAGGTTGTCGTCTTCAACGCGTACGCGCGGATTTATGAGAGTTGCGCATGCGGTTACCGCCGTATCGGCGGATGTGTCACAATCGAGAGCAATGCTGAACGGAACTGTATAATCGGCGGATGTAACGCCGCCGTCAGTGCCGATGATTGATGAAAGCTCACATCTGCCGGAGACGGTTATTTTCCCCGCAGAAGCTGCGGACTCCTCTATTACTGCTTTGCCAGATGTGTCAATAACAGAAGTCGCTTCTGCCGCGCCCGCATTGGCTTTTGCCACACTTGCGCCGACGGTGTATACACCGCTGCGCGACAGTGCAAGGCGTGATGATTTTACGGTGCGGTGAGAGCAACTTGCACTGACATCGCACGAAAAAGCATCTTTCATCACCGAAACTGCTGTCGGCGTGTCGGCAGTGACTTCAACCGATATCACTGAATCTACTGTCACTTCCCTGTCGCTTTCCTTTGCCGCCTCGGTGGAAATGACATGCGCTACTGCGCACACGGCGCTTGCACGCGTCACATCACCATCGAGAAATTCGTCAAAAGGAATTTTCTTTGTGTACATTCTCGGTGTTCCGTTTTCGTCTACAAGCACCTTGGCAAGCACTTCCCCACGTACGGTTACGCCGCCGTCGGTGGCACGTGCGTCAGTGACTGCAGCGGCTGAACCGCACCACAAAAGGCGCGAACCGTCGGCACCGCTTGTCTCAACGCGGTCAGAAATCTGTATATCTGACGAATTTAGTATCTGTGTTTTCAAAGTATCTGCTACGCCGTAGAGTTTGCTTACGTTTAAAGCGTCAACAGGGGTTATGTCGGCAGATACATCCTCTGCCGCAAAGCAATGTGATTTTATACCGAGGCGGGTGCGGATATTTAATTTGCGCGGTGCGGTAATGCGGTATGTGAGCCCGTCAACCTCGACTGAGGAAGTGACGGTTGGCGTGGGCGTGCCGCTTACGGGCAGTGAAAACTCATACTTTGACGGGAGCACCGTTGCGCCAGTTTCGCCGTCCTCGCCGAGGTAAATAAGCGTGTGCAGAACGTTTCCCGACATCTGCACGCTGTTTCCGCCCACATAGCGTGACGGCGGCAGTGCGCGCGCTTCAAGGCGAAGCACCTTTTGAATCTTCGGCATGTAGTCGGGCAGTACAAATTCCCCGCCGCTTTCTATAAGTTGGCTTTGCATCTGCGTCTCGCTCTGCAAAGCGGACGCGCGGTCAATTACAAATTCTTTTTTATCTTGGCTCTCTCTGTTCATAGTATTCTCCTTTAAACGGTTTTTGATAAATACTATGAAAAAAGAAGGCAAACTATGACGGTTTGCCTTCTTCAGTGTGTCGAAAAACTTTCGGCACACAACAATATAATAAAATTGTTTTTGGGGCGGACATGTGCCGACCCAAAAACTCCTTAAAAACCGCGCGCGGTGAGCACGGCGAGAGCGAACGGTTTTGCCCCAGTCGAAAAAATCTTATTTTTTCGACTGACTCAATGAAGACAAACTATGACGGGGATTTGTCTTTACAATATTATCGAATTGTTCTTCTCCTCAATGTCGCTTATCAGTGCGAGGAGGCTTTCTTTTTTTATGTACTCGCGGATTATTTCGGCGGCATCGGATTTTTTGGCGGTGTCGAGCATTTGCTTGATTTTGCGGACGCGATATTTTGCGGTGTCAGCGGAGACAAAACAAAACTCGCTCATTTTATCGTAACTGTAGTCGCATATCATGCAGTACATAAGTTTTAAATTTGCAAGGTCGCTTGACGCGAGGACGCGCTCGAGCCTTGAGAGATTTCCCGCGGACGGGCGGCTGCGTTTGGGTGAGGGTTCGGGGAGCAGGGGTTCATCGGGGGATATTATTTTTTCCTCTGAATACGGGATAAAATCGGTACTTCCGCGAATTTGCAGTTTTGCGGGGAGAAGCACTTTTGAATTTGCCCATCCGTATTTTATGCGGTTAAAATGGCTTTCCACCGCGGCTCTGCCGCAGTTGTAGAAGTTTACCGACATTGAAGTTATACCGTCCGAATAAAGCCTTGCCATTACGGTATCGGTATGGCTTATGACAAACAGTTTTTCGCCGTCGCGCTCATAGTTTTTGAGATATTCGGTAAGGCAAATGGCGATATGGTCGTTTGTGCAGATGACCGCATCAAAGTCGTTTTGCACGGCGGCAAACTCACGGTAACACTCCTGCATATCATCCTTGACATAGAAAATGCGGCAATCATCGGGCACAATATGTTTTTTAAGCATATGAACGCGCGCGGTATCGTTGCATGAATTACTGTTTGCGCCGACAAGGGCAACGCGGCGTTTACCGCACATGTGCAAATAATCGACCATAGTGCGCATTGCGCCGTCGGCATCACTGCCGACCATACTGTAACTTACAGGCAATTCCGCGGCGATATAATTTGCAGATATTATAGGATGAATTTTATATCGGCGAAGCATGGTGCAAACATTTTTGAGATAATTCAAAGAATCAAAAAGGACAATGACAGAAGAATCGGCATCGAGTTTAGCGGCGGCGGTCTCAAACTGTGCGATATCGGTATAAATCTCGGGTTGGATGCGTCTGCGCACCGCCTCATCGCATATTCCGCGCAGTTTTGTATCGCACCATGAACTGTTGCGGTATTTTGCGTCGCATAAAACAAGCAGAGCCATGAGTATCACCTCCGTTTATATAATATAACATACAGCGAAGATTTTTTGTTAAAAAAGCATGATTTTTTTTGCAAACTTTTTCACTTGTTAGGCAATTTTGCCGCATGATACAATATAGACGTATAAAAATGCAGGAGGCTTATTTATGAAAAAGTTTCTTTTTGCCCTTTGTTTACTGCTATGTCTTTCGCTTGCGGTTATCTGTGCGGGAGCGAGCGACGCGGTGGTATTTGTTTCCTCCGGCGGCACGGGCGACGGCTCTAGCGCGGACAGCCCGCTTGGCTCGCTTGCCGAAGGTTTTTCCGCTGTGGGTGAGAGCGGCGGTACTGTCGTGCTTACAAGCGACATCACCATAAGCACCGCGACCAATCTGCCCGACCACACGGGTACTGTAACGCTGACAAGCGTTTACGGCGGTGTTGACTACCGCACGTCAAACAATGCGGCTCTGCGCTACACCGCGTCGGCACGTCTTGTCCTCGGCGGTCCTACCGTTATTGACAACTTCAACATTGAAATCGACCAGGGCGCAAATGCGGGCGCGGTTATCGCCGCGGACTTCAACCCGCTGAAGATCGGTTACGGCGTTGAGATAGTACATAATTATACGCCTACATTCCCGTCACGTATGTTTATCATCGGCGGCTCCAACAACGATGCAAACGGCAACGGTCTTGCCGCGGGTGAGGAATGTTCGCTTGAAATTTACAGCGGCGACTACATGCAAGTTACCGCGTTCAGCCGCGGTACTGCAAACAAGGCGCATTACGGCACGATGAATGTTACAATAGGCGGCGATACGACCGTATACGAGACATACCTCGGTGCGGTGACGACAGGGGCAAGCGGCGGTACTGTTAATTTAGAGCTTAAGGAAAATGCCAAGCTTAACGGCACTGGACTTTTCCTCAGCGGCAACGCAGGTTCTATGAACGGCGATGTTACCGTAAATGTACGCGACAATGCAGAAATCACCGCAATCAGCCGTTATGCTGCTTCTCTTCACAGCGGAACAAAGACCGTCAATGTTTACGGAGAAGACGTTTCGCTCCCGTCTTCTCTTGACACATACTTTGATGTTGTAAACATTTATATCCCCAAAGACACGGTAACACTCACCGAAAGCATTAATGCTGACAACATCGTTTTCGTCACGGCAGACGGCACGGAAATATCAGCGGATATTACAGCCAACGAAAGCGGCATCACCTTAAAATATACCGAGAGCCTTGAAAACTTTACTCTCGCAATCACCGTGAAAGACAGCGGCTATACCGTATACGAATACACCGTTACCGAGACCGACAACACCGCATCGGCTGTACTCGCAGGTACAAACACTTATGCAGGCAATGTGATCTACGTCGGTGCGACCGACGGCAACGGTCTCACTCCCGAAACTCCCGTTTCTTCTTTTGCGAAAGCATATGAAATGCTCATAGGCAACGGCGGCACATTTGTCGTTTGCGGCGAAATAACAATGAGCGTGGCTATCGTTGCACCTGAACATACGGGAAATCTCACCGTAACAAGTGTTTACGGTGGAATTGACTACCGCGAAAGCGGCGCAAAGCTCGTTTATCCCACCTCTACAGGCTGGCAGATCGGCGGCGATACCGTATTTGAAAACCTCACATTTGATATTGCCACCACCGCGGTCATCAGCGGCGCATTTCATCCGCTGACATTCGATGAGGGCATCGAGGTCATCAATGACTATTCAAGCGCGGACGGTAACGGACTCTACCTCATCGGCGGTCACAACAAGGGCACAAACACACTTGACGAGTACCCCGATAACACATCTGTAACCGTTCGCAGCGGTCACATCCGATGTATCATCGGTTTCTCCCGCTACAGCGGCGCGCGCGTTCACACAGGTCAAGCAACCATAAATGTTGAAGGCGACGCATATGTACGCTATGTATTCGGCGGTGCTGCACAGGACAATTCAACCTCCAAGGATACACTTATCAACGTCAAAGACAAAGCTATTGTAGAGAACCTCTACACTGGCGGCAGCACTAAGACCAACCTCACAACCGGTGAAGTAATTATAGACGTCACCGAGCTTGACGGCGGCGATATCTATGAATTTGATACTATCAGCATCCATACCTCCGACGGAAAAGTAAAGCTTCACTACGATCCGCGTACCGTTGCAAACGGCATCACCACCATGGCAACAATGGCTCGCTTTGAGGTACTTTCCCCCTGCGACAGAGCAGGTGAACACACTTTTGGCGAAGTTTATGCAAATCCCTTCGGCGGCGAGTTCACCGCTCACACCTGTGAGATATGCGACTACACATGCCTTGTTGAAGAAGCCCCCGAGGCGGTTGCCGACGGCGTTGTATTCGTGGCTGACGGCGGCTTCGGCGACGGTTTAAATCCGCTCCATCCTTTCGGCAATCTTGAGGATGCATTCAATGCACTTGGCAAAGAAGGCGGCACTATCGTGCTTATAGACGAGTGCACCCTCCCAGTCAACCTTGAATGGAAGTTTGGCGCAACTCACGTATCTTTCCAAGAACCCGTGCATACGGGCGAAGTGCTTATCACCTCTGTTTACGGCGGTACCGACTACCGCGAGAGCGGCGCTAAGCTTATCTTTGACGGCAATATGCACTACCGTCTCAGCGGCCCTACTACCTTTAACCAAATCGTATTTGATACCGTAGGCAATCCCACCACTAACCTTGTTGCCGCAAGATACAATCCGCTTGTATTCGGCGAAGATTGCAAGATGAATAAAACGACCGAAGACGGTTACAACCTTTGGGTAGTGGGCGGATACCAGTATTTCCGCTACACCGACTTTATCGGCGTTGAGATCGAAGACAAATATCTTGAGATGGTTACTCCCGCACGTCAAAAGACCTGGGAATTTGAGCCCGATGACCTTGTTGAGTTTACTTATACAGCAGGTAACGGCAATACATATACCCCTTCGCTCCAAAAGGAAGCCGCTGCTGCTTTCTCTCAGATGTTTGCAGACATGGCGGCGGAAGGTCTTTACATCCCGTATTGCGGCTGGAACTTCCGCAGTGCACATATCCAGTACGGCATCTTCTCCGACTCCGTAGGAAATCTGCGTGCAAATGGATATGATTTTGACACCTCTTACCTCGCTGTAGCAAAAAGCGCTTCTCCCGCAGGTTCAAGTGAGCATCAGCTCGGCTTTGCATTCGATATCTATGACGAGAGACTCGAAGAGAACTATGGTGTGGGCAACGCTCATTCTCATTACGATGAAACTCCCGAATGGCAGTGGATAATGGAAAACGGTGCAAAATACGGTATCATCCACCGCTTCCTCGCAGACAAGACTGCAGTTACAGGCTTTATCTACGAGGCATGGCATTTCCGCTATGTAGGCGTTGAGCACGCAAAAGCCATTGCCGAAACCGACTACTGCCTTGAAGAATATGTCGGTGAGACTATGGGTATGTTCGCTAAAGATTCGAGCGTGACGGCGCTCAGCGGCTCATTCTATCAAATAATGGGCGGCTCGCGCGGCTGTGACAACCTCACTTTCACGGGTACAAACCGCGTAACTGTTGGTGAAAGCGCAACCGTTGTCAACCTCGTCGATGTTGACGAAGAGGTTAAAAACGAGGATGAAGACACCGATTTCGGTGAAGTTACCCTTGCGGGCGACGCCGACGGAAACGGCGTGCTGAGTCTTATTGACGCGCTGCGCGTATTGAAGTACGCAGTAAGCAACGATGTTGAAATCAACCTCGCAAACGCCGACATGAACGGCGACAAGGCGGTTGATATTTTGGATGTGTTGCTTGTGATTAAAGCTATATTGAACAGTTAAATTGAAAGCGGCTGTCGCCATGCGCAAGCCGCTTTTTTGCAGTGGAGAATGCAAATTAATATTTAGCAAACTGCCATCTCCGCCCAAGATCCTTCGCTGACGCTCAAGGATGACAAGGGCGGGATTTAACAAAGTGTTAAAAAGCCTTTTTTATCGCATTGCAACAATCCCCGCTTGTCATCCTCGAACGTAGCGTAGCGAAGTGAAGGATCTTGCGGGGAGATGTTTGCCCCCATAAACGCTGATTTCACACCACTTTGACTATATCATACATTGCACCAAGCAGGGCGTAGTTTTGGGCGAAGGGGCGCATGATGTTCCAATAGCCTGCGCCGCGGAGGGCAAATTCGTCCATGAGGTTGAATTTTGCGAGGATACTGCGAACATCCTCAAACCAGACTACGTGGGATATGCCGCCGTCGGTATAATAGAAATACGGCGCCTTGGCGCGTTCGTCGAAAAGTATCTCTGCGCCGTACCCGGACGCTATGTCAATGGCTTCTTCGTTGCCTATTGACCGTGCGGCGGTTGAACCTTTGACATAGGGGAGCGGCCAGTCGTAGCCGTAATTGGGGATTCCGAGGATAAGTTTATCGTTTGGTATCTCGCTTACGGCATATTCGACTACTTCGCGCACGCGGTTTATCGGTGCGACAGCCATCGGCGGGCCGTAGGTGTAACCCCATTCATAGGTCATAAGGAACAGCGTGTCGGACGCGGCACCCAGGGCGGCATAGTCGTGTGCTTCGTATAGCAGACCCGCTTGTGTCGCCGAAGATTTCGGTGCGAGGTCGGTGTTTACGAAAAAGCCGTACGGCGACAGTTTTGCAACCGCGTTTTCAACAAAACCGATAAATGCTTCCCTATCCTCGGGGGCAACAAATTCAAAGTCGATGTCAAGTCCGACATAGCCTTTCTCTATCATGGTGGCAACGATATTGTCAAGCACTTTGTTTTGCAGTTCGATATCGTTAAAAAGCACGCTTGCCTTTTCCGTGCTGAAATTGCCGTTTTCGGTAATTGAAGAAAGCAGCATTACGGGAGCGACACCGAACTTATAGGCAAGCGAAATCAGAGGTGAATCGTCAATGCCTATAAGTTCACCGTCGAGAGTAAAGCCGTAACTGAATATGGTCAGGTATGTAAGAAAAGGAAGTGCGCGGAGCAACACTGTGCGGTTGATAAACGGATATGCGTAGCCGGTTATATACACCTCACGGCGCTTTGGCACGGCGAAACTGATAACAAGTGTTTCGCCCGCAGTAAGACCTTGTGCGTCGACAAGATAGGGATTGTTTTGCAAAAGTTCTATCGGCGTGATACCTGCCGCGGCGGCGACAGAGTTTACGGTATCGCCCTGCCGCACTGTGTAGACGCGCGAGGGGTACAAAATAAGCAAAGCCTGCCCGACGACAAGGTCTTGCGACGGGCGAAGTCCGTTATCGCTGATAAGCCGCGCGGGCGATATGCCGTACTTTGCGGCTATACTGAAAATTGTTTCGCCGGGTGCTACAATATGAATTTCCATATAAAAACCTCCGCATATGCTTTTTCAAAGTATATGCGGAGGTGCGTTATATTGTTTCTTTCATCAACGAAATAAATGCTTTCATCGCGGGGCTTTGCCATTTGTTTTTGTGACAGATACACACCGCGGTGACGGTGTTTTTTTTCATCTCGGTGGGTATTTCCAAGAGCGTTCCTTCATTTAGTTCGCGCTCGACTGTGAAACGAGGAAGCACGGCTATGCCGACATTGCTTTCGACACTGCGTTTTATGCCTTCGATGCCGCGAAGTTCCATGATACTGCCGAGCGAAATATCGCGGGCGGTGAGATATTGCTCAAATTGGCGAAGAAAAATGCTGTTTTTGTCCTCGACTATAAGGCATACGTTTTTGCGCGAGTGCGGCGTTATGTAGTCACGGTCGGTAAGCACAGGCGAACACACAAGCGCGAGGTCATATTCCGCGAGTTTTTCGACGCACAGGCTGTCGCCGTAACCGCCGACATCATATTGAAAGCCGCAGTCGACCGAACCGTTCATAAGCGGTTCGCGCACGGCGTAACAGTTCTGTGTCTGCAGTGAAAGACGCACCGACGGCGCCGCCTCGCGGAAGAGTTTCAGCGCTTTTTGCGATTTATATGTTAGCAGAGTTTCCGCCATTGAGATATTGAGTTCGCCTGCAAATTCGCGCAGTTCTTTGCCTTGGTTTTCGATAACAGCCATTTCGCCGAGAATGGTGTCAATGTGCGGTAAAATTTCGCGTGCCGATGCAGTCAGTGCCATGCGTCTGCCGATTTTTTCAAAGAGTTTGACAGACAATTCTTTTTCAAGTTGCTGAATCTGGAATGTCACGGTAGACTGCGAGTAGCACAGACGCTCCGCCGCTCTGCCGAAACTTCCCTCTTCCACAATGGTTTTAAAAGTTTTAAGATATTTAAGTTCCATAAAATCCTTTAACAAAATCGAATTAACAATTCAATTAATTCAACTTTTTTAAATTGTATTTTTATGTTATTATACATACAGCGAAAGCAAATTGCAAGTCAAAGGAGAATTTTTTATGAATTTCGCGGCGTTTTTTTCTTACATATTTCTTACTGCGTTTACACCCGGACCTAACAACATCATGTCGATGACAAACGCGGGTAAATACGGATTTAAAAAGTCTTTTCCGTTTAACCTCGGAATCTTCGCGGGATTTCTTACGGTAATGAGCGCGTGCGCCGCTTTTACTTCCCTGCTCTACAGCGTCATCCCGTCTGTTGAGCCATTTATGCTGTTCATCGGTGCCGCGTATATTTTGTGGCTTGCGTGGACTATCTGGCGAAACAAGCCGAGCAAAGGCAAAAAGGGACTTGCCGCGACGAACTCGTTTACATCGGGCATGGTTCTGCAGTTTGTCAATGTCAAAGTAATTCTCTACGGTATCACTGCGCTTTCGTCGTATGTACTGCCGTATTATCACGGTTTTTGGTCGGTTGCGCTTTTCGTATTCATCCTCGCTTTTGTCGGCTTTGCGGGAACATGCGCGTGGGCACTGTGCGGCGCGGCGTTTGAAAAGTTTTTTGCAAAGCATGAAAAGGTGCTGAACGCAGTAATGGCTCTGCTCCTCGTATACTGCGCCGTGACCATGCTTTGGGAATTGATATAAAAAAGTGTTAACGCTAAATAAATGTTTAGCGAAGTAACAAACATCTCCCCGCGAGATCCTTCACTTCGCTGCGCTCCGTTCGATGATGACAAGCGGGGGTTGTTACAATGCTATAAAATAAGCCTTTTCAGCACTTTGATTAATCCCGCCCTTGTCATCCTTGAGCGCAAGCGAAGGATCTCGGGCGGAGATGTTTGTAACATAAACATTAATTTACTTTACAAAAAACAAAAAGCTTACAATTTCCTGAAAAACGGGCTTTGTAAGCTTTTCTTATTCTAACTATCCTCGGTATTTTCAACTGCGCCTTTTAAAGTTTATCGTCAAAGTGGATGCGGAAGTTGTTTTTGCGGAGTATGCCCTGAAGCTCGGTCACGTCTACATCACGGGCGGCAATGCCTTTATCAATTGCGAGTACCGCGGCGCGGGCGGCAACTTCTGCGGTCTGACATGCCACGGGGATCACGCGGACTGCGTCCCATGCGTCGCCGTGAGCGGAAATAACTCTGCCTGCGGCAAACATATTGGGGTACTCTGGCGAGTACAGCGTGCCGTAAGGAATCTCAAACCAATAGCCCTTATGACCGAAGTACGGGCATGTGCCTACCGAATCCTCATGCGGTTTATAGAGGTCGTCCATTGTAAGTTCATAGCCGCCGACGATATGTCTTATCATGCGGAACTGCGGCATCATGGGAAGTGCTACAATTTCCTGCTCGAGCGGATCTTTTGCCTTTACCTCGTCGAGCAGCATCTGCTGACCTTTGATGAGGTAGTTATTGACCTCATCACCCGTAACGCCCGCGTAATACGGGAATCCGTCGGGATGCCCCTGCCCTGTCATACCGCTGCCGCTTACATGCCAGCCGCGGATTTTGAGCATGTTATATTCCTTGCCCTTAGCAAAGGTTGTGATATGGGTATAATACGACATAAAATTCTCGCCGTCACGGCAGGGGGCGCCCGCGCGGTGGAACATAAGGCATGTACCGCTTGCGTCTATAAGCGCGCGGCAGGAATAATACTCGGTGCCGCCTACGGTTTCAACGGATACTCCCTTTACGGTTTTGCCATCCATATCGGGATATGTAGCAAGCGCGTCATAACGGATATCCGCGCCCGCTTCAAGAAGCATTTCCTGAAGTACAAGCGACATTACCGTGGGGGAAAAGTGAGTAACAAATCTTTTATCGGTGTCCTGCTCCCACACACCTTCCTTTTGCCAGCATTCGGGTATGCGATGCATGCAGTATTTAACCGTGCGGCGCAAAATCTCCTCGGAAACTCCCGAGATAAGCTTCTTGCCCTCGGCGTTGCAAAGGGGTTCCCACCAGTTGATAAGACCTATTGTGGCAAGTCCGCCGAGCGCCGCCGCTTTTTCGAACAGAAGCGTTTTTTTGCCGTTTCTTGCCGCGGTGACAGCGGCGGCAACACCTGCGACGCCGCCGCCGACAACTACGATATCATAATCTTTTTTCAAAATGCAGTTCATTATTCATCCTCCGTTGCGACGATGTCAAAAACCATCATGGAACGCATGTGCGAATAGCGGTAATTCATATCGTCATACGAAATTGAAAGTTCAAACGGGACATTGTCTCCCTCGGATGCCGCAAGTCCCGACGAGTCGTAAATTGTGAAACGGTAATTATTGGGGTTTGCGGCATCGGGATTGATGCAACCGGTAACTACGATATAATGCGTACCGTTGTAAGAATTCTGCATGCAGACTATAACGCCCTCGGGGTGCTTGTCAAGAGCCGCTTTGAGCGACGACTTGGTAACGCCGTAAGTTTGGGTGAACGTTATAGGCTGACCGTAGAGTGAAAACGCGGATTTAAGTGGTCCGTAATTAACCAAAATCGGATTACCGTAAAGCCTGCCGCCCGCGGTTTCAAGTCCGCGGTTGCCCGTATTTGCAAGAGAGGCAACATATGGGTCTACCTCAAGATATCCGTCCGCTTCAAAGCGGAAATCGTAACCTGCGTCATATCTCGCACCGAGATTGTGGAGTACCATCGCAATTGACGTGAGGAAACAGCCCGAGTCCATCCAGTCAAGTCCGCGATTGTAGCCGTTGATGATATAACGCTGATACGCGCCGCCCGACTGGAAATACACGCCCGAAAGTTCGCCGCCGCGCCATCCGCCTGCCATGGCAAGATGCTGACTGTACCATGTAAAGGCTTCCTCGTCGACAACGGTAATATCAATGCTTTCGCTGATATTGCCGAGCGTTGCGGTAACTGTGGCGGTGCCGACGCCGAGCGCACAGAATGTTCCGTCGGTATCTATCATTACGACAGACTCATCGCTCGACGACCACTTGATGTAATTCTTCATGTACGAAGGCTTGGTAACAGCGTACACAGCGCTTACGCTGTTGAGTTTGACCTCTTTGGATGTATAAACGGTTTTAAGCTGAAGTGAGGTAACTTCTGCCTTGGAAAACTCCCATTTTTGTGCATCGGCATCGGTATGCTCCTCTGCGTTGACAAGCGATTTGCCATAGAGAGTTTCGGTGCTGACCGTGAGGACTTTGCCGTCTTTATCGGCTATCACATATCCGCCGTCCGAAGCGCTTATATTAAAATATGAAGCTTCGGAAATCTCCTCGGACTTTGATATCCTGCCGCCGTCCGACAAAAAAGCGCACTTTCCCGCTTCGCTTTGCGGGTAAAACAGATATGTGCCGTCGGACTGCTTTAAAACGAGAATATTCTCGCCCTCTTCGCCGCTTGCCGCGTCGGTATATGCATAACCGCTGTCGGAGTAGGCAAAGTCAAAAGCGTTAAGATTTTCACCGTTGTACTTATTTGTCACGGTATATATGCCGTCGTCGAGTGCGGCGGCAGGCAGCACGTCGTTTGCAAAGATGCCGAGCGCAAGGCATACGGCAACAGCAAGAGCGAGCAAAACAAATATATATTTTCTCAAAAAATGATCCTCTCAATCAAAACAAACGATATGAGTATTTTACCACAGTGAGCCGTAGATGTCAACCTGGCGAAAATTAATGTTTAGCGAAGAAGCAAACATCTCCCCGCGAGATCCTTCACTCCGCCCATACTCGCTTTGCGAGTATGGCAGGAACCTTCGGTTCCTTGTGCTCCGTTCGAGGATGACAAGCGGGGGTTGCTGCAATGCGATAAAATAAGGATTTTTTAGCACTCTGCTAAATCCCGCCCCTTGTCATCCTTAAGCGCAAGCGAAGGATCTCGGGCGGAGATGTTAGTAACATAAACATTAATTTACCGTACTTACTAACTAAACTCCCCTGCAAAATTCTCTTGCGGATTTTGCAGGGGGTTATGAATATACTTTGTCATTTGAGTGACTTTGACTGATGTTTTATTAATGCGTATGCGCATGCGAGCACAAACACGGTGCCCGCGAGGACGCCGCAACTATCGAGTATTACATCGGTGAAAAGCGGACCGCGACCGGGAATAAAACTTTGGTGAAACTCATCGCTAGCGGCGTAGAGCGCGCCAAAGGCGACGGGAAGAAGTGTATGCATAAGCCATGCGCGTTTATGGTAGAGCGACGCGAAAGTGAAAAAAGCGCCGAGCGTTGCATACATGCAGAAGTGCGCGATTTTGCGGATTATGTGGTCAACGTCCGAAAGCACCTCTAACCTTTCGTCGTGTCCGAGGGTTTCAAAGTTCTTGACGAAAAGCGGTGCAACAATGTCGGCGATGCCGCCGCTTCGCTCTGCGGAAACTATTGCGGGTTCATGCGACATACAGAATATGAACATTGACAGCGCTATGCAGAGTGCAACCGCAACTGCGTAAACCTTACGCGATGAATAAGCGCTTATTTTTTGCATCTTTGATTATACCCATCCTCGTATATCTTTTCCATCTTGCCTGTCATTATTTTGCCCGTAAGTCGGCAGATATATTTGGAATATGCGAATTTCGCCATTTCGGTGAGCTTATCGGGGTTATCCATAAGCTTTTGAACAGCTTCGGCGAGATTGGATGCGCTCTTTTGCGGGATGATATAGCCGTTTTTGCCGTTTTCAATTATGAATGCGTTTCCGCCGTAATCGGTGGCTATGGCGGGTTTTGCAAGGCTCATTGCCTCAAGAAGCGCCATGCTTGTCGCCTCGGTGCCGAACGAGCAGTTGACGATAACGTCCATTGCCTTGATATACGGCGCAACATCGCTGACAAAACCGGGAAAAAGTACACAATCGGTGAGACCATATTCGGCGGTTTTGGCTTTCAGCTCGGCTTCGGTCGTGCCTGTGCCGATAATAAGCACTTTGAGATTATCACAGCCACGCTCATGCAAAATTCGCGCCGCTTCAATAAGGTAGATATGTCCTTTGACCTCTTCAAGGCGAGCTGACATACCGACGACAAAATCACCCTCTTTAATGCCGAGACTTTCGCGGAGCGTTGCAAGTTCTTCATCCGAAACATCGCGGAGCGGCTCGGCGCCGTTGATAACCACCTCAATCTTCTTGGGATTTGCGCCCATTGCGGTGAGGTTATCTTTGGTGGACTCCGACACGGCGATCATCTGAGTTGAAAGCGTGTTATTGATAAATCCGCAGACATTTTTAAGCGGAAACCGTGTAAGAACAGCGCGCGGCGCAAATGTGGAGTGGCGGGTGTGAATGCGCACGCGCACGCCCGAGAGAAACGCCGCTATTCTCGCCGCCATTGCCGCATGGGTATGCACAATGTCAGGCTTCTCTTTTTTGAAAATCTTGCGATACTCACTTATCGCACCGAGGTCGAGCGACTTATCGGCACCGCCGTTTGTGCATATGCACTCAAATCCGAGCGCATCAATACGGGAGATAAGCGCACTTCCCGCGGGCAGTACAACCTTTACGTCAAAGCGCGAACGGTCAATATTGCGCAAAGTTGTAAGCAATACGGTTCCCGCACCGCCGATGTTGGTATCGCTGATAACGTGAATAACTTTTATCATTTTTTATCCTTCTTTAATATATTACGAATTTCTGTGGGTGAAAGAATTACTATCAGAACGGCGTATATCACAACGCCTGCCGCGCCGACAATGCAAACACGGAGAATGTCGGAGCCAAGCATGAGGCTGCTGTTTGCAAAATAAACGCAAAAGCCCATTACCGACGCGGCAATGAGTGATTTTGCAATGTCAACAAAGTCTTTGAAATGAAGCAATGAGCCGCCGCGAGAAAGCAGAATATAGTTTAAAACCGTGCAAACTGCAATGGTTATCGACGAAGCAAGCGCGATGCCGTCAAAACCGACGGTGTTTACCAAAACGGTAACAAGCGCAATGTTTACACAGATTGCCGTAACGGACGCTATCATAGGCGCTTTTACTTTCTGCATTGCAAAAAACAGTTTGGTAAGCACTTCGTTTGCCGACATAAACGGTATGCCGAGCGCAAGCAGTTTAAGTACGGAGGCGGTCATTTGCGCGTCGTGTGCGGTAAACTCGCCGCGCATGTAAATGGCACGCACGATAGGCTCGGCAAGCAGGAATATGCCCACCGCAAGCGGGATCATAATGTAGAGCAGAATTTTGAGCGACGAGCCTGCAAATGTCCTTGCGCCCTCGCTGTTGCCCTCTGCCTCGGAACGCGAAAGTTTTGGGAAAAGCAGGTTTGTTGCTACAAATGAGAACACGCCGACAATAATGATATAAAGGTTATTTGCATAGTTGACCATGCTTATTGCACTGCCGTCTTCAAAACCCGACGCAAAGCGAGTGTTGATAACGTTGCACACAGGCTGAAGCCATGAGCATACCAGAATCGGCACAGCCATTTTGAGCGCGCGTATGATGTACGGGTCGTTAAACGCAAGTGTCGGCTTGAATCTGAATCCGAGTTTGTGCGCGGCGGGCGCTTGTATAGCCGCCTGCAAAAACCAGCCGATAACAAGCGATACCGACAGTCCCCATATGCCGAACTTGCCACACAGAGTGTAGAAATACAACACCATAACAAGGTTTGACACAAGGCTCATTATCGCGGGGAGCGTGTATTTTTCAAAGGATTGCAGAACCCCGACATAACAGTATGCAATTCCCGTGAAAATTATCATCGGGAACATAATACGGCTCAGCGACGCGGCAAGCTCCTTGACATCAGCGCCAAGTTCGGGCGCTAGGAAAGACACAAGCGGTGATGAAAACGCAATGCCGCAGACGGATATTACCGCGGTGATACAAAGTATGAGGTTGAAATAGCGATTTGCAAACGCAAACGCGTCGTTCTTCCCCTTTTTTACAATGATTTCGTTGAATATCGGAATAAACGCCGCGGTGACAACACCGCCGAGCGCAAAATCAAAAAGTGTAAGCGGGAGACGGCTCGCCGCCTCGTATGCCACCGAGTCCATCGACGTACCGAAGTTTGACGCAAGCAGCATGTTGCGCAAAAGTCCGAGCGCCTTGGCGAGCACGGTTACAAAAACCATAAGTATCGCGGTAGATGCGATTTTCTTTTCCGCGGCTTTCATTTACCTCACTCCTTAATTTTTTACATTATGTTTTAGTATATCACAAACAGCGTCCAAACGCAACATTGTGAGAAAATCATTATAAATAAAAATATTTTTAAAAATTTACAAAATTCTACTTGACTTAATGGAAATGATGTGTTATACTTATCAAGTGCTTAAATCTGGGTGTGGCGCAGTTGGTAGCGCGCTACCTTGGGGTGGTAGAGGCCGCAAGTTCAAGTCTTGTCACTCAGACCAGCATAAAAACGGATGACTTTTGTCATCCGTTTTTTGCTTTTCTCGGTGGCGAGTTTCTTGTGACTTGCGTTGAATCCGCAAGGATTCATCAGGGGTTGCGCAGCAAGACCTTGCAAGTCTCAAGTCTTGTCACAGGGTTGATATTTCCACTTTTCTTCTACGTACATATGAGACGACAATGTTTTCGACCGGGTGCGCGTGCACTTGCAAGTCTTAATAATGAACTCAGCTAACATCATTTTCATTTCCTCTTGACTTCCCTGCTTTACGGTGCTACACTGATTTTAACAGCCTACGGCTGAAATCTATTTTCGGAGTTTGCTTTTTGAAGAAAATCAACACTTATGGAATTGTTTTGTAAACGGGAGGTTTGCAAATACATTTCCGCACGCCTCTCGTGATTGACGGTCAACAATGATGAAAGGTTTTAAAATGAAAAATTTGACTATACGTTTAGAAACAGAAAAAGACTACAAAGCGGTTGAAAACTTAACGCGCGAAGCATTTTGGAACATGTACGTCCCAGGTTGCGACGAACATTATCTGGTGCATATGATGCGGTCACATGAGGATTTCATCCCCGAGCTTGCATTTGTTATCGAAAAAGACGGCGAGATCATCGGCAACATTATGTACACCAAAACAAAACTCGTTGACGAGTGCGGTAGCGAAAAACCGATTTTGACATTCGGACCTATCAGCGTACTGCCTGCGTATCAGCGTCAGGGGTACGGCAAAATGATTATTGAACATTCGCTTGAAAAAGCGTTATCACTTGGTTATGACACGGTCGTGATTTTCGGAAATCCGTCAAATTATGTGTCGCGCGGATTCAAAAGTTGCAAAAAATACAATGTATGCCTCGAAGGAGACGTTTTCCCCGCTTCGCTGCTTGTAAAAGAGCTTTGCGAAGGCGCGCTTGACGGGCGGAAACGATATTTCCGTGAAAGCACAGTCGGCGAGGTCTGCGCGGACACCGCGGCAGTTGCGGCATTTGACGCGACATTCCCACAAAAAGAAAAAGCATGGCAGCCGAGCCAGGAAGAGTTTTACATCAACAGCCATTCGTCGATTATAAGGTAAACTAAACGTAAAAAATACCGATGAGCGAAAGCTCATCGGTATTTTTATTCTTCCATCGCGAGGAAGTTTGTGTTATAGAATTCGGAATTTTTCTGCATTTCTATATCGAGCACTTCAAAGCCGTAGATTTCGGTGAGAGTTTGCTCTGCGGAAAAGAGGTTTGTGCCGAGCGCAAGGCGGTCGCCTTCGATTTTTACGCCCATGGCGGCGAGAGTTGTGGGAAGCATGTCAAATGTGCCGAACTCGCGGTTCTTCTCATTTACGGGTTCTACTGCGGAATTGACAATACAGTTATATACTGTTCGAGTATAGTTTTCGTCGATATCATCGAGGAAATTTGCGTCCATTGTAAGGTGATCGCCGCTGATTACGATAGTTGTATTTTCGTAAAACGGTTGCTGTTTTACCCATTCGATGAAGTCGTACACCTGCTTTGACGAGCAGGAGAGCACATTTGCATACTGTTCGGCGTGCTCAGCGCCGCACTTTTCGCATACATAACCGTCGGGAAAATGAGTATCGGCGGTGAGCATTGTGAGATTGAACGGTTCCTCTTTGGCGGCGAGAGCGGTGAGTTCCTCTTTTGCAAACTCAAAGAGTTTTTCGTCTTCAAATCCCCACCACTCATAGTAGTCCTCGGGGAGTATGCCATCTTCTTTAAGCGAAATGATATCGACTATTTTATAATCGCCGTGTCCTACAAAATATGACTCTCTGCCGTGAAACTCTGCCTCGGAGCCGACGAGAAGCGTTTGGTTATACCCTTTATTTGCGAGAATTTCTCCGAGAGAGGTTACGCCGGGCATGAATCCTTCCTCATCGCCGTAAGCATCGGCACCGAGCGGAACCTTGACGGGAAGACCTGATGTTTGTGCAACCATTGCCGAAGCAGTCCATGTGGTACCCGAATAGGAATATGCACCGCCGTTTGTATCGGTATTTGAAAAACTTACGTTTTCTTCGGCAAGAGCAGTAAGCTCCGGAATATAGTTTGCGGTGATAGGCTCTCCGGCGGAAGTATCGGCATAGGTGTTTTCCATTGATTCAAGGAAAATATAGATAAGATTTCTCTTATTCTGAGGGAAAGTGAGTTCCACGGTGTGGGGATCGGCGTAGTGTTCTTCTATAAAATCCGAGTCTGTATAAACAGTATCTACATAAGCAAGTACATCAAGCTGAACTGCGAAAAACGATGTGCAGAAGATGAATATTGCAAGTGCGAGCGGAAGTGCTCTTCTTCTGAAAAATCCGCAGGCATTTGTGGTGCAATAAAATATGTAACTGCTATGACCGACAAGTTTTTCGGCGAGTCTGCCCGACAGGAGCAGATACAAAAAGATTTGCACGGCGGTGCTAACAATGCTGAGTCCGCCGACACGCAGTACTGCGCTCCCCGCTATCTCGTGGTTAACGCCCGAAGACGAGGTTTTTATCTGAAACAGGCACTGGTCAAGACATATTTTATCGTATTTTTGCAAGAGCCAAAGTGTGAGAAAAAAGAGTATATTTCCGAGCAGCAAAAACACGACCGACAGTATATGTCTTCTTTGTGTTTTCTTCTCTGAAACTGTCAAAAGAATGCCTCCAATTTGAGATTTATTATCTATTACAGTTTACAATCAAGGTCGATTTTTGTCAATATGTTAAGGATTTATTTAATTAAAATTTAAAAATTGCGTAGGGAAATTAATGTTTAGAGTTTAAGCAAACATCTCCCCGCGAGATCCTTCACTCCGCTGCGCTCCGTTCGAGGATGACAAGCGGGGGTTGTTGCAACACGATAAAACAAGCCTTTTTTTAGCACTTCGTTTAATCCCGCCCCTGTCATCCTTGAGCGCAAGCGAAGGATCTTGGGCGGAGATGGTAGTAACATAAACATTAGTTTAATTCCCTTGCTTGCAAAAATACCAAGTTCACGGTGTGAACTTGGTATTTTTTACTTCATATATTTTTCAAATCCTGCGGAGTATTTTATTTCGCCTGTGGGGAGTACCCACATGGCTTCGACGTTTTCGAGGGAATCAACAAGCGCACTGCCCTCCTCTGCGCTCATACAGAAAAGCGCTGTGGAAAGTGCATCTCCGAGGGCGGAACTGTCGCATATGACAGAGACCGAGCGGAAGTTTTCACCGGGCATGAGCGTTTCGGGGTCGATGATGTGATGATAGGCTTTGCCGTCGACGTAGTAGTACCGCTGGTATGAACCGCTTGTGACTACCGCTTCGCTTTCGACTGCAAGGTAAGCAAGATATGCTTCATCTTCGCTTTCGGCATCGGGGTTCTCTATGCCGACTGTCCATTTTGTGCCGTCCGGACGTGCGCCTACGGCGCGGACATTGCCGCCCACATTGAGAAGATAGCCGCTGATTTCCTTTTCTTCAAGGCTTTTTGCAACCATTTCCACCGCGTAGCCCTTGGCTATGGCGCCGACATCAAGAGACATTTCACCGTCAAGGAGAGTAACTGTATTATTATCTTCGTCAATAATTACTTTTTCAATGTCGGTATGCAGTGACGCGGCTTTAAGTTTTTCCATATCGGGGAGAGCCGCTGACTCGGGGTGGCGCTCACCGTGGGTGCGTGCATTGTGCCAAAGCGAGAGCACACTGCCCATTGCAACATTTGTATTCCCGTTTGTCAAAGTATATGCCTCTTTTGAAAAAGCGAGCATATCAGTAATTCTTTCATCAACTTCTACGGTGCCGTCGGAGTGATTGACGGTGTAAAGATTAGTGAGCCCGTCATAGTGATTATAGATATTATAAAGTCGGTGATACTCTGTAAATTGTGCGCTGATATCGGCGCAGACTGCGTCGAAATCCTCTTTGTTGTCGGCATAGCCGACAATTGTGGTGGCGGTGTCGAACCAGTCAAAATAGTACGCGGTGAATTTTTCGGGTGTTTTTTCCCCGCATGAGGAAAAAAGCAGGATTAAAACCGCCGAGGCGACTATTATAAATTTTCTCATGTTTTTCTCCGCAAAAAAGATTTAAAAAGGGACGCCGAGGCATCCCTTTTTGATTTTAACTTAAAAGCTTACTGAGCTGCCTTTACCATAGCTGCTGCCATGTCGGTAATGCCGATAGTGCAACCTGCGGTCTGTACATCCTCTACGCCGTAGCCGTCAACAACGAGTGCCGCAACTTCGGTAGCGGTGAGACCTGTGCATGCGGTATTGAATGCAGCAGCCTGCTCGTTCCACTCGAGAACTTTGCCGTCGCCGTTGAGGTCTGCGCCGTATGCTGCCATACCGTAATCTGCGCCCTTCTCAAGTTTGGTGAGAATCTCTGCAGCGGTATCGGTGGTTGCTTCGCCGAGAGCGGTGAAGGTAACTTCTGCTACTGCAACATCGGTTGCGCAAGCGGTAATCTTGCCGTCAGCGTCGGTTGCTGCAGCCGCTACGGTGATGTCTACTTCGATAGAACCTTCTGCGTCTGCGGTAGCATCGGTAGCGGATGCGGAAGTAACAACGCCTACCTTAACTGTATCGGTTGCTTTTGCAGTGGACTCTGCCGCGTTTGCAACTGCCTTTTCAACAGCCTTGATGTAATCGGAAATACCGATAGTGCAACCTGCGGTCTGAACTTCTTCAGTGCCGTAGTAACCGTCAACAACGAGAGCCTTTACTTCATCAACGGTCTTGCCGACAACAACGCCTTCAAGAGCGTCAGCCTGCTCGTTCCACTCGAGAACTTTGCCGTCGCCGTTGAGGTCTGCGCCGTATGCAGCCATACCGTAGTCGGTGCCGAGTTCTGCCTTGGTCTTGAACGCATCTGCAACAACAGCCGCACCTGCGGAAGTGTACTCTACAGAGATGTCTGCGCAGTCAATGTCGCAAGCAACGATTTTGCCGTCAGCGTCAACGAGAACTGCAGCAACAGTTGCAAGAACTTCGCCTGCGCCGTTGGTTTCGCCGTCAGCGGAGGTTGCTTCACCGTAGTAGGTGTAAACACCCATGCCGAAATTAACATTTGCAGCCTCTGCTTCAGAGCCGCAAGAAACGAGGGTAGTAAGTGCCATAAGCACTACCAATGCAATGCTGAGAATCTTTTTCATGTCTTTTCTCCTTTAGAATAAATTTTTACCACAGAAATTATGCCACAACGGACATACTTTGTCAAGAGTTTATCAATACTTTTTAAGGCGCTCTGTCAAAAACGCGCCCGCTATACCTATAAACACTCCCGCGAGCGTACCGCTTATCGCAAGTATAAACATATAGTACCCGATTTCGGCAGTTTCCAGAAGGAGCATGGCAACAAGAATTTGCCCGAGATTGTGCATGACCCCGCCGGCGACACTTACACCTACGGTGGAAAATTTGTCGGTCTTTTTTAAAAGCGCCATAACGGTAAGACTGAGAGCCGCGCCGGCAAGGCTGTAGATGAATGTTGACGGGTTGAACAAAAGTGCCATTATTATCAGACGGATAAATGACGCCGCCGCGGCACTGCCTGCACCGTATTTATAAAGCAGAACTATAATAACGATATTGGGTAGTCCGACCTTGATTCCGGGAACGGCGGAATATATCGGCGGAAGCAGCATTTCTATATATGAAAGAATGACGGCAACCGCGCTTATCACGCCTATAAATGTAATTCTTTTGACACGGTTATTCATTACGCCACCATATCAAGCCCTGTATCGCTTGCCTTTTCCGATTTTACAGTAACTACTACACCGTGAGGGAGACAGGTTATCGTCTCTCCAATGCGTGATATTGGTGTGTGATCGACACATATGCCGTCGGGACAATTTGCTTCCTTAATATATGCTTTGCCGTCCGCAATAACAAGAGTATTTACACCGCCGTCGGTTTCTATCACAAATTCGGTATCGGTATCAAGCGGAAAACGGGCAGTTTCCTCACCGTTTATGAGTACCACGGCAAAATCGCCCTGGCGGCTTAATGTTTTAAACAGCAGAAGTCCTGCTACTGCTGCGAGTAACAGGACTGCCGTAAGTATTATATCATTGCGTCTTTTTGACATTTTTAATCCTATACTTCAAAATTGACCGCCGTAATGCAATGAACGGGGCAAACTTCTACGCACTTGCCGCAATTTGTACACTTTTCATAGTCGATTGCCGCAAGATTGTCTTTTACACTTATAGCCTGCGCATGACAATTAAGTTCGCACTTTTTGCATGCGATGCAGGCATTTTTGCAATTCTTTCTTGCAACGGCGCCCTTTTCCTTATTGTTGCAGAGGACGACCTGCTTTGAGCCAATTGGAACAAGGCTGATAATGTGTTTAGGACAAGTTTTTGCACATTTTCCGCAACCTATGCAAAGGCGGCTGTCTACTCTTGCAACGCCGTCAACAACGCATATCGCGTCTGCGGGGCAAACGTCTGCACAGTCGCCGCATCCAACGCATCCGTAGTTGCACGCGTTGGCACCGCCGTAAAGCACGGATGCCGCGCGGCAGGAATTCATACCGTCGTAAATTGCCTTTTTGGGTGCTGCGTCGCAGGTGCCGTTACAGTGAACGACGGCGACGCTCTTTTCTTTAACTTCGCTCTCGGCGACGGCAACGCCGAGAATTTCGGAAATCTGCTCAACGACTGCCTGCGCACCGGGAACACAGAGAGTGGTTTTTACCCCCTGCTCTTCTACGAGCGCTTTCGCGTATGCGTCGCAACCGGCATAGCCGCATGCTCCGCAGTTTGCGCCGGGGAGACATTCGCGGATTTTGGTAACGCGCTCGTCTGTTTTAACTGCGAAAAAGTGGGACGCAAGCACAAGAATGACCGATGCAATAAATCCTACCACTGCTACTACAAGGAGTGCTGTTAAAATATCTGTAATCATTTTAATCCTCCTTTAAGCAAACAGGTTTTCAACGATTCCCGCAAAGCCGAAGAATGCAAGAGATACAAACGACGCCGCTATAAGAGTTACGGGAAGACCTTTGAGACTTTCGGGAACTTCGCTCTCGTCGATGTATGTACGGATGCCCGAAAACATTACCATTGCAAGGAGGAAGCCGAGGCCGCATCCGAGCGAGGACACCATGGATTCCAGGAAGTTGTATCCGTCGGTGATGTTGTTGATGGTAACGCCGAGTACCGCGCAGTTGGTGGTGATAAGCGGCAGATAAACGCCGAGGCTCTTGTGAAGCGCGGGGATGAACTTTTTGAGCAGTATTTCAACGAACTGCACGAGTGACGCAATAACGAGGATAAATACAATAGTCTGGAGATATCCGAGACCGTTTGCGTCAAGGATGTAATACTGGAGCGGATATGTCACCGCGGTTGCCATGAGCATGACAAACGTAACGGAAACACCCATGCCGACCGCCTGATTGAGTTTCTTTGAAACTCCGAGAAAGGGGCAGATGCCGAGGAAACGGCTGAGTACGTAGTTATTTACAAGTACGGAACCCATGAGGATAATTATAAGCGACTTGAAAGTTTCCATTATTTATCCTCCTTTGCTTCGGTTGCGCATCCGCCGTGGCATGTGGATGCCGTGGGGCATCCTGCGCAGGAAAATTCTTTTTTCTTGATAGCCTTACCATTGGTAATCTTATTTACAACCGCAATCATAATACCGTAAACAAGCATACCGCCGGGTGCCTGAGTCATAACGCTGATTTTGTGAGTTGAGAAGAACGGAAGTGCTATGCCTGCGAAAGAGCCGTTTCCGAGCACCTCACGGATTGTCGAAATGGAGAGGAGTGCGAGTACAAAGCCGATACCCATGCCGATGCCGTCGAGCGCCGCCTTGCCTACGGTATTTTTGCCTGCGAACATCTCGGCTCTGCCGAGGATTATGCAGTTTACCGTGATAAGCGCAAGGTAGACGCCGAGCATTTCGTACATTGCGGGAAGATACGCGTGCATGAACATCTGCACAAGGGTAACAAATCCCGCGATAACTACGATGTAGCAAGGTATGCGAACCTCATCGGGAATGAGTTTGCGAAGAAGCGAGATGAATATGTTGGAGCAGATAAGCACCGCCATGGTGGCAAGTCCCATGCCTATTGCGCTGACCACAGATGTGGTGGTGGCGAGGGTGGGACAAGTGCCGAGGATGAGCACAAAAACGGGGTTTTCGCGTAAAATTCCTTTAAGGAGGATGGAAAGATTATTCTGCTGTTTCATTGTTTGCACCTCCTGTAAGAACTGTTACCGCTTCAAATACGCGGGAAATTGCGGTCATGTAACCCTTTGTTGTTACGGTTGCACCGCTTACGCCGTCAACCTCGCCGTAAGTGTCGGCAGTCTTGCCGTTAAACTGTGAATAGAACGAAGGTTCGCCGCATGCGGCACCAAAACCGTCGGTCTCCTTTTGCGATGTTGTCTCGCAAGCGATAATCTTGCCTGCGGGAGTTACGCTTACCTTGATGTAAATGTACTCGCCGGATTTGGAATATTTATCGCCGTTAATGCCGTAACCAGATGCTTTGAGTTCGAGTACATAGTTACCGCTTTCTGTAATGTATGCCGCGAGGACTGCCTCGGGCATGTCCGCGTAAGCGGTGATGTCAACGGGGGTAAGCACCCAAGAGAGAATTGTTGCTACGGCACTTGTTGCCACCGCCTTTTCCTCGGTGGTAATGCCCTCGCTGATGACCTTGCCGTTTGCATCTGTTGCAATAAATTTGTCATTTACGCAAATAACATAGCCAACGCCGTTGTTTGCAGAGTATGCGCCCTCGATACCCTCGATTGTATCAAGCATAAACACAGATGTAAAGCCGTCTGCTTCGGGAAGTGCCGCCGCGAGATTTTCTGCGAAAATCTCTTCCTCGGTCTTTGCAGCTTCGCCGCCGCCGAGAATAATTGCCGCGTTGAGCGCGTCACGCACCGCCGAGCGATATCCGCCGGTGGTTTTGGTTGCGCCCGAAACAGTGTCTATGGTATCAATAGTGTCAATGGTAGCACCGGTAACGTTTTCGCCGTAGGTCTTTTCGTAGCCGTAAGTTTCTTCGCTGGAGATGCAGGTTGCACCGGTAACTGTACCGTCAGCAGAAACACCGACCATAATAATCATATTGGGGCTGAGACCCGTGGCATTGAGTTTTACCACAACGCCGCCGCTTGCCTCGGTATACGCTTCCACAACGCTTGCGGGAAGTTCATACTCAGCAAGGTCTACAGCGGTGAAGTCTGTACCGTCCGGCATAACGACAAGCAGAGCGTCGTTTGCCGCGGAGGATTCATTTTGTGCGATTACGGGAGCGGTGATATAATTTGCCGCGGCGAGCATAACCGCGATTACCGCGCAGATAAGAGTGAGGGAAAGTATGCACTTTATGTACTTCATTTTCTGTCACCTCCGATTATCTTGCGGGATGTCCATATATCGATATACGGAGTAAGAATGTTCATAAGAAGGATTGCAAACGAAACGCCCTCGGGGTAGTTGCCGAACATGCGAATCATAACGGTGATAACACCTGCGAGCAAACCGAAGAGAATCTGTCCGCCCCATGTTGCGGGAGATGTAACATAGTCGGTTGCCATGAAGATAGCACCGATAAAGAGACCTCCCGAGAGGGTGTAAGCAAGCGCGGTCGCGGCGTTGAAATCAACAAGCACAAGTGTAAAGAGGAACACAGTGCCGATGAATGCAACAGGAAGATGCCAAGTGATAACGCGGCGAGCGATGAGGTAAACACCGCCAATGATAAGCGCGAGTGTGCAGGTCTCACCTATTGCACCGCCGTGGTTACCGAGGAACAAATCAAGAAGAGATGTAGATGCCGCACCTGCGCTTAAGGGAGTTGCGCTTGAAACAGCGTCTACGGGGAATGCGGCAGTGCCCATCTGAGTAAATGCAATGAGCATGAACACGCGCGCGGTTATGGCGGGGTTAACGATATTTTTGCCGATACCGCCGAAGAAACATTTTACAACCACTATAGCAAAAACCGAGCCTACGATTGCCTGCCATACGGGAATGTTTGCAGGGAGATTGAGCGCGATAAGAAGTCCCGTTACAACAGCACTGAAGTCATCTACCGACTGCTCTTTTTTAACAATAACATTAAAAAGAAACTCGGAGAGGACTGCCGTGCCGACGCACACGCCGATAACGAGGAGCGCGCGGGCACCAAAGATAATTGCACCCGCAATTGCCGCAGGGAGAAGCGAGATTATAACATCAAGCATGACACGGCGAGTCGAATGCGAACTGTGAATATGCGGAGCCGCCGAAATATGAAGCATATTATCCATTGCGCTTTGCCTCCTCTCTTGCTTTTGCGTCGCGGAGCGCCGCTTTTGCGAGTTTGTGCGTCTGGATTATGGGTCTGTTTGCGGGACAGCGGTATGCACATGTGCCGCACTCCATACAAAGGTCTACGCGAAGTTTTTTAAGTTTATCGACGTCACCGAGGCGGTATGCATCCGCGATTGCCGCGGGGTTGAGACCGAACGGACAAAGATTGGTGCATGAGCCGCAGCGAATGCAGTTTGTCACCTTAATGGGAGTCGAATCCTTTTCGTTGAACGCAAGAATTGCATTGTTATTTTTAATAATCGGAAGTGAAAGCGACGGAACGGCAATACCCATCATGGGGCCGCCGTAAAGCACCTTACCGGGCGTTTCCTTAAAGCCGCCGGTGAACTCAAATACATCCTCAAGCGAAGTGCCGAGGGGAACGATAACGTTCATCGGATTCTTTACCGCGCTGCCGTCAACGGTGACGAGACGGTCAACGAGCGGAATACCCGTTCTTAAATACTTACCGATTGCAGCAACGGTGGAGCAATTGATAACGATACATCCGACGTCAATGGGAAGTTTTCCGCCGGGGACTACTTTGCCCGTGACGTGGTAGATCATCACCTTTTCACCGCCCTGCGGGTACTTTGACGGAAGCACCTTGACGCTTACCGCGTCATGCTTTGCCGCAATTTCCTGCATCTTGCGGATAGGTTCTTTTTTGTTGTTTTCAATGCCGAAAATTATCTTCTTTACACCGAGATATTTTTCAAACGCCTCTAATGCGAGTTCGATATCTTCAGCATATTCAAGCATTGCGCGAGTGTCGCTTGTGATATAGGGTTCGCACTCTGCCGCGTTGATGATAAGCTCTTCGACACGTTCGGTGTCAACGTCGAGTTTTACATATGTGGGGAACCCTGCGCCGCCGAGACCGACGATGCCGCTCTTTTTGACCGCTTCAATGAAGCTCGCGCGGTCGTTTACAGAGGGTGGAGCGATAGACGGGTCATATGTCATTTCGCCGTCCGACTCAATGGTAACGGCAGGTGCAACGGAGCCGTTTGAGATGCCCATAGGTTCAATCTTTTTTACCGTGCCCGACACGGACGCATATACGGGAGACGAAATCACGCCGTTTTGCTCTGCAACGAGCGTTCCGACGTCGACATGGTCGCCGACCTTTACAACTACTGTCGCAGGGGCGCCGATATGCATGGATGTGGGCAATGTAACTGCCTTTGGAGCATCCATTTTCACAGCCGCAATTTCAGCGGTGTTTTTTCTGTGAGGCAGATGGATACTGCGGAGGTTAAAAGCCATTTTTCAGCCACCTTTCTTTAAGAAAAACTTTGTTTAAAAAATCACAAAGTTTGGTATTGATTTTACTGCAAAATGCACAAAATATTTCAGTTTATAATATATACCTTTTTCGACGTAAAGTCAATAATTTTTTGTGCTTTGGCAGGCATTTTCTGCTGTGTAAATGTATAGAAAATTTGAGGTTTAGCAAAGTAATTGCGACGCACCGGCATTGTAGGGGCGATTAGTAATCGCCCGCTTGTAAAACATCTACGCACAGCTTTCGGGCGATTAATAATCGCCCCTACGAGGTTGGTGGATAGCCGTTACTTCACTTGCCTTTCCGCTAAAAAACCGAAAGCGGATGCTTTCGGTTTTTTAGTATTTATTTAATAAGTGTTGCGGTATTGGTTGATGCGTCCCATGTGATATTATCATCCAAAACGCCGAGGGCGTTTGCGATAGCACGTACGGGAAGGTATGTGCGATTGTTTTCGATAACCGCGGGAGAGTCGAGCGCAACTGTCTGTCCGTTTACGGTCATTGCGGGGGCATCTATTGTGACAACAATAGTGACGCTCTCGTTTGAAAGCGTTGCCGTGCGGGTTGACGCATCCCACTTAATGCCGTCGTCGGTAATTCCGAAAGCGTTGGCAAGGAAACGGACGGGGAGCATTGTGCGGTTGTTGCGGTTTATCGGTGCGGCATCAAGATTATTGGCAACGCCGTTTATATATGCAACATTTGAGCCTATTGTGAGTTCAACGACGCGCTTGCCGCCGAGATAGTTACTCAGAATATCGCCGCTGCCCTCGGTGTAGGTGATGACGGTTCCCTCTCCCGTAACGGTAAATTTCTTTTGTGCTTCTTCGGAAAGCAGTGCAATTGCGCCCTCATCAACTATGATTTTGTAATGGCTACCGCTTGAAGATTTAAGCACCGCTTTATCGGTTACGGTGAGAGTAGCGCCGTTTTTAACACGGATAGTAGTTTGCCCCTCATCTTCAAGCAGGACGATATCATCAAATATAACATCGCTTGAAATGATAAACGTGGTGTTGGGATTAAATCGGAATGAAGCTGATGCTTTATAATCCACACCGCCGTACACGGATGTAAACGTGAGCGGTTTGGGAAGAGTGGGCATTGAATACTCATTATTTGCGCCCGTGCCGCCTATATAGGAGTTGCCGCTGACTACTACAGTGCCGCCGACAGCAACACGCTTGAACACTCCGTTGACGTAACTCTTTACAGCTTTGTCTGCGCTTGTGCCGTCGTTTGAATTGTTTCCGTTTGCATAGTCGAGATAACAAACGGTGGTTTCTCTGACAACTTCAAATTCTTCGGTAACGTTATTATCAGCCTGACCTAAAACCGTGGCTTTTTCACCTATTACAATATTGCCCTCTCCGCTGACGGATGCAAATGTACCGCCGTTTATTATCGCGGTGGATCCCTCGGTGACAATAATCTTCATATATTCACCTTGGTTTGACATGGTGATAACCGATTCGTTAACTGTAAGAGTGGCTCCGCTTGTAACTATGACAGTGCACTGGGAATTTTCCTGAAAAAGGATAATGTCGTCAAACGTGAGGTCGCTTGCAACGGTAAGTGTTGCGCCGGGTTTCATCTTGAGAACACCGCTTGCGGGATTTGAGGCAGGCTCGGTATTTTTGTAATCCGTGCTGCCGTAATTTGCGGTAACGGTAGCCGCACCCGCAAGGCTCCACGCATAGTCGGTACCGATATAGAGTTTGCCGCAAACTACCAATGTGCCGCCTTTTTTCAAAATGCCTGCGACGCCGCTTCCGTCTGTGGTGCCAAGTCCCTGCTTGGGTGTGCTGTCTGTAAGACCGTCATTTGTATTTTTACCGGTGTTATAAGAAATATATGCAACCGGACCCGAGACAGAAGGTGTCTCCTCTGCCGCATCCGCCTTTACAGTTGCTTTTGCTCCTATTGTAATGTTGCCGTCTCCGCTGACGGAATCGAAAATGCCGCCGTTTATGACTGCGGCAGAGCCGCTTTCAACTACGATTTGCATATAGTGTCCGCTGCTTGTCATGGAAACAACTGTGTCGGTTACGGTGAGCGTAGCGCCGTTTGCTACACGGATTGTGGTTTTTGCACTCTCCTGAAAAAGGATAATGTTGTCAAGCGTCAAGTCGCTTTCAACAGTAAGCGTGCAGTCGGGCTTAATCTTTATGACGCCGCTTGCGGGATTTGTTGCGGGGGAGGTGTTTTTGTAATCCTCGCCGCCGTACACCGCGGTAATTACGGTTTCTCCGCTTGCGTTCCATGTATAATTGTCACCGACATAAATCTTGCCGCACGCAACCATTGTGCCGCCGTCTTTTATAAGGCTGAACGCGCCGTTTCCGCTTGCAGTGCCAAGACTTTGCTTGGGTGTGCTGTCTGTAAGACCGTTGTTTGAGTTGCTGCCCGTATTATAAGATATGTACGAAACATTCTCGACAGCGCACGCCGTAACGGAAAGGGCGGATATAATAACAAGCGCAGTCAACAGCAAATAAAGAAATCTTTTCATAGTTTTCTCCTTGATAGGCTTACTTGATTCTTTCAAGTATGGCAACTACATCCGCCATACCTATGGAACCGTTGGCATCTACATCATAGTAACCGCTGTAGTCCGAGGAAGAGTTTACATTTTTCAAAACCATAAGCGCATCGGCAAGATTTTCAACGCCGTCGCGGTTTACATCGTAACGGTACTTGTTTGACGGAAGTTTTTGAGGTGTGCTTGACGGACCGCGTACGGTGAGGATGTCGGGACCGCCGTCTGGGTCTTCCACAAATTTGACGAGGTCAACGCAGACATCTCGCAGAGTACCGCCGTTATCCGGCACGGTGTGACGGTGATATACCATGTAAAGCTCTTCCCCGTCGGGAGAAGGAATCATCAGCGCATCACCGGGACCGTCAATTATATAGTTCCAGTTGAGAATAGGATTATAGTCGTATTTGACGTAGGGACCGAGCGGATTTTTTGAAACAGCGACCGCTTCGCCGTAGTGTCTGGAATAGGAGCCTGTTGCGTAAATGAGGTAATAATACCCGTCATGTTTCCATACAAAGCCGCCCTCACAAAGGCGTAGTGCGCCGTCGTTATCCCACTCGCGGTCAGGATATATAACGCGCGTTGCGGTCTCGGGCTTTGCGGTAACAACGCCGTCCTTTATGGTCACTTCCTCAAACCATATCGTTCCGCCCTCGTCGTAACGGGAGAAAGACATATAGGTTTTGCCGTCGTAACCGACAAACGGGTGTCCGTCGATTTCGGTTACATCGGGATTTATCGCAACAAGCGGGCCGTCGTGCGTGAACGGACCGTAAGGAGAGTCGGAAGATGCATAGTACACGCGTCTTGAGTTATCCGAGCCGAGCTGCTCTGCTGCGAAAAAGAGATAGAAAAGTCCGTCGCTTTCGTTATAGTAAACGTTGGGGCTCCACGCTGTTCTGCCGTTGACATTATTGTAAGCGATGGAATCCCATGTGAAAACAATGTTTCGGGGAGTAAAATGCGCAAGGTCGGGAGATGTGTACACACGGAAGATGTTTTCGCCGTCGTTGCCGGCGTAAACATAGAGGTAATATGTACCCTCATAGTAAAGCACGTCGGGGTCGGCACCGGGGCTTACGGTGTTAATGTATGTTTCCTCGGCGAGAGTAACCGTGCTGTCGCCGACGTTTAAGTTCTGCACTTTGCCGCTCTCGAGCCAAAGTCCGAATTTTCCGTCGGTGCCGTCAAGGTAAAACTCAAATTTGGGGAACGCATCTTCGCCCTCAAAATAGTTGTCGTAATAAACAGACACAATTCCGCCGTGTACATCTACAGTAACATCGCAGAATCCCTCACGGATTATATTGGCTCTCTCTCCTAAGATTTTAAACACACCGTCTGAAATCTTGTAAAGAGTGACGCACTGTTCTTCCTCGTTTAATTCAAAGGCATAACCGTTTTTCTCGTCGGACATGCCGAAGTACAAACGGGAAATATTTTTATTTGCAACAGAAAAACTAACTCTGTAGTCACCGGCAAGCGCTTTCTCGGAAAGCATTGCACCATTTCCGCTTGCGACAGCACCGTTTACGGTGATACCGCTTGCTTTGAAAGTATGTTCGCCTAAAGTTACTGTCCCGGTCATTTTCGGAAGTTCGTCATCCTCGAGAACAGTTACCTTGAAATTGTCAAATCTGCCCGCATCGGCATAATACTGGCGGAGACCGACGGTAGACGTAAATGTATCGTAAATATCGTTTTCGTGGTCACCGGGCTCGTATCTTATCTCCTGGAACAGAGTTTTTCCGTCAAGAGAAGTGGCGCGGAAGGTCATGGCGCCTTTGTATACACGAACAGAAAGGTGAAAGTCCCTGTCTTCTATTTTATTTGTACCGGGAGCAAAACTACCTCCCCAGCCTGTTTGGCTGAAATAGGCGATATATATTTTTTCACCTGTATTGTTTGTGGTCGCGGTATAACCGGAAAAATACGAAGGTTCTTTTGTAAGGCTATCACTTGTTGCGCCGATGAGAAGACCGCCCATATTGTTGCATCCGAGATAGTCAACTTCTACTATGTAGTCCATTCCCTGATACTGCTTTGGGAACTCGTAAGCAATATATGCAGACGTTCCGCTGCCTACGGCTTTTACTCCGCCGTCCGACACCTGCATTGTGCCGCGCATCGTAAAATCGGAAAGGCTGCTGCTTGAAAAATCATTTTCGTAAATCACGGTTTCTTTAGCGCAAACCGAAACCGTCAGACATGCGAAAACAAGCAATGTAAATAAAAATTTTTTCATATCCCGTCTCCTTTTGTTAATTATCGCCAATTCCAATATATCACATTTATTTTTATAAAGCAATATAATAAATCGACATTTTTCTTGACTTTTTCTACATTACATGATAATATTCTTGTATAATTTTTTATGCGGGAGACTAATGTATGAAAAAAGTATTTTTGCAAGTTTTTATTACAGTACTTTTAACTTTATCATTGGTTATCCCGTCTTTTGCTTCCGATGTGCACGAGCACTCATTCGGAGAGTGGAAAACAACTTCTCTGCCGACAAAATTCGACGCGGGCGAAAAAACCGCCGTGTGCAGCGTTTGCGGCATGCTTGAAGTGCGTGAAATAACGGCTGTAATAAAAATGACCGTGGGGCAATCCTCTTTCACCGTAAACGGAGAGACAAAAAGCATGCACTGCGAACCTGTTATACGCAATGACAGAACCATGCTCCCTGTAAGATACGTCGCCGAAAATCTCGGTGCTGCCGTTTCATGGAACACCGCTTCTTCTACCGCGGTGATAACAAACGGCAGTGCGGAAATAAAAATCACCATCGGCGACCATGCCGCTATGATAAACGGCGTGAGCGTCCCGCTTGACAGTCCTGCTTTCATCGAAAGCGACCGCACATATTTGCCCGTGCGTTTTATCGCCGAGAGCCTCGGCGCGGCGGTAGAATGGGACGGAGAGACATCCACCGCGACCATCACAAACGAAGGCGGTATAGTTTCAAAAATTTTGGATGTGCCTTACATATATCAAGTGCGCGACTACCCCAACGGCTGTGAAAGCGTAAGCACGGTAATGGCACTGCAGTTTCTCGGGTTTGACATTGACGTTGACACATTTATAGACAGTTACCTTGATATGGGCTCCTCTCCCGTTGTCGGCGGCAAGGGGCCAGACCCGGATGAAGTTTACTGCGGCAATCCGCGGCTGCTCAGCGGCTGGGGCTGCAACTCGCCGGTTATTGTAAACGCGCTTAACAAATTTATTGCCAAAGACAAGTACACTGTTTCGCAGTTTTACGGCAAATCGCTCGCCGAGCTTTGCGAGTATATCAACAGCGACATCCCCGTTATCATGTGGGCGACGGTTGGCATGGTGAACTCAAGTTCAAGCGGATATTACGCAAAATGGACAACCGAGGGCGGTAAACAGATTTCATACAATAAGCGCCTGCACTGCCTCTTGCTTGTCGGATACGACGGTGAGTATTACTATTTCAACGACCCTATGAGCAAAGGCACAAACGGCGCAAGCCATGTCGGATACAAGAAAAGCGATGTTGAAAAAGCCTACGAGATACTCGGTATGCAGAGTATTGTAATTGAACCGAAGTGATTTACCCAATCAACATAAAACGACCGAGCGGAATGCTCGGTCGTTTTTATTACTTATTAACTGTATCAACAAACTTCTGGAATGCGGTCCTGCCCTCTTCGGTGCACTTGTATACACCTGCGTGAACGAGGACTTCGGCGAAGACTTTACCTATCTCGCGTTCAACAACTGCGTCGATGTTGTCTGCGGTGACGGTTTCGTTCTTCATAAACGCATACGCCCAATCAGCGTGCTTTGCAAGGGTTTCATCCTTGTAGAGGTCGTCGCCTGCGAGGATTGCTTTTTTGAGCATATCCATTTCGGCTTTAAGTCTTGCGGGAAGAACTGCGAGACCCATTACCTCGATAAGACCGATATTCTCCTTCTTGATGTGGTGAAGTTCGGCATGGGGATGATATACACCGAAAGGATGTTCCTCGGTGGTGATGTTATTGCGGAGCACGAGGTCAAGTTCGTACTTGTCGCCGCGGCGGCGTGCAATGGGAGTGATGGTATTGTGAGGTTCGCCGTTTGTCTCTGCAAATACGAACGCATCTTCATCGGTATAGCCGCGCCATGCAATAAGAATCTTGTCCGCAAGTTCTACAAGGCGCTCGCGGTCGGTGCCGCAAAGACGAATGGTGGAAAGCGGCCACTTGACTATGCCTGCCTCAACGTCGTCAAAGCCCTTGAAAGTGAGTTTTTTCTCAATGGGAGCCTTGGTCATTGCAAACTCATACTTACCGCCCTGGAAATGGTCGTGGCTGAGGATTGAGCCGCCGACAATCGGAAGGTCGGCATTTGAGCCGAGGAAGTAGTGCGGGAAGAGAGTTACAAAGTCAAGCAGTTTGCCGAAAGCGGCGCGGTCGATTTTCATGGGAGTATGCTCACCGTTGAATGCGATGCAGTGTTCGTTGTAATAAACATAGGGAGAATACTGCATGTACCACTGCGAATTGTTAATGGTAATCGGAATGGTACGGTGGTTCTGACGTGCCGCCGCGTTGAGGTGGCCTGCGTAACCCTCGTTTTCGTGGCAGAGCGCGCACTTGGGATAAGAGCTCTTTACGGCGTTGCGCGCTGCGGCGATAGCTTTGGGGTCTTTCTCGGGTTTGGAGAGGTTGACAGTGATATCAAGGTCACCGAACTCGCTTGCGTATACCCAGCGAAGGTCCTTCTTTACGCGGTATGTACGGATATAGTCGGTATCGCGGCTAAGTTTGTAGTAGTAATCGGTAGCCGCTTCGGGAGACTCTGCGTAGAGTGCGGTGAACATGTCGATAACTTCGCGGGGAGCGGGAGTAAGCAGACCCATGAGTTTGGTATCGAAAAGGTCACGGTAAGCAACGGTATTATCCTCGATAAGTCCCTTTTCTGCCGCGTAGTCGAGCAGTTCTGCGAGAGTGGACTCGAGATCAACATCGGTGTACTCGGTTTCGGGCTCGATATATTCCTGAAGGTTCAGAGCCTCAAGGATTCTGTTGGTCGCCCATGCGCGGTCAACGGGAGTGATAAGAAAATGTTCCTCGGCATAGGTGACGAGTTTCTTTATGCTGTCAAAAATCATAGTGTCCCCCTATTAGTTGAACTTATAAACTGTTGCGTGGCTGTAAACCTCGCCGGGATTGAGTCTTGCCTCACCCTTGCTCGGACTGTCGGGCTCATACTGGGTCTCAAAAGCAACAGTCATATTCTGTCTTCTTGCAACGCCCTTGAAGTCACAGCCGCCTGCGCCTATAGCAGAGTAAATCTGCATGCAGGGCATGGTGGTGAGAATAGTCATGGTGCGTTCATCGGTGCGAACGGTTGCGGCAACGTTCATTTCGATGCCGGCGAAAGTTTCCTTAACTTTGCCGTCAAGCACGAAGTTATTATCGTAACCTACGATGCCGAGACCGGTATTCTCATGGTCGCGTCCGAGAGGCTTTTCGGCGCGGAAGTCAAACGCGGTGCCGGTAACGTCAAGGCGCTTGCCTGTAGGAAGCAGTGTCTTTGCGTCTACATCGGTAACTTCGTCGCAGTTTATCTTAACGAGGTGGTCGCGGTTATCGCCGTTTGCAATGCCGTGGAGATTGAAGTACGCGTGGTTGGTGAGGTTGACATATGTAGGCTTATCGGTGGTTGCCTTATAGCCGATGAAAAGCGCGTTGTCAACGATTTTGTATGTAACGGTAACTTTAAGTTCACCCGGATAACCCTCGTCGCCGTCGGGAGAGGTCATGGTGCAAACAAGTTTGGGAGCGCCGCATTTTTCACAGGTGGTCTCCTCAATATCCCATACGTACTTATCGAAGCCAACTTTACCGCCGTGGAGATGTGCCTCGCCGTTATTACGTGCGATGGGGTAGTCAACGCCGTCAATGGTGACCTTGCCGCCGCTGATACGGTTTGCGTATCTACCGACGATAGCGCCCTGATAGCCGCCGTTTGTTCTGTACTTCTCGAGGGTGTCGTAGCCGCCGACAAGGTCGGTTCCCTTGTGAAGAAGTTTCTGGAGAGTTGCGCCGTAGGAAAGCACGGTTGCACTCACGTCGCCGTTTTCAATGGTGTAAGCATACACTTCTCTGCCGTCGGGCATGGTACCAAAAAGAGTTTTCATTATATATCCTCCAATGTAAATTATTTACTATATTTATAATATTACAGTAGGTCTGCAAAGTCAATGCAGAATTGTATGTTTTTTTTACACTTTGTTTGCACTTATTTTTAAGACGGTCGCAATGTTCTTTGCAGTGCGCCTGAGATTGTCTTTTGCATAGTCGCGCACATCGTCAAATGTGCAAAAATCGGTGACGGTGGAGAATACCGCGTCGGCTCCGAGCGCGTCGGTATTGCCCGCACTTCCCGCTATTACTATGACGGGAACATCATGCTTTTTCGCCGCGGCGATAACACCGCTGACGGCTTTGCCTTTAGAACTTTGCTCATCTGCCCTGCCCTCGCCCGTAACGACTGCGTCAGCGCCGTCAAGCGCGTTTTCAAAGCCTATTCGAGAGAGGATCTCGTCAATGCCGCCGCGGATAGTCGCGCCGAGGAATGCAACAGCTCCAGCGCCGAAACCTCCTGCGGCACCGCCGCCCTCGAGGCCTGAAATGTCAATGCCGAGGTCGCGGTTTATAATATTCTGCATATGAATTGCATTTGCTTCAAGCAGTTCGACCGCCTGCTCCGACGCGCCCTTTTGGGGTGCGAACATTCTTGCCGCTCCGCTCTCGCCCGTGAGGGTGGATTTTACATCGCAAAGGCAGATAAATTCTATCTCGCGGATATTTTGCGGCACGCATGATGCGTCAATGCTTGCCACTTCGTCAAGTGTGCCGCCGAGGGGTAATGTGTCCTCGCCGCCCTCATCAATAAAGCGCACGCCGAGTGCCGCCGCCGCGCCGCATCCAAGGTCGTTGGTGGCACTGCCGCCGAGGCAAAGAAGTATGCGTTTTACACCGAGTCCCGCGGCGACGCTTATCATTTGTCCTACGCCGTAGGTGGTGGTGAGCAACGGATTTTTGCGTCCCTGTGCAAAGTGAAGTCCCGCCGCCTGCGCCATTTCGACAACAGCGGTCTCGCCCGCGTCAACTATGCCGATTTTGACCTGCGTATCTTCAAAAAAGCAGTTTTTGACGGTGGTGACGACGTACCCGCCGCCGAGCGCGTCAACAAAGCAATCGGTACTGCCCTCGCCGCCGTCGGCTATAGGCATTTTTATAACTTTAGATGTAGGGAATTTCGCGCTGAGTTCGTCCGCGATTATCTCTGTAGCCTCGCTCGCGCTTATCGTTCCCTTGAATGAGTCTGTTGCTACTATTATTTTCATTTGGTGTGTCCTTTTTGATTTTGTAAATTAATGTTTATGTTACAAACATCTCCGCCCGAGATCGCAACGCTGACGCTCAAGGATGACAAGGGCGGGATTTAGCAAAGTGCTTTAGTTGCCTTATTTTATAGCATTTCAACAACCCCCGCTTGTCATCCTCGAACGGAGCACAAGGAACCGAAGGTTCCTGCCATACTCGCAAAGCGAGTATGGGCGGAGTGAAGAATCTCGCGGGGAGATGTTTGCTTCTCCGCTAAACATTAATTTACTTTATTTGTTCTACCTTGTCACCATTACCGCGACGCCGTCGGGGATGGCTGTTACGGTTGCATTTTTATTGCCTAAGATCTCTTCTGCCTTCTGCATGGCTTCGGATATGGTTTTTGCGGGAATCATGTGATAGCCTTTTACGAGGTCATCGGGTGCGGTGGAAACGTAGATTATGCTTGCGCGCATGAGGATGCGGGAAAGAATCTGCGTCATCCACTGATCGCCTACGGTTTCGCCGCGTCCGCGTTTCATAATCTCTGCGTAGATTTCGGCGGGGTCGTCCTTT
This sequence comes from Clostridia bacterium, assembly GCA_017461475.1. Lineage (GTDB taxonomy): Bacteria > Bacillota > Clostridia > Oscillospirales > CAG-272 > UMGS902. Next base: position 78,015 of record JAFTXX010000005.1, read on the forward strand.
GCTTTCATACAGCGGTAGAACTCATCGCCGCCAGTGCCGTCGGATGCGTCGGCAAGCATGATTATAACGCCGCCGTCGCGCACTGCGGCTTCTGCCGCGGTCATTCCCTTGACCGACTGGTAGATGTTCTGGTCGAGCGGATAGCCGCCATTTGTGGAGATTACGATATCGCTCTCGGTTGCCTTTGCGCCGCAATATTTTGAAAGAAAATCACAGCCTGCTTCGTGTGCGCGTTCGACGTCGCCCGCAACCGCGTAAACTACCTTTTTATCTTCGTTGAGGACCACATTTACGATATATGCGAGTTTCGCCTGCCTTGCCGCCCAGATCATGTCGAGGTGAATGGGGTTATTTTTAAGTATGCCGGTTCGCGCGTATTCACTGTGAATAAACTCTGCGCAATGGTTGGCAAGTACGGTTTCTCTTGAGCAGATACCGGGTAGAACACTCTTGCGTCCGCCCGAGTAGCCTGCAAAAAAGTGCGGCTCGATAAAGCCTTCGGCTACAAGTAAATCAGCTTCTACGGCGAGTTTATTTACGATACATTCACCGCCTGAGGGGAGCGTACCGATGTTTGTAAGCATGTCCGTCTCTTCACAGTCGTGGACGTAAATTTTTTCATTTGTCACGATGTCCTCGCCGAATTTTGCGACAAGTTCATCGCGCGTTGTACCGCGGTGGCAACCTGTTGCAATGAGGATAGTAATGTCGGCATTGAGGTTACCCTCGCGGATTTCGGCAAGCATAAAAGGAATGATTACCTTGGAAGGTACGGGGCGTGTATGGTCGCTTGCTATGATAACGACTTTATCCTTGCCTTTTGCCATCTCGGAGAGTTTCGCCGAGCCGTAAGGCTGTGCCATTGCAGCTTTGACGAGATTTTCCTCAGTGTCCGCCGCTTTATATGAATGAAGCGACGACGTAAGCACACCGCAAAGGCGTGCGTCATCAATTTCGTAGTTCAATTTTTCTTTTCCGAAAGGAAAAATGATATTTGCCATAATTTCTCTCCTTACTGCTATTAGTAATAGTATAGTTCATTTTGTGCAAAAAGTAAAGATTAAAAACAGGAAAAAGCGAAGTGAAATTGTGAGCGGTTAAGCATAACAAAAAGCGTCAATCCGTGGACAGATTGACGCTTTTTAATCTTATTTTACGATTTCTTTTACCGCAAGCAGAAGGTCGTTGAGTTCTACTTTTTTATTGCCGGAGATGTCGCATGCGGCTATATCGTCAACTACGGTGTCGGTTGCGATGTACTTTACGATTTTGATAATATCGCTGAGGCTGACGTTGCCGTCCGCGTTTGCGTCGCCGTAGGTGACTATAGGTGCACTTGTAACCATGTAGTTTGCCGTGCCATCGGCGGTAAAGGAAACGTCCGAACCGCTTGAAGCTGCTTTGAGCGTTACAAAATCACCGTCAAGTTCGTAAACGTAAAACTCGGTTGCGCTTGACAATGTGACGGGCTTTGTGATTGTAACGGTGGTAGTGCCGATAGCGGGAGATGCGACAATGTATTCGTATGAGGCATCGCCCGCGCGCTTTACTGCCGCATTATAAGAAGCAAGCGCTTCAGCGGAAGAATATACTTTCGCAGGGCGAATGCGAATCTTGCCGCCTGTGCGTGTGGTGCTTCCGTCAGAAGCGATAGCGGTTACTGTTCCCGCAGTGCCGTAGAGATAAAGGTCGTCGCCAAAGCAGGAGACCGCATTCCAAATCTGATAGCCGTCGGTAACGCTTTCAAAAGGTGTATCAAGCACGGTAAAGCCGTCTGCCGCACCGCCTTTGGTTGCAGTAAGCGTTGTAGAATAAGTAATAGGTGTATTTGAGATAACGGCACCGAATACACGGCCGTATGTATCTGCGTTACCGCTGTCGGAAGTGCTGATATTACCGAAGCTTCCGGTATAGCCGTCATCGGTCTGATAGGAAATAACTACCCTGCCGTCGGGGAGAGTGGTTATCGAAGGAGCTGCGCAAGCCGCGCCCTCATTAAGATTTGTCGGAGCGACTACGGGAACGGGTGTGGTCCATGTCTTACCGTCTTTGGAAAGAGAAAGACCTATTACGAAAATGCAGTTATAGTCGCTGTTGGACGAAGTATAGTCGTGAGTTTCAACTACCATAGCAAACGAGCCGTCGGAAAGTCTTGTAACCATAGGCATACCGTCACGGGTATAGATGTTCGTGCGGTAAATTGCAGTGGCGTACTCGGTACTCCATGTACCTTTTGACCAGTCGCCGTCATCGCCTACGGTATAGGTGAAATACGCGATACGCTGATAAGCGTCGGAATTGATGTTGTTATCAACATTAAAGTCATCAGCATAGTAGAGTGCAACGGTTTTTTCATCAATTTGAATCATAAAAGGTTCCCAAAAGCCTTCACCGCTCATGGTAGTTGCATTTTCGATAAGTATTTTTTCGTTTTCAAATGTCTTGCCGAAGTCATCTGAAGTTACAACGCGGATAGACGAATAGTATGTTGAAGTATATGTCTTTGTATTGGAACGGTATGCAACAAGCACGGTGCCGTCGGGGCATACGAAAGGCTGAAAGTTTGAGCGGAGAAGCGCGTGCTCGTTCTCATCAGAGGTCGTCGTCGACTCGTACCTGTAACCGAGAGCGGTTTTGTAAGTATGAACTGTCATTGCCGTAAGGTCAACGGTTGTTTTCGCATAGGACGAGGGCTTTGAATAAGTTGCCCATGTTACACCGTTATCGGTGCTGTAAAACATCGTGCCGCTTGCGTCGGATGTCATAAGCAAAGTGCCGTCGGGAAGCTGTGCCATACGGGGATAGCCGCTGGTAGTTGCAGTTGTCTCGTCGCTCCAAAACAAAGTGCTGTCATTTTCGAGTGCAAAAGCAGAAAAACAAAAGCAGGAAATAAGCATGAGGATACAAAGCGCGAAAGAAAGTTTACGCATGGTTTTTACCTCTTTTTCTTAATTATACGATATAACCATAACATAAACCTTACGCAAATGCAAGGCAAAATATATAGATAATGTTTAAAAAAATCAATATATCTTTCGCAACTTGACCAAAAAATGAATAGAAAATTTATTTTCGTTTTCTCCAAAATGCACGTATTTTTGCGAAATTTTTGTTTTATCATGGTAGGAGCGCCATGTGAATTTCAAACAAATTACATAAAAATAAACCTACAAAATCTGGCAATATGGCATAAATTACACATAAGTTAAAATTTTTACGAATTTGAGCTAAATATTTTGCAAAAAGTCACCATTTTGCTTATGATTTGTGCTATAATATAGTTATACTTATACATTAATCAGGAGTAATTATGGCACAGGACTATAAAATTATCAATATCTATATTGACAAGAACAAAGCGCTTTACGGAGCGCCGTTCGGACCTTCCGAAAAATACGGTAAGCGCCCGATAGACAGACTGTTCTTGCTCATGCCCGGTTACAACGATGAAATGCTGTGCGCGTTTGTTGACCGTCTTTTTGACAAATGCGACAGTGAAGCTGCAAAAGACGATGTTCCCCCGAGTATCCAGACTTATCTGAAAGCAAAGTCTTATAAGGAGGCTATCAAAAACCTAGGTCTGCTCGTCGGATTTTACTCGGAGGGCGACGGATTTGCTTTCACTCCCACGATTAACACCGCTGAAAAGGGATTTGTGATGTGTGACGACAAGGTTTTTGAACTCCGTCCCAACTGCACACGAAAAGAAATGGCAAACGCACTGAGCAAGGCACTCAAAAGCGTCCGTGTAGGACAAACCGAAGAAGACAGCACAAAATAAAATTTATATAAAATGTGGAGGCAAGGATTATGAATCAAAAGAGAAAAGAATGTGTCGCCATGCTGCTTGCAGGCGGCCAGGGCTCTCGCCTGTACGCACTAACCAAGTCCACCGCAAAGCCTGCGGTAACCTTTGGCGGCAAGTACCGCATTATCGACTTCCCCCTCTCCAACTGCATCAACTCCGGCATCGACACCGTCGGTGTTCTCACGCAGTACCAGCCGCTTGTACTTAACGACTACGTCGGCAACGGACTCCCGTGGGACCTCGACCGCACATACGGCGGTGTAAAAATCCTCCCCCCTTATCAGGGACAGAAAAAGGCTGACTGGTACAAGGGCACCGCAAATGCCATTTACCAGAACCTTACATTTATAAACAACTACGACCCCGAATATGTAATTATACTCTCGGGCGACCACATCTACCGCATGGACTACGCGGCAATGCTCCGTTACCACAAAAAGAAGGACGCGGACTGCACAATTGCGGTTTTGGAAGTTCCGATTGAGGAAGCAAGCCGCTTCGGTATTCTGACCACTCACGATGACGGTCAGATATACAAGTTCACCGAAAAGCCCAAGGAACCCGATTCCACCAAAGCTTCGATGGGTATTTATATTTTCAACAAAAAGAAACTTGAAGAATACCTCATCGCTGACGAAGCTGACGAGAACTCTTCAAACGACTTCGGTAAGAACATAATCCCCAATATGCTCGCAAACGGTGAAAGAATGTTTGCATATCCCTTTGAGGGTTATTGGAAGGACGTTGGAACCATTGACAGCCTCTGGCAGGCAAATATGGACCTGCTCGGCGACGACCCCGCGTTCTCCATGAACGACGAGACCAAGGGTAAGATCTACTCCCGCTCGTCCGTAAGTCCTCCGCAGTTTGTCGGCGGCGGCGCCGTTATCTCAAACTCCATCATCACCGAGGGATGCAAGATAAACGGTACCGTAATCAACTCCGTTCTTTCCCACGGCGTTACCGTTGAAACTGGCGCTGTAGTTAAGGACAGTGTTATCATGGCTAACACTTATATCGGCAAGGACGCATGCGTTGACTATTCTATCCTCGACGAGAGCATCACCGTTGAGGGCGGAGCCAAGGTAGGCGAGTCCAAAGAGACTGCCAAGGGCATTGCGGTTATCGGCAATGGTCTCACCGTTAAAGCAGGCACCACTGTTGAAGCAGGCGCAATGATTCAGGAATAAGGAGAGTGACAAGATGAACGCAATTGGACTTATTTTCTCTAACATACATGACTATGTAATTCCCGAGCTTACACGCCGCCGCGCTATGGCATCCATTCCTTTCGGCGGAAGATACCGCATGATTGACTTTGAGCTTTCAAATATGGTAAACTCAGATATAACCAAGGTCGGCGTTATCACAAACTACAACTATCAGTCGCTGATGGACCACATCGGCACAGGTAAAGACTGGGACCTTGCACGCCGCAGCGGCGGTATCAAACTGCTCCCGCCTTTCGTTTCGGCGTATGACAGTTCCAAGAGCGAGTCTATTACCACCGCTCGTCTTGAACTCTTAAAGGGCGCTGTAAACTTTATCGAGCGTTCCAAGGAAGAATATGTGGTTATGACCGACTGCGACCGCATTTGCACAATGGATTATCAGAAACTCCTTGACCGCCACATCGAATCCCGCGCGGACATCACAATTGTTACTCAGCGCAAGAAGGTGACTGACGAGGGTATCGGCAAGGAGATCCTCATTGACGCTGACATGCTCGGCAGAATCGAGGACATTTCCGAGCATACCGCGGCTGACGACGGCTATCACAATGTTTCGATGAATATTTTTGTAATGAAACGTCTGCACCTGCTTAACATCATACGCGACGCTACGGCGCACGGCTTAAAGAGCTTCTATCACGATATCATTGCAAAGAATCTCATGCACTCGGATTATTACATTTATAATTACGATGGATATCTTGCCACCGTAAATTCGCTTCCCACCTTCTTTGCGGCTAACATGGAACTGCTCAAACCCGAAGTCCGCGCTCAACTGTTTGAGATGCCTTATCACCCAGTTTACACAAAAGTACGCAGTTCTGCTCCTACAAAATACCGTGCGGGCGCTATAGTTTCAAACTCCCTTATCGCTGACGGCTGCGTTATCGAGGGCACTGTAGAAAACTCCATCATCTTCCGCGGTGTTAACGTTGCACGCGGTACGGTTATCAAAAACTCTATCGTTATGCAGGACTCTATCATCGGAAAGGATGTATCTCTCAACTGCGTAATCGCAGACAAGAACACCGTTATCCGTGACGGAAGAAAGCTCTCCGGACACGAAACCCTTCCTTTCTTTATTGACAAAGGAGTTATAATATGAGAAGAATACTATTTGTCGGCGCTGAAGCGCTTCCCTTTGCCGCAACAGGCGGCCTCGGCGACGTTATGGGCTCGCTCCCCTGCGAAATTCAAAAGGCAGGCGGAAGCGATGTTGACGTTCGCGTAATAATGCCTCTTTACAAAGCAGTATCCGACTCTTTCCGCGCACAGATGCAAACCGTTTACGAAGGTTCGGTTTATCTCGGCTGGAGAGAGCTTTACGTAGGAATTCGCGCTCTTGAATACAAGGGCGTGACCTACTACTTCGTTGACAACGAGCAGTTCTTCGGCAGAGATGGCAAGCTCTACGGTCACTACGACGACGCGGAGCGTTATGCCTACTTCTGCGAGGCGGTGCTAAGCTGCCTTCCCTACATTGACTTTGTACCCGATGTACTGCACGCACATGACTGGCAGGCAGCTCTCGCGGTAGTATATCTCAATGTAAAATATAAGAACGATTGGCGCTACGGACGTGTAAAGTCGGTATTTACGATCCATAATATAGAATATCAGGGTAAATACGACCCCTATATCCTCGGCAACACTTTCGGCCTCGGCACCGAGCATCTCGGTCTTATGTGCTATGACGGCTGCATCAACCTTATGAAAGCGGCTATCGAATGTTGCGACATGGTTTCTACCGTCAGCCCGAAATATGCGTCCGAGATCAAAGATCCCACATATTCCCACGGTCTGCACTATCAGCTTATCAAAGAGCACAGCAAGCTCCGCGGTATTCTCAACGGTATTGACTACGACCTTTACAATCCCGAGACCGACCCTGTTATCGCGTCCAACTTTACTTCGAGAGCACTTTCCAAGAAAGCCGCTAACAAGAAGGCTTTGCAGAAGGAACTTGCACTCCCGGTACGCGACGACGTTCCTCTGGTCGCACTTATTTCGCGTCTCGTTTCGCACAAAGGTCTTGACCTTTTCACTCCCATTGCTGACAAACTGCTTGAAGATGATATCCAGCTTGTAGTCCTCGGTATGGGCGATGAAACTTATGAAAACTTTATGCGTGAGCTTGAAGAGCGTCACCGCGACAAGGTTCGCTCGCTCATTCTCTACAACCGCGACACATCAAAGAAGATTTACGCCGCATGCGACATCTTCCTCATGCCCTCGAAGAGCGAACCCTGCGGACTTTCGCAGATGATAGCATCGAGATACGGTGCGATTCCCGTAGTGCGTGAGACCGGCGGTCTTTACGACTCGATAAAGCCGTATTACGAGACCGAAGACGGTGAGATCCACGGCAACGGCTTCACCTTTGCAAACTACTATTTCGGCGAGCTTGAGGAACGCACAAACGCGGCAATAGCACTTTGGCGCGACAAGGCAAAACGCAAGAAGCTTGTTACAAAAATTATGAAGACCGACTTCTCCTGGGGAGCGTCGGCACAAAAATACATCCAGATGTATAATGAACTATTTTAAGGAGTAAACCCAAAAATGAAGAGCAATTCCACAGAAGTGAAAGCAGTAGCCGAAAAACTGGAGGTAAAACTCTCCCGTTATTTCGGTTGCACACCTAAAGACGCATCGCCCGAGCAGATGTATAAGGCTACAGCGATGACCGTTAAAGATATTCTTGCCGAGAAGCGTAACACCTTCAAGGAAAGAGTAAACAAAGCAGAAGGCAAGCGCGTGTATTACATGTGCATGGAGTTCCTTCTCGGCCGTTCGCTTAAAACAAACCTTCACAACCTCGGTCTTGTAGACGCGTACAAAGGCGCGCTGAAAAAGCTTGGTTTTGATATTGAAAAGCTTTATGAGCTTGAGCCTGACGCAGGTCTCGGCAACGGCGGTCTTGGCCGTCTCGCCGCTTGCTTTATGGACTCGCTTGCATCGCTTGACTATCCCGCGACAGGCTTTTCCATCTGCTATGAATACGGTCTGTTTAAGCAGAAGATTATCGACGGTTACCAGATTGAGCTGCCCGATGTATGGCTTCCCGGCGGCGATGTATGGCTGGTTCCCCGTACCGACCGTACCTTTAAGGTAAAATTCGGCGGTCAGATCATTGAAAAGTGGGTCGGTGATACCTGCGAAATCGGCTATGAAAACTATGACGAGATCGAAGCAGTTCCGTATGATATGATGATTTCGGGCGCTGACAGCGACGGTGTCGGCAGACTCCGCCTCTGGAAGGCACGCGACATCTCAAACTTCAACATGTCGCTCTTCACTCAGGGTCAGTATGCACAGGCTCTCGAAGAAAGCACCAAAGCCGAGACCATTTCCAAGGTTCTTTACCCCTCTGACAACCATATTGAGGGTAAACTTCTCCGTCTCAAGCAGCAGTACTTCCTCGTAAGCGCGTCTGTACAGAGCATTCTCCGCGACCATATGGCGGTTTACGGCAGACTTGACAACCTTCCCGATAAGGTTGCAATTCACATCAATGACACCCACCCTGCTCTCTGCATCCCCGAGCTTATGCGCATCCTTGTTGATGACCACAGATTCACTTGGGATGAGGCATGGGACATCGTTACACGTACAGTTTCCTACACCAACCACACCGTTCTTCCCGAAGCGCTTGAAACATGGGATGAACAGCTCTTTGCGCTCACACTTCCCCGTATGCACATGATCATCAAGGAAATCAACGAGCGTTTCTGCAAGGAAGCATGGGAAAAGCTCCCAGCAAACTGGGATAAGATTTCCGGTCTTGCAATCCTTGCAAACGGCAGAGTGAGAATGGCTAACCTCGCTGTTATCGGCTCTCACCACATCAACGGCGTTTCCAAGATTCACTCTGATATTCTTGTCAACTCCGTATTCAAGGATTTCTACCGTATCTACCCCGAGCGCTTTACCAACGTTACAAACGGTATTGCACACCGCCGTTGGCTCTGCTACTCCAACCCTGAGCTTGCAAATCTTATCGACGAGTGCATCGGCGAGGATTACAAGAAGAATCCGAGAGCTCTCAGCGAGTTCCGCAAGTTTGAAAAGGACGACACCGTTCTTCAGAGACTCGGTGAAATCAAGCACGCAAACAAGGTTGCATTTGCTAACAAGCTTAAAGCTGCAACAGGTCAGATTATCGACCCGAACTCTATCTTTGACGTACAGATCAAGCGTCTGCATGAGTACAAGCGTCAGCTTCTCAACGCGCTCAACATTATCAACACTTACCTTGACCTGCGCGAAAATCCGAACCTCGACATCGTTCCGCAGACCTACCTCTTCGGCGCGAAGGCGGCTCCCGGATATGCAATGGCTAAGCAGATCATCAAGCTTCTTTGCTACATCTCCAAGGAAATTGAGGCTGACCCCATCATCCGCGAAAAGCTCCGCGTTGTATTCCTTGAAAACTACAGCGTAAGCATGGCTGAATCACTTGTTCCCTCCGCCGAAATCAGCGAGCAGATTTCGCTTGCAGGTAAAGAGGCGAGCGGTACGGGTTGTATGAAGCTTATGATCAACGGTGCGCTCACCATCGGTACTCTCGACGGTGCTAACATCGAAATGAGAAAAGAAGCAGGCGAAGACAACATGTTTATCTTCGGTCTCGACTGCGAAGGTGTTGACGACCTTTGGACCAAGGGTTACCGCGCTGTTGATTACTATCACGCAAGCGCAGCGCTCCGCCGTACCATCGACCGTCTCCACCAGGGCTTTGCGGGTGAAAGCTTTGCTGACATTGCAAACTACCTCATCTCCGCAGGCGGCGTAGCCGACCCCTATATGTGTCTTGCAGACTTTGAGTCCTACAAGGCTGAGCACGACCGTGCCATTTCCATTTATCCCAACCAGAAACTCTGGAACAAGATGTCTATCAACAACATCGCGGGTGCAGGCGAATTTGCCGCTGACCGCAGTATTGATGAGTACGCACAGCGTATCTGGCACCTTGAAAGAATGGTAAAAGAGGGTAAATAATCCTACAGTATTTATGCGTGCTGCGAAAGCGGCACGCATATAACTGTTTTATTACCATATTTAAAAATACATTTCATTGGAGTTTTTTATGCAGCAAATTGCTATCACCAAGACCGTAAACGGCAAAGACTGCTCCGCTTCGGGCGCGTTTTGCATAAGCGACACGCTGAAGATAACCATGAGTATCCCACGCTCAATGGAACTTGTCGACCCCTCCATGGTTATATGCCGCGACGGTCAGCGAGACAAGACACTGCTACCTTTTTACGAAGGTCAAAAAGGTGATGCGGACATTTTCACTTTCACCCTTGACCTTGAAAAAATGTGCGACTACGAATGCGACGGGCTTTTCTACTACGATCTTCGTTTTGCACAGAACCACAAAACGCTTTACACATCCAGCATCAACAATGTAGATTTTAACCTTTGCGACAGACCTTCGCGCCGTTTTTTGCTTCTGGTTTACGAAGATGGGTTCACCACTCCGAAAAATTACTACGGCACAACGATGTATCACATTTTTGTTGACCGCTTTGCAAAAAGTGAAAAGAAACTGCCCGTGCGAAATGACGCTATACTTCGCGAGGACTGGGACACCGGTATTCCGGAATTTGCCCCCTACCCCGGCGCGCCTCTCAAAAACAATCAGTTCTTCGGCGGTTCGCTTTGGGGAATTATCGAAAAGCTTGACTATCTCGAAAGTCTTTCGGTCAACTGCCTGTACTTAAGTCCCGTATTCAAAGCATATTCAAACCACAAGTATGACACGGGCGACTACACAAAAATCGACGAGATGTTCGGCGGACGCGAAGCGTTTGACAAACTTCTTGCAGAGTGCAAAAAACGCGGCATCAAGGTGATACTTGACGGCGTGTTCAACCACACGGGAGATGACAGCCTTTACTTCAACCGATACGGAAAATATCCGTCGCTCGGCGCTTATCAAAGCGAAAAGTCGCCCTACAAAGAATGGTATCATTTCCTCAGATTCCCGAGTAAATACGAATGCTGGTGGGGCATTGACATTCTTCCCCGCTTAAACCACTCCTCAAAGCCGTGCAAGAATTTCTTTGTCGGCGAGGGCGGCATTTGCGAAAAGTATGTAAAAGAAGGCACCGGCGGTTGGCGACTTGACGTTGCCGACGAGCTCAGTGACACATTCCTCGACGGACTGAGAAAAGTTGTAAAAAACGCGGACAAAGACGCGCTTATCATCGGCGAAGTGTGGGAAAACGCCGCCGAAAAGGTTGCCTACGGCACCCGCCGCCGCTATCTTCGCGGCAAGCAGCTTGACAGCGTGATGAACTATCCCACAAAAAACGGTATTATCGACTATGTCAAGAGCGGTAACTGCAACATGCTTTACAACACCGTCACCGAAATCTATTCGACATATCCGCGCGCTGTCTGCGACTGCCTTATGAACCTGCTTGGCACGCACGACACTGAGAGAATTCTCACAGTGCTCGGCGGCAGGAACTCCGAGGGACTTTCAAACGCGGAGCTCTCGGAAATTCGCATGAGCGAGGACGAAAAGAAACACGCCGTTTCAATGCTGAAAATCGCAAGCGCAATCCAGTACACGCTTTACGGTTTCCCCTCTGTTTTTTACGGCGATGAAGCAGGCATCGAAGGCTACCGCGACCCCTTCTGCCGCATGCCGTACCCGTGGGGCAGAGAATGCAAAGAACTTGTAGAGCACTACAAGGCTCTCGGCAAGATAAGAAAAGAACACAGCGTATATGCAGGCGGTGACTTCAAAGTGACCGCGCACGACGGCGGTCTGTTCGCCTTTGTCCGTGAAAGCGGCAAAGAAAAGATGCTCACCGTCACCAACCGCGCGTCTTTTGAAATAAAGTACAATGTAGGCGCAAAGTGGCGCGACGTCATAAGCGGCGAAGTCGGCGAAGACACCGTTTCCCTGCCCAGCAATACGTTCAGGGTCTTAGAAATTTTATAAAAGTAAAAGCAGTAAGTTCAATGTGTTGAGCTTACTGCTTTGTTTTTGGGATTGAGGAAAATTATTGTTTATGTTACAAACATCTCCGCCCGAGATCGCAACGCTGACGCTCAAGGAACCGAAGGTTCCTGCCATACTCGCAAAGCGAGTATGGGCGGAGTGAAGGATCTCGCGGGGAGATGTTTGCTACTCCACTAAACATTTATTTACTCTTCTTTAATAATCTTAGGCTTTTTATTTATTATTACAATCTTTCTTCATATTTTATATACTCTGTTCGGAAGTCTTTCCGCCACGGCTCTCGGCTGCCCGTCGGGGTAACCGATGATGAGATTGCCTATGCCCTCGTAGTCGCCTTCTATGCCGAGGGAGCGGAGAATTTCTTTGCCTTCCTCGCTCTCGAACACTTCTTTTGCGCGATGTATCCAACAACTGCCGAGGTCGAGTGCGTGAGCGGCGAGCATCATGTTGCCCATGGCAAGCGAACCGTCGTAGACATAGGTAGGTTTACTTTTATCAGCGAGGACTATAAGCACGGCGGGTGCGCCGTAAAACGGGTCGATGTCCGCGCCCATCACGGCGGCGTTAAGCTTGGCAATGCGGTCGCGCATTGCTTTATCGGTGACGGCGACAATGATAGGCGACTGCCAGTTGCGTCCGTTTGCCGCGTAGAGACCCGCGTTTATGATTTTATCAATGATTTCTGCGGGAGGCATGGTCGGTTTATAACACTTTGTGCTTCTGCGGGACATTATTTTTTCGTACATATTTCTTTTACCTTGTACCCTTCTGCCTCTACGGCTTTTTTCAGTTTATTGTCAGCAACATCTGCACTCAGTTTGACTGTTGCAATGCCATCCTTGTGGCTTGCGGCGGCTTCGGTAACGCCGCTCAGAGCTTCAAGGCACTTTTTAACTGCCGCTTCGCAGTGACCGCACATCATACCTTCGATTTTAATTTCTTTTTCAAGCGTTACCGCGGCGGCGCTTTCGGCTCGCTTATCGGCTTTAAAGAAATTGAGACGCAACGCATTCATAACGACGCAAAAGCTCGAAAGGCTCATTGCCGCCGCGCCGAACATGGGGTCCATTTCAAGTCCGAAAAGGGGTATCCAAACGCCCGCGGCGAGAGGTATGCCAATGATGTTGTATATAAACGCCCAGAAGAGATTCTCACGGATGTTGCGCAGAGTTTTGCGGCTGAGACGCACCGCAGAAACCGCGTCAACAAGACTTGAGTGCATAAGCACGACATCTGCCGCGTCTATAGCTACGTCTGCACCCGCGCCTATGGCGATACCTATATCGGCACTTGTAAGTGCGGGCGCGTCGTTTATGCCGTCGCCGACCATTGCCACCATACCGCCCACGGAAAGCTCCTTTACGGCTTCGGCTTTATTCTGCGGGAGAATGCCGGCGCGTACTTCGTCAATGCCTACTTTTTCGGCAATGGCTTTGGCGGTGCGCTCGTTGTCACCCGTAAGCATGACTGTGCGTATGCCGAGCGATTTAAACGCTTTAATTGCGGCGGCGCTGTCCTCTTTTACTGTGTCAGCTACCGCTATGATGCCGATATATTTTCCGCCATGGCAGAACATAATGGGGGTTTTACCCTCAGATGCGAGTTTTTCCGCGGCTGAAACGGTCTCTGTGGTGAGATTTACGAGGGATGAAATGTAGCTCAGGCTGCCGCCGTGTGCGGTTTCGCCGTTAACATTTGCAGTGAGACCTTTGCCTGCTACGGCTTCAAAATTCTCACTGTCGGGAGCGGCAATTCCCTTCTCCGCGGCGTATGCAATAACCGCTTTGCCGAGAGGATGTTCACTTTTGCTTTCAAGAGATGCGGCGATTGAGACAAGCTCGGTTTCGGTGGTACCGCACGGAATCACATCGGTGACGCTTGGCTCGCCGCGGGTTATGGTGCCTGTTTTATCAAGTGCAACTACTTTAACTTTACCCGTCTGTTCAAGTGATGCGGCGGTTTTGAAAAGTATACCGTTCTTTGCACCGACGCCGCTTGCAACCATTATGGCAACGGGAGTTGCCAGTCCCAGTGCGCAGGGGCAACTGATGACAAGTACAGAAATTCCGCGAGCAAGTGCAAATCCTACAGTCTGCCCCGCAAACATCCATACAGCAAATGTTATTGCGGCTATGGCGATTACCGTGGGAACGAAAATACCCGAAACTTTATCCGCCATTTTTGCAACTGGCGCCTTGGTTGCCGCCGCGTCGCTTACCATTTTGATAATGCCCGAAAAAGTGGTATCTTCTCCGACATGAGTGGCTTCGCAGGTGAGAAATCCCGATTTGTTTATTGTTGCGGCATACACATGCGAGCCGACAGTTTTATCAACGGGAAGGCTTTCTCCCGTTAGCGCGGACTCGTCAACGGCTCCGCCGCCGTCTGCGAGAATGCCGTCGCACGGGATGCTTTCTCCGGGGCGAACCACAAAGATATCGCCTCTGTTAACATCGGAAACGGGAACTGTTATTTCCTTGCCGTCGCGTATGACATTTGCGGTTTTGGGTGCAAGGCGCATGAGACCTTTGAGCGCGTCGGTGGTCTTGCCTTTTGCGCGTGCTTCAAGCATTTTGCCGACGGTGATAAGCGTTAAAATCATCGCCGCGGACTCAAAATAAAGTCCGTGCAATGAATGCATAGCTTCCTCGGCGGTTTGTGCCGTCATAAGAAACAACACGACGGTACTGTATCCGAACGCCGCCGCCGAACCGAGCGCGACAAGCGTATCCATATTGGGCGCACCTTTGACAAGTCCTTTGAAGCCGCTGACGAAGAATTTGCCGTTGATTATCATAACGGCAATTGTGAGCAGCATTTGCGCCATTGCGGTAGCTACGGGGTTGCCTTCAAAAAATGCGGGCAGCGGCCATCCCCACATACTGTGCCCCATAGAGATGTACATGAGAAGCGCCAAAAAGCCAACCGATGTCACAAGTCGGCGGACAAGCTTTGGCGTTTCGGTGTCTTTTAGTTCATCCTCAGCGGCTGTTTTTTGTTTTGAGCCTTTTTTCGATGCACCGTAGCCTGCGGCTACTACTGCGGCGATGATTTCCTGTTCGGTTGCGGTACCGCTTACGTTCATTGAATTAGTCAAAAGGTTGACTGAACATTCGGTGACATTTTCAAGTGCGGAAACGGCTTTTTCAACGCGCGCACTGCACGCGGCACAGCTCATTCCCGTTACATTATACTGTTCCATTTATTTGCAAACTCCTAAGTTAGTTACTGCTTACTTAAATTGTAGCCTTGTTTGAGCAATTTGTCAAGGGTATATACTTGACAAGTGTGGTAAAATTAAAATGAAAGAAAAATTAATGTTTATGTTACTAACATCTCCGCCCGAGATCGCAACGCTAACGCTCAAGGATGACAAGGAACCGAAGGTTCCTGCCATACTCGCAAAGCGAGTATGGCAGGAGTGAAGGATCTCGCGGGGAGATGTTTGCTTCTTCGCTAAACATTAATTTACACCAACATTCACTGGAGAAATCATATGTCCGAACAATTTTCGCGTACCGAGAGGCTTATCGGTGCGGATGCTTTGAATAAACTTAAAAACGCGCGTGTGGCGGTGTTTGGTATCGGCGGTGTGGGAAGTTATACCGTTGAGGCGCTGGCGCGCGCGGGAGTGGGTGCGCTTGACCTTATTGACAACGACGATGTTGCCGAAAGTAACCTTAACCGTCAGATAATTGCCCTGCACTCAACCGTGGGAAAAGCCAAAGTAGATGTCGCGGCGGCGAGGGTCAAAGACATTAATCCAAACTGTACCGTGACGTGTCACAAGATGTTTGTTCTGCCCGAAAATATTGAGCAACTGCCGCTTTCATCCTATGACTTTATTGTTGATGCCATAGACACGGTTTCATCCAAAATTGCACTTGCGGTTTTAGGCGAGAAATTAAATATTAAGGTAATAAGTTCAATGGGTACCGGAAACAAGCTCGACCCGACAAAGTTTGAGGTGACGGACATTTACAAGACGTCTGTCTGCCCGCTTGCGCGCGTTATGCGCACCGAGCTTAAGAAGCGCGGCATAAAAAAATTAAAGGTTGTGTATTCTAAAGAGGAGCCGATAAAAGTTGAAAATGTAAGCGAAGAGCGCCGCCGTGCGGTGCCTGCGAGCATTTCGTTTGTGCCGTCGGTTGCGGGACTTATCATTGCAGGCGAGATTATAAAAGATTTGATAAAATGAAAAATGCCGTGAAATTCACGGCATTTTCTATTGACAAATCATTCTACATCATGTAGAATGATAATAGACTACAAGATGTAGAACGGAGGTTTTTACATGGGTGAAATGCAAATGGGCGCGGTTGAATCGCGCTTTGCGGATATTGTTTGGCAAAGAGAACCGATAAGCACATCGGAGCTTGTCAAGCTTTGCGAGGACGAATTCAAATGGAAAAAGACGACCACTTACACGGTGCTGAAAAGACTTTGCGAAAAAGGTATTTTTGAAAACAACAAGGGGACTGTGACTTCCCTGCTTTCGCGTGAGGAGTTTTACGCGCGGCAGAGTGAAAAGTTTGTTGACGAGACATTCGGCGGTTCGCTGCCTGCGTTTTTAGCGGCGTTTACGCACAGAAAAAACCTTTCCGAAGACGAAATAAACGAAATTGAGCGCATGATCAAAGACTACAAGGGGTAAAGAATGAGTGCTGTATTTTTAAAAACCGTTAACATGAGCATTACCGCAAGTTGGCTTGTGCTTGCGGTGGTGTTGTTGCGAATTCTGTTCAAAAAAGCGCCAAAGGCGTTTTCCTGCTTACTTTGGGCGCTTGTGGCGATAAGGCTTATTTGCCCTTTCACAGTTGAAAGCGCGCTCAGCCTTATTCCGAGTGCTGAGCCTGTGCCGAGTGAGATGATTTTTGTCGGTGAGCCTATTAAGGACACATACACCGAAGATGTAGCCGCACCCGCCGCCCCGACGGTCGCGGACACTTTTGAAGTCGCCGTCACTCACGAACAGACAAGCACTGATTCCCTGCAAACTTTCATTGACACGGCATGGAAGGCGTGGATCGTTGGAATTGCCGCCATGCTCGGCTACACTTTGATTAGTTATGTGAGTCTCAGGAGAAAAACGCGCGCGTCCATTGAGACGGCGAAAGGCGTTTTTATCTGTGACGCGATCGACACACCGTTTATTCTCGGTATGTTCAAGCCGAAAATCTTTCTGCCGTCCGCGATGGATGAAAGGAACACCGATTATGTCGTAGCGCATGAGCGCGCGCATCTCAGA
The DNA here is from genome assembly GCA_017461475.1 of Clostridia bacterium. Classification (GTDB taxonomy): domain Bacteria; phylum Bacillota; class Clostridia; order Oscillospirales; family CAG-272; genus UMGS902. The sequence continues at coordinate 95,285 of JAFTXX010000005.1, forward strand.
CGCTTTGACCATCTCGCAAAACCGTTTGGATTTTTACTTCTCACGGTTTACTGGTTCAATCCCGTGATGTGGGCGGCGTACATTCTCTTTTGCCGCGACATTGAACTTGCGTGCGACGAGCGCGTGATAAGAGAAATGGACGCTGACAGCAAAAAGGCGTACTCCTCTGCCCTGCTTGCGTGCAGTGTACCGCGGAAAATGATTTCCGCGTGCCCGCTTGCGTTCGGCGAAGTGGGGGTAAAACAGCGCATAAAGGGTGTTCTGAACTACAAAAAGCCGGCGTTTTGGATTATAGTGGCGGCAATTGTCATCTCGGTGGCGGTCGCGGTATGTTTTTTGACCGACCCTGAAAGCGAAGTGGGGAACGAGAACACTCTCGAATATGTTTTCTCCGAATATGAGTCCAAGCAAAGCAATGCGCACATAGTTTTAACCGTACCTGCGGACGCGTTGCCAAGTGACATCTACTCCGAGGATGGTCATACCTTTGAAAAAGGCGAGATTACTGTTTACTCCGATGATACGACCGTGATTTATCTTACCAATGTGAAGTACGCAAATGAGGGCAGCGACAAACTGTATTTCAACTTTGACTGCTCGTATAACCTCTCTGACTCGGGTACTTTGATTCTGCCTTACAAAGTAGATTTGGCGGCATACAACACAAGTTTTGTCACGCTGCTCAGCGGGGATTTGATTCACGGCGGCGGAACAGCGGAAAAGGCGGTTACGATACGCGGTTACGGCCCTTTTGAGCAGTTTACATTCTACGTAGACACCGAAAGCTGCAAATCGGCTGTCGGAGAAATGCGTATTCATGTATTGATGAACGAATATGTATACGGCGAAGCGGTTGAAGATGAAGAAACTGCAAATTCAAATACAGACACAGAAACAACCGACATAATAGGCGCATGGTCTGCGCCTATGAGCGTGATGGGACTTGACGAAAGCGGTATTCCCGACTCTCCGACAAAGCATTTTATTTTCTACTCCGACGGCACGGGTGTGGAGCGCACAAATGTTGATATAATACCCGACAGAGAATTTATCTACGAAGCAGAAAACGGAATCCTTACGATAACCTACCGCTCGGACGATATGGTACAGTTCAAATATTCGGTTGACGGCGACACGCTTACGCTGAGCGACATCAACGACCCAAGCCGCACGGGTACGCTGACGCGTGAAAAAAGCGATATAAAGGCAACGCAAAGTACCGCGGGCAAACTCGGCATGGTATTCTACGACGAGTATGCACTGCCTTTAAATCCCAAAGAAATCGACCGTCTGTATTTTGAATTTACCAAAGAAGGAGATGTGTCCATTTTCAGCGGTGACGGTATACAGTATGTTGACGATGTAAAGATGAACGGTCTTGAAGGAACAACTCCCGAGTTCAGTTTCCGTATAAATTCGGACGCGTACAGATATGCAAAGCCTGTTATTGACGCTCTGCAGACAGTTGCTACCGTAAGCACCGCGACAAACTCCGTGGTTTGGAACAGATACGACAGAATCGAGGCGGCAAACGCTTGCGTCAATGTGACGATGAACGGCGAGGACGCGGCGGTGTCGAGCGTCAGATATGTCGACTTTGGTGAATATATATTTGTTGCCGTCACATTCGGAATAGAAAAGCAGTTGCGTCCGGGCGACATAAGTTCGTTTACATTTGAGATAGACCCCGCCGCCGCGGTCGGAAGCATAATCGACGTTATAGCCGCGGAGACGGACAAAGGTTACCCCTCCGAATTTGTGCTGAGAGTCGGAGACAGATTAGCATGGTTTGAGGCGGAAGACATCGGGCAAGAGCGCAGTATTTACGTAAGCGACCTTACGGGTGACGGCATCGACGAAATTATAGTGATACTGCAGTCAAACTCGGGAACGGGTTTCTACGGCGAGGACATTCACATTTTCGACTCAATAACATTGGATGAATACAGGGTTGAAAAGGTATGCGAAACCGTCGGCAACTATGTGGCGTTCTACGACGACGAGGACAATTGCTACGTCAAAATAGGCAACACGGTAAGCACGGTAGACAAGAATGTTTTCTACCCCGACTATGAGAAAAAGGACATGCGCGCGCGTCCGTTAACCGATGAAATTTACTCCTACTCCGTATCGGGCGGTGTACTGCACTGTGAACTTAAATGCAAGTACACGATAATGGGAACCTACGGTTCGATTTTTGTAGACTATGTATTTAAGGACGGCATGTTTGTGTACGGTTCGTCACAATTTGTTGAATAGATGAAAAGGACTTCCCTCGCAGGAAGTCCTTTTCGTGGTAAATTAGTAATGGCGACGCACTAACCTCGTAGGGGTCGACGTCCTCGACGTCCCTAAAGGCAAAACATTTAATCATCGCATGTGGCTGTAATCCAACCATCGTAGGGCGATTAGTAATCGCCCGAAAAGCATGGCGTAGATGTTTTACAAACTGGCGATTACTAATCGCCCCTACGGATTTGATTGGCATTGCTACTTCGCTTAACATTAATTTATTTTAACAATGCTTTTCTTTCTTTATAATCGGGCAAATACTTTTCTACCATCTGCCAAAAGGCTTTAGAGTGGTCGAAGTGGGTGAGGTGGCAGAGTTCATGCACCACTATATAGTCCCATGTTGCTTCATCCTGCAGCATAAGGCGCCAGGAATAGTTTATTCTTCCCTGCTTTGAGCATGAGCCGTAGCGTCCTTTTGCGCTTGTTATGCCGATGTGGGTATAGGTTACACCCATCTGCGCGGCGTAATGTGCTGTTTTTTGTGACAGAACGTCATACGCCTTTTGGCGCAAGGCGAGAGTCTCGTCTTCGGTCGGTTCTTTCGGCGCGGCGGCGATTTTTTCTTTTCGCTGACTGATGTGCTTTTCTATCCATTCAATATGCGACTGCAGAAAATCATCTATTGCTTTCTGCGGCATATGAAGTGGCGCGCGGACAATGAGTTTCGCCTCGCGGTCTACCTCTACAGAAAGAGTGCGGCGCTTTGAGCGCCGCAGTTCGTACTCAATCATTTTACTTCGATAAGTTCGTATTCCATTGAGCCTATGCCGATTTTTTCGGCGTGGGTAAGCTGTGTTTTCCATGCGGTTGAGGGGGCAACGTCGGTGAAGTGGTCGCCGTGGGTGTGCTCTACTTCGTCAAGGATGGAACCAGCCATTATCGGTGCATTGAGCACGGCTTCTGCGCAAGCGGTATCGAGTGCAACGGGGTCAAAAGACGCAAACATACCGATATCGGGAACTATCGGGACGTCGTTTTCACCATGGCAATCGCAGTTGGGCGAAACATCGATAACAAAACTGATGTGGAAGTTCGGTCTGCCGTTAATTACCGCCTTTGTGTACTCGGCGATTTTTGCATTGAGAATTTCGCCTTTTTCGTCCATAGATGCGACAATCGCATCCTTGGGACATACGCCGATGCAGCGTCCGCAGCCTGCGCATTTGCTGTGGTCGATGTGTGCCTTTTTATTTTCTACAACGGCACCCTCGTGTGCGCAAACTTTGGTGCAAGCGCCGCAACCGATGCAGAGGTCGGTTTCAACGGTGGGTTTACCCGCGCTGTGCATTTCCATTTTGCCCGCGCGGCTGCCGCCGCCCATGCCAAGGTTTTTGAGTGCGCCTCCGAAACCTGCACATTCGTGACCCTTGAAATGGTTCATGGAGATAACAATGTCGGCATCCATAAGCGCTCTGCCGATTTTAGCCTCGGTTACATATGTACCGCCCTCAACGGGAACAAGCACCTCGTCGGTGCCCTTGATACCGTCGGCAATGATGGTGTGTACGCCCGTCTGGAACGGGTTGTAACCGTTTACATATGCGCTGTCGAGGTGGTCAAGCGCGTTCTTTCTGCCACCGACATAAAGGGTGTTACAGTCGGTGAGAAAAGGCTTGCCGCCGAGAGTTTTGATATAGTCGCAAACGGTTTTTGAATAGTTTGGGCGAAGAAAAGCGAGGTTGCCAGGTTCGCCGAAGTGAATTTTTACAGCGACGTATTTGCCGTCGAAGTCGATGTTGCCGATGCCCGCTTTTTTGATAAGGCGCTCGAGTTTAACAAGCAGGCTTTCGCCCACTTTTGCACGCATAGAAGTATAATAAACCTTAGATTTTTCCATTGTGTCCTCCAAGTTTGTATTCTTTTTTTATTTTATACTATGTCGGGAGTTTTTTCAATAGAAAAATACGGGGAAAAATGATGTAAATTATTGTTTATGTTACTAACATCTCCGCCCGAGATCCTTCGCTTGCGCTCAAGGATGACAAGGGGCGGGATTTAGCAGAGTGCTAAAAAATCCTTATTTTATCGCATTGCAACAACCCCGCTTGTCATCCTCGAACG
>JAFTXX010000059.1 GCA_017461475.1 Clostridia bacterium
AGCCGCGCTGTGGGGTGCTGACGCGGTGCGCGATTGCGACGGGGTGAAGCTTCCTAAAAACCCGAAGGAGATCGCGGATAAGGTGTATAACGTATATTTCGTAGATAGAGGCAATCACGAATGGGCGGCAAGCAATCCGGACGAATGGCAACATATGTTCATTATGACGCCGTTTATCACGGCGACGGAAACGAGCTTGTCCGTGCACTTAATGGACACTTTCTATGCCGAACAGGTCAAGCCTGATTTTACGCCCGAAGCGGTAAAACATATTGAAGTTATCAACAGAACGACGGGGGAGGTATGCGACGAATGGGAGGTTGACGAGGCAAACGGCAACGTTATTATCAACAAGGCAACGCCCTTTCATCAATACACGGTGGCGTTTTTGGGTATTTCTTTGTGGCACCCCGTGCATATGTATAATTACATAACGAATAATTGGGACGAGCCGCACCATATCATGTACGACCCGTACTATCCCAAGACGAAAAGGTTTATTCGCGAAAACTTACAACGCTGGTGCGACGAAAATCCCGAATGTAACGTAATTCGGTTTACGACTTTCCTTTATATGTTCTCTTTGGTGTTTAATCAATACGGCAAGGAAAGAAACGTAGATTGGTTTGGGTACAATATGGCGGTTAGTCCCCGTATGCTTGATGATTTTGAAAAAGAGTACGGTTATAAAATGCGGGCGGAATATCTCGTCGATCAAGGGTATTACAACCAAACGCACCGCGTACCCACGAAAGAGTATAAAGATTGGATGAATTTCGTGCAAGAATTCGTAACGGAAACGGTCAAGGCTTTGGTGAAGATCACGCACGAGAACGACAAAGAAGCAATGATGTTCCTCGGGGATTGTTGGATAGGCGCGGAGATCTTCGGGGAGAAATATAAAGAGCTGGGGCTGGACGCGCTCGTGGGCTCGGTTGGCGGAGGCGTAACGGTGCGTATGCTTTCGGACGTAGAGGGCGTGAAATACAAGGAGGGTAGATTTTTGCCCTACTTCTTCCCCGATACGTTTTTCGAGGGGAACGAGGAGAACGCCGTAGCGGAATTAAATCGGAATTGGACGACGGCGCGCCGCGCTATGATGCGAAATCCCTTGGATAGAATAGGCTTCGGCGGATATCTTGAATTAGCGGCAAAATTCCCGAAATTTATCAATAGAGCGGCGGAAATATGCGACGAATTTAGATATATCTACGATACGGTGAAAACGCAAACCCCGAAAAATTTTGCGAGAGTAGCGGTATTGAACGCTTGGGGTAAGGTTCGTAGCTGGATGTGCAATATGACGGCGCACGAATTATGGTATCAGCAAAGCTATTCTTATCAGGGTATATACGAAGCGTTGAGCGGACTTCCCGTGGAGGTGCAATTTATCAGCTTCGAGGACGTCAAGAACGGTGCGCTCGATAACGTGGACGTGATAATCAACGCGGGTGACGCGGGCACGGCTTGGAGCGGCGGCGAGCATTGGGCGGACGAAAGGGTGTTGACGGAAGTAAGAAAATTCGTGTATACCGGCGGAGGATTTATCGGCGTTGGCGAGCCGACGGCGTTGCAAAGGAACGGGAAATTCTTCCAGCTTTCGGACGTTTTCGGCGTGGATAAGGAGCTTGGTATCTCGCTGGGCGAGGATAAGTACAATATCGAAAAGCACGGAGAGCATTTCATTGTAGAGGGTATTGCAACGCCCGTGGATTACGGCGAGGACAAGAAGAATATTTTTGCGCTTGACGGAACGAACGTGATCGATATCGTATTCTCGGATAGGTTTACGAGAAAGGTAAACGTAGGCGAAGTGAAGATGGCGACGAATAATTACGGCAAGGGTAGGAGCTTTTATATTACGGGCTTGCCGTATTCGGCGGAGAACGCCAGGCTTCTTTACAGAGCGATTTTGTGGACGGCAGGCAAGGAGGATATGGATAGAAGATCGTATTGCACCAATCCCCAAATGGAAGCGCATTTCTACGGGGACAGGTACGCGATCATCAACAATACCGCGGAGGAGCAAACGACTGTATTTTACGATATCGACGGTAGGGCGAAGGAATTGACGCTCGGCGCAGGCGAGATCGTTTGGCTGTGATTTTTGGGAAAGTAAA
>JAFTXX010000031.1 GCA_017461475.1 Clostridia bacterium
TTTAAGTCAGTATTGATTTTTTACCAAGACACCGCGATATTTCATCAGAAACTTTTTGCAGTAAAGTCAATTTATTGTTAAGCAAAGAAATTAAGCATTAACAGTGAATCTTAGCATATTCCAGGAGTGCTTTTTGAGAACAACCTTGTCGCCGATTGGGACATTTACAGGTGCTACGCGCTCGGTATCCTTGTCGTTGATTGCTTTAAGGTCGTCATTGTAAAGTTCTATATGCTCGAAAAGCTCGTAGGATGCAAAGCCCTCAAGATCAAGCTCAAGCTCCATATCCTCGTCAAGGGAGCGGTTTACGGCGTAGATAACGAGCTCTCCCGCCTCCGCATTGTAAATAACGCTGGAAACAAGATAAGGTATATCCTTTCTGTACCCCTCAACGTCGTAGGTATCGGTCTCTATCATCGTGCGCAGGGTAGCGCCGTTGCCGTAGTTGGAGCCGTAATAGAAGGGATAAAATGTGGTCTGCTTCCAGACCTTGCCGCCCTTTTCGGTCATGATGGGAGCAATCACGTTTACAAGCTGTGCGATACAAGCCATCTTAACGCGGTCAGAGTGGTTCTGCAATGTCATAAGCATACAGCCCACAACGAGTGCGTCCTCGAAGTTGTATACATCCTCCAGCTGGTGTCTTGCCTCAGTCCATTTGTCCTTATCCCTCTCAGCTGCATCCTGCGGTTGTCTGCGACACACCACGTTCCACTCGTCGTAGGACAGATTTATGGTCTTTGTGGACTTCTTTTTCGCCTTCAAGGCATCGCAATATGCAACAACGCCGTTTATGTAATCGTTCATCTCCTCGGTGCGGGCGAGGAATCTTTGGGAATTGTTTTCCTTGTTGGCGTAATAAGTGTGGAGCGAAACGTAATCCACATAGGGGTAGGTGTGGTCGAGAATGGTGTATTCCCAATCGCCTATCCTGCTGTAATCAGTACAGCCGCAGGCAACGAGCTCTATTGTATTATCTACGCGCTTCATGACCTTTGCGGTCTCGGCGGCGAGGCGTCCGTATTCCTCGGCGGTCTTGCGACCAAGCTGCCAAGAGCCGTCCATCTCGTTGCCAAGGCACCATACCTTGAAACCAAAGGGCTCCTCAAAGCCGTTTGCGCGGCGCAGGTTAGCGTAATAGCTGTCTGCCTTCGAGTTGCAGTACTCAACGCAGTTGCGTGCATCGTCCATTCCCCTCGTACCGAGGTTAACGGCCATCATTACCTCACTGTTTGCGCGCTTTGCCCATTCCTGAAATTCGTCGATGCCAACTTGGTTGGACTCCAACGCACCCCAGGCAAGCTCCATGCGTCTTGGACGCTTTGACTTATCACCGATGCCATCCTCCCAATTATATACGGAAACAAAGTTGCCGCCGGGATAACGTACTATCGGAACGTTCAGTTTTTTCACCAGCTCCATCACGTCGCCGCGGAAGCCCTGATCGTCGGCGGTGGGATGGTCGGGCTCATAAATACCCTCATATACCGCTCTGCCGACATGCTCTATAAAAGAGCCATAAATACGTCTGTCAATTTCACCGATGGTGAATTTTTTGTTTACAGTAATTTTTGCTTTCATATTGTAATACCTTTCTGTTTATCACAGTGTAAGTAATTTTAGAAATTTTAATACATCCAATAGGTTGATTTGACCGTCGGCGTTAATGTCGTTATCTTCGGAAACGTTATCGTTTGTTATCATTTTAAGTAACATCAAAACATCCGCCAGAGTAAATGCGCCGTCGCCGTTTATATCACATGTAATTTCTTCTTGCGGCACAAGAATTTCTCCGCATACAGAACACTTTTTGCCCTCGGTCAGACCGTTTGATGTATAGGTCGGTTTTACTGCAGGAATAGTTTCCTCTACGTGTGCGTGGAAACTCTTGAGTTCGGGACCGTTTGAAGTAAACATCCAGTAATTTGCCGAAAAACCTATAAATGTATCTGCCGATGCATAATTATCTGCCGTCACCTTGGTTTCGTTTAAAAGATTTGAATATGTTTCGCCAAGATCAAGATAATAACAATCTTCGGGAGTAACAGTTCCGCTGATTCTATGATAAGTTCCTGCAATAGGTCCTACAAGCTGTCCGTCAGCTGATGAAACAGAGCCGGCATTATATACATCTGAGATTGTATAAACAATAGCCGAGCTGACATCATTTCCGATACCGATAATACCGCCTGCATATGCGCCGCCTGCATACGATGTGGAAATTGCACCGATATTCATACAGTTAAAAATTCCACCGCCGCCGCTTACAAACGAACGGAAATAGCCTACAATACCGCCGACATATTTTTGTCCGGTAGTTACGTCACCTTCGTTATACAGATTATCCAGAATATATCTGCTTGATGCCGAGCCATGAGTGAACAATCCGATAATACCGCCGACATAGTTGGTGCTGCCCACGATATTGCCATAGTTCGCAGAGTTTAATACCTTATGCATTGCGTTTTTATTGGCTGTTTGCGTTTCAAATCTGCCGACGATACCGCCAACCAGCTGCGTGCCGGTAACTTCACCGTTATTGACGCAACCGTCGAACACGGTGGTATTGCCTGCTATACCTATCTGAACAAAGCCGAATACGCCGCCGACACGTGCGCCGCTACCGATAACGTTTGCTTCATTTACACATCCGATCATATTTACACGAGTGCTCGCATCGTGCGGAGTGTATCCTACAAATCCACCAACGTTGTTGGTACCGCTTACCGTAACCTTGTTAACGCAATTTTCAATAACAGCATTACCTACAAGCTTTCCGATAAAACCGCCTGCGTTGTCTGCTGTAGATATAACAGTTCCCTCAAGTGTGAGGTTCTTGATAGTGCAACCGCCTGCCACACCAAAGAAGCCGACATTGCCTGCACCGGTAAGGCTGATGCCCTTGATAGTTTTGCCGTTACCGTTGAAAATACCGGTAAACGGAGTTGTCTCATTACCGATAGGAGTCTGGGCGAGTCCTGTGAGATCGATATCCGCTGTGAGCTCATACTTTTCACACCATGCATCAGAGTTGTTCATAAGTGCAATGAGCTTTTCGGCAGTATCTATCTTAATTGCCGAAGTTTCATCACCCTCTGCAGCCGTGGTTTTTCTCTCCAACAATGCCTTTGAGCCGGTCAAAGCGTTTGTGGCATTGTTCACCTCTTTCTGCGTTGCAGTATCGAGTTTAAGAATCTCTTCTGCATTAGCAAGCGCCGTTTCATATGCCGCCCACGTTTTTTCAGTGAAGTCATCCTTGTCTATCGCTTCTGCTTTCTCTGTATCGACTGTTTCCAAAAGCGTGGCTTTGTTTGCGGTTTTATCGCCCGTCGGAATTACAAGCACGGTGACGGAGTTTCTCATAAACGTATATTCGAAATTATCGCTTGCGTTCGTAACAGGGACGATTATCGGTGCCACATTTTCGGGATTGTCAAACGAGTTTTCGTCATACTTGCTTTGCGACGTCATTACAGTAGCCTTTGCCGCAGAACCAACATTTGTTGCACCGAGAAGGTTGATATTGACAGTATAATCGTTGTCGGAAACGTTCACGCCTTTGATAATTATATCGCCTGTAGTGTTATCTTTTTCTACTACATAGTTTAAAGGACAACCGAGAATATAGTTTTTGGAATACTCAAACATTACTTCGCCGTCAACAAATACGGTCATGTTGTTTTCGGATACCACGACCTTGATCTTATAATCACGGTTTGCTTCAAACGCACCGTTTTCAGAATTTGTAACCGAAGATCTGACACCGTTTTCGATCTTTTGCACGGCACTCTTTGTATTGCTCCAACCACCGAGATTTATATAGAATAGATTGTCGGTATCCTTTACCCCCACAAGAATCATAAACGCCTCTTTACCACTGTTCTTTCTTGCGGTTACTTCATAGGTGTAGTCGGTAAAATCTTTGCCGTCAACCCAAATTCTGCAATCTGTAGTAATCTGCGTCTGCGTCAACTTGCCGTTTTCTACCGTCCATTCGCCCTTACTGCTCGTCCAATCGCTTGCGGAAGCAGTGTTGCCGTCAAAAAGTACAGTGCCGTCGATGTTTGACGTTACTTTGATATCGCTGTAGGTTACGTTTGTGTTCCAGGTGCAAAGACCTACGCTGCCCGAAATCACATTTGCACCTTCATATGACCCGTCACTTGCACTGAGTTTTGCATCAAGCACATCGTCACCTACATTGTTTGCAAACATAGACTGCACATAATAGGAGGGGGAATTGTAAAACCTTGAGCTGTCAAAGTAGGATGCCGCCATGCTCCAGTTAATGCGGTTAAGATTTGCAAACAACGGAGCATACGATGCCATAGTAACAACGTCGGAATTGCGCTCCACTCCCGTCATAAATGCCGCTTCGCCGATTGCTGCACTCAGATTCTGAAGTCCCTGATCTACCGCTACGGAGTATTCTCCCAGATAGATCTTGTAGCCGTATTTGCTGTATCCGTCAAAGAGATATCCGTTATCGGCAAACCACTCGGGAGTATCATAATAGTGCTTGTCTACTATATCTATGGTCTTCCCCTCAATATCACAGTTTGCAATAAGGGTCATATAAGGATACTTCGCCTTGATTGCATCATAGAAATCCTGATAACGCTCGGAGTATATCTCAAACTGAAAATTTGCTTCGTTGCCGAGTTCGATGTACTTCATATTAAACGGCTCGGGATGCCCCAACTCTGCACGGACCTTGCCCCATTCGGTATCAGTGTCGCCATTTGCAAATTCTATGGCATCCAGAACATCGTCTATCCAGAATTCCCAGTCCTCGTTCGGTCCGTGGGTCATTCCTACGCCACATACATAAAGGGGCTCTGCACCGAGGTCTTCGCAAAGGAGCAGGAATTCATAGTATCCGAGAGCGTCTGTAGAGCGGTATCCCCAGAGGTTATCGTGTCCTGTTCTTTCCTCTTTGCCGTAGAGTGTATCTTTCCAATAGAATGCTTGTGTTAAGTCTTTACCTTCAATATAGCATCCGCCGGGAAAACGAAAGAACTTAGGTTTCATTTCCGCCAAGGCCTCCGCCATGTCTACTCTGAGTCCTGTTTTTCCGTACACTTTTTCTGGCATGAGAGATACTACGTCAAAATATACCGTTCCCGTATCACCTTCGCAATAAAGCACCATTTCTCCCTGCGCCGCATAGTAGTTCGGTGTGAGCGTGAGCGAATACTTTGTCCACTCAGAAGTGATTTTTTCTGCCGAAACGGGTGCGGAGATATCTTCGCCCGTTGCACTTAACAGCTTTGCTGAAACGCTTCCGGAAAAGTCATCACTGCGGGCATAGAAAGTGAGGTTATACTTCTCGCCGACCTCAAACTCCATACCAAAGTAACCTTCGTTGCGCATACCTACGTAACCGCCGCTTGTTACTGATGAAATATCCAGCTTCAAATGCTGGAATTGTGCATCATTTAACAGTTTGGCTTTGTCAAGACACATTTCACCGCTTGCGCCGTCCGAAGTGTACAAATGCCAATACGGAATTGAATCGGTTGCATCATGGAAACTTACATTACGGAGCAGTTCGGGGTAAAGTCCGCCGTCCCCCGCATGGCTTACGTCCTCGAAAAATGCACCGTACAGTGTAGGGCTCATGGCGTGCAACACGTCCTTTGTGTCCACCGTCATTGTGTATTCGGTCTCACCCGATACCTTGGGGAGAACAGTCACATCATAAGTAACGCCCTTTGAATAATCACCGTGGGAGAATGTTGCAGTAAGTTTTGCATTTGCCGCCAATTCGCCTGCCTCGGGACGGTGAACAACGCCGATATATTCGCTTACTGAAACGGCAGCACTGTTGTCCGATGACCACTCTACCATTACCATGTCGTTTACAATAGTAGGCAGATACAGATTCTCGGTAACATTTGCAAAGTCGCCGAGTTCAATACTGTCAATTGCATGATGTACCAAAATTTCGTCCGTCCATCCGCTTTCCATCACGGCATTGATTTCACCTATATTCAGCGAACGGTTGTAAATACGGAGGTCCTTGATCTCGAGACTTGCATAAGGGTCGGCGTCCCAGTTGGACCTTCCGATATAGAACTTATAGTCAGCACCCGTAAGAGGGGTTACGGTCTCAAATTCTCCGCTTGCCCAGCGGATGCCGTTGATCCACAAGGTCGTAAGGTTCTCTTTGCGTGTAATGGTTACGTGCTGCCATCTCGGAGTTGCAAATTCATCGGGATACATGTATCCCAAGGGGAAAACCTTGCCCTCGACCTGTCTTTTCAGGCTCTCGGGAGGGAGGATCCGCTTGTCGGAGCTGTTGTCCATTTCCAAGATGTACTTGCCCGCGGTCAAAAACATTACGTTTGCCTCGGAGGTGCCGTAATCGAAGATACGCGACACGCCCTGTCCGTCTTCCACCTTGACCCATACGCTTACGGTAAAGTCATCGATTACGTTGTTCATTACCGCAGACGGAATATCCACGTACTTACCGCTTTCAACGGTGTTGTCAAGCTCGAGTGCTACGCCCTCGTTCTCAGAGGTAGTGATCCATCTTGCACCGTAAACGGTCGCATCGTGACCGTTTACCGACGAGTCCTTTGCAACATCTCCGCTTGTTTCGTCAAATTTATACCACGCCTGCATACCGTCTGTCAGATCGCAGTTTTCCTTGTCGATTCCGCTTGCAAAAGAAGATAAACACATTGTTGTACATAACAAAATTACAACAAAAACTCCAATGAAACCCCTAATTTTTTTCATCATAAGCCAAAACTCCTTTCGGTATTCTAAATAAATTATATATTATATAAAAAACGCTTACAAGTAACAAACCGACACAAAATTAGTAATATTTTGTACATTAAATTTTTTTGCTATTTTTTATTGACAAATCAGCCAGTTTTTTATAAGATATATTTGAAGGGAGCGTGCATAATTGCTAAAATATGATATTGAAGAATTAAACAAGCTATTGCTTGATCTTTACAGAATAACCGGGTACACAATCAGCTTATGGGATACGCAATTAAACCAGCTTGCCTTTCAGCCGCATCCTATACCCACTTTCTGTGCACTGATAAAAGCCTCTCCCGAAGGAAAAAGGCGATGCGAGGAATCCGATAGAACTATTTTGAAGAAATGCATTGAAACACGCTCGATGCATTGGCATATTTGCCACGCAGGGCTTGTAGACTGTGCACTTCCGCTCATGAACGACAATGAACTTATCGGCGGAATAATGTTCGGCCAGCTTATTCCGCAAGGAAACTCCGAAAATGACATTTTCAAAATACTAAAAAATGTAGAAGCTTTACAGATTGACAAAGAAACAATCAAAACCGAATATAAAAGACTTAAGCCTTTTGAGCTGGATGTAGCCGAGGCAACCGCAATGCTGATTTCCCGTTGTGTCGCTTTTATGCAATCAAGCAGAATTATCCGGCACATTTCAACTGAATTGTCAAGTCAGATCGAGCAATTTATAGATGATAATCTTTCTTCACACATCGATAGCAAGACATTATGCAATAGATTCTTCATTTCTGAAAGCACTCTACGTAAGGTTTTTAGTAAGTATTTTCCTTGCCCTCTCGTTGAATACGTTAATAAAAAACGCGTAGACAAAGCAAAGCTATTGCTTCAAAGCGGCAAAATGAAAATATCGGAGGTAGCAATTTCGGTAGGAATTCCCGATCAAAATTACTTTGCAAAGGTTTTTAAAAAATATACAGGATGCTCGCCAAATAAATACAAAGCCAAAAAATAAATATGGCGCAAGCAGATTTGTAATTAATACATCATTGCAAAATAGAAAAGCCAAAACAAAAAGCAGGTCGATTGACCTGCTTTTTGTTTTGGCTCCCCCTGCTGGGCTTGAACCAGCGACATCATGATTAACAGTCATGCGCTCTACCGACTGAGCTAAGGAGGATTATGGCGGCTGCGGTTTTGTTCCGCTTCCGCATTTTTTGTTTCCAACCTGTCGCTCTGCTCGGTAAATCTCTGTCAATCTTGTTACCCTTCGTACAGCAAGGGACTGCTTGTTTTACAGTACCCGGGCACGCAAAAAGCCTCTCGGAAGAGAGGCTTGGGGCTATATAATTTCAATTTCATATGACGAAGAAATACACTCAAAAGTTTCATCTTTGAAATAAAACAAATAATGGTTTGTCCGTTCTCCTGCAATTCCTGTTACAACCGCATCAGGAAAATCGTTTTGCCAATTTGAATTATGTACTTGGTAGAACTCTCCCCATTGAACTTCATATTTTTTAAATCTCGACTGCCCATAAACATAGAATCCTTCGTCATTGGGCGCACCTACTCGATATTGAACGCACTCTTTAAAAGTTATTCTTGCTTTTGCGCTCTCTTGGAATCCTTTATATTTATGTATTGCATATAAGACAAATTCAACTACTACATTATTGCCGTCCATCAAAACTTGCAGATGCGGAGAATTCGGCTCTGCATTCCACCCTAAGTTTATACGTTCAAATTGCGGCAATCTCTCCAATCTATTAGCATCCAAATACTTTGATAATTGTTCTTCCGAACCACTTTCAAGGAATCCACTGGCATCATCTACAAAAAACTTACATCCCATATGTTTTGAAATAAACTCTATAACTTCCAGTACAAGTATATGAAACTCTTTGTCTGTACCGACAGTATGTGCTTCGCCGAAAAGTGCGCAATTCGTTGAATTAGGCTCTTGCTTTAATCCGATGCGAATTGTTTTTGTCCCTGCATCATCGAATTCAAGCACATAGTTATTTACTTCCAACCGTGCATTTATGGGTGAAAACTGTTTGATTGCCAATGTAACAAAAGACTGGAGCCCCAAAGCATTGCAATGACGCATAAAGCCTGTTTTCTGCCAAAAAATAATTCCGTTTTTTTGACGACCGATTAAAGATAATATATCTATAGAATTGTCCTTAGAAGGAATAAGTCTGCTGTATTTTTTCATCATTTTCACTCCCTCGCAACACTATGCTCGTTTTTCATTATACCACACCGCTGCTACCGTTGTAAATCCCTTGCCGAGTGCGAAGTGGTGATGGCGAATTTGCAACATTATTTCTCTAATTTTAAAGAATCAATTATAGCCAAAGCAGCTTCTCTCGGCGTAAGTGCCGTCGTATTGAGTTTTAAATGATCTATAGTTTGGAAGGATACGCATAAGTTCGGCAGCTGTAGTCGATTTGCCAACTCCGTTAGCACCAAGAATTATAATTAAATTTTTCATATTCAAAACCACTTGCATGAAATACTTAAAAAAGCAGAATCATTTGCCTTGAAGCCAAGTCTATCATAAAATCCTACACATGCTGGAATTGTTGCAATAAGCCATTCCGAATTAGGGCAGCATGATATACATCTTTTTACTAATTCTTTTCCGATTTTCTGTCCTTGATACGCAGGTAGTACCGCTAAGTCATATATAACAGAACGAAACATCTTATCGCTCAGCGCTCTCACGCAACCAACAAGCTTATCGCCATCCCACGCCGAAACTACAAAAGTAGAATTAATGAATGGCTTGTTGAAGTTTGTAATCATTTCTTCCGTAGTCTTTGCTGCATCAGCCCAACCAACTGCCACAAAAATATCATATAACAGATTGCACGGTAAGGCTTTTTCATTTTTATATGTAATCTCCATGATTCCTCCGTTTGCCGCATGCCTACTGTTTGCATATATATATTATGGAATAATTATACCACCTCACCACTCCGTTGTAAACAACGAAAAAAGAGACCGCGAATTGCGATCTCTTTTTGGCTCCCCCTGCTGGGCTCGAACCAGCGACATCATGATTAACAGTCATGCGCTCTACCGACTGAGCTAAGGAGGAATAACCCCGCTATTGCAAGGGTTTATGGTGCACCTTCAGGGACTCGAACCCGGGACCCACTGATTAAGAGTCAGTTGCTCTACCAACTGAGCTAAAGGTGCTTATTAAACAAGCATAGA
>JAFTXX010000060.1 GCA_017461475.1 Clostridia bacterium
TGCGAACTTGCAAATATGCTCACGTCAGTCATAAGCGTTGAAATTGAGCCGTATCACTCTTTTGGTGAAAGCAAGTATATGCCATTAGGAAAACAGCCACCTGAAATTTCAATGCAAACGGAAGAACGAATAAAAGAAATCGTTGATTACATCGGTTCAAAAACAAGCATACCGGTAAAAAAAGCATGAGTTTACAAGTAATGGCGATAAGAAGGTAAACCTTTTAGACGTTATTCGCATTCTTCGCAGTATCGCAGACGAAACCGTTGAATTGGATCTCCTTAATGCCGATTCTGACGGCAACGGCGAAATAACCATTTACGATGCGATTTGTCTGTTAAAGCAAATTTCTCAAGGTTAATTATTGAATAAATGTTAGGAGAACACAAATATGTTTAAGAAAATTCTGGTAATTCTTATCTCTGCACTTATAATTTCATGTATGTTTGTCTCTGTTTTTGCAACAGAGACGGCAGACATTACAGACGGTACAATTGACTCTGCCGAGGATATGCTTTTGCTTATGACTACATCTTCTGCATGGTCAGGCAGTTACACGCTTACAAAAGATATTGATATGTCAGGCGTAAGTGGACAGACACCGATCGGTGACGGTACTGATAATTTTACCGGCACTTTTGACGGTGGCGGATATACCGTTTCGAATTTGAACATTAGCACTACGGCACAGTACACAGGCTTGTTTGGCTATATTAAAGGTGCTACTGTAAAAAACCTCACCGTTGACGGTTTAATCTCTTCGTCAGCGCAATACATCGGCGGTCTTGTCGGCTATGCTAACGCATCCACTATTGAGAACTGTCAAAATAAGGCTACGGTCAGCGGTACCAGATATGTTGGTGGTATGGTAGGATACTGCAATAATGGCATTTCACTTACAAACTGCTATAGTAGCGGAGATGTCATATCTTCAGCTTCGGATGTTGGCGGTCTTGTTGGTCTTATCAACGGTATTACCGATATGAGCTATTGTTGGTCAGACGGCAAGGTTACCTATAATAACCAATGTATTGGCGGCATGATTGGCCGTACCGCAGGTACAATCAAGGTTACAAATTGTTATGCCGATTCAACATTGGCACTCGCAGACGGCTCTTCTTATGCATATGATTCCGCTAGAGTTCGTGCTTTCTGCGGCTGGCCCGCTGCGAAGAACTTCACGGCTTGTTATTTTGGCAGTGCAACTGCAGAAGGAAATTCATGTACTGGTATAGTTGCATATACAGATGATGCATTTGAAACGCTCGATGGCGGCAGCGGAAAATGGGTACTGGGTAATAACGGTCCCGAACTTAAGACTTTCCATGTATGCGATGACCCCGATAAGAACGGCAAGTGTGCGTGCGGTGCTGATTTCGGTCAGGAGCCTGAGCATACCTGTACTGCGGCAACCTATACCGATAATGGTGACGGGACTCACACTGTAAAGTGTGATTGCGGAGAGACTATAAATGCGGCAGAGGCTCACGACCTTGCGGAAATCGGACTTTGCACCAAATGCGAATTTAAAGAAGCATTTGACGGCGAAATCGGTACTGCATTAGAGTTTATCCGTTTTATGTATGACAGTTCTCTTTGGAGCGGTACATATATATTAACTGCAAATATAAATCTTGCGGATTATACAGGTACACTTGCGCATAAGCCTATCGGTGATTCAACCAACCTCTTTACCGGTACTTTTGATGGCGACAACTTTGAAATTACGGGACTCAATATTGATGTTACAACCGATGGAGTAGGCTTGTTCGGCCGTCTTGGAGAGGGTGCTGTTATTCAGAATCTCACCGTTTGCGGTAGCGTAAAGTCCACAGGTAATTATGTTGGCGGTATTGTGGGACTTGTATCAAAATGCAATGTTACAATTCAGAATTGCCATAACAAGGCTGACGTAACCGGTAATCAATATGTCGGCGGTGTTGTTGGTTATCTTTACGGAAATGATACGTCCGATACAGAAAAAACCGTTCTTGCGAGCTGCTATAACAGCGGCACTGTAACCGCGACAAGCAGCACACAGGCGGATGTTGGCGGTGTTGCCGGTATTATTTGGAATGCCTGCGGCATTCGTAACTGCTTGGCTACTGGCACCGTAAGTTACAATGCTCAATATGCCGGCGGTATATTTGGTCGTACCGTAGGCGCTATCAGTATTTCCAATTGCTATTCAAACGCAGTGCTTGAACTGGCAAGCAATTCTTCTTTTGAATATAATTCTGCCACCGTTCGTGCTTTCTGTGGTTATCCCGCTGCCAAGAACTTCATCGCCTGTTACTTTGGCAGTGCCTCTGCAGAAGGAAACACCTGCGACGGTATTAGAGAATACAATGCTCTTGATTTTGAAAAGCTCAACATTGAAAATGCATGGGTAGACCTTGCAACTCCCGAACTCAAGATTTTCCATAGCACCGATAATTGCGATAACACCCGCGGACATTACATTGCTCTCGAGGGCGAAAACGAAGGTTATCATGCACCGATATGCTCTTGCGGAAGTGAAAATAGCATAGACATTGCTAACAAGGCAGAGCATACATACAGTTTGGAAAACGGACTTTGCACAGCGTGCGGAGAAAAAGCACCTTTCGACTGCGTATGGAACGGTCACAAGTACCTTGCAAAGGCAGACGGAGTATATTGCACCGATTGTGGTGAAAAAGTAGATACACCTACGGCAAATGAAGATATTCCGCTTGTGCTTTCGCTTGATACTGCAAATGCGACCGCCGGCGGCATAGTAACGCTTACACTTTCTGCAAATACTGCAGGGGGCGGCTTCTGGGGAACGAGATTTACTGTAACCGCTCCCGAAGGATTTACACTGACGAGCGTTGATGACTCACTTCTTGCAGACACCGGCTATTTCTATACCGATGGTACGTATATGATAGTTTCCAAACTCGGCGACGGAACAACAGGTACAGAGGATGGCTTGCTTACCAACGGCTATTTGAACGGCGAGGTGCTTAATCTTACATATTCCGTTAGCGATACTGTAGTTGAAGGCAATTATTCGTTTATTCTTACACTTTGCGAAACCGCAGATGCAAGCGAAAACTATCTTGCAACTGCTACGGTAAGTGCAGAGGTTTCTGTCAAGGAAGCGATTAAAGGCGATTTCAATAATGATGGTATAGTTAACATTGCAGATGTACTCGTTGTTATTAAAGCTGTCCTTAACGATACTCCTCTTGAAAACGGCGATTTAAATGGCGATAACAAGGTTTCGCTTATTGACGTACTTCGTGTTATGAAGCTGATAGTCAAATAGTTAAGTTTGCCCTTGCTGCACAGTAAGATTAAGCGGCAAGGGCATTTATTTAAACAGGAGGGATGTTTTTGAAAAAACTAGCGATTTCTATAATTGTTTTTGGTATGTTGCTTGGTATGCTTTTTTCGCTTAGTGCAGCAGCAACAAGTTTACCAACTATAAAGGACCTTATTACTTACGGAGAAACTTCGGCACAGACTACCGTTAAACTTACAATAGGTTCTACTACCGCTTATATCAACGGCGAGGCGAAGATTCTTGATGCGGCACCGATTAATCGAAATAACCGCACAATGCTTCCCGTAAGATTCCTTGCAAACGCTCTCGGCGTTTCCAACGATAATATTGCATGGGACGCGGCTACAAATACAGCTACGCTTGTGAAGTAAAATGTTATGTGTGTTATGAAAATGGTGGCTGGCGTCGCATAATTTAATGCCGAAAATTCTTCTGGACTTTCTCCCACTCCTGTGATATAGTGTTGTGCTGCAAGGAGGTGCAGCGCAATGCTACATAGGAACAAAACAAACGAAGAAA
>JAFTXX010000006.1 GCA_017461475.1 Clostridia bacterium
CGTTTGCAAAACATCTACGCCCTGCTTTTCGGGCGATTAATAATCGCCCCTACGTTGGCTGGATTACAGCCACATGCGATGATTAAAGATTTTGCCTTGAGGGACGTCGAGGACGTTAGGAACCGTAGGTTCCTTTCCCCCCACACGGTTGGTGCGTTGCCGTCACTCACATAAACATTAATTTACCAAACAAACAGGAGAAAAAATGGCTAAAGAAAAACAACAACTTACCGTCTTTGAAGAAAAACGAAAGACGCTTATAAAAAAGATTATCGCTGTGATGGGACTTGTGATGATAGTCGCAATTGCCGTTGTGCTTGCCGTTATGGCGTTTGATAAATACAAATCCGAAAAATACCTGGAAAGCTACGGCGAGACCGCGTTGCGGGTCGGCTCGTACGATATGGACTACGGTATGTACCGATGCCGCTATCTCAATTACCGCGACGAATATATCAGGGAATACACCGAAAACGGTGTTACGGATACCGCCGCGCTTGACAGTTTTATCCGCGCATGCGTTGCCGACGATGCGCGCTATACATATGCGAAAATTTCGCTTGCCGCGGACTACGGCTATTCTCTCACCAGCGCCGATGTTGTCGCCATTGCCGATACATATGCGGAGGCAATGAAAGATTATTGCGAAACGAATAAAATGGATTTTGAGGAAACGCTTGCGGCGGGATACATGGACGAGGAGATATTCACATTCTCTCTGCGCGTTATGGCGCTTGAAGACGTGCTTCGCACCGCGCTTATTTCGGACGGCGGCGAGATTGAGGACAACGACGAAAAGCTGCTTGAAATCTTCAAGGGCGACGAAATGATACATGTAAAGTCGGTGTTTATCGAAAATGACGACGGTGAGGACATTGAAGAAAACCGCCGTATCGCCGAAGAAGTTATTGAAAAATACAAGGGCGGCACCGAGTTTAATAAGCTTATCGGAAATTATTCCGAGGATGTCTACGGCGACTATTACATGACGCGCGGCGAAAAAGCGGACGCATACGACACCGCGGCGTTTTCGCTCGATGATGGCGAGATAAGCGATGTTGTTGTCGCTCCCGACGGATTTTATGTAATTTTGCGCGCGGCAAAGGACGAAGAATACATCGAAAACAATTTTGAAACGCTTAAATCACAGTATCAGGCAGTACGCCTTAAAGAAAAGATAGAGGCACGCATGAATTCGTTTTCGGTGGTTGAGACCGAATTCTTACGCGGACTTTCATACGGAGAGATCGAGTAATGGCTATCTACAAAAGATATAATACGCGCAGAAAAAAAGTCAGCGCAAGGGTCGTGGTTCCGCTTGTGTGCATTGCAATTGTGTTTGCGCTCACGGTCTGGCTCGGCGCTTACCTCGGAAATAAGGCGAGCGGCGGGGAACCGCTTTACACGGGTAAGGCGACAGACGACGGTGAAAGCGGAGTACTTGCGCCCTTGTCCGAAAAGAGTATTCATGGCGAATACGTCTTGCCCGATGACCTTGCCGAATATGTTGCGCCCGACGAGGATACATGGGCGTCTACATGGCTGTATGCAAACGGCGAGGCGTGCTTTGCCACTGATACCGATGCAATGCTCGGACGTGATACCCACGGTCTGCCGACGCTTGCCTCGTTTGACATCGACTGCGGCACTACGGGACTGTTTGAGGTTACTTGCGTTTTTGCCGACGACCTTGTAAAAGATATCATCACCGAGTACGAGCGTGCGCTGATATGCGAATTTTTAGCAAGCGGACTTGACGAGGCCGTGCTTGTTTTTGAGGACGTAACCGAGGAAAACTACAAGGATGCGCTTGATTTTGCCGAGAATATCAGCGGAGCGGCGGTGGTATGTGTGCCTTATGAAATGCTCCGCAGTCAGGAATTTTTCTCTGCGGCGGCGGAGAAAGGACTGACGCTTGCGCTTATGGCTGACGGCGTGAAAGCCGCTGAACTTGAAAGCGACATTGAGACATACGCGTTCTATTTTACAAAGTACAATCTCCGCATAGTCCTTTCAAATAATGATACCGAACTTGCGGAAATTCTCAGCGCAAACACTCTTCTCAACTATCAGTTTAAGGGGGAAGCATAAATGGAGATGCCGCTCATAATTACGGATGCAGACGGCAGATTGCTTTATAAAAGCCGCTCGGTAGATACGGGCGGCTTTCTTAGTGCATGGAAAAATTCCGTCGGCAGATTTCACCGCGACAGGACAGTATTTGCCTGCGGCAGAGCATACCGCAAAAAAGAGGTGTCGCTCGGCGGAAAAAGATATTTCTTTTTCTTTGATTATGAGGAGCTTGGCAAGCGGTTTGATACTGCTGCCAAAGACATTGCAGACGCTCTTTTTGACATTGACAAAACGGCGGGCGACAAGCGTGATGTCAAGATAATAACCCTCGTCGACTTGTTTGTAGACAGATTTTCAAAAAGTATTTATTCGGACGGCATACGCGTGTCATTTAACAATCTTTTGCACACGGACATCGCGGTGCATGTGTCGCCGAACGCGTTTGTGCTTTGTCTTTCGCTTATGGTAAGGCTTGCCGCCGCCCACGGCAGGATAGTGCGCCTCAGCTTTGCAAATGAGTGCGGCAGAGTTACTGTTTACTGTGACGGCACGGGAGACGAGCAGGTGGATTTTCCCGCATTCGAGGCTTTTGAATTTCTTCTCTACGAAGTCGCCGCCGCGTCGGGCTTTGCACTTGAGAAAACCGAAGGTGGAGGAAAAGTCGGCTATTCGCTGTCGCTTGAACCGCTTGACATTTCGCTTTTCGGGTTCAAGTTCCCGCAAAGCGATATGCATACTAAAATTTCGCAATGCTATCTTGAAATGCTGCTGTAGAAATAACAAAAGCGAGGTGCACCTCGCTTTTGTTATTATCTTATTGTTTTTGACACGCCCGTGACAAATTCGCCCATATGGTCGCTTTTGCACTCGTAGACGATATCAAATTTGCCGTCTTTGTATTCGAGTTTGGTTACGGATGCGTTGTCTGCCCATATTACGTCCTGCAGTTTTTCAATCGGCAGACCGTGCAAGAAACAGAGCAGGCACTTGATAATTGCGCCGTGCGAGACTATGCAGATATCGTGACCGTCGTATTCTTTCGCGGTCTTTTTCAGTGCGTTTACCGCGCGGTTAAAGCACTCGACGGTGCTTTCGCCGTTTGGACAGACGGTTTTGTACATCTCGTGTTTCCACACGGTGAACGCGCCGTCGTACTTTGCTTCTACTTCTTCAATGGCCATGCCTTCCCAGTCGCCGAAGTTCATTTCCATAAAGTTCTCGTCGGGCAAAACGGTGAGTCCGCGGTCGGCGGCTATAGGCTCGGCGGTCTGTTTTGCGCGCGTCAACGTGCTTGAAATAACCGTTTCTATGTGTTCATTTTTGAGAAAATCCGCGGTCATACGTGCCTGCTTGTGACCGAGGTCGCTCAGCGGATAGTCGGTGTGCCCCGCAAAGCCGCCTTTGAGATTTCCCATGCTTTGTCCGTGACGGACGATGTATATATAAGACATAGTTTTGCTCCTTTGAAAAAACGCTACATTAATAATATCACATGAAAATATTTTTTTCAATAATTTTTCTTGACAAATGAAATCTTGTATGATAAAATACTTATTCGGTATAGGTAATAATATTTTTACCCCTACCCCCTTGCCATGACAAAGAGCATGGCCATAAGTCCATAAGGAGGTGTACACAGATGGAAAAGGTAGTAAATTCTTACGAAACACTGTTCATTGTCAATCCCACTCTCGCAGAGGATGACATCAAGGCAACAGTGGACAAGTTCACTGCGCTTATCGCAGAGAACGGTACCGTTGGTGAAATCGACGAGTGGGGCAAGCGCCGTCTTGCATATCCTATCGACGATATTACCGAAGGTTACTATGTACTCGTTAACTTTACGAGCGAGTCTGCTTTCCCGGCTGAGCTCGAGCGTCGCTACAACATTGATGAAAACATCATGCGCGGCATCGTAATCAGACTCGAGTCTAAGAAGGCAAAGTCGTAATTGACGAGGAGGCGAGTATATGGCAACTTTGAATAAGGTAATTCTTATCGGAAACCTGACAGCAGACCCTGAACTCAAGCAGACCCCCTCGGGTATCTCGGTTGTTTCGTTCACTATAGCGATCAATCGCCGTTACCAGAGCAAAAATCAGACAGAGGGTCAGCAGACCGCTGACTTCATCAACATTGTTGCATGGAGACAGACTGCAGAGTTCGTATCTCGCTATTTCAAAAAGGGTAAGCCCATTTTGGTATGCGGCGCTCTCCAGAGCAGAAGTTATACCGATAATCAGGGCAATAAGCGCTATGTAACAGAAGTTGTTGCAGACGAAGTCGGCTTTGTTGAAAACAAGTCGGATTCCAATGGCGGCGCTTCCCAGTACACGCCCGATGCATACGCCGCACCGTCGTATACAAATACCGACGCGGCAGCGCCTAAGTTTGAGGCGGTATCCGATGAGGACGATTTACCGTTCTGATCGACAAGAATTTATAGAAAGGAAATCTGTTTTTAACAGTAGGGTATTACAATGGATAACAAGACCGAAAACACTCAGCGCCCCTTCCGCCCTATGAAGAAGAGAAAGAAAGTTTGTCTTTTCTGCGCTGACAAGATCGATTACATTGATTACAAGGATACTGTAAGACTTAAGAAGCTCGTTAGCGAGCGTTCCAAGATTCTTCCCAGAAGAATTTCCGGCACCTGCGCTGTTCACCAGCGTCAGCTCACCGTTGCAGTAAAGAGAGCAAGACAGATGGCTCTTATTCCTTACGTAAGCGACTAATAAGAAATAGTAAAAATGACCGCGTAAGCGGTCATTTTTGTTTTGGTGAGTATAAAAAATTATCTTGGAGAGTCGGTTCGTCCGACTAAATAATCAATTGATACATCAAAATAGTCGGCAATTCTTATCAGTTCCGATATGCACGGTTCACGCTCACCGGTTTCGTATCTGCTTATGGTGTTTTGATTTGTGTTAAGGTCTAAGGCAAGCTTTAACTGTGATATTCCTTTAGATTTGCGCAGTTCCCGCAATCTCATAAAATCACCTCTTGACTTTATTATCCCATAACGGTATAATAAAAATATCCCGATGCGGGATATAGGTGATGTATATGATATTCTTTTGGTTATATATTTTGGTAATTATCAGCGGTATTGTTTTAAGTTTGACAGTATTTAAAAGAAAGCATCTGATTTATAAATTCTCGCTGCTGGGTAATATGGCGGGGATGAATTATATGCAAATAAAAAATGTCGTAGGAAAAGAGCATTATATTATACATACATTTTTAGACGGCAATGCGGTAACTGTCAGAGTATGGTCTGCGGTTAATTACCATAAGATGTTGATATTTGACGGCGCCGATAATTTCATTGGCATATGCAATGCAGTTGCTATGTAAAAAGGAATTTGCATGAACTTATCTAAAAAATAGGAAAAAACCAAGCACATTTCATGCTTGGTTATTTTAATAATTATACTATCTCGAAAACATCTTGAGCAGTTTTGTGTAGATACCGCGGTTGTAGGGCCGGTAAATAAGCGGTCATTTTTTATTGGTGCAGATTTAATTTGGTTTTAAGTGCGTCTTGCAGGATGAGCGAGAAGTTAATGTTTGATTTTTCCGCCATGGTGTTAAGCCACGCGGGAATGGTCAAGGTTTTTTTCACGGCACGGTTATCGTATTTGCGGCAGTATTCGTCAAAATCAAAATCTATCAGAACTACAAATTCATCTTCGCAATGATCAATTGTTTCGGGCGAAGACGGTGTGGGTACTGCGCCTTTTGTTTCAATTTCTTCCGCCACGCAAATCCCGATAGCATCAAAAGCCATTTCATATGCTTCTTCGAGTGTGTCTCCCTGTGTATTGCATCCCGGAATGTCCGGTACATATACCGAATATCCGATTTCTTCCTTTTGAAATACAGCCGGATAAAACAGTTTTTTCATGATTTTCTCTCCCTAGTATAGTATATGCAGAATTATTTTAATCCCGCATCTTTTAGTATTCGTTGTTCAAGTCCTTTTTTAAGTTCTTTTGAGTGAAAAGGAACAGTAGTTGCTTTTCCTGTTTGCGCGTTTTTAAAAAACATATGTGAGCCGTTTTGACGAACGCATATAAAACCGTTGCTTTCAAGCAGTTGTATCATTTCTTTGGGTGTCAGCGGCAATATTTCACCTTCTTTCACTATAAGTATAGCACGTATAGCACGTATTGTCAACACAAAAAGCAAGCGAAAACGCTTGCTTTTATATTGCTTATTTCAAATTGAATGTAAGCACCGCGCTCTCGTCGGTGTAGTTTTCGTTGGGAACCCATGTTACCGTTTTATCGGTGAGGTTGTACACCGCGCTGTGGACTGTGATGCTGTTTGAATCGTCGTTGTTCCAGTTTCTTCTGCCTACTGCGGCGAGGATGTTCATTGCTGCAGCTTCATCTGCAACTATGCCGTCGGTTGCGGTAAGATTTTCGTAAATGCACATGTAGCGGTCGTAGCCTGCTTTGTCATCATTGCTTTCGTAGTAATCGGGGTGGATGAGGAAGTTTGTTATCCACTGATAGTCGCATGCCGCTTCGATTTCACCGATGTGGTCGTCTGCGTCGTTGTAGGTGGCAACAAGCTCGCGCGCGCCTCCGTCGTTGTCTGCCTCGTCTGTGCCGCCTGCAGGTACCCACTCAAGGATAACGCTTCTGCCGCTTGCGTCGGCAACCATGTAGTGATAGGATGTCTTTGCCGAGTCGTGCAGGTCGTAGCCACTTGCAATTTGAACGGCTTCGTCAACGTCGTCCGCATAGTCAAGGATAAGGCGCAACAGCGTTGTCGATGTGAAGTCGGGCTTGTCGGTATTCTGGTCGGTTGCAACCGTTTCGTCGCCGCCCTGATAGGACATGAAAATTCCGCAGCTTACTCCCGCGTCGTTGATACCGTCAAGCGGAGCGTAGGGTGCCGCAAGGCAGGTAATTTTGTTCATAAGACCATCGACGTTTTTGTCAACGTCCATTCCGAGGAACTGCAGGTCTACGGTGGAAATTGTGGCGTGTCTGCCCTCGTTTGCTTCGGTGAAAACTATGCAGGTGTTGGTCTTTGAGAAGTCATAGTTTCTTGCAAAAAGTTTGTCGCCGTCGGGGGTTGCAGCGGTGAATGCCGAGCAGCCTATCTCGGGGTCGGTTATCTCCACTTTGATAAGTCCCTTGGTAATCTTTTCGGTGACAAAGTCGATAAGTTCGGTATCGTTTTTAACGCCGCCCTGCTCGACAAATTCGTCAAGGTAAAAGCCGCCGCTTACGTTCATTGTGTAGACTGCGCCGTCAAAGTGTTCGTCATTGCGGTCGCGAACCATTTCGAAACTTGTGAGAGTTGCAATTTCGTTGTGCCACATTGCAAAAATAGCAATGCCGAGTACGACGATTACCGCAACAAGTGCAACTAAAATTCCTTTTAAAATCTTTTTCATTTCGTTACCTCAAAAATATCTTCAAAAGTTTGCCGTAAATACCGCGGTTGTAGGGCTGGTAGCGCATGGGGAGGTCCATCCACGTCTTTTTGTCAACGATGCTCTTTTCGTGCGAGAACGAGTCAAAGCCTATCTTGCCGTGGTACGCGCCCATGCCGCTCTCGCCTACGCCGCCAAAGCCCATCTCGCTTGTCGCGAGGTGGATAACGGTGTCGTTTACGCATCCGCCGCCGAAACGGCAACGCGAGGTGACTTCTTTGATGCGCTTTTTGTCCTCGGAGAAGATGTAGAACGCGAGCGGCTTTTGCTTGTCGCGGAGCATGTCATACACTTCGTCAAAGGAACTAAACGTTATGATAGGCATTACGGGACCGAAGATCTCTTCCTGCATTACCGCGTCGGCCCATGTCACGTTGTCCATGACCGTGGGCGCAATTTGCATGGTGTCTGCATTTGAATTGCCGCCGTGAACCACTTTCGCCTTGTCGATAAGACCGTTAATGCGCTCAAAGTGCTTTTCGTTGACAATTTTGCCGTAGTCGGGATTTTTAAGCGGGTCTTCGCCGTACTGCTTTACTATCTGCGCTTTTACCTCGGCGATAAATTTGTCTTTAACGTCCTTGTGGCAAAGAATGTAGTCGGGGGCAACGCAGGTCTGACCGCAGTTTAAGTATTTGCCGAAAACTACGCGCTTTGCCGCGAGTTTGATTTTCGCGGTTGAGTCGATGATGCAGGGGCTCTTGCCGCCGAGCTCAAGGACAGCGGGGGTGAGGGTCTCCGCAGTGTGGCGCAGCACCTCTTTGCCAACTGTTTGACCGCCCGTGAAGAAGACAAAATCGAACTTCTTGTTAAGCAGTTCGGAGTTTTCTTTTCTACCGCCCGTCACGACCGCGACATATTTCTGAGGGAAACATTCGGTAACGATTTTTTGGATAATGGCGCTTGTTGCAGGGGAGTAAGCGCTCGGTTTAACAATAGCAGTGTTGCCTGCGGCGATTGCGTCTGCAAGCGGGTCTATCGTGAGAAGGAAAGGATAGTTCCACGGGCTCATAATGAGCACATTGCCGTAAGGCGAGGGCTTTTTGTAGCTGCGCGACGCAAACTGTGCAAGAGGAGTGTAAACAGTGTGCTCCCTTGCAAACTTTTTCGTGTGCTTTATCATGTAGCTTATCTCGGTGAGCACAAGACCTGTTTCACACATAAAGCCTTCAAAATCGCTCTTGCCGAGGTCGGCGGTGAGCGCCGCGTTTATCTCGTCTTCGTATTTTTTAATAGCCGCGTAAAGCTTTTTGAGCTGTGCGATACGGAACTTTACGTCAAGAGTTTCGCCGCTGTCAAAATATTTTCGCTGGCTCTCTAAAATGTTGTCTATATTCATTTTTTGCTCCAATCTGCAACAGTGCGGTAGATAGTTTCAAGCTGCTTTTTGTCCATGAGTACGGGCACGGGATAGAGCGGATTTGCCTCTTTCGCCGCGTGCGCCGCCATTTTGGGGATGTCCTCTTCTTTGATGCCCGAAATGTGCTCGGGGATGTCCATTTTCTTGTTCAGCGCGCGGATAGCGGCGATGAATTTCTTCGCGCCGACCTCGCTTGTGTCGCTTTCGCTGGCAACGCCTGCAACTACGCCGAGTTCATGCAGTTTTTTGTACGCCGCCTTGCCGTAAAGGTCAAGCACATGCGGCATTATGACAGCGTTTGCAAAGCCGTGCGGCACATTGTACTCGCCGCCGAGCGAGTGTGCGACCGCGTGGATGTAGCCGACGTAGGATTTGGTAAACGCAAGTCCCGCAACATATGCCGCGCGGAGCATGTTTGCGCGTGCATCGTGGTTTGTGCCGTCGTTGTACGCGGTCTCGATGTTGTCAAAAATCAGCTTGACCGCCTCTTTTGCATTCGCTCTCGTGTCCTTTGTGGTCGAGCCGCCGATGTACGCTTCAACCGCGTGGGTGAGTGCGTCCATACCCGTTGTTGCGGTCAGCGACTTCGGCAGTGTGTAAGTCACGGACGGGTCAAGCACCGCGTAATGCGGTATGGTGGTAAAGTTGTTCATCGTGTACTTGTGCTTGGTTTCGCCGTCGGTGATAACGGCGGTGACGGTGGTCTCGCTGCCCGTGCCTGCAGTCGTGGGAATGGCGATAAGCGTGGGGATCCTGCGCCATACGCGGAGCAGACCTTTGAGTTTCGACAACTGCTTTTTCGGATAAGCAATGCGCGCGCCGACCGCCTTTGCGCAGTCCATAGGCGAACCGCCGCCAAACGCTATGATGCACTCGCATTTTTCCTTTATGTAAAGCTCGCGCGCTTCTTCAACGTTTGCCACCGTGGGATTTGCACGCGTGCCGTCGTAAACGGCGCAGTTAATGCCGTTTTCACTCAGCAACTTTTCAAGCGGCGCGGTAATGCCAAACGAGCGAAGACCCGCGTCGGTGACAAGCAAAACCGATTTTGCGCCCTTTTCTTTAAGCAGCGCGGGAACGCCCGCGATAGAGTCAAGCGCCTTTGGCTCGCGGTAGGGAAGAACAGGGATAGCAACCTTAAAGCAGAACTGAAAAACTCTGCAAAATGCTTTTTCAAATATGTTCATGATGTACTCCGTAAAATAAAAATGTTGACACGTCAACAAAAGGTATTATACACCAATAAAGTTGACATGTCAACATCTTCGACAAAATTAGAGGAGATATTCGGTTAGGTTTCGGGCGCGGCAAAATTGACTGCTTTTTCTTTTATTTCTGCTACGAGGTGAGTTGTTTCAAAGACCTCGCCGTCGAGGGATGCGTAGAACGGTTTTTCGGTGACCACTTCCACCTTTTTTGCGCGGCGGTAGGTGATGTATTTTGCAAATTTTTCGCTGTCAAGGTGCTCGCCTTTTTTGTAAATTCCTATAAGTTGAACCAAAGTTATGAGTGATATCGGTTTTACCATGCAGATGTCCAGCATACCGTCATCGACTTTTGCGCGCGGGGCGCAGTAATAGCCGCCACCGACAAAGCCGCCGTTTGCGGCGGTGCAGAGGATAAAGTCGCCGTGTGGGTTTATAAGTTCGCCGTCGGCATAAATCTTGCCGCGGGTGCGCATCGCTTTAAACAATGCCACCAAAATGCCCGTGGTGTATGCGTTTTTGCCGCCGATTATGGGCTTGCGGCGGATCTTGTGCATGAACCCCGCAACGCACGCCTCAAAGCCGAAGTTGCACACGTTTATCGAATATGTATCTTCGATACCGTCAGCCGAAATGGCGATGGTATCAATTT
Source organism: Clostridia bacterium (assembly GCA_017461475.1). Classification (GTDB taxonomy): domain Bacteria; phylum Bacillota; class Clostridia; order Oscillospirales; family CAG-272; genus UMGS902. The sequence continues at coordinate 10,743 of JAFTXX010000006.1, forward strand.
TTTTGCTGTCTGCCGCAGTCAGCTTTTCGAGGTCGGCAAAAGCGTCCGCGCCGCCGAAGTATCTCACAAAGTCGTTGCCGCTGCCAATTGGGCAGACCGACATCGATGCGTGTTCAAAGCCGACAACGCCTTCGGCTACTTCCTTAACCGTGCCGTCGCCGCCGCAGGCGTAAAAGCGGACTTCTTCTGTGTGGTTTTTGCAGTATTCGCGCACGAATTTTACCGCGTCGCGGTGTGCCTTGGTTTCGTAAATTTCGGTTTCGCAGGAGAGGGATGCAACTTTTTCTTTGAGAGACGCAATCCCCGCGCCGCTTCCCGCGGACGGGTTGATGACAAAAATGTGTTTCATATACTTCTCCATGTGTGGTGATGTAGTCATTATATCACATTTTGTCGTAAATTGCGAGAGGGATGAAAAAATAATGTTTAATTAGGTTAATGTAACTCACAAACCCGTAGGGGCGATTAGCAATCGCCCGAAAAGCAGGGATTAGATTTTTACAAACGGGCGATTACTAATCGCCCCTACGGTGGTTGGATGACTTAACTAAACTAACCACTACTCTACTTCTTCACTCTAAATAGCAGTCTGCACATGGCTTTACCGTTAAACGGTATCAGCGGGTAGAGGTAGGAGCGGCGGCGGTTGAGGTTTGCGTTTGTGGCAATCAGCGTGATGATAAACAAAAGCCCCAGACAAAATCCCCACACGCCAAACAGCGCGGTGGTACCGAGCAGAAGCATACGCATGAATTTTACCGCGTAGCCGAGTTCATAGCTTGCCTGCGTGAAGTTGGAGATTGCGACGAACGCCATATACAAAATGACTTCGGGGATAAGCCAGCCGATGTCAACGGCGAAGTCGCCGAGGATAAGACCGCCTATAACGCTCAGCGAGTTGCTGAGCATGCTCGGCGTGTTCATAGACGCGAGTTTGAGTCCGTCGATGGCGAACTCGACCAGGAAAAGTTGCGCGGCTATGGGAATTGCGCCGCGCTCTTTAGGCAGTATAAACGCGAGCCAGTCGGGGACGAGGTGCGGGTGCATGACAAACAGATACCACAACGGCACGAGAAAGAGCGTCAGCCAGAATATAACATGCCGCAGAACGCGCATGTAGGTGCCCGTAAAAGGCGGAAAATAGTAGTCGCTCGTTTCCTGCAAAAAGTCGAAAATCGTGGTTGGCAGAATCATCGCGTCGGGCGAGGTGTCGCAGAGTATGAGGACGTGGCCTTCAAGGATATGCGCCGCCGCGGTGTCGGGGCGCTCGGTATAGCGGATTTTCGGGAAAGGGTTGTACCACTTTTTGCCTATGAGACATTCCGCAAGGCTTTGATGACCCATGGAAAGGCTTTCGGTTCTTATGCTGTCAATTTTTTCGGACAGCCATTTGACGTATTTTTCATCGGCTTCGCCGTCGAGGTAGACGACTGCCACGTCGGTTTTGGAAACGTCGCCTACGGTTTTGTACTCTATGCGCAGGCGCGTGTCGCGTATGCGTCGGCGAATGAGCGCGGTGTTGAAGATAAGTGTCTCCACAAAGCCGTCGCGCGCGCCGCGCATCACTTTGTCGCTCTCGGGTTCTTCCACTCCGCGCACGGGGTAGGTACGCGCGTCTATCAGTACCGCTTCACCGCCGAACGTGTCACCGAGTATAGCCACGCCGCCCGACAGCACCATGAATATCGCCTTGTTTTCGTCGTCGGTGGTCTCAACTTCGACGTATGGCACATTCGTGTCGGCAAATTCGGTTGCGCTGTCGGGAAGCGCTTTGAGCGAAGTGAATACCTGCATTAGTTTTAGCATGGTCTCGTCTTTTACGAGACCGTCAACGTAGTAGAGAGTAAGTTCGTTTTTGCCCGCGATAAGCCGCCGCTTGATAAGGTCAAACGATTTGTCGGGTGCAAGCAGTCCGTCAATCAGTCCTATGTTTTGCTTGTAAACTTCGGTAAACAAAAAAACACCTCCGTCACACTTTTTAAGATAGTGTTTGCAGAGGTGAAATTTTTATGCGAAGTAAAGGTAAATTAATGTTTATGTTACTAACATCTCCGCCCGAGATCCTTCGCTAACGCTCAAGGATGACAAGGGCGGGATTGAGCGAAGTGGTTAAAAAAGCCTTGTTTTATCGCATTGTAACAACCCCCGCTTGTCATCCTTGAACGGAGCGCAGCGAAGTGAAGGATCTCGCGGGGAGATGTTTGCTACGCCGCTAAACATTAATTTACATCACAAATACATAAAGCAAAAACTTGCAAAAACCAAAGAATGGGATTTGCAAGTTTTTATTTACTGCTGTTTATCAAATTTAAAATACTGATACAAGTTACACGGTATCATGCCGTTGTAGAGTTTGCGGACCTTGTCGGCGCGCTTGCCGTAGAGCATTTCAAAGCGCTCGGACGAAGTCAGTATGTACACCTGCCAGGGGGCAAGCGAGCGGAAGTGTCTGCCTATTTGGGTGTAGAGTTGCTCGACCTCGGACATACTTCCGAGACGCTCTCCGTAGGGCGGGTTGCAGACTATTGTGCCGCGGCGGCCGCCTGTGCGGATCGTTCGCGCGTCTGCAACAAATGCACGCACGATATCGCCTACGCCTGCGCGTTCGGCGTTGTCTGCCGCCAGTTGTACCATGCTTTCGTCAATGTCCGATGCGTATGCTTCAAATGAGGTCTTGCGTATTGCCGCGCGTGCTTCTTCGCGTGCCTCTGCCCATATTTCGGGCGGGGCAACGGCAAATTCCTCTGCCGCAAAACGGCGGAAGAGACCCGGCGCTTGATTTTTCATAATCATTGCCGCTTCAATTGCTATAGTGCCGCTGCCGCAGAACGGGTCCCACAAAAGGACATTTTCTCTCGGGCGGGAATTGAGTACCAGCGCCGCCGCAAGCGTCTCGCGTAAGGGTGCCGCGCCCGCAATGGCACGGTAACCGCGCTTGTGAAGCGCGGTACCCGATGTGTCGATCATCAGCGTTGCGACATCTTTTAATATGAAAAATTCTATTTGATATTTTGTTTTTGTTTCGGGGAACCAGCACATGCCGTACTCGTTGTCAAGCCGCTGTGCGACAGCTTTTTTGACAATGCTCTGGCAGTCGGGAATTGAGAACAGTTTGCTCTTTACAGAGTGACCCTTGACGGGGAAGGCGTCCTCGCGTCCGATAAAACGCTCCCATTCGATAGCCTTTGTTCCCTCAAAAAGTTCGCCGAATGTACGCGCGCGGAAAGTGCCCATCTTAATATAAAGGCGCTCTGCGCAGCGGAGCCATATATTACAGCGCGCAATTGCGCGCTCGTCGCCTACAAAAGTGACTCTGCCGTCAATAGTTTCGGTGCGGCGGTAACCGAGGCGGTCGATTTCCTCGCCGAGAAAATGTTCAAGACCGAAAAGACAGGTCGCTACAAATTCAATTTCCATTATCTATCGCGCCACTCCGCCTTGCCTTATCGGGCATACACTCCCGATTTACTGACGGCGATGACACTTCCTCCGAAAAAATTAGCTGAACTTTCCTTATTTGTTCAACTGCTTGAGTTCTTCCATGAATGTTGCTACATCCTTGAATTCTCTGTATACCGACGCAAAACGGACATAGGAAACCGCGTCGAGCTTTTTGAGCTTTTCCATGATTATCTCGCCGATTTCGGTGGTGGTAATTTCAGAGCGGAGCGAGTTTTGAAGCTCTGTTTCGATTTCGGCGGCAAGCGCGGCGGTATCAACGGGGCGCTTCTGGCATGCCTTGATAAGTCCGCTTTCAAGTTTCATACGGTCAAAGAATTCCTTGGTGCCGTCCTTTTTGATAACCACTATCTGAACAGAGTCAATAACCTCATATGTTGTAAAACGTCGCTTACATTCAAGACATTCGCGGCGGCGACGTATGCTGTTGTTGTCGCTTACAGGGCGTGAGTCTATAACCTTGCTTTCATAGAATCCGCAACCGGGGCATTTCATGCAAAGTCCTCCTTGGTGTCACAGGAAAATAGGTGTGCAAAAACACAATATATTGTACCGATTAATTATACCATACATATATAGCGTTGTAAATAGGTTGGTGGAATTTAGTGTAATAAATTAATGTTTAGCGGCGTAGCAAACATCTCCCCGCGAGATCCTTCACTTCGCTGCGCTCCGTTCGAGGATGACAAGCGGGGGTTGTTACAACGCGATAGAATAAGCCTTTTCAGCACTTTGCTAAATCCCGCCCTTGTCATCCTTGAGCGTCAGCGTTGCGATCTCGGGCGGAGATGGCAGTAACATAAACATTAATTTACCTAAAAACAAAGGACTGCCCACGGCAGTCCTGTTGCTTATTTAAAATCTTCTACGTCAAACTTCCATTCTTCGCGGCGGCGGAACGGGGTCTTGAACTTCTTTGTCAGCACGCCTTTTTCTTCGAGGTGGATGTAGCATGCCATGTCGCACGCTCTGCCGCATATCGAACACTGGTATGCGTGCTGTGCGGGGGGATAGAAATAGATTTTGTCGAGAATCTTTCTTGCGGTTTCGGAGGTGACTTTTGCCTCGCCCGCGATGATTTCAAGGCGGTTGTCCATACCGTCAAACGCTTCGGGGGGCATAAAGGGGTTCTTTGTGCCGTTTGCGCCGTTGTAATATACCGCGCACTGCCATGCGTCAACGTTGCCGTCTTTGTCAATGGCTTTGCCGGGACATCCTGCAACGCACTTGCCGCACTTGTCGCAAAGATGGGGAGTTACAACTTCGCTTTCCTCAATTTCCGCGTCGGTGAGGACAAAGCAGTATCTTACCATAGGGCCGTACTCGTCGGTGAGCAGAGTATTGTGCAGACCCTTTTCGCCGAGACCGCATTTTATAGCGGTGTCGAGGAAGTCTATCTGAGTTTCTGCGGTCTTGCTTCTGTAAACGGCATCGTAAGCAACCTCGGGGTTGGTGCTGTTGTCCTCAGCCATGATCTGCTGATGACGGCGCTGGGGAAGTGCGGTGAAGCCTTCTTCTTCAAGCATCATGGCAATTTTGAGCTGTGCCATGGGCATGATGGTCTCTTCCATGTTTTCAACCGCCATGGTTGTGTACTGGTAGTATGTACTGCCTTCTTCAATGCCTCTGTAAATGCCGCGGAGAACTCTGAACGCAAGACCTATAACGGTCTTGGTCTCGGGCATGATTTTGAAAATCGGGTTATCTTTTTCAAAACGGCTTGCGGGTGCAAAACCTACAATGTCAGCACCGTTTGCTTTTGCAAGTTCTATAATTCTATTTTTCATAATTACAGTTCTCCTTTCAGGTGCTTATAGCAGGCAATGTCGCACTTTCTGCCGCACAGACAGGGCGAATATCCCCACTGGGTGTTTGGCAGGAAGTTCATCTCCTTGTAAATTTCGCGCGCCGAAACTGCGTCAAATCTCTTTTCGCCGTTAATAATTGCGTCTCTTTCGGGGTTGCCGCGAAGGAAGTCGTCGGTCATAAAGGGATTTGACTTGTGTGCGCCCTTGTAGTAAACAGAGCACTGCCATGTGTCAAGCCCGTTTTCGCTTACTGCGTTACCGGGACATGCTTTTATGCACGCGCCGCACTTGTCGCATACGGTTTCGGTGAGCTCATCGTCGCAATCAAGAGGTGCGTCGGTGATGATGAAGCAGTATCTCATGAAAGGACCGTACTTCTTGTTGATTACTTTGCCGCTTTGACCCATTTCGCCGAGGCCGCACGCTTTTGCCGCCTTGCCGAAATCTATGATAACATCGGGCGCAGGCTTGCCTTTTTCTACAGGGTCGGAAATAAGTTCGTATGTGTCAAGAACCTCGGGGTTGGTGGTTTTGTCGCCCTTTATTCTGAGGTTGGGGATAGCCTTTTGCAGACATGCGTCGTAGCCCTCGTCCTCGATGATGTGACCAATCTTGAGCAGGAAGATCTCCGCCATTTCCTCGTCAAAATATTTTACGCCGAGGGATGTATATGTATAATACTGTGCGCCGCTGTCCATAGCCTTGTAAATGCCTTTGGGGATGGCAAAGCCGAAGCCAATAATGCATTTTGCGTTGGGCAAGATCATTTTGGGATCGCGCTGGATGTTTTCTTCGTTATATACATGTCCGATACCGCAGACGGTTGCGCCGAGTTCTTTTGCTTTTTGTTTTATTAATTCAGCTGTCAGCATTCAAAAATCATCCTTTCTCAATTATCTGTCGAGCTTCCATGCTTTTTTGGTTCTCAGCGGTTCCTTGAAGCGGCCTTCCATACATCCGCCCTTCTTTTCAAGCATGGATACGCATGCTCTGATGCATCCGCCGCACTTTGCCATGTTGTAGCCGACCCAGCTTGGGAAGTACTTTTGAAGCGCGGTGTAGACTTTCATGATTTCTTTTTCGTTTGCGACATCGGTTATGCCCTCCATGAGGTCGAGCGATCCGTTTTCGTTTGCGTCCCAAACTTCCTTGGGTACAAAGGGGTTGTAGTATCTGCCCGCATGGGTGTAGAACGCGTAGCAACGCCACATGTCAATGTCGCCCCATTCGAGAATCTTGCCGTCGAGGTCAACGGTTACTGTTTTGCCCGAGTTTATCGCGGGGATACAGCTTCCGGGACATTCTCTTACGCACGCGCCGCACTTTCTGCAAAGCGGCTCGCCGCTGTACATTTCGTCGTACTCGTCAAATTCCGCGTCGGTGAAAATGAACGCAACGCGCTGAAGCGGGCCGAACTCGGGGGTGAGAAGCATCTTGCTCCAGCCTATTTCACCGAGACCGCATGCAACTGCCGCAATTCTGAACTGGAACTGAAGGTCGGGCGCGACGTTATCTTCTCTTGTGGGTCTTGTAAACTGCACGCTTCTGTGATGCGCAGTCGAGGTCTTTGCATTTTCGTTTACTTCGATCTGCTCCTCGGGAGAGAGGGTGTTTCCGGGAGAACCGTCCATGTCGGATACAACGCCTCTTGCACCGGTGTTACGGTAAACAAACGCTTCATAACCCTCGTCCTCGATCACTTTACCTACCTGATAAAGTACCGCGGGTGCGAAGATCTCGTTTATTCCGCCGTAAGCCATTGAGGGGTACTGGTAAAACTGTGTGCCTTCCTCGATACCTCTCTGAACACCTCTCGGTATTCTGAAAACAAATCCGATACAGCTCTTTGCCTCAGGGAATAAGAACTGCGGATTCATTTCGTCGGGCGCGCCTTTAAATCTCGACATGGGAGAAATGCCGCAGGCATCTGCGCCTGCCGCTATTGCCGCCTCTTTGATAAGTTTGCTGCTTAACATTTTTTGCCCTCCTCTGTATATATATCAGTATTAATTTTAACTAATTTCGGCGTCTCGCCGTTTTCTATGACATAGGGATATATGCTGTGCGCAGGCTCAAGAAGCCTGAGCAGGTCTCCGCTGTATTTTCCGCGAATATAACTTTCAAGCACAAGCTGCGGGGTTTTGTGCACTCTTGTTGCAAGTTTTGCCGCTTCAAAATATCCGTCGTACTTCGGCATGTCCTCGGGTCGGACAAAGTTCATCTTTTCCATAAGGCGCGGATAATTGTCAGGATTTTTTAGATACTCGTGGCATATTCCCGTGAAGTTGTAGGCGTTGTCCATCTTGGAAATCTCGGTTTCGTGTGCTACAAGATTGTCGTGGAAATTATGCGCCGAGCAAAAGTTAAGGCAGCCGCTGTTGGCAAGCATAAAGAGTTTTTTGCCGTTTTCGTCGCACCAGCCTTTAAGTTCGGCGATTTTTTCAAAGTCCCTGTTGTACTCGCGGCGCATATAGTAACTGTCAAAATACTCCGCGATATACTCCATGCCCTCGGTCGTGCCAATCTCCATATTCACCGACGCGCGCACTTCGATGTCTTCAAAATTGTTTTTTACAAACTTTGCGATAAGCGGGGAAGTGGTGGTCACGGACTGTGTGCCGAAGTTGGTTTTTATGTAGTCTATTGTACTGCCGATCTTGTTAAAAAACGCCCTCGACTGGCTGTCCGCGCCGTAGCAATTGGCATTGAAAAGGATGTTGAGCGGAATTTGCGCATCTCCGAGTTGACTCAGTGCATTAATCTGCCACTGTTGCATCTCCCACGCGGTAAAATCCTCGCTTTGTATCTGGTTGTTTCTCCCGTTAGGGAAGTCGCCCCACGAAAAATATACCTCGTAGATGTGTTCTTTGTTTTCAATTATGCTCTTCAAAAATGAGTCATTGCGGTTTTGCAGTCCCACCATGAATTTCAACGTAAAACACCCCACTGAACAATATTTATATATTAATTCTACTATAAATAAGCCGTAATCTACAACCCGAAAGCAAACGAGTTTACGCCGCAAATGTTAATAAATGAAACCACTTTTCCAGTTATTACCTAAAAGTAAATATGCCATGTGGTAAAAAATAAACCTTGGGGACTGAGGTAAATTAATGTTTAGCGGAGTAGCAAACATCTCCCCGCGAGATCCTTCACTTCGCTGCGCTCCGTTCGAGGATGACAAGCGGGGGTGTTGCAATGCGATAAAACAAGGCTTTTTTAGCACTTGGCTAAATCCCGCCCTTGTCATCCTTGAGCGTTAGCGAAGGATCTCGGGCGGAGATGGCAGTAACATAAACATTAATTTACCCGACAAAAACAAAAAACCGCCCAAAGAACGGTTTTTGTATTATTTTGATTTATCTTCTTTTTCCCAACGTTTTCTTTGGTAAATGGTATAAGGAATAAGAATAATACGCCATAAAATATACAGTGGGATGTGTATATACACAAACGGTCTTGGCAAAAAACGTTCACCCATAAAGTAATAGACGCCTTTTTCGCCTACAACAACATGCTTCATTTCTCCGCAGCCTTCACATAGTTCAAGTTCTTTTGAAAGAATCTTTTTTGCTGGTTTTTTATTAAGGTCACCAAACATTTCTTCATAGCATTTTTCGCAAAATTCTGCCATCGGTAATTACCTCTCAATATTATGAATATATTTATGATATCATAAAAAGACTCTAAAGTAAAGTCAAAAACAGAATATATATTTATGTGATAAAAATGTCTAAAATATAATCATAATATGGTTATAGGAGTGAGTGCAATGTTTCATGTAGATAAGGGGTCAAAAGCTGCCAATGTTCAGAGAACTATCCGTTTTACCGAGGATTTGTTTGACCGCTTGGTTAAAACTGCGAATGAAAATGAAGTTTCATTTAACAATTTGGTTTTGCAGTGCTGTAAGTATGCTTTGGATGACATGGAGAATGAAAATTAATAAAAGGCTGTTGCATTTTGCAACAGCCTTATTTCATTTCGCATAATCGGTATACACTCCCGTGACACCCGAGGCGAGGTATGCGTTTTGCTCTGCTTCATCGTTTACGGTGTGCAGATATAGAGGAACGCCCGCCGAAATATAGGTTTCGACAAAGCCTTCTTTGAAGAGAGTTTTGTCAGCTGTGACTGCCAAAAGCCCGCGTTTTGCGGCAAAGTCTGAATTGTACGCGGTGTTTGCCTTATCGTTGTAGGTCGGGAGCTGATAGAGCGTCAGGATGATGTTTGAATATCCAAGTGCGCGCACGGGTACATATTCGCTGTATTGGTATATCTGCGGGGCTATGCGGGAGACTATTTCCGGGTGCATTTTTGCTATCTGGCGGAGCACTTCAACGTTATTTTCCTTGATGTCGGTCACGATGTACACATCTTTGTGCGACATCATCCAACTTGCAAGACTGTCAATATCCATTGACGTGTATTTGTCAAAAATACGCACGTTTTTGAACTCTGCTTTTGTTATTGGCTCGGAAGAAAGCGCAGATGAATAATATTTCGACCAGTCGTGCAGGCAAACGGGAAATCCGTCGCTTGACTGTACAAAATCAATCTCTATTACGCGGTAGCCTTTTGCATAGGTGCACTCAAGCGCTTCGAGCGAATTTGACCCGAGCATGCCGCCAATCTCGCCGCCTGCGTGAATAATGGTCTTCGGCAGCTCTGTAAGCGTTGTTTTGCTGAATGAGTGGTACTTCGTGGAAACCATCGAAGCCGCGCAGCCGTGGTCGTACATACACGTGCCGAAACGTGCAAGCTCGCGCAGATAGATTATCGTGTAGCCGCCGATATTAAAGCTGTCGACCTGCTCGCCGTTTACATAGGTGACGATGTCAGTCTCGTAAACCGGCAGCGACGTGTTTTTCTTTGTGTCAACCGTGCTCATGTCGACGGGCGAGGTGATGCCCCACGGGTTTTGCGTGATGCTGAGTGTGCGCGCTTCGCCGTCCCATGCGACGTCAAAGCCGTAGCCGCGAAGGTCCTCCGCGACAATGCCCAGACGGTCGCTTATATTGTACGACGGAATTTCGTACCCGTCTATAAACGCGCGTATATCGGTGGCAAGCACGCGGTCTACAACGCGCAAAGCCATCGCCGATACGGTAAGCGCAAAGCAGACCGTGACAAGCAAAGCGCAGAATAAATAGTGTTTTGCTCTTTTCATACTAATAAACAAAATTCTTTCTGTAGTAATATGATACTCTGTCATAGAGCGCCGAGGTCTCACTGTCGCCGAGGCTTGTTCTGTGAATTACGGGCTCTTCTTTCATTATATCATTTGTGAACTGCATGTATGCGTTACCTTTGTAACCGCACAGCTCAAAAACCTTGTTCATAAGGAATGTAACCGAAACGGTTTCGCCCTCTCCGACAAATTTGTTTCCCGTGACCTTTTTCGCCGCGTCGTTTGCGAGTATAAGGTATCGTGTGGAATAGTAGTTTAAAAATCCCTCTTCGGTCGAGGTGTCGATGTTTATGCCGTAGGATGAGTAAACCGTGCCGCCGTTGCCCATCCACGGCTTATGGTCGCCGAAGAAAACAAGCACCAGCGGTTCGCTTGTCGCAAGCATTTCGGTTGCGAAATTGTAGAGATACTCGGTTGTACTTTTTTGCGCACTGAGGTAATTGTTTAAAATGTTTTTGTCTTCTTCGCTCACGTGGGAGCTTTCGACAAACGGTGTCTCAAAGTTTGCAGCGGCGCTGTCGTACGGGCCGTGACCCTGATAGGTGATGCTGAAGCTGAAATAAGGCTTCGATGTGTCGCGGTTGTCGTAAAGCTCTTTCATCATCGGGAAAAGCGCGCTGTCCCAGGTGATGTCGCTGCCGGTGCGTTCTTTGTAGTAGTTTTCGGAGAAGAGGTAGCTTTCAAAACCGAGATTTTTGTTGATGTTCTCACGGTTGTAGAACCACGCGTAACAGGGGTGCGAGCCCGTTGTTACGTAGCCGTTCTTTTGCAGATACCACACATAGGAGTTTGCGGGTGCGGTGAAATTGTCCATGCGCACATAGGGAAGTCCGGTAAGGAACTGCCGCTCACTTATTCGCGTGTCCCCTGCAAAAATGTCGGTGACAAGTGTACCGCTGTAGCCCATGCTTTCAAGTTCGCGGTATTTTGCGTAGATATCCTCGGTGAAGGTAAGTTCATCGAAGCGGGAAAAATCGTTGTACGCTTCAAGCATAACGCATACGATGTTGACTTTCTTGTCATCGGGAATAACTTCGTCCTGGTAAGCCGCAAGCACGCTTTCGGATTCGCTTTCGCTGTAGCCGCTTGGCGCCTTGTGAAAGGCATCCTTGACCGAGTGCAAAAACGGGTATACAAAGCCCTTTGACATGTACTTCTGCGAGTCCGACCACTGATTTATAAGTCCGTTGTTCTGCGTCTTTGTGTCGTAGATGTTATCCGATGTGTAAAGCGGGGTGAGAAATGCCGACGCGGCAAGCAGTAGAACCGCCGTGACGATGCGCGCCGCTTTTCTCTTAAAGCGACCGCGCGCGAGTGCGGCGAGCATGGCAATGCCTACGGCGAGTATGCCGATGTAAATTGCAATGCGCTTGTCGATAAACAAACTGTAGTTCTGAAGCATCGTTCCCGCTTCGCCCGCAAGGGCGATGTCCTCGGCGATAAAGCAGTCGCCGCGGAGCGCTATTTTGAAGTAGTTTATAAGCGTAGGAACGATTATTGCGATATTAGTAAAAATGAAGGAAAGGTACGCGCGGTTTGAAAGCAGGTAAAACACCGCTGACAAAATCACGGGCGGGAGCAGATTGAGAAGCGTGATGTACGGATTTGTGAAATAGGAGAGAAACATCTCAATTGAGAAGCGGGATGTTGCAAAATACATACTGCAAAGTCCCGTGACAAGTCCGCCGAACAGTGCCGACAGAAAAGCGAATAAAACTTTACCGCGGCTGTGATATTTTTCCCGCTTGTCGGGTGGGGTGGCAAACATGAACCTCTCTCCTTTCGGTTTTAGTGATATGCTTGCTTTGCAAGCGCGATATATCCGCTTTGCGGCGGATGTGATATAATCTCACTTCGTTCGATTGTGATATGATATAAATCCCGTGAGGGATTTATATCGCTGATTTTAAGCGTAAACGCTTAAAATCACTCCTCCCAGTTATGGTAAACTTCGCTGACGTCGTCGTTGTCTTCGAGAGTGTCAAGGAGAAGCTGCATGCGCTTTAAGTCTTCCTCGCTCTCGAGGGTGATGTAGTTCTGGGGAATCATGTCGCTTTCCGCGGACATGATTTCGTAGCCTGCTGCTTCGAGCGCCTCTCTTACCGCGTAGAGGTCGGAGGGAACGGTGTAGATTTCAAAGCACTCGTCCTCGGTACCAAAGTCCTCTGCACCTGCTTCAAGTGCGCACTCCATGAGTTTGTCCTCGTCGATTTTGTCCGACTTTTCGATGATGATTACGCCTTTTTCCTCAAAGAGGTAGCTTACGCAGCCGTTCTGACCGAGACCCGCGCCGAACTTATCAAACGCATGGCGTACTTCGCCCGCGGTGCGGTTACGGTTGTCGGTAGCCGCCTTAACGATTACGGCAACGCCGCTCGGACCGTAACCCTCATAGGTAATTTCGTCGTAAACAACAGAGTTGTCGCCCGAAAACTTCTTGATTACACGGTCGATGTTGTCATTAGGAACGTTGTTTGCCTTAGCCTTCTGGATAAGGTCGCGGAGTTTAGAGTTGGAAACGGGGTCAGCGCCGCCCTCGCGGATGGCAATAGCCATTTCCTTGCCGATTTTGGTGAAAACCTTAGCCTTCTGCGCGTCGGTCTTCTCCTTCTTGTGCATTATATTTTTCCATTTAGAATGTCCTGACATGGTGGTTCTCCTTTAGTCATTGGTTTAATCAAAACATGTAGGGGCGATTATTAATCGCCCGTTAGTAAGGATTAGATGTTGTACAAGCGGGCGATTAATAATCGCCCCTACGGTTTTGTGGGTTTATATCTTCTCCGGTGTGCCTACGCAGATAAGCGAAAGGGCATTGCCGAGGATGTTTTTGGTTGCGTTTACAAGGCAGATTCTTGTTGCTTTTGCTTCTTCGTCTTCGCAGTTCAGGATCTGGCACTCGTGGTAGAAGCGGTTGAATGCTGCGCAGAGGTCGAGGATGTAGCGTGTTACCGTAGAGGGCTCATAGTCTGCAATTGCGCTCTTGACCTTTTCGGGGAAGCGGAGCAGTTCTTTTACAAGCTCGCCTTCTTCCGCGGTGGTAATCTTTGCTGCCGCGGTCTCCGGCTCGCCCGCGCGGCGCAGGATGCTGCATGTACGCGCGTAGGTATACTGAGCGTAGGGGCCCGTGTTGCCCTCAAACGAGAGCGCGTCTTCCATGACAAAGTTTATGTCCTTGATACGGCTGTTTGAGAGGTAGTGGAACACAACAGCGCCGACACCGACAGCCGCCGCAACATCTTCCTTGTTTTCAAGGCTCGGGTTCTTTTCCTCAATTATGCCGAGAGATTTTTCAATTGCGGTTGCAAACAGGTCTTTGAGCAGAACAACGTTGCCGGTTCTTGTCGCAAGCTTTGCGCCGTCAATGGAAACCGTGCCGTAGGGAACATGCACGAGACCGTCTGTCCAATCGTAGCCCATGAGCTCCATTACCTTGAACCACTGTGCAAAGTGGAGCGACTGGCCCGCGCTTGTAACGTAGATGCACTTGTCAAAGTTGTATGTATTCTTGCGGTATACCGCCGCCGCGATGTCACGGGTGGGGTAGAGGGTAGAGCCGTCGCGCTTTAAGATAAGGCAGGGCGGCATGCCGTATTCCTCAAGGTCGACAATGGACGCACCGTCGTCGATTTTGAGAAGACCAGCCGCGCGGATTTTTTCAACCTCGGGCATCATCTTGTCGGTGTAGAAACTTTCGCCGTTGTAACTGTCAAAAGTGATGCCGAGAAGCGCGTAAGTCTTCTGGTACTCGCGGAGCGAGATTTCGATGAACCACTTCCACAGCGCGAGGTTTTCCTCGTCGCCGTCCTCGAGTTTCTTAAACTCGGCGCGCGCCTTGTCGTTAAGGCTGTCGTCCTTTTCGGCTTCGGCGTGGAACTTTACGTAGAGTGCTACAAGTTCGTCAATTTCGTCGCGCTCAATCTTTTCGCGGTCACCCCAAAGGCGGTAAGCGGTGATAAGTTTGCCGAACTGGGTGCCCCAGTCGCCGAGGTGGTTAATGCCTATGCAGTTATAACCTGCAAACTCGTGCAGTTTTTTGAGCGAGTGGCCGATAACGGTGGTTCCGAGGTGACCAATGTGGAAAGGCTTTGCGACATTGGGTGAGGAGTAGTCGAGAACAACTGTCTTGCCTTCTCCCTCGTCCGACGAGCCGTAAGGCTTGTCCGCAAAAACAGCCTTTTCTATAACGTATTTTGCAAGGTATTCTTTATTGAGAAACAGATTGAGATATCCGCCCGCGACATCCACACGCTCTACCGCTTCGCAATTGAAAGCGGCGGCAAGGTCTTGTGCAATTGCAGGGGGAGCCTTGCGGAGAACTCTGCTCAGCTTGAAGCAAGGGAATGCAATGTCGCCCATTTCGGGATTCGGAGGATATTCAAGCGCTGCAGCAACATCATTTGCGTCGATGGCGCCGTTTGCCGCGGCAGAGAGCGCCGCTGCAATCTGTTTTTTGATTTCTAACATTTCTTTTTCCTCTCTTTGGATAAAGCAAATATATTTTAACTGATATATTATACACTATAATGTACAGATTTTCAACCCCTTTTTGCGCGCCCCCTTGCTTTAGACGGTGTTTTCTGCTACAATATACCGTGTAAAGGAGGGACGTCAAGAGTATGAACAAGGATTATTCCGATATGATAAGAGATGCTTTTTCGGATGAACAAAAAGCCGAGCAACGCAAGGAATTGCTTTTATGTGTCGACTTGTTTAACAAAAACAAGCATGTTGACGCCGTGAAAGTATTGACGGAACTTCTTAATGAATGTGAGGGCACCGATGATTTTTGCGCGGTTCTTTCGTTTCTTGCAATTTCCTATACCGCCGCGGGTGACGCAAGGCGCGCCGTAAAGCTTTACCGCAAAGCGCTTGGATATGACGGCACGCGCGCTGCGATATGGTCAAGTCTCGGCATGCTTTTTTGCAATATGGGCTATATCGAAAAGGCGATAGAAAGTTATGAAGAGGCAGTGAAGTACGAAAGCAATGCGCAAAGCTACAATGACCTGGCAAACGCGTATTACAACTGCGGTATGTACGACAAGGCGGCGCAAAATGCGAGAATGGCTCTTGAAAAAGACGAAAAGCTCTATCAAGCGTCAGCGCTTCTCTGCATGATTTATCACGCTGAGGGCAACGAAGAGGAAAGCGAAAGATATTTTAAAATAGCAGTTGAAAACGGGCAGGACCCTTCCACCCTCAAATACGCTACACAGAGAATATTTTGAAATTGAAAAAAGCCTACAAAGTCCATTTGATGTGCCCCCAGTCAAGTAGACAGACGAAAAAACAAAAACAGTTTTAGTGATTCCCCCCTGCTGCGCAGCAGGGGGAATTTTTCACGCGGCGGTGGAAAAATAATACTCGCACGGCGACATACAATTCAAACGCTTCTGGTATCGGCGAGTATTGTAAAAATGTATGTACTTTTCAATAGCAGATACGAGCATTTCACGACTCGTGAATTTTTTTAGATAATACATCTCGGATTTCAAGATACCCCACCATCCCTCCATAGGTGCATTGTCAAGACACCTGCCAACGCGAGACATACTCTGTATCATCCCCGCATCGACAAGCTTTTGGTGGAACACTTTGTTCGTGTACTGAAATCCTCTGTCGCTATGAAAAATTGGTTTCGCATTCGGATAAAGGCTCGTTGCTTCATCAAATGTTTCAAATACAAGTGCATTGTTATTGCTATCACCTATCTTGTACGCAATAATACGTCTGTCATAAAGGTCAAGTATTGCAGATAGATATACTTTCTTTATCTCGGGACCGTTGTAATACTTAAACTCCGTAACATCGGTAAGCCATTTTTCAAAAGGTACTTCTGCCTTGAAATCTCTATTCAGAACATTTTCTGCAGTAATCTCCGGTGTTGACTTAATATAGTCCGGACGCTTTCTGCGAATAACAGACCTAAGTCCAAGTATTTGCATAATACGGCGAACTCTCTTTACATTTATCTTGTGAGGAAGTTCCTTAGTACATTCTTTGTTAATGGTAATGCTCATCTGTCTGTAGCCGAGAACTCCGTCACTTTCTTCGTAGTAATCTTTTACATACTTTGCAATTTGAATATTTAGCAATTCTTTATGGCTTTGCTTTCTCTTTTTCCATTTGTAGTATGAAGATCTGTTCAGTTTCAGTGCTGTACAAATCTCTTTCACCGAATACCCATAGTGTATATTCAAATATTCTATCGCTATGTATATATGCTCTTGC
>JAFTXX010000061.1 GCA_017461475.1 Clostridia bacterium
AATCGATTACAACCATACGCAACTGGGTACGGAATGTGCAAGCGGAAGTTTGGCAGAGGGGCTTGCTTTGCACGCCGAAGGGTATTTGAAATGGTTTAAAGATATTCAAGAAAAATATCCCAATATCATTTTTGAAACCTGCGCCAGCGGCGGTATGTTTATGGATTCTCATATTGCTTCCATTTCAAGTGTTTTCAGCGTAAGCGATCAAGAATATTATTACAATTATCCCCCGATGGTAGCCAATTTGCCGTTTGCGGTTTTGCCGGAGCAAATGGGGATTTGGTGTATGCCCATGCGCGAAAGAGAATATCCGAATACTACGGATGAGCAAGTAATTATGAACGTAGTCAACTGTTTGTTTGGCGTTATGCACTTTGCTTCGAAAATAGACGCATTGCAAGAGTCTCATCGTAAATTGTTGCAAGAGGGGTTTGCTTATTATAGATCGTTGGCTGAAATTAAAGATAAAGCAATTCCGATTATGCCGAACGGTTTTGCTTCATTGTTTGACGACGTAGTATTTGCAGGTTTAAAGTATGGAAATAAATTGTACGTTACCGTTTCGAATATGACGGATAAACAGCAAAAAGTCAAGCTGGATTTATCTCGATATAACGTTTGTTCGGCTAAACTTGCATATCCCAAGAACGGCGGTAATGCGTACAGTTTAACGAACGGTTTCTTTGAATGTTCAATGGCTCCGATTTCGGCGCGTGCTTTTGAATTTGAAATAAAAATTTAAATATAAAATAAGAGGTATTTATTATGAAAAAAGCAAAAAAAATCTTAGGATTTACTTTGGCGGCTATTATGGCGATAGGCGGTCTTGCAGGCTGTAATCGCGAACCGGTCAACGACACCATCGTGAACGATGGAAAAACGATCAATATCCGCGCAAACAATCAAGGGCTCGGATATGCGTTCGTAGAAGAAATGTGCAAAAAATTCAATGAGTTGTACAAGGACGAAGGCTACAAAGCAAACCTTCTTGCGCCGATCGAGGCGATGGGAGAACAATATATTTATCAGGATATATATCAAAAATCGGGTGTAGATTTATACGTTGGTTCAGCTGATATGAAGGGCGGCGTAGATGGGTATTACGGACTTCTGTTTGCGGATTTGACAGACTCTGTATATAATCAAAAGCCTATCCGTTTTGACGGAACGGAGGAAGATTGTACGGTAGCAAGCAAAATATCCGATTTACTCTATGACAATACGTACAATAGCAAATACTATGGCTTGCCCTATGTATTTACGGTGTCCGGGATGGCAGTCAATACGGCGTTGTTGGAAGATGTTTACGGACTTGAATTGCCTCGAACGACGAATGAATTGGCTTATTGTATCGAAAAAATTATGGAACAGGCGGCAACGACAAACGTATTTCCGTTTACCTATTCCGTGGGCGATAATACTTATTCGGCGGCTTATATCAGAACTTGGATGGCGCAATACGGCGGATTTGAAGAGTATATGGAATTTTGGTCGATGGAAGATTATGAGACGGGCGAAACTTTGGAAGATCCCGCAAGCGTATTTGGTACGGAATCCATTGAAAAAATGCTTGAAGAATTCATAAGAGTATTCGATTATCGCACGGCGGCATACGGTTCGGAGTCTCAAAACTACAAAGATGCGCAAAAGCAGCTTTATAGAGGGGAAGCGGTATTTTATACCGTAAGCGATTGGCTTTACAATGAAGAAATGGTTAGAAATGAGAGCTATTTGGAAGACGTAGAGTTTATCCGTGTGCCTATGCTTTCGTCTTTGGGAACAAAATTGTTCGGCTCGGGGACGAGTTATGCGTTTGACGATGCAAAATGCGAAGCGGTATTGACGTCTATCGTAGAGGGGGCAGACGCCAATATGTCGGTCGCGGATATTATTTCCAAAGTGAACAGCGAGTTAAGCGTTACGATTGCGGAGGCAGACGTTAAAACCGTTTGTGAAAGACGGAATTATGTATTTGGGAACTCTCAAACGTCGAACGTATTTGTTTCCGTTCATTCGGAAGTGAAAGATATTTGCGCTTTATTCTTACGTATGTGGGCGAGTGATGAGGGGGCAAGCCTTATTGCGCATACGATGAATTCGAACAACCCGTTTAAATTGAGCGCGCTTTCCGACGTGAATGATAATTGGCAACCCAACGTTACGAGTATTGTAACCAATCAATATATGAAGCAATTACCGATATATGCTATGGGATATAGAAGAGAAGAAGCGGCTATTTCCAACGCATTTACTTTGACGGGGTTGCGCGTGCATAGTTACGTTTTGCAAAATCATCGGGTAACGATTTATAAAGAAGGTAGTTATAAGAAGGAAGGAGATTCGTCGGTGTATAAGGCTGCCGCACAAAAGATGGCGGAAGATATTTATACGGATGCGAAAAATTATAATACTTTGAAATAAGAATGCCTGTATTTTAGGCGAAGGAAAGATGAAATGCGTTTATTCAGTAAATACACCAAAGCGGAAAGAAAAGATTTTCCATTTATAGTATTGTTTCTTGCTTTTCCGGTATTGCAAGTCGCCGTGTTTTTCTTCTATGTAAATTTCTCTTCGTTTGCTTTGGCTTTTCAAGACACGGCGGGTAATTTTACTTTCGATACGATTGAATTGGTTTTAGAAGGTTTTAAGAATAACAAAGACTTTCAAAACAATCCTTTGATGACTATGCTTGGACATAGCGTTGTAATTTGGATCAGTTCTAATATTTTAGGTACGCTGATAAACGTATTTACTTGTTATATGTTGACAAAGCACATGATCGGAAGTGGGTTTATACGTGCAATATTTGCCATTCCGGGAATTGTAGGCGTGGTCGTATTTTCTTCGATCATGAAGCAGTTGTACAACCAAGACGGTGCTGTAACCGAAATGTTGATAAATTTCGGAATGGATATAGAAAGTGTACGGCGAGGCGGTTTGTTGACTTCTATGGAAACGGCATTCCCTACCATTTTAACGCAGTCGATCATTTTTAACATCGCGGGTGGTAATATGATCGTTGCAGGCGCATATATGCGGATTCCCGAAGAGATTTTCGAGTCCGCCAAGATAGAAGGTTGTGGCTTTTTCAGAGAAACTTTCCAAATTGCCGTACCTTGTGCGTGGCCGACCATTTCAACGATGCTTACATTTTCTTTATGTAGTTTCTTTACAGCGGATTTAAGCTTTTATCTGTATTCTAACGGTACCGGTTCCTACGGTATGAACTCTATTTCTTTTGCATTATACAAAATGCAGGTAACGATCAGTGAAACGCATGGCAGTAATAAAATATTGTATAATTATATGTCGGCACTCGGCATAATCATTACGGTTATGACGATTCCTGTGGTGTTGCTTGGAAGAAAGGTTTTGGCACGTATGAATGATACTGTTGAGTTTTAAGAGGTACAAGATGGAAGAAACGTCTTTTAAGAAAAAATTGAATAAGTTTCATAATCTGCCGATAGCGACAAAAGGTATTTTGATTTTTTTCTTTATCTTTTTTGTTGTTGAGGTATTTATTCACTTGTATCCGTTTTGGTTTGCGATCAATAATTCTTTGAAAACAGCAGATGAGATCTACGAGAGTAAAACTGCTTTAACGCAGACTTGGTCTTTTGCAAATTACATAAGCGTTTTTAACGATTTCAAGATTCAAGGCGGTATATATTTTGAAACAATGCTTTGGAATTCAATTTGGATTAGCGCAGTATATCTTTTCGTTAATATATCGTCAAGCGTGTTGGTTGCTTACACGTTGGCTCGTTTCAGATTTCCGTTTCAAGGGCTTTTATTCGGCGTTATGATTTTCACGCAGACGATTCCGATCATCGGGACGGGCGCTGCGGCGTGGAAATTGAAATATGCGTTGAATATGATAAACAATCCTTCCACGATTTGGGTGTCTTGGGCAATGGGTTTCGATTATTCGGCGTTCATTCTATATGGAACCTTTAGAGGGATAAGCAAAAGCTATACGGAATCTGCAAAAATCGATGGGGCGAACAATTTTACGATCTTTTTCAGGATCATTATGCCTATGGCATTCCCTTCGGTGGTAGCGTTGCTCGTAACTAATTTCGTTGGCGTTTGGAACAATTTCGAGATTTCGCAAATAGTTCTTCCTAAATATCCAAATTTAGCGTATGGACTGTATGTTTTCCAAATGCCGGCAATATGGAGTAGCATAGGTGAAAATGTTTTTTATACTGCATTGATAGTAACGATACTCCCGGGGTTGATTTTATATTTGAGTTTGCAAAAAGTGATCGTTAAAAATCTTGCGGTCGGCGGACTTAAAGGTTAAAGGAGAATAGTAATGGTAAATAGAAATAAAAGAATAGCAATTCTTGTTTCTTTAATGATATGTTTAATGTGTGTGTTTTTTGGGGTGTCTTGTGCAGGGCAAAAGCCGAACTTGCAACTTGGGGAAAATACAAAGAAATATTACGTTGGCGATTCGATCAACTGTTACGACTTTATAGAGCGTGAAGTGGGAGTAAATTACTCGTTTAGCGTAACGGGCGACAGTGGAGAAACAACAGACGTTATCGGGCAAACTTATTATGCTAAGACCGTTGGACGTTATACGTTGGTTTGTACGGCAACGAAAAATCAAGCGAGTGCGAGTCTTACTACACAATTTGACGTATATGATACAAAGCCTTATTTGGGCTTTGTAGGTCCTACTTCGGTGGACGTTGATACTCGATTGACTGTCCCTATGTTGATTTCACGTATTGATCCTTTGATCGTTTCCGATACGGAAACTACGGAATATTTTACCGTTGCAACCGTTACGGCAATGGACGGGACGAAAAATACGTATGATTTGACGCAAGAAAATAAATATTTTGACGGCAAATTCTTTACCTTTATAGACGAAGGAACGTATGTGCTTCATTTGGTCGTTCAAAATGCGGGCGGTAAAGCGGAGTGCGACGTTACCATTAAAGCAAAAGTCAACTTCGCCATTTTAGACGACGTTGAAGGCGCGACGCTGGATTTTGATTATTCTACTTATACGGCAAGCTGGTCTGAAGTGGAAGGCGCCGAAAAATATTTGGTACGTTTGAATAATAAGACCGTAACGGTGGAAAATGCGACATCATTAAATATTTTGTCTGAATTAACGAGCGATTTTGCCTATTTTACTCTTTACGTTGTGCCTATAAATGCGGAAGGAGACAAAATGGGAAAGATAGAATATCCCGATATTTTAATTGCGCCGAATGGCTATGAAAACGTAATTTTAGGCGGCGAGATGACGGAAATTGTTGATGAATACGTCGTGTCTATGCCGACAAAGCAAGTGTATAGCAGAAGCGCTTCGGAAATTGACGCGAGCGAACATAATTACGTTGCATTTAAAGGCGATTACGGAGTGGGAACTTACGTTGATTTTGAATTTACGGGAAATAATATGCCTGCCGTACGATTGTTTGCAAATAACCTCAACGGTTATTTTTCGAGCGACGGTAATTCAAACTGTGCCGGAAATCAAGGTCTTTTGATGATTAACGGTCTTGTGACGAGCGAACCGCACAAGGATCATGTTTCCGAACTGAAAGATTTGCGTGTTTACGGACCGAAAATATTAACGGGATCGTATTTGGGGTGGCAATTACATACTATTACCTATGATGAATTGCCGTATTTTACACAAAAAGGATTGTCCGAAGCGTCTGATAGTAAATTTAAATATACCGTAGGCAGCTACAAGGATGGCCGTTCTCTTATCAGAGTACATTTGATGTTGTCCGTAGAACGTGACGGGCAATGGGTAGAGTTGTACAATGAGAAAATTTATACGGGTATTTCCGCAGACGATCTTTCGGGAAGGAATATCATAGCCCTTGCGCCTTTAAAGGGCAATGATGAAGTTACGTTTAAGTTCTCTCAACCTTATAGTTGGGAGGCGCCGGGAACGGTCGATCCTGATGGATTGGAGTGTTTTAACGGTGTATATAACAACGATGGTTCTGTTACTTTGGATACGAAAATCGTTGAGAATGGTAATCCCGGTATGTTGGATTTGAAAGAAAACAGCTATTTGGCATTTTCCGATAAATACAGTGCAGGCACTTATGTTGATTTTGAATTTACGGGGAATAATATGCCCACGGTAAGGCTTTATGCAAACGAGCTCAACGGTCGGATAACAAATTATAATAATGAGTTGCAAAGCAGAGACGATACGAAAGGGATCTTGTTGATCAATGGTCTTACGACTAAAGGCGTTGTCGAGGGGCATGGTTCTGTTTTGAATGAGTTCCGCATTTATGCTCCGAATATAATCACTGCGACGTATCCTGATAAGAGCGCTGCGCTTGCGGTTTATTCTTACGACGAATATCCTTATATGACGCAACAAGGCTTGCAGGAAGCGGCTGATACGTTGTTCAAATATACTGTCGGGTCTTATTTGGACGCGAATAATAACATTTACGTTCATGCACTCTTATACAAGAGCGAAAATGGCGAATGGTTAAAAATTTACGAGATCAAATCAAATACGGGTGTAAAATCGGCCGATTTGGAT
The DNA here is from genome assembly GCA_017461475.1 of Clostridia bacterium. Taxonomy (GTDB): domain Bacteria; phylum Bacillota; class Clostridia; order Oscillospirales; family CAG-272; genus UMGS902. The sequence continues at coordinate 6,548 of JAFTXX010000061.1, forward strand.
GAAGGTTATATTATTGCAATGGCTCCTATTATTGGCAAGGGATCGGCTACGTTCAAATATTCTATGCCGTACGACTGGAAAGCTCCGGGAACGGTTGATCCCGATGGGATGAGCAGTTATAACGCGATATATAATTCCGACGGAACGGTAACGTTGGCAAGCAAATTGGCTTACAATTTGAATCTTGGACAACTCGGCGCGGTGAAAAACAATTATATCGCTTACAAGGGGAATTACGGTGTAGGAACGTACGTTGATTTTGAGTTTATAGGAAATAATATGCCTATCGTACGTTTGTTTGCTAACGATATCAGCGGTAATATCAGTAATTGGGATATTACGGCAAACAATAATGCGGGGGGCGTAGACGAAACGATAAAAGGGCTTGTGTTGATCAACGGCGTTACGACTACAGGTGCTGTCGAGGGGCATGGTTCTGTTTTGAATGATTATCGGATTTACGGGCCGAAGTCAATCGCATCGTCTTATCTTCCTTATGCACCCATAAAGCCTATCATAACGTATGCGTATGATGAATATCCATATTTAACGCAGCAAGGCTTGTCGGAGGCAGCAACGATGAAATTTAAGTACACGGTCGGAACGTATTTGGACGAAGATGATACGATAATCGTACAAGTTATTTTAAGCCGTGAAGAAAACGGAACTTGGGTAGAATGTTATAATCTTACGCAAGATACGGGTTGCACGGAAGAAGACTTGCCTGCCGGGAATATTATCGCTATGGCTCCCATAAAAGGCGTCGGATCAGCTACCTTCGCGTTTGGTCAGCCTTACATTTATGGCGAAAATGGCGAAGGAACAGAGGACGATAACAACGGCGGAAACTCCAACGAAGGCAACGGCGGAGAATCAAGCGACAATGGTGATGATTCTGACGTCGATAACAGC
>JAFTXX010000062.1 GCA_017461475.1 Clostridia bacterium
CAAGGGCGGGATTTAGCATAGTGCTAAAAAAGCCTTTTTTTACGCACTGTAACAACCCCCGCTTGTCATCCTCGAACGGAGCGCAGCGAAGTGAAGGATCTTGCGGGGAGATGTTTGCTTCTTCGCATAAACATTAATTTACTTTTATATTCTCTAGGCGACGTGCAGTAAATACCGCATCCGAGGTCGATTTTCTTGAAGATATCAAAGCCGCAGGCTTTGCGGTGATAAAAGTCGAATTTTCGATAGCGAATCTTCCACTATTGTGGTATACTATAACCGTATACTTCAAAGTGCACAGAGTTCAGTCTCGCTATCAATGTCCACGGCACAAATAACCACACGGGCGAGCGCATGGCATATCCCAATGTTATCGCCAAAGAAGCGGTTCACGGCAAAAACCCAAGCGGCGTATACCACGCTTATTAAAATGTTAAAACTTATTACAGAATAGAGGCAAACTATGAAAATTACAATTATGGGTGCGGGAAGCACCGTGTTTACAAAGGCGGTTACGGGTGACGTAATGCTTACAGAGGCGCTCCGCGAGTGCGAGATAGCGCTTTATGACATTGACGGCGCGCGCTTGAATGAGTCAAAACTCGTTGTCGACAAACTTAATGAAACCTATAATGAAAGCCGTGCAAATGTAAGCACTTACCTCGGTGTTGAAAACCGCAAGGATGCGCTCAGAGGTGCCGATTTTGTCATTAATACGATTCAGGTCGGCCTTTACGACCCCTGCACCATCATAGATTTTGAGATACCCAAAAAGTACGGTCTGCGCCAGACCATAGGCGACACTCTCGGCATCGGCGGCATTTTCCGCGGTCTGCGCACGATTCATGTGCTAAAGGACTTCGCCGCGGATATTGAGGAAGTCTGCCCCGATGCGTGGTTTTTGAATTATACAAACCCCATGGCTATTCTCGCAGGTTATATGCAGAGATACACGGGCGTTAAAACCGTTGGTCTCTGCCACAGCGTGCAGGTCGTAAATAAGCGCTGTATGGAGCATCTTGGTATGGATTACAGCCGCTTCGGTCACTCTCTTGTCGCAGGCATCAACCATCAGGCATGGCTGCTTGAAATTTACGATAAAGACGGCAACGACCTCTACCCCGAGATACGCGAGCGTGCCAAGACAATTAACAACGAAAAGCACGGAGATATGGTCCGCATGGACTTTATCAATCAGTTCGGCTATTACGTCACCGAATCCAGCGAGCACAGCGCGGAGTATACCATGTTTTACATAAAGGAAAAATACCCCGAACTTATCGAGCGCTTCAATATTCCGCTCGACGAGTACCCGCGCCGCTGCGTAAAGCAGATTGAAAGATGGAACGAGCGCCGCGACAGCCTGCTACGCGGAGAGGGAATAGAGCATAAACGCTCGGGTGAGTACGCGTCCTACATCATGGAAGCAATGATTACAAATAAGCCGTTCAAGATAGGCGGCAACGTTATCAATAACGGTCTTATCGACAATCTCCCGTCTAACGCGTGCGTCGAAGTTCCTTGCCTCGTCGACGGCAGCGGTATCTCTCCCACTCACGTCGGCGCGCTCCCCGAGGTGCTTGCCGCAATGAACCGCACCAATATCAACGTTCAACTTCTCACCATAGAAGCCGCGGTGACGCAGAAAAAAGAAGCGATTTACCACGCCGCAATGCTCGACCCGCACACCGCGTCCGAACTGTCAATAGACGATATCAAAAAAATGTGCGACGAACTCTACGACGCACACATAAACGCAGGCTACCCCGTGTTTTAACCCCAAAAACTGCTGCATCTTGCAGCAGTTTTTTGATGTGGGAATATAAATTATTGTTTATGTTACTAACATCTCCGCCCGAGATCCTTCGCTTGCGCTCAAGGATGACAAGGGGCGGGATTTAGCAGAGTGCTAAAAAATCCTTATTTTATCGCATTGCAACAACCCCGCTTGTCATCCTCGAACG
>JAFTXX010000032.1 GCA_017461475.1 Clostridia bacterium
CGTTCGAGGATGACAAGCGGGGGTTGTTGCAATGCGATAAAATATGGCTTTTTAAGCACTTTGCTAAATCCCGCCCTTGTCATCCTTGAGCGTTAGCGAAGGATCTCGGGCGGAGATGTTAGTGACATAAACATTAATTTATTCTAGCTATTACCCAACAAAAAACGCACCCCGAGGGGCGCGTTTTTGATTAGTCGACTTGGCTGTAGAAATCGACGTCCGCACTTGCTTCGTCATCGGGCATTGACACGATGGGAAGCTGGTCGCTGGTCATAATCACAGAAACCAATTCAAGTTCCAGAATTTCCGCTTTGGGACTCATATACTTCATATCTTTTCTCCTTTACTTTACAAGCTTAAGATACGCAGCAGCTGCGTCGCTGTACGCAAGAATCGCTTTACAAAGTTCTGCATGCGCTTCGTTGTTTGTAATAGCGGTATATGCGTAAACCTCAAAGCCGGTTGTAATTGTGTTGGAAACCTGATTTCCGTTGCTGTCGTACAATGCACCGGTAAATTCCGCACGAAGGTCCTTAGCGGCAATGTCATCAACGTATACGCAAAGTTTACCGCCACTTACAAATATGTCTTCGCCGGAAACTTCAAATTTGATAGTAGAACCGTTGATATTCTTATACTCGCCCTTGAATGTGAGACCTGTCGCATCGGTATTGGTTGCGGTATAATAGAGGGTTGTACCGATACGCTGTTCAAGAACAGCATCCTGACCGGAGCACATGTAATCATAAGTGCCCTCACCCTTGACAGCTTCAACTTTCTCTACGGTAACATTTGCAAGATTGGGAGCAGTATAACCGCTGAGTGCATTAGTAACAGGGTTTGCGGTATTATAGTTGAACTGCGTCTGTGCCAATGCGCCGTAATAGAACATTGCGTCGAGAACTGCTTTAAGATTTTCGGCTGCAGTAGGCGCGATTACATTGTAATACGATACAAGGTTGTATGTTCTTGCGGTGGAAATATGAGCGGTCTCGATATTTGTCTCGCTGTTAGTGGAAATGTAGCCGAGCTTGCCCTTGACAGTGTCGTTCATTTCCTTGGCTGCGATGCCGGGAACCGAGAAACGCCACATGCCGCTTTCATCCGCGTAGGGGTAAACGGTGGTGGTAGTTGTCGCACCGGTTGCATTGGTCTTTTCGAATACCATCCAGCAATCATCGATTGTGGTGCCGCTGATGGGGGAAACAACATACTCGAGAACGTACTCGCTAAGAAGAGTTACGCCGAGGTAGAAGGACTGCTTGTAAGATGTTGTCGCCATGCCGTAAACTACAGCGGGTTCAATCTCATAATCGGTGTTCAGACGGCTTGCAGCAACGTTATCAGCGTAGAAGTACGCGCCGTCGGTAAGCTTCGTCATATCGTCGATCTTGAAGGTCGCGGTGGCGATAAGCTTATTGTTGGTGATATCGTCGTGCGAGTTGATGTAGGTAACGGTTATCTTGTTGCCGTCTACAACACCCCTCCAGGAATTATTCTGTGTGGAAGTGCTCGGGAAGCTCGTGCCCGCTACAAGTTTGTCAAGAGTAAAGCCATCGGTAGCCGCAACTTCAAACGACATGGTGTTTATAGATTCACAGATGTCATACTTCAAACCGTTTGAAGCTGTGTAAATGTTGGAGGCTGTGTTTGTGTAGCTGTAGATATACTGAACGGTCACAGTGCCGTTTTCGATATCGTAAGCTACGGGTTTTGCGGTAATAACTACGGGAGACATTGCAGCTTCTGCCATGGTCTTGCCGCAGCCCTCAACCGAGCATACAAAGTCGGTGCCGTTGTAAACGAAGGTGTGACCGGTGTAATCTCTTACAACATTTGTGTAGTTGTAGTTTACTCTCGGATATACCTCGGTGCCGTGTGCAGAGTAGTTGATGTATACTTTATGCTCGGTAGAATCGTCAAGTGCCTCAATGTACGCCTTGCTCATGGAAGCGTGAATACGCTGAACGAGCGGATAGTCAAGGCTACGGGTACCCTCGCCGTCCCATTCCTGCTCGCCGTCTACATCGGAAACGTAAATGTTAAGATTCTTTACGTTGAAGAGGATGAACGCAGTGTTGTTGGTGTTGTTGGTACCGATAGTGGAGTTGTCATTGAGGTAAATGTTGAGGGTGTCAAGAGAGGTTGTGCCGCTGTATGCGTTTGCCGAACCGGAGTTAAGAGCGGTAGCGGTTGCACCATCATTGAAAATGAGGGTAGTGGTGCACTTTGTAAGTGTAACGATATCCGCATAAGTGGTCACGGTAGGAGTGGTACCGTCGGTAGTACCTTCACCTGTGGTGGTATCACCGTTAGTGGTATCGTCGCCGGTGGATGTATCGCCTTCGGTTGTACCGTCGCCGGTGCCGTCGGAGTCTATCTCGGTGTCGGTGTTGCCGTCCTCTGAACCGTCGCCCTCACCGTCGTCATCACCGGTAGCTGCATAAGTAAGACCGGATGTGGTGCAGGAGTAGATATATCCGCACTGTGCATCATTGAAGATAGCGGTTACATTCTTGTTTGCAAGTGCATAGTGAGCCGTAATGTTGTTGATACGGTCACCGAGATAAACGCCTGCGTAGAACAAGGATTTTGTTCCGGTTTCATCTGCACGCTCAGTAACTTTGTTAAGGGTAATGGTGCAGTCTTTCTTAGCATCATCGGTATAAACGCCGTCTACAAACGTATATTCATCATTTGTATCATAGCTGAGACGGTTTGTACCTGCTACAACATACGCTCTGCCGAGGGTGGTGATACCGTCACCGAAGGTGAGGTCGTTCCAGTGAGCGGCAAATACGAGCGTCATGGGCAGTGTCCATTCTTCGCCGTCGGTTATGCCGCTGCCGGTACCGGGCATATCAAAGCTGATATTCTCAAACTTTGTAGGACCGTTCATGTTGAAGCATGCGCCGACTTTTACGCATTTGAAGCCGTAAGGCTCGCCCGCTTCATCGTTTTCAGCGGTGAATGTGATAAGATTGGAATAAGGTGTAGTAAACGAAATATCGTTGAAAATATCGCGGTCCGCTGTAAGAATTACTTTACCGCCGGTGCCTGCCATTCTACGAACAGCTTCTCTGATAGTGGTCACGGGGCTTTCGGAAGTTCCCAAACCGTCAACTGCACCGCTGGTGTATTCGTTGCTAACATAAGTGGTTGCGCCAGTTGTTTCATCCTTAACGGTCTCAACAGTGTAGCCGCCTACATAGACGTAGGGCGTAGCGGATGTGAGAATTTCTTCGCCGCATGCGCAGGTGAAGGTGTACTCATTGTCGCTCACCTTTTCCCAAACCGCGTCAGCCTTAGCCGCGTGGTATGTGTAGCCGCACTCCGTACAAGAGTCGCACTTGTATTCGGTGTCGGTGATAAAGTGACCCTCGAGAACATCTGCACAGTAGTTGTAATAGGTGTCGGTAGACTTGCTGATTACAGTTGAACCTGTACTTGGAGTAACAGCCAGAGTGCTGAAGTTTTCAGCCGCTGTTTTTGTTCCGTCAACCTCTGCATCGTAGTAAATATTGTAATTTACAGTAAATGCATTGGAGCGGCTTGAAGCCTTGGAAAGAGCGGGAACATCTCTGAGGATAAGGTCAACATTGTAACTGTGTTCGGATGCGAGACCGTACATAACGGCAAGATGATAGTCGCTGGAAATTTCTACTGCGTCGTCGATTTTAACAGTTGCATAAGCATCTGCTTTAAGCAAACTTTCATAAACGCCGAAAGGAGCCACACGGCTTATCGTAAGTGTTTGTCCCTCGGGTGCGCCAAAGGTCAGTTTTGCGTTACCGCCTGTTACAAGAACCGCGGTGCCGTTCACCTTACCGCGCGAACCTGCGGTAACGACAGCGTAACTACCCGAACGAATAGTTACATCGCCGTCTACGGTATTTTCTTCGGTAGGCTCACAGAAACCGCCGTAAACATAGATAGTTGCATTGCCTTTGGTAATATTATTACCTAAAACGAGTTTATTGTTCTGTGCGAAGATGTGAATTTTGTTGTCTGTTGCGTTATTGTCAAGCGTGATGCCCTCGACCTCAAGCGCGCCGTTTAAGAGGAGAGCCGCATTAGCCGTGCCGCCGAAATTGAGGGTTGCTTTGGTGACATCGGTGTTAACGCCGACGATTTTAACAGTGCCTGCATATTCGGGCATTGCATAAACATAATAGGTAGAACTGGTATATGCGGTCTCGGTGCAATTTACTGCAACTTTGCCGATAACGTTAACGGTTACGGTTACGCCTGCAGCTGCAGCCTTTGCAGCATACTCCATTGCCATATCGAAGTCTGCAAACGCCATGCCTGCGGTGGTGCCGATCTTGTCGCTGACGCCGTTTGCAAGGGAAACGCCGTTTTCGCTGACATAGATGGTGGATGCAAGAGTATCATGCTCTGCAAGAACTGTTTCGCAGCCGCACGCACAAGTGAATGTTGCCACGCCGTCCGCAATTGCCATGGTGTAACCCGCGGGCGCGGCGGTATTGTGTACATTAACAATAACCGTAGATGTTACACTTTCTTCAGTGACAACTTCTTCAAGACCGGTAAACAGAGCAACATCTGCCACTATGGTTTCGTCGGTTATGGTGTCGCTGTAGATATTGTAGGTTACTTTAGTGCCTGCAAGACCGCCGCCGTTTTTGGGACCTCTTGCAAACATATTTTCATTGCCGGCAGTGATATCGCCGTTAAGATAGAGGTCAACAAAATACTCGTATTCCGTATCATTGGTAGCGGAGAGAATTCTGTCAACAAACCATGTGTTTACGGTAACGCCGCCGTCAACCTTAACGGTTGCAGCAAGGTCTTCGCTGGGACGGCCTCTGTAAACAGAGAAAGGAGCGAAACGGTCGATAACAAGAGTATCGTTTTCGTTTGTCTTGCCGACAGTTATATTAAATGTACCTTTAATATAATCCGTGTTGTTGAACGTACCGCCTGTAACAAGGTTGTAAATACCCGAGCGGATAGTAATGTCACTTGCTATTACATCGCTCTGTGTACCGTAGCAGTCGCCGATTACATAAACGAGATAACTTGAAGAAGTATTTGTAATGCCCTCGCCTAAAACGAGTTTGTTGCTCTGCGCAACCAAATAGCGTTTTGCCGTGTTGCCAAACTCAATATTGCTTATTTCAAGAGAGCCGTTCAAATAGATATATTCTGCACCAAATGTAAGTTTTGCACCCTCTGCGCCTACGATTTTAACAGTGCCTGCATATTCGGGCATTGTGTATGCGCTTTCTGTAGTTTTTGCGTTGTTGTCGGCAATTTCAATGGTGTCAACAACGGTTACGGTAACGGTCTTACCCTCGGTTGCTGCAAGTGCCGCATACTGCATAGCAAGGTCAAAATCTGCAAATGCAAGTTCCGGGGTGGTACCGATTGCATCGGTAACATCGTTCGCAAGGGTAATGCCGTTTGCACTCACGTAAACGGTTTCGGCAGTGGGAGTAACGGACGCAAGTGTCGCTCCGCATCCTTCGCCCGCGCAAGTAAATACCATTTTACCGTCAACGATTTCCCAAGTGAAAGTGTCTTCGCCGTGCGCACCGGTGTTAGGCTCTACAGCACCGCAGTTTGTGCATTCGCCGTTTTCGTAGGTGTGACCGACATTGTTTTCACAATATACGGTGTAGTCTGCTTTGATAACATTAAATGTATAAGTACCAGTGCCCGATGTAAAGAGATCCGCATCTTCAGCTGCGGTAGCTACTCTTGTGTCATAGTAAACGTTGTAGTTTAAAGTGTACGCCTTATTTTCTACATATATCTTATCCGGAGCAACCGAAATGTCGCCCTGAATGATAAGGTCAACATTGTACGGAGCAAGATAGTCTGCCGAGCAGAAGTAGATAACGCCGGTGTACCAGCCGGTTACCGTAACAGCACCCGCAACAGTTACAGTGGCATTCATTTCCGAATCAGAATTATAAGGAATATTACCCCAAACGCCGAAAGGACCGAAACGGTTTATGGTTACGGTGTTATTAGCCGAACCGATAACAATATTGATATCGGCACTTGTCACTTTTGTGTCTATGCTTGAAGCACCGGCATGGAACGAACCGCCTGTAACAATGTCATACGAACCCGAAAGAACGGTTATATCCGAGTTTATAGTAACAGGGTCTACTGAGGTGGGCTGAAAATAGCCGCCTACTACGCAAACTGACGCGTTGCTCATGGTAAGTCCGCTACCGAGAACAAGTTTGTTGTTCTGCGCTACTAAGGAAATTCTGTTTGAACTTTTAGTACCACCGTTATCGAACGCAATATTCTCAAATTCAAGCGAGCCGTTCGAGTAGAACTGCGTAGCGCTGCCGCCGAAAGAGAGCGTCGGTGTGGTGCCGTCTTCGCCGACGATTTTAATCGTGCCTTCGTATTCAGGCATGTTATAGGCTGCGCCAACAGCTGCCGTACCGATGATGTGAACCGTAACCGGATTATCTTCGGTGACAACCGTGTCTGCCGCGGTTATTGCCTCATTAAATGTGGCAAAAGCCGTTTCGGCTGTTGTGCCATCGCCTGATTCCGTAAGGGTCTCATCGACGTAGTAATCCGTCGCCGCGGCGGTTATGCCGAGGACCGCGAACATCATGCAAAGCACAAGCAAAATTCCAAATAATTTCTTTTGCATATGGGGTCTCCTTTTCTATATCTTTAATTTGTTTTCATTTTATAAAGTACAAAATTTGTCTGATATTCCATCTTGAATTTTATACTTTGGCATATAATATTTTACACCGATTTTACATTTATTTCAAGAAAAGGGGGCGGATTGGGTAGTTTTTTCCACAGTTTAAATTAAATCAAAAACGATATAATAAAATCAACTTTTTTCACGTTAAAAAAAACCGTCCAAAATCAGCGGTTTATTTGTACGATGATGTACTTTTGTATCAATTTTGAACGTCTTTTAAAAAAACAAGAAAAATCCGAATTTTTTGAACTCCGTTATAATTTTTTGCACATCCATAAAAAGATGGTTGATGTAAATAAATGTTTAGCGTATAAGCAAACATCTCCCCGCAAGATCCTTCACTCCGCCCATACTCGCTTTGCGAGTATGGCAGGAACCTTCGGTTCCTTGTGCTCCGTTCGAGGATGACAAGCGGGGGTTGTTGCAATGCGA
>JAFTXX010000033.1 GCA_017461475.1 Clostridia bacterium
CTTTTTCGTACTTTTTGCAAATCTTGATATATTCCCTCAAAAGAGGTATTCTTATATCTTTTCTGTCCGTTGTGCTATCTAAATCAGGAAGCACAATTCTTTCAACTTCTGAATAGTCACTTTCTTCTACATTGATGCTGTGCTTGCCCGAAGAAATTCTTTCCGTAGTTTCGTCATGGATAATTACAAATTTTCCATCCTTTGTGATATGCACATCGGTTTCTATGCCAAAGTAACTCCTGTTTCCAGCAGCAACAAATGCAGGACATGTATTTTCCCTTTCAATTCCGCTTAAACCTCTATGTGCTATCATCTTTACTCCATTTGAATTGATTTTTATAGTATTCATATAAAAACTCCTTCCGTCATAATTTAACATCCTTTTTATAGGAATATTAACAGGCATCGTGGTGTTTTTTTATACCTTCGCACATTCTAATAAAATGCTCAAATATCTTTGCGCCATCTACTGTGTCTTCTCTTCTTCGGTCAAAGCACATTCCTTCCGGGTGCCATTGTACGCTGATTATGGGAAGCGAGATATGTTCCATAGCTTCCACATATTTTACATCCCAGAACGCTGTCGCACGAAGACCGTTTCCAAGCTCCTTTACCGCCTGATGATGCGTACTGTTCACCGAAAATGAAGCACCATAAAGTTCTCGCAATATACTATTCGGCTCCGAGGTAACAAGGTGTGCCTTACTACCGGTATGCAAATCCGCTTCTGGTATATGCTGATAAAGCGAGCCGCCGAAGAATACATTGATGAACTGATGTCCTCTGCAAGTTCCAAGAATCGGTTTGCCTGCACTGATAAACCTCTCAACCACTTCAAAATCAGCCATGTCTCTCTCCGTATTAATTCCTAATGAGCCGTTGACCTCTTCGTTATAGAATTTCGGATCAATATCACTGCCGCCGCAAAGGATGAGCCCGTCATATCCAACGTCAGACCTGGGCATATACTCTGCGGTTGCTTCAGCACCAACGCCTTTTACCGCATCAACATAACTTTGCAAATCACCTTTTCCGGAAAGCAATATTTTCATTTTCTCGCACTCCTGCTAAAACATGACAATTTTTGTATAATAGAATTATACCACACCACAGTGCGCATTGTAAACAACGAAAAAAGAGACTGCGAATTGCGATCTCTCTTTGACTCCCCCTGCTGGGCTTGAACCGGAGACAACATGATTAATATAAAGCAAACAGAGTCAAGGGTAAAAAACTCTTGACTCTGTTAGTTTTTAAGATTTATAAGCTTTTAATCTCTTGTATGCTATTTCTAATGCCTTGTCGGTATCCTTCTTATCATTTTTCTCAAAAGCATGCAAAAATATAATATCATTTTCTTCATCATCATTTGCAAATAGGATTCTTATCAGCTTACCTGAAACTTGAAAGCGAATTTCGTATAAATCGCTATATTTTTTATTTGAAATATGTTTTACATAAGCGTCAATAATCGGCTTTTCATTTCTCACGAGACCACCTATAACTAGATCGAACTTTTTTGATACTTTTGAACCATGCGAAAATATAAATCTTGAGCATTCACGATGAAAAACTACTGCATTCATATTATTTATTCTCCTTATTACTTTTAAAACTAACTAAGCCTTCGAGGGCTTCTTTGGCGGCACTGCCCATTTTTTCGGTGATGTGGGTATAGTAGCGCAAGGTGAATTCGAGTTTTGCGTGTCCGAGTGTTTCTTGCACATACTTAGGGCTAACACCGCTTTCTGCAAGAACGGTTGCAAATGTGTGCCTCAGATTATGAAATTTAAACGGTATATTAAGCTCGTTTTTCATAATATTCGCCATAAACTTGATGCTATTGGTAGTAAGCATTTCACCGTTGGGTTTTACATTGATAAAATCAGTTATTTCAAGCAATTTTTCCTTATTGCGTACAAGGCGGTCTGTTATAAAGTTCCTTTTATATCCGTCTTCGTAAAATACTTTGTTTTCTGCTTGCTGCTCTTTTAAGCTTTTTAGATATTCGCAGAAGTTATCGGTAATATTGACACTTCTGTAGGCATTCTTTGTCTTAAGAGGACAAAAACACCACTTCTTATCTTGAAATAAAAGTTGTTTATGTACTTTGATTTTACTTGCTTCAAAATCGACATCACTCCACTGCAGTCCGAAGATTTCACTTTCACGCATACCTGTATTGAGAGCGATATAAAAGGATATGATGACGTTTGTTCCCTGCAAGCGTTCTTCCATTGCTGCAAGCTCATCAGCGGTGTAGGCACGAATTTCGCCGACATGGCGGGGATCAGGCGGAGCGGTGACACTTTCAAAAATATCTTTCTTCGTATATTGCCTTTTGTGTGCGTATCCGAAAAGCACCTTTAGAAATTTGTAAAGCCCTTTGACGAATTCCTCACTTAAATAGGTGCGCTTTTCGTTCAAGAAGTCGTTTATAGAATTTGCGGTGATTTGATACATATAATAGGGACCAAACCTATCCTTGAAGTGATTGTTATACAGTGACTTATATCTGACAATAGTTGCATATGCTCTTGTTGCCAGTGCCTCATTCTCAATAAACTCTGTGTACACCTCGGTAAAAGTGATCTTCTTATTCTCAATATAATCACCCGTATTGTTATATTGATACAAAACATCGTTAAGTGCCTTTTCGGCTTCCCTTTTTGTTTTGTAACCACTCCTTTCTATTTGATTTCTTTTGCCGTTGACCAACCCAAGTTCAATGCGATATGACCAAGATGCGCCCTTCTTTCTTACACTGCCTTTCATTTGCTTTCCTCCTTCTACTTTTCAGTGTAGCATTTTGAAAGCAGAAATCTTAATTTTGCCGAAATTTTTTCCCACATTGCAAATTTTCAAGAGCCCGTGAGCCCAGTACTGACAAGGGTTTGCGGGATTTTCGTGGGAAATTTTCAATTTTTCGCATTTTGCTTCAAATTTCCCACGGATTTCCCACGTATCGCAAAAATATAAATAGATACAAAAAAACACGATTATCCAAAAACAGATAATCGTGTTTCGTGTCTATTCCTTGAAAAAGCCTTATTTTATGCGGCTTCCGAGACTTTACTAATTTTATTTATATGTATCTAAAATTAGTTAAAATATCTCTTGAGAAGACCTGCGAATGCTTTTCCGTGGCGAGCTTCTTCACCACACCTCCTTGATTTTGCAAGGTTTTGAGGGGGTTGACCAACTCAACCCCACTTTTTACCCCGCAATTAATGTGGCACTTCTTAAGACTTGAAATTACAATATAAAATCTATTTTTAACAGATTTCTTCTAATGCTTGAGCAAGTCTTTCTTCTGCTAATTCGGTACAAGCAATATAATATCTTTGAGCGACATTTGCATTTCCGTGTCCTAAATGCTTGACAAGAGTATTCAACGGAATATTTCTTGCAGCCAACATTGATGCGTTAGTGTGACGAAGAATGTGAAAGTGAAAATTTATTCCTGTTTCCTTGGTTACCTTATTAGTCCAGTATTTTACGCTGTTTATAGTAATCAGTTCGCCGTTTTCTTTTCGCTGAATAAAATCACCGCCTTTTATGGGGTCATCCTTGTCTTTGCCATTACGGTCATATATAACCTCTGTATTCCTATATCCTTTCAGACTTTTCGCCTTGTCTTGTTCTTCTTTATATTTCATAAGATAATCAAATAACACTTGTGGAATATGTATATCTCGTTTACTGTTTTTTGTTTTTAATGGACCAAGATAAAACACTTTATCGTCATAATCATACAACATTTGACGTCTTATATGTAACTGATGCTTTTCAATATCAAAATCCTTCCACATCAATCCCATACATTCTGATATTCTTATTCCACAATGATAACAGATTAGAAAACTAATGAACAAATTGCCATTTTTAATTATTTCTCTAATTTGGTCTATTTCTGATTGATTAAAAATTTCTATTCTATTTGTTTCTTCTTCCTCGTCTTGTATTTCTTGTGGCATTCTCAATTTTGTTGTTTTGTTAAGAAAATCCTTTGTGTATCTTGCAGGGTCTACCCAGTCGTTGTCATAAGCATATCCGTAAATCAACCAAAAGAATTTCAGAAATCCTTCTACATAGGCATAGGAATAACCAGATGAGAAATGTTTTTCATAGCGGGTATAGTCATCTCCATCCTTATATAACTTTAATAGATAGTTGTACATATCGGATTTTGTGACTTCGGAAAGTTTTTTATCACCAAACACACTTTTAATATGATGTTCCCAAAGTGCCTTTTGTCTTCTTAAAGTCGAAGGTCGTTTTTCAAATGCTCTATTCTCCAAATAATGCTGATAAACTTCTTCAAAAGTCTTGTCATAATTCTTTTCTTTGGGAGTTTCAACAGGTGCAGTTCTCTTTTTTATTTCACATCGAAGTTCTTCACGTGCGGTCTTTGCCTGATATGCGGTTTTATAACCCTTGCGGTCGGTGTCGAACTTTTCACCCATTCCATCCTTTATTGCAAGTCTAAACCCCCAAGTATCTGTCGCGGAGTCAAAATATACTCCTTTATAATCTGTTTTCTTAATAACCTCTTGTGCGGTTATTATATCTTTAATCTTGCTGCCTTTGGCAGCATTTTTTAATGTAGCCATATAAGCTCCTTTCTTCCCCACTTTTGAGGACACATTATTGTTCACGAAACTACTGTAACTCTTCAATGCTTCGTTCACACGAATTCCATACGAACTTTTTGCGAACATATAAATATATTAGTTACTATTTTATGTGTTAGATAAATTTATTTTTTTGATAACCTTACTTTTAAATTTTGTTTATGCTTATTTTTTAACCAAAATAAATACACAAAATTTCAGTAAGTAAATTTTATCTATTTAAGTGTTGTTCCCGAATTATTCGGAATATTTTAGCAAGTGCTTGTTTAAGGGTGCTTATACTATAATACATTCAAAAAATCGAGCGGATGCGTTTTTCGATTTTGTTGAAAAATTTACAATAATGTGCTACAATATAGGAAACAAAAACACCAAGAGGTTATTATGGAAACAAAATTATCTATTACAGAAATGCAGTCCGAGATAAAACGGCATATTTACTTTATGTTGAATACTATAAAAGAAAGATTAGGTGCAAAATCCAACACAGAAGAGGATGCGTACAAATATCATTTTGATTTGATTTTTGATGAACTCCCATTCTTTTCCTTGTATATAAATATAAAAAAGGCTACATATGAAAAACTATTGCTGATTTCACATAAAGCCAAAGAATTAAATGAAAATGATTATGAAGCATTAAAAAATATAGGTATTACTTTTGATGCTGACAGCATAAATTTCAAGCCTTTATTGAGTTTTGTCAGCAAACCTGTTCCGTACTGCAATATAGACCTAAAAGCACTTGAGGCATATCTGGACGAAATAGAAACATCACTTTTATTTACTTCTCCCACTTATGCAGTACAAGCCCTGCTTGCAAGATTTGATGTCGACTTCGGAAGGTTCGATAAATACGACGATAAAGGACGCTTATTCCTTGATATCTTCAATGGAGCAGAAGACGAACTTGATTATTTAACACTTGAAATGACAAAAAAGGAAAACTTCTGGACTTCCTATGTTGCATCGGATTTAACATCAGAGGATGAACTTGGTGAATATACTTGTCCTTTCGGTGAAGAACTCGGACGTGCGTATTTGGAAGCCAAAGGCGTAGCGGAGTTTTGGCAACATTGGAAAAATGTTTTTTGTCTGAACGGAGAAAATGAGGATGGTCCTGTAAAATTGGACAGAAATCTTGTTATTGATTTGATAACTGATAAACAATATGAAATAATATGTTCCTTTCTTGATACTGTTGTCGGTATTCTTACATCACCGCTGTATGAAATACCAGAAGAAACAGTTGTTGCAATTCTAAAACAAACTCTTACAGGTATTAGAAGAATAACTCTTGCAAAGAAATTAGATTATTACACATTGGGAGAAAACAAACTGTTTAACAGGGGTGAGTTATCTCGGGCTTTAGGCTGTGCTTCGGAAAAATTCACAAAATATACTGCCCTATACGGAGACAAGGCATTTACGGAAGAAGAATTAAAAAATGCACTTAAAAAGATAAACCAGCCTGCAACTCTGTTTGATATTTAATCTTCCTATTATAATGAAAGACAACCGCGTGTGTTTATGCATACGCGGTTATCTTTTTGTATATCGAAAAACTTAACTGGTCAATTTTTAATTTATGCAATAATACCAATGTAATCATTGGATGCCGATACTACTTTTGAGATACCAAATTCAAGAAATCGAAAAATGCATCGGGCCAAAATACGGATGTGCCATAATATAGGTGTAATCAAGCAAAATCCATACACAAAAATGGTGAATCGAAAAACGCACCCGATTGAAAAATGGGTGTGCTAGAATGATTACACAACGGTACCGAAAACACATTTTAGAAAGGCTGTGATAAATAATTTTGGATTCGCAAGTTTGTTTAAGGGTAAAACAAATACTTTCAAAAAATATTAATAATAAGGAGTTTTTTAAATGCTTAATAAGAATTCAATTTACTTTAAAAACGTTATTCGCTGCTTAACAGAAATATTTGAAGCAAGAGGTTTAAATGTCGGCTTTATGAATAATAAAAAATATAAAGAAGATATTTCACAATTAGAAAACGCAATTGATTTTGAATTTGGTCTTGCTGAAAAATTCGGCTTGGACTTTACTAATGAGATGCTCAGAGATTCGGGGTTTACATTCAACTGTTGGTTATTCCACAGCGAACAATTTGAAGAAATGTATAAAGAAACTAGGGAAGAATCTCAATATGCCTTATTCTTCCATATAACACTATTTATTATGGATAAAATAGAACATTCCTTAGGTTTGTTTTATGTTGAATTAAATGATACAATTTCTGATGATATGGAAGACGATGACACAAAAAGCAAAGCACTTTTTATAAGGGACTGTTTGCAGGAATCCAAAAAAATTATTGCCAACAGTTAAACCCTCTGACTACATAAAGGGCAGCCGGCGAACTGCCGACTGCCCTTTATCTTACACATTAGGTCTATTAAATTCTTTATACAACATACTTGCAAGTGCTGACATAATGGCATTGTACTTACTCTTATTCTGGAACAAAGAAGTGAACGCC
Organism: Clostridia bacterium; assembly: GCA_017461475.1. Taxonomy (GTDB): domain Bacteria; phylum Bacillota; class Clostridia; order Oscillospirales; family CAG-272; genus UMGS902. The sequence continues at coordinate 7,147 of JAFTXX010000033.1, forward strand.
TCTGTCTGCTCAACATAACTATCCTGTGCAACCTCGTCAAAGGTTTTTGGGAAAATGCTTTGTGCAAATACTTGCGGGTCAGAACTTCTTGCGACCTTTTGCAACTTCTTATCATCTTTCAGGCGGTCGTGCAAAGCATATATAAGCACTCGGTCTGCATCGGTGAAGTTACCTGCAAAAAGTTCATTTATCTTTTGAATAACTTCTTCAAGAGGTTCTTTCTGCTCGGGTACAGCCTTTCCTTTTCCTTTGGCAGGTTCATATTCTCCTGACTGGTCTATAAGTCCAATGTCGCCTTTGAAGGTTTGCTCTAACTTGTAGAACTCCAACTTCAAAGCGCCTTCAAGGTCAATCATATGTACGGGTTCGGCGGGCAGGAGTTTGAGAAGATATGAGCAGAATACATATTCCTTTTGCATATCCTTGTCAAACATACGACATATCTGTGATATGTAGCCGTACCACTTGATATAGGAACGAAGTTGACGCCTGAAATTGTATCTGTCATCAGTCGCCTTATCATTGTATCTATCTGCAACGGGTTTTAAGGCTGAGGTCATTTTGCCCATCATTGTGCTGTCTTGCTTTTTGTCAGAATAATAGACGTTGCAGAAAGCCTCAATATCGTTATCGGAATATATTTTATAATTGTGCAATTCCTTTTGCAGATTATATATCAGGTCAACGTTTACTTCCTGTGAAAGTGATGTTTCCTGATAGAACGGCTGAAATGCCTCTCTTATATCATCTGCGGTATTGACAAAATCAAGAATAAATGTATCGTTCTTTCCTGCACAAATTCTGTTAAGTCTTGAAAGAGTCTGAACACATTTTACGTCACGCAGTTTCTTATCAACTATCATTGTGTGAAGAAGTGGTTCGTCAAAGCCTGTCTGATACTTCTCTGCAACAATGAGTACGTTGAAATTATCGTGGAATTCTGCTTTTGTCTGTTCTTCGGTGATGTGAGAGCCGTCACGGCGAACATTCAGGCTTGTTTCGGTGTGTTCTTCTCCACCATCCTTAACTGCACCTGAAAAAGCAACAAGGATATCAACGTTGTCATATCCCTTTTCTTCAATATATCTCTTTACCTCGTGATAGTATCTTACGGCGGCAAGACGGGATGAGGTAACAACCATCATTTTACCTTTTCCGCCTATTGCTTTTGAGGTAGTGGAAAGGAACGTTTCAACAATTATCTGTGCCTTTTGTGATATGTTATAGGGGTGAAGTTCTTCAAATCGGCGTATAACCTTTGCTGCTCGTGATGCGGGTACTTCGGGGTTGTCGGGAATAGTCTTTGCAATCTTATAACAGGTGTGATAGGTCATATAGTTTTGAAGAACATCCATAATAAAGCCTTCTTCTATAGCCTGTTTCATTGAATATACGTGGAACGGGTGGAAAGAGCCGTCGGCATATTCCGTACCGAACATTTCGATAGTTTGAGGCTTTGGGGTTGCGGTAAATGCAAAGAATGAGAGATTTTTATGCTTTCCGTGAACAATCATCTCTTGTACGAGTTTGTCGTTCTTGTCAATCTCTTCTTCAGCTTTACCCTCTATCTCTGCATACTCTCGGAGTGCTTCTTCTGTATCAGCAAGAGCAGTCTTTAACTTTATTGCAGACGAACCAGTTTGTGAAGAGTGTGCCTCGTCTACAATTACTGCAAAGCCTCTACCTTTCGTATTGTCAACTTCGGTATAGATTACAGGGAATTTTTGTAAGGTAGTAACAATAATTCTGCTACCATTATTTATTGCATCTTTCAGGTCTTTGGAGGTCTTGCCCTCACCAATGGTCTCAACTGTTCCAAGTGTATGGTCAAAAGACGAAACGGTATCTTGCAACTGTCTGTCAAGAACAGTTCTATCTGTAACAATAATAACAGATGAGAAAATAGGTTTGTTGTTCTCATCGTGTAATGAGGCAAGACGGTAGGCAGTCCAGGCAATAGAATTGGACTTTCCCGAACCTGCACTGTGCTGAATGAGATAGTTTACACCCGTTCCGTTGTTTCTAACGTCTGCTATGAGTTTACGAACAACGTCTAATTGGTGAAAACGAGGGAATATAAGTACCTTGTTACCTTTACAATGGATAAATTTTTGAATAATATCAAGTGCGCTATCCTTTTGTAAAACCTTTTCCCAAAGGTATGCTGTGGGATATCCGTCGGGGTTTGCGGGATTTCCTTTTCCGCCATCATTACCTGCACCATTTGAGCCTTGATTAAAGGGCAAAAAGCGTGTATCTCCCTTTTCAAGTTTCGTTGTCATAAAGACATCCGTATGGTCTACACAGAAATATGCAAGTATTCTCTTGTTAAATCTGAACGGGAGTTCTCTGGGGTCTCTATCGTACATCCATTGTGTCTTTGCATTGTCAACGTTCTGACCTGTGTATTGGTTCTTCAGTTCCAATGCAAAAACGGGTATGCCGTTAAGTGCCAGCACCATATCAACAGATTTGTTGTTATCGGCAGAATAATGCCATTGACGGACAACGTTGCACACATTCTGTTCATATAACTCACTTGCAGTCTTGTTAAGGTGTGATTCGGGTTTGAAATAACAAACTCTGAACGTTATCCCTCTGTACTTAAAGCCGTGTCTTAATACCGATATAAGTCCGTCGGAGTCAACGGCATTGTCAAATGCAAGACAAAATTTCTTTATGGGGTCAGAGTTGCATTGATTTTCAAATCTTATCCACTCTTTCGGCTGTGTCGTCTTTATAAAATTTATAAGGGTATAAATAAAAAGACCTGTGTTTGCATCGTATGTATCAGCCGTCTTTGTATATCCGCCCTGCTCTGTTAGAAAGAAGGACTCTATATCTTCTTCAAAGCGTTTTTCAGTTGAAATCATTTTTTAACATCACCTTCTTCCAAAGATTTTTTTATTTTCTCAATAGCATTAGATAGTTGATTAGATAAGTTTATTTCTATTTGCTTGATTTCGTTATAATGGTCGTAAAAAATCAATGCAACATTGATATATTTTTGATATTCTTTTTTAATTAAAACAAATTCTTCAAATACACTTTTTGAAAAAACTCCTGAACCCGCAAAACTATATATTATTGTTTCATTTTCAAAAGGATAGTTCAAATAATGCATATGCGGTTTATCATCGAACAACAATTTGTCCCCATCAATTTTTTCTACGGCCTTGTTTCGCAATTCTTCTTGTGAAAAAAGTTCGACCATATCTTTGCATCTCTCATAAATTCCCATTAGAGTAATATATGCCGTTTCCTGCTGATTTTTCTCTTTCTGAATATTGCGAGCGTCAACAATCAAATAAGTAATAACAAATAAGAGTATTACTATTAAGTTAGATATAAAGATTGATAAAAAATCAAAATTTATGTTTGCAGTATCAATACCTATATTGGCAAAAACATTAAAATAATCTGCAACACAAATGGCTATTGTTATCAATATAGCGGTAAAGATTATCAGCACAATGTGCTGTTTTGTTTTATTGTTCATTTGTTCACCTCTATTTCAAACGTTTGATTAATTCCTTAGCAAACAATACGGTAATATCTTCTTTTGAGAATCTTTCGGTATCTATACATTGAATATCCGCTAACGTAGGATATTGTTCCTTTAACATATCAAGCGAAATATTGTGTAAGAGAGGGAGAACTATTTTTTGACCACTTGTATTCTGCCTTTTCAAAAATTCTTCAAGTTCCCTTTCTGTCCACTCTCTACCAAAGAAGTTTTCCGAGATAACTATTATTGCAAATTCTGATTTTTCCGTTCCCTCAAGCAAAACTTTTTTCCAATCGTCACCCCAAGAAAGCACTTCGGAATCATAGAATATATTTACTCCTAATTTTCTTATTGCCATATATAGCGAGTCAACATAATCTGATTTATCTTTGTTGGCATGAGATATAAAAACATCATATTGTTTTCTCATAGGCTTAACTCCGTTTTCCTGCTGTGTTTTCTCTTTTTCATATGCTTTTGACTTATCATCAAAATATGTAATTCCTTGCGGAGTAAGTAACACGCCCCATGAACCATCAACAGACATAGTTGATGATGTTATCATTCCATATAACTCAAGTTTTTCAAACTCTAACCCAAGCGAGTAGTCATATGCTGGTGGGAATACTTCGGTTTCATTCCATACGGAGCGTTCCACATTGCCATCATATAAATCCAGAATAATTCTTAAAACTTCTTCCGAAGCAGCATCGAGTATTCTCATGCCACTAATTGAAGGTTGTCCGTTTATTACTGACAACGCCTGTTTAGTAAGTCGTTCCTTCTTCTCTCTTCGTTCTGCTGCTTTTATTTGCTTTTCAATTGCTTTTTCATAACTGGTTTTGGACATTTACATCACTTCTTTCTTACCTGTTACATATTCATAAATTACAGATTTTTTGTAGTTTTCCATTTCCTCAAGCAAAGAGGTTTTCTTCGCTATGAGGGTGTCTATCTCTGCACATTTACTGTCAAGATAATCGGCAATTTCAAGTTGTTCCGTTGTAGATAATACAGGAACAGGCATACTTGCTAATTTGTCTTTCGTAAAATGTGGAATAGTCGCTTTATTGCAAACAACAGAAATATAGCCTTTTTTAACAAGACATTCTATCCAATATCTTAAATATCGGTTATCCGAATTTGTTTTATTTCTAACAATCATAACCGAGTTTTGAACATAGGTCGGATTATTTAACTGATATACGATACTTGAGCCACCTGCACCTGCACCGCCCTCTACAACAACTAAATCTCCAATCTTTACAGCATAAGTTTCTTTTTCAATCGGAGAAAACCACATTTTTTTCAAATCGGTAATTTCCACACCGTCAAAATGAACATTTGCTGCACAAAGATATTCTTCAAGTGTGTAATCGTCTTTCCGTTGTTTGTCGCACAACATTTTTCCCAAGATAATGTTGTAATGCAAACCAACTCTACTAATTTTCCAATCCTCTGCAATTTCTGTTATCCACTCAATACCGCTATCTTTCATCGGACGGTCACCACGAATGCCTTTTGTTACGGCTTCGGTGATAACAGACTGCTTGAGTTTTTTGTATTCCTCAATAGTCGCTTTTGTCTTTTCTATAACAGCATCTATTTCGGCACATTTACGGTCGAGAAAACAAACTATTTTCAATTGCTCTTTTTTGCTAGGTAACAATATTGGTTGATTTTTGAATTCTTTAAAACCAAGAGTCAACCGAATACCAGCACCCATGTTATGAAATGCCATTTTGCTTTCATATCCCTTAAATAAGTAAGTAGCAAATTCTGCATCGATTATATCTTCATCTGGTTTCAAGGCTAAATAAGCGGATGTAATAACCCCTTTTTCTTTAACCATACCAACACGAAGCGATTTTAAATCGTAGTTGAGATTTAATCCATTTATAATTATTGTCCTAGGGTCAACAATTGTATAATTAGTTATAGTATCTGCAACATACTCTTCGCTATCAGCATCAAAATTTAATTTAGATACTATTGTTCCAAATTTGAATTGTAACGCATTTTTGACTTCGCCTAATGAATTTTTTGTTTTTATTTCAGATAAAGCATATCTTGCAGGGTAAACTTCCCAGTCATTAGGTATATCACCAATCCACTCAATACCGCTGTTTTTCATTTCTCTCATAGAAATGCTCTCCTTTTCCGTTTATTTAAAAGGAATTTAATTTAGTTTTCTTCGCACAACATAAGTGATTATTGCAGAAATTAGTAAAATTCCACCTAATATGCAAATCACAGTTACCCAATGTGCAACAATAAGTTTAACAGTCCATATGACCGCATAGATAATTGCCCATATAACTATAAATGCTAAAATTCGGACAAACCAATGTATTTCAGAGCCGAATAGACCACCAGGTGAAACATTCCACGCTATTTTATAAGCAATTGCTCCAACAACCAATAATATTATGTATTCACATATCCAAGAGATGGGCAGCCCTAAAGGGTCTGTAATAATATCAAAAATTAAACTGTATATTACTTTCACTTATTCTCCTAGTAACAAATCTTAAATATCGTAGTTTGATTTGACTTCGTTGTATATCTGCTCAACTTCATTCAAATAATTCTTAAACCAATAATACTTTTGCAAAACTTTTGGTCTGTTCTTTCCAGTCTGTTCTTCTTCGATTTTTTCAATTATTTTTGCTTTAGCATGGGGTAAATAACTATCCATAGCACCGAAATCATTGTAATCAAAAAAATCAAAGTATACGCTATCGTCCGAATCCTTTAGGCAACTGAATTTCTCTTCATACTTAACACCTGTAAGGTTGTATTCGTCGAAGACTTTCAATAAACTTTCGCTAATAATAATTCTTGGATATACTGCAATATTTTCCTCAAGGTAAACTGCTTCCGATAATCCTGCTCCCCATACCATTAAATCGTTAATTAGCAAGTTATTAATAGTGATAGCACCTCTAAATAGAATACCTTTTCTTGTGAACAGAGGTAAGAAAAAGTATAGAAATTTACGAATCTTTTTATATGCCTTAAATACTGCTTCTTTGCCCTCTGTATTTTCTACTGGACACGCAACAAGAATATTGTCAGAAAAAACCTTAAATTGCATTGAATCTAAATTCAATTCCTCTAATGTAGGAAGCAGTTTGGTTGCGGTAAGAAATGAATAGTATATATGTTCAAAAACATTTTCTGTATCTTTGTTTGATAATAATTCCTGTGTACCCAATAAATCGACATATGCAATTACATATTTTTTCTCTATTGGTTTTTCAGGTAAATCAAGTTTCTTTATAGACATTTATTTCAATATCCCTTTCAATGTTTCGCTGATTTCTTCTTCAAGTCCTATAATTCTTGCAAGAATATCGTCAGATGCTTCGGGTTTCTGATACTCATAGAAATATCTTGTCATAGGTATCTCATAGCCTACCTTTGTTTTGCTCTTGTCTATCCAAGCGTCAGGAGCATAGGGGAGAACCTCACGGGCAAAGTATGCGTCAATATCTTCAACAAGAGGGACATTCTCTGTATCACGAAGGTTAGCGTCTGCTACGGGTTTGCCTTTTTTGAGGACAGGTTTTCCGTTCTCATCAAGTGTAGGTCTTTCAACAACTATCTTGTTATATCCGAACTCAACGCTGTCAAAAATTTTGGACTCACAGTAAATTCCCTCTTTATCTCCAAAGATACCTTCTTCAAAATCTCCGTAGGCTTTTACAATGAGGTCACGGCACTTATCGGTAATATCGTTTCTCTTTGTGCCGATAGACTTTCTTCTGGGTTCAAAGCAATGAGAGGCATCAATAAGTTGTACTTTGCCCACACGGTAGGAACGCTTGTCTTTACAAAGTACCCAAATATATGTACTGATACCTGTGTTCATAAACTGGTCAGTTGAAAGTTGCACAATAGCATCAAGCCAATCATTTTCCAGAATATAACGGCGGATTTCAGAGGGGCCTGAACCTGCATCGCCACTAAACAGGGGTGAGCCGTTCTGAACTATCGCCATTTTTCCGTCATCGGCGAGTTTTGCAAGTCCGTTGAGTACAAAGAGTTGCTGTCCGTCTGAAATTTTGGGAAGTCCAGGTGCAAATCTGCCACCCTCGCCAAGTTTTGCTTCATCTTCAACTGCCTTTTGTTCTCTCTTCCAATCAATACCAAAGGGCGGGTTTGAGATAATGCGGTCAAACTTATATCCTTTGAACTGGTCATCGGACAAGGTATCACCAAATCTCATATTATTTGGGTCTCCGCCTCTTATCATCATATCAGCCTTTGCGATAGCAAAAGTTGAGGGGTTGAACTCCTGACCAAAGCAAGTTACGGTTGCATCTTCGTCAAGGGCGTGTATTCTTTCTTCCATACAGGAGAGCATCTGGGAAGTACCCATTGCCATATCGTAAACGGTGATATTCTGTCCGTTAAAACGGGTATCGGAAAGAAGAATATCTGTCATTAAATAGATAATATCACGGCTTGTAAAGTGTGCTCCAGCCTCTTCTCCGTAAGACTCGTTGAAACGGCGTACAAGGTCTTCAAATACATAACCGCAGTCAACGGCAGAAATCTTATCGGGACCAAGATAGCCTTTTGGGGAGTTGAACTCTTTTATAACAAGATAAAGGGTGTTACTCTCCACCATTCTTTTTATAATATTATCAAAGTCAAACTTTGAAAGAACGTCCTGAACGTTACCCGAAAAGCCTGCAAGGTAGTCCTTGAAGTTGGTTTCTATGTTCTCGGGGTCAGCGAGCAGAGTTTCAAAGGTGTACTTTGATATATTGTAGAACTGATAACCTGATGAGCGTGTAAGAAATCCGTCAACAACTTCCAAGTTCTTGACCTTTTCATAAGTTTCAAGAACCTTTGCGTGAGTAGGTAAAAGGCAGTCGTGAAATCTTTTTACTACGGTCATAGGGAGTATAACAAGTCCGTATTCGTGAGGCTTAAAGGGACCTCGCAGCATATCGGCAACATTCCATATAAGAGACGCCTTTTCGGATATATTTACACCAACGTTTGTAATTTCAGCCATATTACTTATCCTCACTTTCGTTTTCCTGTGCTACGGGTATATATTCAATGATGTCGCCATAAGACACACCAAGCCCAGCACAAATTTTGTTGAGGATGGTCATACTGACTTCTTCATTTCTGTTTATCTTTGTCCAAGTGTTTGGAGAAATTCCACACATTTGTCTGCATTGAGTCTTTGAAATATCGTGTTCAAGACAATATCTGAACAGGGGTTTATAACTAACCATAATAAGCCTCCTTAAAGTTACAAAAAAGCACTTTACTATATAATACCAGAAAATTCACTATTTTTCAATGCATAATCCCAAAAAGTTGCGAAATTTTCACAAAGTATGGTTTTGTTGGTGTTCATTTGTGTTGTCATATCAGTTTTTCAGACATCTTTTATAAAAGTACACTACAGTTATTATAAAAGTGTCCTACAGTTGTTAGAAAAGAGGTAGGGGTTACGGGTTTTATGAGGTGGTCATAAATCAATTCTGCTTATTGTAGATAATATAGAAAGAACTATATATACATATTTAAACAATCACTCTTATACATAGATAAATAAAGAAATTCTTGAACTTTCATCATTGGCATTATGTAATACAAGTTATCTTTTGGGATAGGTATGGGTATTGATATCAGGGGTGGGTGGTCGGGAATATTTCTGTAATATTTTATAAAAAGGGACATTCGGGAAAAAGATGGGCAGTTAAAAATATATTAAGTAAAAATATGAAAGGATGTGTTTTTATGAGTGGGCGTAAAAAGATTAACTATCATCAGGCATTTGACAAAGTGGTTGGTAAACCGACAAACAGAGAAACAAGGAATATGCAGCTTGCAGTTCATTGGCTGATAGATGGGAACATTGAGGCTCTTGCAAATTGTGACCCATATTTATGGCATTTGCGTTGCGGGGTTGAGCATTTAATAGAGCGTGCAGACAGGGAGAGAAAGAAAAATTTATAAAAGAGAGGTAATCATTATGACAAAGGATGAAGCAGTAAAAATAATAGGTAAATATCGTGATAAGGTGGAGAAAATAGAGAAAAAGTTTCGTTATATCCAAACACAGCAAGAGTATAGGGATGAAATTCGTTTCGGGTATTATATGGATAATATAGATTTTCTTTTGCTTACTATAGGAATAAACTTACAGGCGTTAGAACTTTCTATTGACAGGACTTTGGATTTATACAAAGAGGGGTTTATTTGTCAAACAGAAAGATATATTGCTCAAGATACAAAAGATGAAATTTCAAAGGTGCGTAAGCAACTCAAAGATATTGATGCAATGCTGGAAAAAGCAGTTTCGTAAATTGTATCATTGAAAACGAATACTGCCTCCTACATAGGAGGCAGTATTCGTAAAGTTTATATTTTTGTTGTAGTTTCAATATAAGTTTTATACGGGTGAATTTCAGGTTGTAAAAATTAGTGATTGAAAACTGCATTTTGTATATTATTTTATAAAAGGCAGTCAGATGAAAGAGGTGTAAAAATGGAGGGTAAAAAGTATTCTAAAAATGTTGTTCGTGATACTTCAAAGGGGATAAGGTACGAAACAGAACCTTTTCGTAGCAAGAAGGACACAGAGAAGATAAAGCAATATCTTTTGGGTAAAGAAAACAAGCGTGATTATGCACTTTTCGTTATCGGGTGCAATATTGGACTAAGGTGTCAGGACTTGCTGGCGTTGAAGGTTGGAGATGTTTCAAATTCTAAAAGAGATATTAAAGATAGGGTGCAAATTATTGAGCAGAAAACAAATAAATTGAGGGAGTTCAAGTTAAATCAAGCAGCCAAAGATGCCCTGTTGTTATACCTTGATAGTATGGATGAATATAATCCTGAAAATTGGTTATTTCCGTCTCGTAAGGGTGATGAAGCATTGGAGGTAGATTCAGTCAGAAGAATATTAAAGGGGTTGGGAGAAGAACTAAATATCAGAGGTAATTTTGGTGCGCACTCGTTAAGACGCACCTTTGGGTATAGGGTTTACAGAGATAATATAGAAAAAGACCCAATGGTACTTGCAAAACTTCAAAAGATTTTCAATCATTCAAGCCCTTTAATTACTATGAGATACATAGGACTTACAAGTCAGAGTATAGATGAGTTATATGACAACGTAGATGTATAAAGCGTTTTTTTATAAAATATACTTTTTCGTTGAGATTATAAGGGTTATAAAGGGTTACAGTTTCTAAAATAAGAAACATTGAAATAACAACAATAGATAGATGCTGCTTTGAAATATTTGAAGATTTTTTGAGGTTAAATATATTTGATATGATTTCTGTATGAAAAGAAATATTTAGCAGTCATTTTTCTGCAATTTTATATTTGAGTTCTGTATACAGGGGTATTTTGAACTTCAGTTACCTGCATATCGTGTTATAAAAAGAAAAGTGGGGTAAATCAAAATTTGTCCCACTTTTCAATGTTTTTATAAATTGAAATGAGTTGAAATCCCACTAAAAAACACACTAAATATGTGAAAAACGGGCTGTGCCGTAGTTACGGCACAAAACCCGTTTTGTGTTTTTTTCTGTTTAGTGAAAAATCAGTTGCAAGAGAAATTTACCTAGTAAATAAAGGGGTTATCAATCTTACAAAAGGTTGAAATCTCAACTTAGAAGAAACGTTTGAGGAGGCCCTCAAATGCTTTTCCGTGACGAGCTTCGTCACGCGCCATTTCGTGTACTGTGTCGTGGATTGCATCAAGACCGAGTTCTTTTGCACGCTTTGCGAGATCGGTCTTACCCATGGTCGCGCCGTTTTCTGCTTCTACGCGCATTTCAAGGTTCTTCTTGGTGGAATCGGTAACAACTTCTCCGAGAAGTTCTGCAAACTTCGCAGCATGCTCTGCTTCTTCATAAGCAGCCTTTTCCCAGTAGAGACCGATTTCGGGATAGCCTTCACGGTGTGCTACGCGAGCCATTGCGAGATACATACCAACCTCGGTGCATTCGCCCATGTAATTTGCGCGAAGATCCTCTATGATATCCTCTCTTACGCCTTGTGCTACGCCTACAACGTGCTCAGCCGCCCAAGCCATTTCTTCCTTCTGCTCTACGAACTTGCTCGCGGGAACGCCGCACTGAGGACATTTCTCAGGAGCACTGTCTCCCTCATGAACATAACCGCATACACTACATACATACTTTGCCATAATAAGTACCTCCGAATAAATGATTTTTATTTAGTAGTAATTCCTATTCTCGATTACGATTTGATTATACAGTATAAGATACAATTTGTCAATACTTTTTTGAAAAAAATCCGACCAAAAAATTTTGGTCGGATTTTTAACATCATTTAATTACGAATCGTAGCCATTGGGGTTGTTCTTCTGCCAGTTTGCAGAGTCGCGGCACATCTCTTTGATTCCGCGAGTTGCCTGCCAGCCAAGGAGTTCCTTTGCTCTGGTGGGGTCTGCGTAGCATTCGTCGATATCGCCAGGGCGGCGGTCAACAATCTTGTAGTTGATCTTTTCGCCAATTGCTTCCTCATATGCGTGAACGATATCAAGCACGGAGTAGCCAACACCGGTACCGATATTGAAGTGCTCAACGCCGGTAACCTTCTCTGCGCGCTCAAGCGCATGGAGATGCGCAATTGCAAGGTCAACAACATGGATATAGTCACGAACACCCGTACCGTCGTGGGTATTGTAGTCGTTTCCGAAGACGGAAAGACAAGGAAGCGCACCTATTGCAACCTTTGCTATGTAAGGAAGAAGGTTGTTCGGGATACCCTTGGGGTCCTCGCCGATAAGACCGCTCTCGTGAGCTCCGATAGGATTGAAGTAACGAAGGATCGAAACACTCCACTCCTTGTCGGAATTGTAAAGGTCGGAAAGAATACGCTCGATCATGAGCTTAGTCTCACCGTAGGGGTTGGTGGTGTAAAGGTCTGCATCCTCTCTGATCGGCACGGACTTAGGCTTACCGTAAACAGTAGCGGAAGAAGAGAAAACGATCTTCTTTGCGCCGTACTTGGACATGATGTCAAGCAGATTGAGTGTGCCTGTAATGTTGTTATGATAATATCTGAGCGGAATAGCAACCGACTCACCTACTGCCTTGAGACCTGCGAAGTGAATGCAGGATTCGATCTTGTTTTCTTTGAAAATGTTTTCGATTTTGTCATAGTCAAGAAGATCAGCTTCAATAAGCTTGCATCTCTTACCTGTGATCTTTTCGATTCTGTCGAGAACGACAGGCTTAGAGTTCGAGAAGTTATCAACAATAATAACCTCTTTACCTGCGTTCAAAAGCTCAACTACTGTGTGGGAACCGATAAAACCGGTACCGCCTGTTACGAGAATAGCCATAGTTTTTTCCTCCTTGGATTATTTCCATAATCCGTCCGGATATAAGCCGGACGAAATCATTTTTTCAATTTCATTTACAACTCGAGGTTTATCATCGGGATATGTAACGCCGTACCACTTGGCATCTGTGCGAAGAAGTTTGATATCGCAAAGACCGTCGCGAAGCATTTGCGTTACCGCGTAAGGGAGATAATACTCAGCGGTTAGAAGATCGGTGGACGGGTCACGGAGAAATTTTACAAACCCGTCACGTATGTACTCGATGATCTCGGGGGTAAAACCGAAGAAATTCATCGACACGGTGGTGTCCGTGGAAATAGGTTTCCACTCTTCCCCATCAAGATACTCGGCGCCGCCTTCTTTTTTACAAATTTTAGTACGCTCTACTATACCGGTAAGATAACCGTTGTCATCCGCAAAGCACTCACCGCGTGAAACATATCCGCTTTCACTGAGGGTATTGTTAAGTTCATAACCTGCCATGCAGAAATGGCACTTGCCGTCTTTGGGATTATTTTTAAGATACTCGGAAACACACTTGTATGCGTCCGCACCGTAAAAATCATCCGCATTTATAACCGTGAAAGGCTCGTTTACAACGCCATAGCATGCGAGAAGCGCATGTGCGGTGCCGAACGGCTTTACACGTTCTTTGGGAATATCAACGCCGTCAAGGAACTGATTTTCCTGGAATACATATTTTACTTCTATATATTTTTCGAGGCGGGAGCCTATTGTCTCCTTAAAAACCTCGTAGAGATCACGCTTAATAATAAATACAACTTTGTTGTATCCGCATTTAATTGCATCAAAAACAGAAAAGTCAATGATAAACTCGCCTGCTTTGCTAATAGGGTCAATCTGCTTTAAACCTTTATATCTCGAGCCCATTCCGGCTGCCAATACTACAAGTGTCATAATGACCTCCAATCTCTCTACATATTATATTATGCAAAGAGCAAATATTCAATCTTATTTTTAAATAAATTTTTACATTATAATTTAACTTAGTAAAAAAGGTCGGGTATGCCCCGACCTTTTACCAAATTAGTCAGCGTATACGCTAACGCACTTCTTGGTTTTGGAAATATGCTCGAACTTTACTCTACCGTCAATCAGAGCGAACAGAGTATCATCAGAACCGATACCAACATTGTTACCGGGATGAATAGCAGTGCCGCGCTGTCTAACGATGATATTGCCGGCTGTTACAGCCTGACCGTCTGCTCTCTTTACGCCAAGACGCTTAGACTCACTGTCACGACCGTTCTTTGTAGAACCTACGCCCTTTTTATGAGCGAAGAACTGTAAACTAAGTTTTAACATTATAGCAACCTCCGTTAAAATTTCTCGCCGATCATATCGGCATTTCACGCGCTTCAACTTCGAGAAAATCGTAATATTCCTCAGTCAAATCGTTTAACTGATAAAAGTAAGCAGTAATAAGTCCCGAAATCGCATAACGCTTCTTTTCGTCTTCATCTTCGATGGCACCGCGAGCAATCAATTTGATATCCGTGGTCTTTTCATCAATAGTATATTCAACGTCCGAGGCATATACAACTTCTATAGCGTTGATGATAAGCATTGTCATTGAGGACAGCGCTGCGCAAAGCACATCGTCGCCTGCCTCACCGTAACCGGTGTGACCGTGCTCCTCAAAGCCGTAAAAGACATCACCGCTTTTGTAGAAAACGATTTTAGTCATAGAATATTAGCCGTTGATCTTGTCGATCTGAACCTTGGTGTAAGGCTGTCTGTGACCGATCTTCTTCTTCTCGTTCTTCTTCGCCTTGTACTTGATGACATCAATCTTCTTGCCCTTGCCGTTCTTAACGACATTAGCAACGACTGTTGCACCTTCTACATAGGGAGCGCCTACGACAAAACCTGCATTGCCGGATACAGCAAGCACTTTGTCAAATGTAACTTTGTCGCCTTCGTTAACGTCGAGTTTCTCTACAAAGAGAATGTCGCCTTCGTTGACTTTGTACTGCTTTCCGCCTGTTACGATTACTGCAAACACGAAAAGCACCTCACTTTCATTTATGACTCGCTGAATATGGGCGGCGTTATACACGCACTTGAAAAAGCCCGATTTCATGCGGCAAATTATTATACCATTATTATTTTGTTGTTGTCAATAGTTTTTTAGCAAAATTATGGACAAAATACGTTAAAAAATCTCAACCTCTGTAAAATCGCCGTTTTTCAGTTCGTAATAAGTATCTGCCTTAATACGCTCACCGTCTACATACTCCGTTTTGACGCATACCGGAATATTACATTGTTTGTCAGCGGAATACTTCCACTCTGCAAGCGTGATCCAACTACCTTTTGAAGATTTAGCGACGGATCCAACACCAACGCAAGAAATAATGCTATTTTCACCACTACAGTTGATTCGGGAATGGTCCCCACAGGTTGAGACAAGCGCGCCGTAGCCTTTTGTATTAATTACAGCGTCATTGCCGCTCGAACCAACACGAATATTATCGCCGTCAGAGCCGATTCGTAGCTTATAACCGCTCGATCCAATACGTGCACCGTAGCCACTTAAACTAAGCCGCGTGTCACAACCGATTGTACCAATTCGTGAGCCGCAACCTTCCAAGCGAATTTGAGTAACATCGCCAACTATCCCTATTTTAGCGCGATTACTGCATGCTCCTGTTAAACAGCCATGACCGCTTATATTGATTTTGGCATCATCACCATTCAAGCACATACGCATATTATTTTTATGCAAAGCTGTGGATGCGCCGTTTGCGGAAATTATTTCGACATTACCGACGTCAACGGTGTCTAAATTCATACTGTCTTTCAGTAAATCATCAAAAGATATTTTAGAATTAATTTTCAACCTCTTTGCAGCAAAAGTAACACCGTCTGTTGTGACCGCATCATCTATCGATTCTACTTTTGCAAATTCACACAAATCTCCCTGAGAATCCACAAATGAATAATATTTAAAAACATCAAGAGGAGTTTTACAAAAATGAAAACCGTTTTTTCCAACATTCGCCTCGGATTCTTCGTAAATGCATCCAACTTTGTATTGAAAGTTGACACTTTCGGTCGGTGTTGCCACCATGCCTTTTTTAAACGCTTTGTAGCCTATCATATCATCTCCTTAGGTACAGCTTTCCGCATACCTTACGGTTTCCATTGCGTCTTTGGCGTACTTGTCTGCGCCAATTTGTGCGGCGTATTCCTCGGTGAGGACTGCACCGCCGACTACTACTTTGCACCATGGTGCGGCGGTGCGAAGTTGCTTTATTGTTTCTTCCATTGCGGGGACAGTGGTGGTCATAAGCGCACTGAGACCGACTATGGGGGCGTGCTGACGGACAACTTCATCCACGATTGTCTCGGGAGCAACGTCTTTACCGAGGTCGGTTACTGCGAAACCGTAATTTTCGAGCAGAAGTTTAACGATATTTTTACCGATATCGTGTATATCGCCGTGAACGGTGGCAAGGATGATTTTTGCCTTTGAAGCAGTCTGCTCGGCGGTATTTGCCATGTGAGTTTTTATAATTTCAAACGCGCTTTTTGCCGCCTCGGCACTCATAAGAAGTTGTGGCAGATACACGGTGTTCTTTTCAAATCCCACGCCGACGATGTCAAGTGCGGGAATGATCTCGTTTTGCACTATGTCAAGCGCGGGGGTACTCGACAAAAGTTCGCTTGTGAGCTTTGCTGCCTGCTCTTTGAGACCTTTCACTATTGCATGCTGCAAAGCGGATTTAAACTCGTCTTTTTTCTCCTGCGGTGCCGCATTAGCCGACGCGGTATCGGGAACATAACTTTCTGCAAACGAAATATACTCTGCGCAATTTTCATCCATACCGCGAAGTGCGCGGAAAGCATGATATGTCTTCATCATCTCAGCAGAATAAGGATTCATAATAGCGGCTGTAAGACCGTTTGACAAAGCAAGTGCGAAAAACGCGCCGTTTACCGCGTCACGGTTCGGCAGTCCGAATGACACGTTGGAAACGCCGAGCGAGGTATTGCATCCGAGTTCTTCCTTAATTATTTTAAGCGAACCGAGTGTAACATTAGCTGCGTTTATATCAGCGCTTATCGGCATTGTAAGGGTATCAAAAATGATATCCTTTTTATTAATGCCGTACTCGGCGGCTGTGGCAAGTATTTTCTTTGCGATATTAACTCTGCCCTCGACAGTCATGGGGATGCCGTCCTCATCAAGCGTGAGCGCGACGACCATGCCGCCGTATTTTTTAACAAGCGGGAAAATCACCTTCATGCTCTCCTGCTTACCGTTAACAGAGTTGACCATAGCCTTACCGTTGTAACGGCGCAGCGCAACTTCCATAGCCACAGGCGACGCGGTGTCTATCTGCAACGGTAGATTGCTGACCGCCTGTATCTCAAATGCTGCTTTTTTGAGCATTTCGACCTCGTCAATTTCAGGCATGCCGACATTTACATCAAGAATATGCACGCCTTTTTCCTGCTGATTAATGGCTTCGGAAAGCAAATAGTCGATATCATTATCTTTTAGTGCTTGCTTGAGACGTTTTTTGCCTGTAGGGTTAATGCGTTCGCCGATAAGTATCGGAGAGTCGCCGAAAAATACTGCGTGGGTATAGGAAGATACAACCGAATAATTCTTTTCGGTTATCGGTTTGGGCTTGCTTCCTGCCAGTTTTTCGGAAAGCGCCTTTATATACTCGGGTGTTGTACCGCAGCATCCGCCGCAAATGCGCACACCTTTGTCAACAAGCGCTTTTACATCGGCGGCAAATTCATCCGCGCCGACATCATACACAGTTTTGCCGTTTTCGCTTTTGGGAAGACCGGCATTGGGTTTAAGAAGTACGGGAACGGACGCGTATTTGAGGTATTCTTCAACGACAGAGGCAAGTTGTTTCGGACCGAGCGAGCAGTTTACGCCGATTGCATCAGCGCCCATACCTTCGAGCATTGCAACCATTGCGGCAGGAGATGCGCCTGTCATAAGTTTGCCGTCCTCGCCGTAAGCGTTAGAGACAAAGACGGGTAAATTACTGTTCTCTTTTGCGGCAAGCAATGCGGCTTTAGTCTCATATGAGTCATTCATCGTCTCAATCATAACGAGATCAACGCCATATTTTACGCCAAGTTTTACTGTATCAGCGAAAACAGCGACGGCATCCTCGAAATCGAAGTCGCCGTACGGTTTAAGCAGTTTTCCGGTGGGGCCAATATCAAGCGCTACGTACTTTTCGCATTGATTTTCACTGACTTTCGCCGCTTCCCTTGCATTTTCAACCGCAGCTTTTACTATTTGTTCAAGTTCTTCATGCGAGAAATGCAAAGTATTGGCGCCGAAAGTATTGGTATTGACTATGTTACTCCCTGCGTCATAATAATCACGGTGAATCTTTTGTATTACTTCGGGGTGAGTAATGTTCCAAAGTTCAGGATGTTCACCTGCAGCAAGACCCGCGCTCTGCAAAAGCGTACCCATTCCGCCGTCGAGGACAACGATATTATTTTTTAAAAATTCTGAGATGTTCATTTTAAAACTCCGATAAAAGCTGTAACTGATTTTGTGGGGCTCATCAGCATACTTTCATTAAGTGTGAGCCCTATTTTTCTGGGGCAATCGAGAATGTTAAATATCTCCCTTTGCATTTCAAGCGGCATGTCGCCGTAACCGGGACTGATACGAGGTTTTGTGTTTTTGTATTCTTGCTTTATCGCTTCACAAAATGTATCACACAATGCCTCAATGCGCTCCGCCCCTATGGCTTGAAACATGTGCGCTTTAGCGGGAGATATGCGGCTGTATTTTGTGATAAGCCTGTCAAGTTCAATTCCGACGGTGGCGGCAAAAATGACATAGTTATTGCAATCAGAAAGATACTTTGAAAGCACCTCTGATTTTACATCTGCAAAAAGCGCATCTATCGGTAATTCAATGTAACAAACTTTGTATGCGAGTTTACCTTTGATTTCATCAAGGCACTCATTTAAAAGAGACGTTACGCTTTCGTCTGCATCTTTGCACATTGCATACCGCAAAATCTCTTTTGTGTCAAACGGCGGTTCAACGTAACTTTTAGTTAATACAATGCTCATTTGCCCAATATATCCGAAAGATTGCTTTGGATTTTAGCGGCAACATCAGGCTTGTTCATGGAATAAACATGAACATTTTTGATGCCGTTTGCGTAGAGGTCGATAATTTGGTCGGTCGCGTAAGCAATACCTGCCTGCTTCATAGCGGCAGGGTCACTACCGAATTTATCGACAAGGCTCTTAAAGCGCTGAGGCATAAACGAACCCGAAAGTTTAATCGCGCGGTCAACCTGATTTGCGTTGGTTATCGGCATAATGCCGGGAATTATCGGCACGGTAATTCCCGCCTCGCGAATCTTATAAAGAAAATTGTAGAGCAGATTGTTGTCAAAAAACATCTGTGTGGTAAGGAATTCGCAACCTGCGTCTACCTTTTCTTTGAGATATTTTATATCTTCTTTCTGATTTGCGCTTTCGGGGTGTATTTCGGGGTAACATGCACCGCCGATACAAAAATCTGCGTTACTTTCTTTGAGTTCACGAACAAGGTCAATTGCGTGATGATAATGCCATTTACTTCTGTCGGACGCTTCAAGTTCGGGAGTAAGGTCTCCGCGAAGCGCCATTACATTTGCAATCCCCGCTGCTTTTATTTCTTCAATTTTCGCATGCACTGTCTCTTTTGTTGAAGAAACGCATGTCAGGTGTGCAAGCGTTGGAACATCGTACATTTTTTTGATATTCTCTGCGATGTCAAGAGTATATTTACTTGTGCCGCCGCCTGCACCGTATGTAACGCTCATAAATGAGGGATGAAGTTTTGCAATCTCCTCGGTAGCGTGCTTTACGCTCTCAAAATTCGTATCAACTTTTGGGGGAAATACCTCAAACGAAAGCGAAAGTTTGTCCTCTTCAAAAAGTTTTGTAAGTTTCATTTTATTTTTCTATAACCTCTTTTACAGTTAAAATGCCGTTTGATACAGTGAATTTAATCTCACAATTTGCAAATTCAAATCCGTATACACGCTCAGAGTCTTCAATATACTGCGGTCGCGGGTCTTCGGACAGAAGTTCTACAAGCGCATCGCGCTTGCTTTCGGGAATTTTTTCTAAAAGTTCATTTGGGAAATCTACAGTCAAAGAATATGATTTGCGCTCATCGGCAAAGCCGCCGACTGCGTCGGGATGGCTGTCGGTAAATGAAAGATACGGTTTGATGTCATATATCGGAGTGCCGTCCATAAGGTCTGCACCAGAAACGCGCAATACACTTCCTTGTGCAGTCTTTTCGACGCCTAAAAGTTTTACGGACGAAAGACCGATAGGATTAGGGCGAAAAGGAGAACGCGTCGCAAATACGCCCACACGTTTATTCCCGCCAAGCCTCGGCGGGCGAACAGTAGGAGACCATGCGTCGCGCTCTGCCGCGGAAAATTTCCATATCAGCCACAGATGGCTGTAACCCTCTATGCCGCGAAGCGCTTCGCTGTTTCTGTACTCTGGATCGAATACTATCGTTGCTTCAAAATCCGCAAGGCCACTTTGACGCGGTATGCCAAACTTTGTAGGGAAATCGGTGTGTATATGCGCTATTATATTCATTGGTTTTTCCATAGTTTCCTCACATATACAATGTTTCATCAAGCAGTGTGTCGTCTGCAAAAAGTTCTGCCCCGCCGCTACGGTTGAAAATCAGTTCCATTACCTCTTTCATTTTGCGTGCGCTACAAAGTTGCACTACAGCATTGCCGATTTTTCCGTCAACAATACAGTTATGATATCTAAAAGCAGGCTCGTATTTGGGATAACGCAAAGAAACATCGCCAATTCCGACAGCATTATGCGGATGAATCATACGTGTTTCAATTCTACCGTCTTTATGCCGCATAGTTGCAATTTCGGGCGAAGGTGCCAGTCTGTTGGTTATGCCCAGCATTTCCTCAACGCAATGTAGATATGTATTACGGTTATGTCCTACTCCTACAAGAAGTATATATCCGTTATTATTAAAAATTTTGCCGTAACAACCGCTTGGATGCGCGGGGGTAATCTGCTTTTCTTCTCCACTCACAAACTCTTGCGCTTTGTGTTTATCTCCGAATACTGCCATTGAGTGCGTTGGGTGCGTGGAGCGAACAGCCGCAGAATGACAGGCGGCTATATCAGGCAAAGTTCCTATGCAGGTTTTAGGTTCGAGCAAGTCAAGTGTGATTTTATTCTTATCGGAGACATTTGCCCATGTATGCGTGGGAATGCACAATAGTCCGCCATCGGATGTGAAATATTCTATCAGCGTTTCTAAAAAGCCTTCGCCGCGGCCTTCTGTCTCGCCGACCGAGCGGAGTGAAGAATGTACGAGTACCACACTGTTTTGCGGTGCTCGCATTTCTTTCAGTTGCTCGAATATCTGCTGTTTCGTAAACATTATTCCACGCATTTCATACACGCAGTTTTTCCATTGGAAACCGCTGCGCTCAAAGTTGTCGCCGTAGGCTGTTTTCCTGCGCACTTTTGATCGTAATGATACTTTTTACCCGTTGCGGAAACATAAACGGTGCGGTCATCGACATCAACATCAGCAATGGTATTTACGTTCTCCGTCACTTCGGTTGATTTAACTATGTCTTCGATTTCTAAAATTTCGGAACTTTCAGTGTTTGAGACTTTAGCGGTATAGTATTTAACACCGTCTTTCTGCGTAACTGTTGCATCGGTTGAATTTGAACAATTGCATGAGCAGTTACATTCAATAGCACATGAGCACAGCACAAGCGACGCAAGCATGACAATTAATAAATTAAGTATTCTTTTCAAAGCATTTCACCATTCTTTTAAAATATATGTAGTAATTATATCACAATGATTTTTCAATTACAATATTCGACATTAACAAATATACTACTTATTAAATAATAAAGTTGCTTACACTTTTGCTTGACACCTCGCCTTAGTTGTGGTATACTGAATAAATCCGCGGGTGTGGCGGAATGGCAGACGCGCTAGACTTAGGATCTAGTGTCTTTGGCGTGCAGGTTCAAGTCCTGTCACCCGCACCAGAAAACGACAGATTCCAATAGGAATCTGTCGTTTTCAACTAAATCCACCCTTACGGGTGGGTGAAATTTGCTGCGCAATGTGAAATACGCCTACGGCGTGTGAAATCGCTGCGGCGGTGGGGATTTAATTTCACCTGCGCGTAAGCGAAGATTTCACCATGCGTCAGCACTATTTCACTAAAATGTGCGATAGTTCAAAGCCATACGCACAACTCTCAAAAAATCTTTTAAAAAAGCATTATCGGGAGAACGCAATGCAACGAACACTTATAACCCCTAATCTTGATATTTTTCCTGCGGCGGTAAAGCCTTTGATTTGCGGAGCAGATATATACGACAGCAGTTGTTCGCCTGAGGCGAGGGTCTATTTTATTGACAAAGGCTGCGGATATTATTTAAAATGTGCGGCTAAAGGCTCTCTTAAAATTGAAGCGGATTTGACACGTTATTTTAATTCAAAAGGACTTGCAACTTCTGTGCTGGAATACATCAGTCTTGATAAAGACTGGCTTTTGACCGAAAAAGTCAGCGGCGAAGACTGCACACACAAAATGTATCTTGATGAGCCAAAGCGTCTATGCGACACTACTGCCGAACTTTTAAGACTACTGCACGAGAATGATTTTGCAAGCTGTCCCATACAAAACAGAATTGAAACTTATACCCAAACCGTAATAGAAAATTACCGGGCAGGTACATACGACAAATCTGCGTTTCCGGACAGTTTCGGTTACAAATCTGACCAAGAAGCGTGGGCGGTTGCCGAAAAGTATATGCACTGTTTAAAAAATGACACCCTGCTGCACGGCGATTATTGTTTGCCCAATATAATGCTTGATAACTGGAAGTTCAGCAAATTTATTGACCTTGGGAACGGCGGTGTTGGCGATAGGCACATCGACATATTCTGGGGTATTTGGACACTATTCTTTAATTTAAAAACCGACAAATACACCGAGCGTTTTATGGATGCGTACGGACGAGATAAAATCGAAAGCGAAATGCTTAAAGTTGTCGCGGCATGCGAGGTGTTTGGATAGAGAAAAGGCTGTGCAATGCACAGCCTTTAATTTTACTTATCTTCTTTCATAAGTTCGCTTGCACTGGTAACAAGACCTGCAAGTGACTGTATTTCGGAAGGGATAATAATTTTGGTTGCCTTGCCGTCAGCGGCTTTTTCAAAAGCCTCAAGACTCTTGATTGCGATAACACCCTGACCAGGGTTAGCTTCGTTAATCATGCGTATACCCTCGGCGGTCGCCTGCTGAACCTTGAGAATAGCTTCTGCCTGACCTTCAGCCTCACGTATCTGAGCTTCTTTGAGCGCTTCTGCGCGAAGAATAGCAGACTGTTTCTCTGCTTCTGCTTCAAGAATCATTGACTGCTTTTTACCTTCGGCAACAAGGATTGCGGAGTTACGTTCGCCTTCCGCCTTAAGAATAGACTCGCGGCGTTCACGCTCTGCCTTCATCTGCTTTTCCATTGCATCCTGAATTTCCTTGGGAGGCATGATGTTTTTAAGTTCGACACGGTTTACCTTGATACCCCATGGGTCGGTTGCTTCATCAAGAATAGAGCGCATCTTGGAGTTAATGATATCGCGCGATGTAAGCGTGCTGTCAAGTTCAAGTTCACCGATGATGTTACGGAGTGTTGTCGCGGTGAGATTTTCGATAGCGGAAAGAGGATTTACAACGCCGTACGCATAAAGTTTGCAGTCGGTGATCTGGAAGAATACGACTGTATCAATCTGCATTTTAACGTTATCCTTGGTGATAACCGCCTGAGGTTGGAAGTCTGCAACCTGTTCCATAAGCACGACTTTCTTTGCGATTTTATCGATAAAAGGAAGTTTAAAATGCATGCCGGTCTTCCATGTGCCGCAATAAACGCCGAGACGCTCGATTACATATGCCCGCGCCTGCGGAACGATTTTAATACAAGAAACAAGTATGGCAATTAAAATTACAGCCAAAACGATTAAAATTTCTGTCATTGTTGTACCCTTTCAAAAAATCAATCTTTTTTACAAATAAGTTTTACGCCCTCAATGGACAAAACCTTTACTTTGGCGCCAACTTCAATGTTTTCTCCATTTTCGGAGCGTGCACTCCAATGCTGTCCGCCTATTTTTACTTCACCGAGAGCGCTGAGATTGTCAATAGCCTCGGTAACTATAGCCTCTTTTCCAATCAATGCGTCCGAATTTGTCGGCTCTGTCGGCTTTACTGATATGTACTTTTTCCAAACAGTGCGTGAAAGTACCAAAAGGACAATCGACATCACAAGGAATACTGCGGTCTGAACTCCGACAGGCACATCAAAAAATGCCAAAACAAGCGCCACAAGTGCAGACGGTACAAACCAAATTGAAATGAGTCCGGGAATCACAGCCTCAACAATAAGCGAAGCTATTAATACTCCGAGCCAAAAATACTGCATAAGCAAACCTCCTTTCAGCTACAGTATATCATAATACTTTGCAAATAGCAACATAATACTTGACAAGTGAAAAAAAATACACTATAATACAAAGGAATTCAAACACACGACATTTTAGGAGGAACAAACCATGTTTGATAAAGTAAAAGAACTTCTTGTTGAGGAACTTTCCATTAACGCTGACGACATTACTATGGAGGCCGAGCTTGAGAATGACCTCGGCATTAACTCTCTTGAACTTGCAGACCTTGTTTTCCTTTGCGAAGAAAAGTTCTCCATTGAAATCGACGATGATGAAATCAAAGACCTCGTTACCGTCGGCGATGTAGTTAACTACATGGAAAAACTCACAAACAAATAATTTTCAATAAAGTTTACCCCGTGTTTCAAAACACGGGGTATTTTTATTTTATAAAAAATAATGTAATTCCCTCATTACAGTTTTCAAGGTCTTTGTCACTTGCAACTTCGGGAAATTTTTCGACAAGATACCTTGCCTGAGGATTGAAGATTGAAAAATCCTCACCTTTTACGATAAAGCCGACGCGTGTGTCGTTTTTTCCCCAGCGTCTTGCAGCGGTGCGAAGTTTTGCGCACCCGCGGCCTGTTGAGCCATATCCGTGAATCACCTTTACAACGCGTTCACCGATAACGGCGGCTGACGCAAACTGGTATTCGAGGATGCGAAGAGCGGCATCCACATCGGGAAGTCCCTCTTCGATATTAATTTCGTATATGCCTTTTTTCATGTTTCACCTATTTTATCTCCACGATAGTTACACCGCCGTCACCCTCGCCGAAAGTTCCGAGACGGTATGAAGCAACGCGTTTATCGCCTCTGAGATACTGCCATACCGCCGCTTTGAGCGCACCAGTTCCCTTTCCGTGGATAATACGTACCGTGTGTATACCCGCAAGCGCGGCATCATCAAGGTATTTATCGAGAACAAAACAACCGTCATCACCATACATACCGCGAATGTCAAGTTCGGGACTGAAAGTTTTAACAACGGTATTGCGGAAGGCGTTCTTTTCCTTGTTCTTTTTTGTAACCGAATTTTGTTGTTCAATAAGTTTAAGATTTGTAACTTCGGTTCTTGTGACAAATCTGCCTGCCTGAACGCGAACCATGCCGTTTTTGTCCGGCGCACTCATTACAGTTCCCGTCTGACCGATGCTCATTACAAGCACTGTATCGCCTTTTACAAGTTCTCGGGGCAATACATAGTCCTTATCGGTGAGGTCTTCTATCGGATCATATTCACCGCTGTTGCGTCGAAGCTCTGCGCGGATAGACTGTTTTGCCTTTTCGAGTTCTTCCTTTTTAACTTCTTCCGCCTTCTTCTTTTTCAGATCGGAGATTTCTTTGAGAACATATTCACTCGATTCACGCGCACTTTGTATCATGCGTTTTGCCTGACTTTGAGCGCGATCTTTTTCACGCTCGGCATCTTTGCGCTTTTTCTCGATTTCAGCTTCTGCTTTTACTTTGAATGCCTCGTATTCAATTCTCATGCGCTCTGCTTCTTCCTTAGCACGTTCCATTGCAATACGGTCGGCTTCCAGTTTTTCGATTATATTTTCAAAGCGTTTACTGTCACCAGAAATATATGAATTTGCCTTTTCGACAATATGGGTGGGCAATCCGAGACGTTGTGAAATTGCAAATGCGTTGGACTTGCCGGGGGTACCGATGATAAGTTTATAAGTGGGGCGAAGCGTTTCAATATCAAATTCGCACGACGCATTTGTAACACCTTCGGTGTCAATAGCATATGCTTTAAGTTCGGCATAGTGCGTAGTTGCCGCCGAAAGTGCGCCGTTGGCGCGAATTTCTTCGAGTATTGAAACCGCTAGCGCGGCACCTTCAATCGGGTCGGTACCTGCGCCAAGTTCATCCAGAAGCACAAGCGAACGGTTTGTAGTATGCTTTAAAATCTCCACGATATTTACCATATGCGCGGAGAAAGTTGAAAGCGACTGTTCAATGCTCTGCTCGTCGCCGATATCCACAAGTATTTCATCGAAAACGCACATCGTGGAATTAGGGGCGGCGGGAATCTGAAGACCGGACTGATACATGAGCGCAAAAAGACCGATGGTTTTAAGAGTTACAGTCTTACCGCCCGTGTTGGGACCAGTGATAACCAAGGTATCAAAATCCTCGCCTATTCGCACATTTATCGGCACGGCTTTCTTTTGGTCGAGCAGCGGATGAATTGCACGCTTAAGATTGAATTTTTTCTCATACTCATGCGTAACTGCGTTTGCATTCATATGCTCTGCAAGGCTCGCACATGTAAACGCAAATGCAAGTTCAGTAACAAGGTAATAGTTATTTGACAGAACGTCAGAATTTTCAGCGCACATTGCCGAAAGTTCGTATAGAATCTTTTCGATCTCGCGTTCTTCCTTGTTTTTGAGTATCTTTAACTCATTATTTGCCTCGACAACCGAAGTAGGCTCGATAAATACTGTCTGTCCCGACGCGGATGTGTCATGCACAAGACCTTTGATTTCATTTTTGTGCTCAATTTTTACAGGAACAACATAACGGTCATTACGCATCGTTACGATATTCTCCTGCAGAAGTTTACCGTAACCGCCGCTTATAAATTTTTGAAGAGATTCCTTGATGCGGTCGTTTGCAGAACGTATTTTGCGGCGGATATCCGCAAGCTCGGGGCTTGCCTCGTCAGCAATCAATTCTTCACTGATTACTGTACGCGAAATACGCTCTTCAAGGTGACGGTTAACGCTGATAAGTCCAAAAGTTTCATCGAGGACCGTCTCGAATGGTTTATCAGTTTTGATGTAGTCGGAAAGTCCTCTCGAAACACGCAAAAGGTCGGCGATTTCAAGGAGTTCAAGCGGCAGAAGTTGTGCCCCGCGCTTGGCTCTTCCAAGTATTTCGGTAATGTTTTTGACACCGCCGAAAGAGGGATACCCTTTTGCATCGACAAGTCGTCTAGCGTCTGCGGTTTTCTTCTGCTTTTTTATTACTGCTTTTTCTGCGGATACAGGAGTAAGACGAAGCGCCATTTCTCTCGCGCCCTCGGTCAAAGCACGCTCGGCGAGCATTGCCGTAACCTTGTCATATTCAAGCATCGCAAGTGTTTTTTGTGTATATAACATGTTTCCTCTGAATTTACAATGCCGAAACCTCGTTGTAAAAATCTAGTGTTTTCGGCTTTTTTTCAAGTCTGTATGTAAGATGTTCCTCACAAAGCTTTGCAAGGGAGTTAAGTTCATTTTCATCCATGGTAAATCCATAGATTTTGTCCGCGGGACATCCGATGATATAAAGAATAGCCAGCCTTACGTCCTCTTCGATTCTGAAAATCTGCGAAGCGAAACGTATTTCTTCCTCAGCGTTTACACTCGTTCGTGAGTTCATATATTCCTTCAGTGACCTCTCGCGACATGACGAACAGACAATTTCGCCATCATGCAGTGCAAAGAAAAACTCGCGTGCTTTACCTCTATGGCACACCGAACAAGTTTCTACATTCGGTGCAAAGCCAAGAAGCATCGAAGCGCGCATTTCAAAAACAGCCTTAACTGTTTTTGGTGGGCGAAGGTCTGTTGCCGTGGCGTAAAGAGAGTTAAGTCCGAGCCGTAAAAGCTCAAGTTCCTGCATATTCTCATAGACGGTAATATCCAAAACTTCACAGATATATGAGGCAAGCGCTAGTTTTACAACATCTTCTCGGATAGCGTAAAAATTCTCAATGAGCATTGCTTCTTTTATCCAAAAGAAGCCGTCTTTTTCGTATAAAACAAATTCGGAATATGCAAACGGTTCAATGCACGGAAGTATCTTGCTTTTTGACGAGCGGCTTCCTTTTGCGCATACGGTAATTTTGCCGCGCTCAACGGTAAAAAGAACGATAAGCCTGTCGCTGTCCGTTCTCTGTATGGTTTTTAAAACCAATCCCTTTATACCGATGAGCATAAATCCGTCTCCTTATTCGTCGCGGTAACCGAAATTTCCGACATTTGAGGCGCTTTCACGCCAATTCTCTTTAACTTTTACCCAAAGATTGAGATACACTTTTGTGCCGAAAAATGCCTCAAGGTCTTGTCTTGCATATGTACCGACAAGCTTGAGCGCGGCACCGTTTTTGCCTACTATTATTCCCTTATGAGACGCACGTTCACAGAATATTTCAGCGCGAATTCTGAGAATTTTCCCCTCGTCCTTGAACTCCTCAATAACGACAGCCGTTCCGTGAGGAATTTCTTTATTGAGTGTGCGAAGCAATTTTTCACGTATGACTTCCGCAACTATTTGGCGTTCGGGCTGGTCAGTAATAGCGTCCTCAGGGAAAAACCACACGCTTTCATAAAGGAACTTGTCCACTTCCTCAAAAAGCCCGTCTATTCCCTTGCCGTTCTTGGCACAAAGCGGTACAACCGCATCAAAATTATAATCAGCGGAATATGCGGCAATAGTCTCTGCAATAGCCGCGGGGGTATGCTCGTCAACTTTGTTTACAACAAGTATGCAAGGACTCTTAGTCGCCTTGATTTTTTCGAGTATTCCCTTTTCAATGTCGCCGACGCTCGGAACCGGTTCAACAACAAGTACGGTGACATCGGATTCACCGATACTTCCGTTTGCGGTCTTTACCATGAAATCGCCGAGAGCCGTGCGAGGCTTGTGCATACCAGGCGTATCAAGAAATACATACTGATTTTCACCTTTGGTGAGTATGCCTGTGATTCTGTTTCGAGTGGTCTGCGGCTTATTTGATACAATGGCAATTTTCTCTCCGCAAATGGTATTGAGCAATGTGGACTTGCCTACATTAGGTCTTCCTACGATTGCGATAAACGCTGTTTTTGTCATTTTAAAATCCTCTTCACTTTATTTCCAGTCCCAGCGCGCTCATTACAGCACGCTGTTTTTCACGCATAAGTGTGTCCTCTTCCTCGGAACGTTCATGGTCATATCCGAGCAAATGCAAGACCGAGTGGACGCAAAGAAAGGCAACTTCTCGTTCAAAAGAATGTCCAAATTCCTCCGCTTGTTCTTTTGCACGTTCGAGTGATATCACAATATCACCGAGTTCGGCCGCAGTTCCGTCGAGTGCGTAAATTTCTTCGGTTTCGGTATCAAACATTGGGAAAGAAAGCACATCGGTAACGGCGTCTTTGTTACGGTAATCGCGGTTATATTCACGTATTCCTTCGTTATCGGTATACGTCAACGAAATTGCACAGTCAAATTCTATTTCTTCCATGCGAATCGCCTCGGCTATTGCACGATGCGTGAGTTCTTCCAGTTTTTTAGTACACTGTATTTTATCTTGTGCGTTTTCGGTAATTATTTTAAGATTCATTTTTGCCCCTCGCTTTAAACGTCTTTTGCGGCGAACTCTTACGCGCCTCTTTTTCATACTTTTCGTAAGCAAGTATGATTTCCTGAACAAGTTTGTGGCGAACAACATCACGCTCGGTGAAATGATGAATTCCTATACCTTTTATGCCGTCAAGAATTTTTACGGCAGCGGCAAGTCCACTCTTTTTACCGCCGGGAAGGTCAGTCTGCGTAAGGTCGCCTGTGACGACTGCTTTGGAATTGAATCCGAGACGGGTCAAAAACATTTTCATCTGCTCGGGCGTTGTATTTTGTGCTTCGTCAAGAATGATAAATGAGTCGTCAAGAGTTCTTCCTCGCATATATGCAAGCGGCGCGATTTCTATAGTGTTCTTTTCAAGGTGACGGGCATAGTTTTCAGCGCCCAGCATCTCATAAAGTGCGTCGTAAAGAGGTCGCAGATAAGGGTCAATTTTGCTTTGCAAGTCACCCGGCAAAAATCCGAGGCTTTCGCCCGCTTCAACCGCGGGACGAGTAAGCACGATTCGGTTGACCTCTTTTGCGCGCAAAGCCTTTACGGCCATTGCGACAGCAAGAAAAGTTTTACCCGTACCCGCCGGACCTACACCCAGCACTACCGTATTCTTTTTTATAGTGTTTATATACTTTTTCTGACCTACGGTTTTTGCCTTAATCGGTCTGCCGCTGTTAGTAATGCAGATGCAGCTGTCGTCAAAGTCGGCGAGCTCGTCTTCGCTTCCGTCATTTACCATGCCGATTATATAATCAACGGTCTGTTCACTGAGTTGGTCTCCGCCGGCACTCATGTTTTTCATAAATTCCACTGCTTTGTATGCTTTTTCAACATTTTCCTCGTTTGCGCCTTCTATTATGACGGCATCGCCTTCGGTATGCTGAAGCGCATTATTGTAAATTCTTACCTCAAAGGTTTGTTCTACCTTTTGAAGATTGGCATCAAACGTACCGAAGATTGCCGCCGTCATGGCGGATGAGTCTGTATAAATTACTTTACGAGGCATTATTTTCCCTTTCAGCGTTCAGTTAATTTTAAATTCAGATGTTTGTGCGATATCATCAACCGCTTCAACCACGCATTTATATATTAAAACGGAATTTTCAACCGTGTAGCTTTCTTCCAAAGACAGCATATCCGCATAGTTGGTTTCCGTATCAAGTCTCTCATAAAAAATGTGTCTTGCACGTGCTAACGCCTCTTCTTCGGTAAGAATAACAGGCTCCTCGGTATATATCAAAGCGCTCGTGGTCAGCACGGAAACAGGCAGTTTTTCCATTCCGAAAAGTTGTATTTTTTCTTCTCTGCCTATTGTATCATAATTTGAAGATAAAATGGAATAGTTTTTATAAAAAATAATACTTTTTCCAAACATTTTGAATGTACGCTCCATTACCGTTTCATCTATATACACGTTTTTTGTGTTTTCGAGCGGTACTTCTACAACAAATTCATCACAAACGGCGGCGTATACTATGGCATCCGAATATACATATCTGGTACCCATTTTCCCTGTGTCATATACTCCGCTGACAAGTATATCACCCTTTTTCACCACCTCGCCTTTTTTGATTAGGCATCTTCCGTTTATTACATCTGCTTCAATTATCTGCCCGTCTTTTGCGGCAACTATATTTGCGGCGTCAGCGTTAACCTCTGATGCGTATGTGCAGTCACGTTCTACTATTTCCACATTAGCACTGCTACCGATAAAATTAACGGTTATCCATGATATGTCATCTGTTTTGCTTAGGATATTTATATACAAATCGCGTCTGTCAACAGTCGGTGAAAATGCACCTATGTACACGCCTTCTTTTTCAAGCAAGCCGCAAACATAATCATAACTCAGTGTGTTTGTTCCTGATATATTTATTTCCCATATAAACATGGGTGAAACGTACATTGCTGCAAAGAACAGAAGCAGCCCCAATATTATTCCGACACGGTGTCTGTACTTTTTTGCGAGAGCCGAAAGACCTTTTCTGCAAACTAATGTGTATCCTATACTTTCAAGCGACGAAAACATTTTCTTCTCGTCACGGGTATATATTTTTACTTCAGCACAACAGTCTTTTATCCGTACTCTTAGTATGTGAATGTTACATCTGTTTGCCGTGTTAAAAATGTCTTTCAGATTTTCGGTATTGATTCGAAACACCGTATATCCAAGAAACAGATACAAGAGGCTCTTCATGTGTTTTCAAACCTCACGCAGTGTATTTCGCCGCTTATTTCTATTGTTCCCTCAAAGAAGTAAATACATTTTAAATGTTCTCCGCAAAAGACGGTTATACCGTCTTTTGTGAGCACAGTTATCTCTTCGCTTTTATATTTGAGTATTTTTTTACATCCGCAAAGTATTGCACAGTTTCCTATTATCTGCAACCTGCATGAAGTTCCGAAAGAATCCTCGGGTAATTCAAGGGTTTTGGAAAGTTTGTGACGTACATATTTGAAGCTCGGCAAATCATCGTCCCCTTTATTCATAATCGTTCTTACTCTAAAATATACTCTCGAATAGGACAAAGTATGAGCGAGGTGAACGCATTGCCGTGCAGAATAAAAATTAAACCTTTTGTTATGCCGATTGTTTTGATGGTTATTTGTATTTTAAATATAGAAAGCGTAATAAGCGGAGTTAAACACGCACTTAATGTCTGTGCTGTTTCTATAATTCCATCGCTGTTTGTTTTCATGGTGCTTTCTGATATAACGGTAACTCTGCTTACGGAAGATGATACAGTCGCACTGCCGCCTAAAATTACGGCATTTGTAATAGGCTCTCTTTGTGGGTTTCCGATAGGTGCCTCGATATGCGAAAAGCTTTACATTCACAATGAGATTGGCAAAGACGACGCGGCTAAGATAATACCCTTTTGCAACAACGCAAGTCCTGCTTTCGTGATAGGAGCAATCGGTGTATCGATGCTGAACAACAAGCAACTAGGACTACTGTTATACTTTTCTCAAATTCTCGCCTCGCTTTTGCCACTGCTGTTTATAAAAGTTAAAGCGTGGGATGGTAAAAAAGCAAAAAGTAATCATTCAATAAGCGAAATTTTCTTTTCTTCAATCGAAAAATCCATACTAAGCATTTTAAAAGTATGTGCCGTTATATGTATTTTTTCGGTAGTTATCGCGCTGCTTAAATCAGTCTCGCTGGAGTATCTGTCAGTTTTTTTGGAAATCAGCAACGGTACTGCATTTTGCGCTTCACTTGCTAACAAAACGCCGACACTTGCAATTGCACTATGCGGATTTTGTTGTGGATTTTCGGGAATTTGCGTACATTTGCAAATATTTTCATCATTAAAGTCAGTAAAGGTCAAATACTATAAACTCTTATTCTGTAAGGTTTTGCAAGGTTTTTTGTCTTCTATTTTTACACTGATAGGATACTATTTGTTTTTTTAGGCTTGCTTTTTTATATCACATATGTTACTATGATTTATGTCGAAAACGGAGGATTTATCATGAAAAAGAAATTGTGCGAGCGATATGATATTTCAAAAAAGTGCGCTTTTTGCGAGAATGCCTCCAAAACATTGGATGAAACAAAAATGCTTTGTAAAAAGAAAGGCGTCGTCAGCTCGGAATACATATGCCTCGCGTTTAAATATGACCTTATGAAGCGAGTTCCCAAAAGAATACCTCAGTTACCCAAAGAATAAATTAAAGCACCGATCTCACTCGGTGCTTTTGCTTTTATTTCACGCGCAGTTCTTCGCAAAGTTTTTCGTCACCTGCGACATATGCGGTATAGTTAGTCGAATATGTGACATATCCGGGTTTGGCGGCAGGCGGCTTTTTTACGTTTTTAACACGGGTATAGTCTACGGCAATTTGACTTCCCTCAAGGCTGGAATATGTCGCCGCAATGGTTGCCGCCTCGGTATAATCTTTTTCCGAGGGTTCTTCCCCGTTACAGATTAAAACAACATGCGAGCCGGGTGCGCCTTTTACATGAAACCACAAATCAAGTTTTGAGGCAAGTTTAAATGTAATATGGTCATTTTGGATATTGTTTTTGCCGCAAAGAACTCGATATCCGCTGTCGGTTTTAAATTCTATCGGCTTAACAGCAGACACTTTGACCGCTTTAAACTTTGTCATGCGCGAAGCGTATCCGCTTTGCGCAAGTTCGCGGCGGATTTCAGCGAGATCTGCTTCAGTCTCGGCGTTTGCAAGGGCTTGAGTTACAGTTTCAAGGTACGCAAGTTCACCTTGTGCCATTGCTATCTGCTCGGTCAGATATTTCTTAGCGTTTTTGCATTTATTGTATTTTTTATAATACTTCTGTGCGTTCTGCGCCGGAGTCATTCGGCTGTCAAGTTCTATGCTTATTTCTTCACAGTTTTCACTGTAGTAATTTTGAACAACGGCTGCTTTTTCTCCTCGCTTTATCGCATACAGATTAGCAGTGAGAAGGTCGCCGTGAAGCTTGAATTTTTCACCGTCTTCACACTCTCTGAGTTCTTCACGCTGAAGTTCGATTTTCTTCTCGAGCCTTGCGGTAGCATTTGAAACCAACTTAATAATATCTTGACCGCGCTGTTTTATGCGGTCGGCAAGGTCACGTTTTTCAAAATACGCGTCCGTCAATGCGCCGAAGTTTTCAAAATGCTCAACTTGCATATTACTACCGTACTGTGCAATGTCCATAAAGCAAAACTCAACCGGCTTTTCGCTTTCATCATAAACAACGGTAGGCAAAAATTTCTTTTCAGCAAATATTGCACGAAAAGCGCATATAGTTTCCCATAGTTTTTCGGTAAGCGTATTCTCTACCGAAGCATCGGTACTTCCGGCGGTAATATATGCAAGTTCGCGTGACACAAGCGGCGAGATTCCGAGAAAGTTGTTAAGAATGAACCTTGAGAGCAACATTGAACCGTCTGCCCCAGCCAGCATTACAGAAAGTTCACCTTCAGTCACAGAAAAAATATCGCGCTTGTCTTGTGACGGCGGCATTTCATACGTCATTCCGGGGAGAATCTGGCGCATACGACTGGTGGAAAAGTCGATAAGTTTTAGTGCAGTAATTACTCGCTTGTTTTCATCTGTGAAAATAAGATTACTGTACTTACCCATTATCTCAACGATAATGTATCTTGTTACCGCAAATCCCATTTCGTCGCGTGACGCAAATTCAAGTTCGACAATTCTGTCAAAACCGACTTGTTTTGCTGAAATAAGTTTTCCGCCGCCGAGTTGCTTACGAAGCAGCATGCAAAGCATGGGAGGTGATGCGGGATTTTCCTTTTGAGTATCGGTAAATGAAATCTTAGGATTGTTCGCTCCCGCATTTATTGCGAGACGCAAATTCTCACGTGTTGCCGCACTATGCAGTGTTATTACAATTTCGTCCTTTTGCGGCTGCTGTATTTTTTCGACTTTTGCATCTGCCGCACGGGAGTTTATCTCATTTACGACAGCAAAAATCATTCCTGAATCAAATGCCATGTTTAAACCTTTCTGAGTACATAATAAAAGAACTTGCCGACTTCATCAAAGCCTGCTTTGCGAGCAACTGCTGCAGAAGCCGCATTTTCACGGTGACATTTATAGAGAACTTTCAAACCTTTTGCGCACAGAAATTCGGAAAGCGCACAGACTGCCGCTGCTGAATAGCCGTTCTTGCGATATCCTACGGCTGTCTCTGTCCCTATCTCTATAATATCCTTAGCGGAACTTATACTTTCGCTTGTAACAGCGACTGACACTATTTGACCTTCTTTGACTACCGCGTATATCACGCGCTCATAAGCAAGACACTCCGCAATGTTAAAAGTAGTCAGATTTTTATATTTTCCGTCTCGGCGAATACGCTCGCAAATTATGCTTTGATCTGCCGTATTCTCTGTGCAAATGAAGTTATATCCCCAGTTTTTAGGATACTTTTCCTCTTTGTAACCAAGTTCATTGCAAAACTCTTTACATCCGTTCCGAAGGAAGTCAAGTGCTTCATCCGAAAACAAATCTTCACTGAAACGCTCCTCATACTCTTCGCAAAGCTTTGCGGCGAAAGGATATGCAAATATTTTTGTCTCTCCCTCGAACTGCTCGACATGAACAGGCACTGCTATATCAAACAAATTTTCGCGGATAAAGTTTTCGCCCTCGCTGTCTATAATAATCATGTTACATTTCCCCGTTCTCAAAAGCCTTTTGCAAATCGGTTATATTATCAAAAATTTTGCATCCCGTTGTTTCAAGACGCTCACGGCTCTGATGTCCCCACGCCAGCAAAACACAATTCGCACCGATGGCTTGCGCCACCTCAAAGTCATGCAATGAGTCTCCGATAAAAAGCGCTTTTTTCGGCTTCACACGCTCTATAAATCGAATCGCCGCACCGACTTTACCGTGTGCTTCAATGCTGCTTTGCCCGATTATCTCATCAAAGTATTTTTCGATGCCGAGACGTGTTATCTGGCCAAGCAACATTTTACTTTCGGTAGCAGAAAGCAAGTATTGCGGATAACCGTTTGCTTTGAAATACTCCATTGTTTCAACAATACCGTCAAATATCGGCGCGTTTGGTTCACGAAGATTATATTCCGTTACCCATTCGGGAGCATATTTTTGAAAATTTTCTCTTTCGAGCCCTATTTTATCATAATAATCTATGACAGGGAATCCAAAAGCCGCGCGATATTCTCGAACGGTTTCAATCTTCTTTTTTCCGTATCTCTCAAGAAGAACATTTACAGCGTCTATGCCCGTCTGTACATCATTGAGGATAGTACCGTTAAAATCCCATATAATGTGCGAATAGTTCATATTTTCTCCAAAATGGAAAAGCACCATTAGGTGCTTTTATTTTTTAGTGTTTGCTTTTTTAGGGATTATCGTAAGGTCTTTTGTTCCGAGTACATAGCCAAACGCACCTACCGCGCAGATAATAAGCGAACCTGCGATATAAACAAGTGCGGGAACGATTACGCTGTTTGCCACAACATAATTCTTCAAATATACCTCAATGCCTGTAAAGCAACAAGTTGTAAGAAATTCAACTACGTAAACTATCGACGCTATATTTACGTCAAACTGATAAATGCAGACATATGCAACCGCAAGAATTATCCATAGCGCCTCAGCCGAAAGCATTGTCAAAAAGCCGTGTTTTCCTGCACCCACTTGTCTGCCTGCATCAAACGCAGGCTTGTCCTTTGCGCCATATTCCCACATTGTGGTATAAACGATAATACCGAAAAATACAGCGGAAAAGATACTTGCCGCAAGCATTATTGTAGGCGGGTTCATGAGATTGGTGGCAAAGAAGATAGCCAAACCAAAAACAGACATTGCAATATGCGTAATTATCATACGCATTATCATGGAAGAATTCTCTTTAAAAAATTTCATTGTTTCGCTCCAAAGTATTTGATGTTACTATTATACAGAAATCTTTCCCCTATCGCAAGTATTATCACAAATTTTTCACCATTGGTATTCCAATTTATTAAAAAGTTTTGTATAATATATATATAATCGAAAGCGGAGGTAAACTTATGCCGATAAAACCAAGACAGGAAATTGACAAAGATACTTTGCCTGCAGTTTTGCGCGAATTTGCGGGATACAAACTAGGCATCGAAAACTGTTCTGCGCGAACGGTTGAAGAATATCTGCTTGATTTGCGTACGTTTTTTCGCTATATGCTTGCACAAAGAAACGGTATCAAGCCTTACGGCGACGGCTTTGAGCAAATAGACATCACGGTAGTTGACCTCGAATTTGTAGGAAGCATTAAAACCGAGGAAATATATGAATTTCTTTTCTATGCGGGCGCAGAGCGTCTTAACGGTTGGTCGGCAAAAGCAAGAAAACTGTCCGCTATAAAGGTGTTTTACAAGTATCTTGTTACAAAGCGCAAGGTTCTTGAAAAAAATCCCGCTATTGATATTGACGCACCGAAGAAAGAACGTACACTACCGAAATTTCTTTCCGTTGAGGAAAGTCTTGCGTTGCTCGATGCGATAAATTCCGACACCGAATCGAAGAATGTCAAACGAGATTTTGCTATCACTACCCTGTTTTTGAATTGCGGTATGCGACTTTCTGAACTGTGCGGGATAGATTTGCGCGACCTTGACGATAATTTGCGCTCGGTGCGCGTATTGGGCAAAGGTTCAAAGGAGCGCATTATTTATCTCAATTCAGCGTGCCGTGAGGCTCTTTCCGAATATCTCAAAGTAAGAAACCTTAATCTTGACAGCAAAATGTCAGCCGAGCCTGCCCTTTTTTTGAGCGGACGCGGTCAACGAATCAGCGACAAAACCGTTCAATGGATGATCGGCAAATATCTGAAAATGGCAGGTCTTGAGAGCAAAGGTTATTCCGTCCACAAACTTCGTCACACCGCCGCGACACTTATGTATCAAAGCGGCAACGTGGATGTGAGAGTGCTTAAGGATATTTTAGGCCACGAACAACTAAATACCACTCAGATCTATACACATATAAGTGACGAGCAAATGGAAAATGCGATGGCTCAAAATCCGCTTGCAAAAGTTAAACCAAAGAAAGCGGAAAAGAAAGACGAGGAATAAGGATGATTTATGAATCTAAGCCAATAACGCTGAAAGATGGCACTGCGGCGATTTTTCGCAGTCCGAGCGAAAATGATGCACAAGCGATGATTGAATATTTGCATACTACATGCAAAGAAACGCACTTTCTCACTCGCGAACCCGAGGAAGCATTGATTCCTTTGGAAAGTGAAATTCAATTTTTGCGTAATATCTCCGACTCTGCTAATGATTTGATGATTGCGTGCGAGATCAACGGAAAGATAATAGGAAACTGCAATATCAGCCGTAATAGCAGCGCGCGTACAAAGCATCGTGCATCTGTCGGTATTGCCATTTTCAAGGAATATTGGGGACTTGGCATTGCTACTGCAATGTTTAATGAACTTATACGTATTGCTAAAGAAATAGGCATCAAACAGCTCGAACTTGAAGTGATTGACGGCAACGACCGTGCTATTCATTTATATGAAAGGTTTGGTTTTACTGCGGTCGGCAATAAACCGAATGCTTTTTGTTTAAAAGACGGGACTATGTTAAACGAACTTTCAATGATCAAGGTGCTGTAATGAAAACAATTTGTACGCTAACCGATAAAGAAGTTCTTGGTGTTGAAGGACTTTCCGATAAAGCACCAAGGTTGACCGCAAGGGCGATTTTGCAAAACCAAGACGGACTATATGCGGTTATGTATGTAGAAAAATTCAATCTATATTCTCTACCGGGCGGCGGTATTGAGAGCGGGGAGAATCCCGAGGACGCTTTAAGGCGCGAACTTTTGGAAGAAACCGGTTGTGCTTGCGATACAATAATAGGACTTGGAAAAGTTTTTGAAAATAGGGCTTGTCTTGATTACACTCAAGACAACTATTATTATTTTGTAAAAACATCAGGCAACTTCACATCGCCTAAAATGACACAAAAAGAAATAGAAAACAGAACAGTCGTGCAATGGCATACTTTTGAAGACCTGTACAATCTTATAGCATTACCGAAACACGAAACTTTTCAGCGCAAATACATACAAGCACGTGATACGGCGGCGCTAAACGAATTTATAGAAGTCAGGAGTAAAAATGAGAAGAACCGAAACTGTTATACTTGCTAATATGTGCATGATTTATGACGAAAATGGAAATGTGTTGGTACAAAACCGTATAGACCCGAGTTGGTCAGGCATTGCTTTTCCCGGCGGTCATGTAGAGAAAGGGGAGCCTCTTACAGATGCGGTGATACGCGAAGTTTACGAAGAAACGGGACTTTCCGTGTCAAATCTGCAAATGTGCGGCGTAAAAGATTGGATTCGTGACGACGGCACAAGGTATATCGTATT
This sequence comes from Clostridia bacterium, assembly GCA_017461475.1. Lineage (GTDB taxonomy): Bacteria > Bacillota > Clostridia > Oscillospirales > CAG-272 > UMGS902. The sequence continues at coordinate 46,771 of JAFTXX010000033.1, forward strand.
TCTCTACAAAACCAATACTTTTAGCGGAACGCTTACGTCATCCGAAGAAGGAGAAGTTTTTTGGGTGCCTATAGATAAACTCCCGACAATGAATATAGCGAGCAGTCTCACAAATTTACTGAAGTTGTTTGAAGATGACACAATCACCGAGCAATTTTTCTATAAGGAAAACGGTGAGTGGGTGGAAATATTGAAATGATTGTTTTAAGACACTTTAACGATAATGACATCTCTACATTGCGCGAAAATGTTCTTTTCAAAAGTTCAGACAGTGAAATAATTGAAACAATAAAACTTTGGAATACTTTTGAATTCAACGGAAAGTATTTTGAAATGTTCGCCGTTTGCAAAGACAACTTGATCGTCGGTACGATATCGCTGTATCAACATGACGACGATACAATAGGCATAGGCCCCGAAATATTTTATGTTTTTCGCAAAAAAGGATATGCAAGTATAGCAATGAAACAAGCACTTGAATATACCAAGAAAAAAGGATATAGAATTGCAACTGCTCAAATTCGTAAAGACAATACTGCAAGTATTAAATTACACGAAAAACTGGGATTTGTATTGACCGGTGAAACGACAAGCCGCCGTGGAAATGCCGTATTTGTATATTTGAAATCGCTATAGAAAAAGTCTCCCGAAGGAGACTTTTTCTACAGTATGGATATTTTTATAATTCTCAAAACATCAAATAGGCTATCATGCCGTCGGCATTCAAGTCGCCTTTGCCGGCGGCGGTTTTGTCAACCGCGCTGTAAATTGCATTGATAACATCGGTTATATCTACGGTTCCGCTTTTATCTATATCAGCAATCTACTCAAATGAGGTAAAGTAAAGTTCTCTGTTATAGTCGAAGACTGTATTTTGTACATAGTGGTAAGATTATCACCGTCAGCACCAAAATCACCGCTTTGAACTTCGGCAAATGCAGAAATAATAAGTAAGAGTCTAAAATTATACGACAAAAATATACACGTCAATACTTCAATATTATCTTTGGCGATTTGTCAATACTCACATATGCTGTATAAGAGGTGAGGCATATGGCATGCGAGCGGTTTAACTGTACAAATACGCGCAAAAACGGTTTTAAACATATAGTTATGCGCGGCATTTCGGCATTGATATTTGTTTGTCTTTCTTTGACCTTAATCTACAATTTTCAAATCATTCCCGCGCTTATACCTTTTGTTAAAGCGCAGACTACCACCGCGGTGACACTTGAAATGCAGAAAATAATAGGATCGTGCGTTGCGGAAGGACAATACGGTGATTTTATCACCGTAAATTACGGTAGCGACGGCGATGTAGTATCTCTTGAGACTAATGCGGGAGGAATTGCTCTGCTGACTGCCAACATAACCGAATCTGCGATAAAAAAACTGCGCGGCAGTGACAGGTTGACAGTGTCTATCCCTATAGGAAATATTACGGGCGGAGCTATTTTCACGGGAAAAGGACCGAAAATCGACATTGACATCGTAATATCTCAAAAAATCACTTGCGAGATTGAAAACGAGTTTTATGAAAGAGGAATAAACCAAACACTGCACAGAATAATCGCCGAGGTTAAAGTTGAAGTTTACGCGCTTGTACCTATGTCGCCGCAAAAAATAGATGTGGACATCGAATACTGCATTGCAGAAACAGTAATCGTCGGTAAAGTTCCCGACGCGTACACAAAGATAAACAGGCTCAGCGAGGATATTGAGGAAAGCGACATTGATGACATCTTTGACTTCGGAGCTAGTATAGATTAATGTTGTTTTTTTAATAATTTTGTTGCTATGCCGTACAAATTGTGATACAATATCGTTAATACAATTAAACTATGAGGTACAATCATGGCTAAAGAAAAAATGGTATTATTCCGCTCGGCACTCGGCGGATTTAACCGCGACGACGTAAACAGTTACATCGAAAAACAGAATGCAGAATTCAGCGAGCGCGAACGCACCGCAAAGAAAAAACTTGATGCGGCGGAGGCAAAATGTGCAGAGCTTGAAAACAAGCTTACCGAACTTGAAAACGCAAAGGTTCGCATTGCAGAGCTTGAAAAAGAGGCTGAAACGCGCGAAAAGCTTATCGCCGAATACATAGAAAAGGTTGAGCATCAGGCAGCCGAGATTGAAAATCTCAATGCGACCAACGATAGTGCTGAAAGTGAGATCGTGAAATTGACCGAGAAAATTGCTTCTCTTTCCGAAGCGATTGCAAAGTCCGAAAAGTATGACGATATCAGCAATCAGATAGGCGAAATTATTCTTTCCGCACGCTCTACGGCGGACAGCATAGTCGCAAAAGCCAATGAAGAAGCTGCAGAAAAGCGTGCCGCTGCAGATGCGGAATTGGAAAACGCTGCAGCGAACTTTAACGCACGTGCCGCTACCGCCGCATATGCAATAAAGGGGCAAATGAAAAAAATCGCTCAGGATTCCTATGCAACGCTTGCGGGAAAAGCGGCTGAAACTTCCGATTTGCTCAGAAATCTCGCGGCTCATATCAGCGGTGCAGCTGAGGATTTTGACAAAGGACTTGCAAACGGTAAATCCGAAGCAGAAGCCGCCATTTCGGATGAAGCGGCAAAAATTTTTACGGACGAGAACAGACTTTCCTTTAAAAAATAATGAAAAAGTATTCAACGCATAATTACAGAGAATGGGCAAGTGAAGTAAGCGCCGGCGAAGAGATTCTGCTCTCGGGCGTTGTTTATACATCGCGTGATGCCGCACACAAGCGTATTTTTGAAGCGATGAAAAAAGGTAATGAATTGCCCTACGATATAAAAGACGCATTCATTTACTACGCAGGTCCCACTCCCGCAAAAAGCGGTGCCGTCGGTTCGTGCGGACCTACCACCTCGTCAAGAATGGACGTATATGCGCCGACACTTTACGAAATGGGGCTTGCGGCCACAGTGGGTAAAGGAGACCGAAGTGACGACGTTTACCGCGCGATTAAAGAGAACGGCGGTATTTATCTTTGTGCTATAGGCGGCGCAGGTGCGCTTGCTTCTAAGGCTATAAAGAAAGCCGAAGTCATTGCATACGACGACCTTGGATGCGAATCGGTGAAGCGATTCGAGATAGAGGACTTCCCTCTTTATGTCGCCATTGATACTCAAGGAAACAGTATTTTTAAAAAATAAAAAGGAGTTGTGCCGCAATGTCGATAGGAAGCAAAATCAAACGCCTACGCAAGAAGCGCGGCATGACGCAAGCTGAACTTTCCGACGGCATTATTACACGCGGTATGCTCAGCAGGATTGAAAGCGGCAGTGCGGTGCCATCCATGCAATCACTTGATGCCATCGCTTCCCGACTTGAAGTTTCACCGTCATTCTTACTTGAGGCGGGTGACGACATTCTTCCCGCGGAGTACGCGCGCGTAAAAAAAGCAATCGAGACAGAGTACCGTGCAAAAAACTTTAAAGAATGCTATGAAATCTTTTCACTTTGGACATCTGTGGACGATCCTACTTTAAGCACAATCTTTGCCACAACTGCTTTTGAAGTTGCACTTAACGCTTTCTATGTCGGAAATTTTGTCAAGTCCAAAGAGATATTAAAAGAAATTGAACAGTTACTGCCTACATTACTTATAATTTCTCCGTATGCAAATCAAAAACGAATTGATTTTTTGCTTAATGTTATCGAGCACATCGACAACTTAGAAACTGCTGTTGAGCTCGCTGACAATATTCCGGATTTTGAATTTTCGCCATCTGTTTTTTTCATTATGCTGAAGCTGATTAAAGCAGGACGGCATGCGGAATGCAATACTCTGATGGAATTTTGCGCGCTTGACGACTGCTATACTGAATACATCTCTGCACAGCTTACTATTAAAGATTATAAATTCATCGACGCTATAATCATAATGAAGTCACTAATCGCAAAAAAAGACTGCCCCGTTTTCCTCAAACTGCTTTGTTTAAATTCAATAGAAAACTGTTGTAAGCTATGCGAAGACTACAAAGGTGCGTACGAAAATCATCTTGCATATCAAACTTTGCTTAGTGAAATCAAACGTTAATTTTATCAATAGTAAATGCCGATAGATGCATTCTGTCGGCATTTTTGTGTAAAATGCATAACCGAGTGAAAATACTTGAACATATTCTGTCAAAATTTTAACTTAAATTTGTTTGAAAAAGTAAAATATTTGTGGTATAGTATATAATGGGTAAGAAAGTGGATTTTACCTCTTTGGCATACACCCGACATTTCCACAGTGTTACAAAGAAAAAAATATATTATTAAAGTAAACGGAGGTTTACAATGGAGAACAAAATCAAATCTGCGGCAGCTCTCCGCAAGGCGCTTGAAAGAAAAGACGCCGACAGCGTAAAGGCAGCCGCAACGGCAAAGAATTTCTCCGCAAGACAGATTATTACTTCTGTTCTTGACGAAGGTACATTTGCCGAAATCGGCGCATACGTCAAGCGTACACCCGACAGCGAAGAGTTTGAGGGCGTTATCTGCGGCTACGGCGCAATCGACAGCCGTCTTGTATTTGTATTTGCACAAGACTTTTACCGAATGAAAGGCGCGTTTGACGACAGCCAGGCAAAGAAGATTTGCGCACTGTATGAACTCGCTGTTAAGAACGGCGCTCCCGTCATCGGCATCTTCAACAGCGCGGGCGCTGTTATCAGCGAAGGCGTTGACGCTCTCGGCGCATACGGCAAGGTTATGAGTGCTGTTGCAAAGGCTTCCGGCGTTATCCCGCAGATTGCTTACATTGACGGTATCTGCGCAGGCAGCGCGGCTGTTATCGCTTCGATGTTTGACATCGCGGTTTCGGTGAAGGACAAGTCCAGTGTTTATGTAAATCCCCCTTCTCTGCTTAAGGGCAACGCGGGCACAAGCGAATACGCTTCTGCAAACGGTCTTGTTTCAAAGGTTTACAAAGGTGTTGGCGAAGCTCTCGGAGGTATCCGCACACTTGTAAACTATCTCCCCCAGAACAATATGGAAGGCACTGTTACCGAAATGATGACAGACGACCTCAACAGACTCGTTGATGTATCGTTTGTTGCAGACGGCAACTATGATGTAAAGAAAGTTATCACCGCAATTGCGGATAACTGCAACTACATCGAACTTTCAGAAGACTATGCACCCGAAGCGGTCTGCGCTCTCGCTACTATCGGCGGCAGCGTCGCAGGCGTTGTCGCAAATCAGCCGAGCGTAAACGGCGGTCGCCTTACTCCTTTCGGAGCAAGAAAGATTGCAAAATTTGTTTCTATGTGTGACAGTTTTGCTATTCCCGTTGTTACGCTTGTTGACAGCGAAGGCTTTGCAGTAGGCGATGAATATGAAAACATGCCTTTTGCGGCTGAACTCTCAAAGCTCGCTTATGCTTACTCGGGCGCTACCACCGCTAAGGTAACCGTAGTTCTCGGCAATGCATTCGGCGGTGCGTTCACTCTCATGGGCTCTAAGTCCATCGGTGCTGATGTTGCTTTTGCTCTTGACAGTGCAAAGATAAGCATTATGTCTCCCCGCAGCGCAGTTGCGTTCCTCTGCAACGAGCGCGTTGCAAAGAAGACTCGCGAAGAGGTTGAAGCAAGTTGGGCGGCTGAAAATGCAGCTCCCGTTATGGCGGCGGTTCACGGCGAAATTGACGACATTATCGCAAATACAGAACTCCGTCAGCGCATTTGCGCGGCGCTTTCGATGCTCGCATCGAAGTGCGGCTGTACTCCTGAGCGCAAGCATCCCAACATGCCCCTTTAAGGAGGTAAACGATGTTTGATTTTATGTTAGATGCCGCACAGATAAGACAGGTTCCTCACGAAACAGTTGGTGAAAAACTTGCAGTCGGCGGCGAAGTTTCCCTTCGCGGCATGTTAACGGTTTTTGCCGTTCTCATCCTCATCTGGGGTATTGTTGAACTTCTGCACCTGATTCTCGGTGAGAAGACTAAACCTGCAAAGGTTGTGGAAGAAGTTTCTGCTCCCGCTTTAGCGGAAGTACAAGCCGAAGAAGTTGCTCCCGCGGTTGTTCCGGAAGTGAATGCGGCTGCCGACTACGACATTATCGCAGTCATTACCGCGGCAGTTGCCGCAGCAAGCGGCTCTTCGCCTAACTCGTTCAGAGTTGTATCTTTCAAGCGCGCAAACAATAAATTTTCCAGCGGAAAATAATCATTAAGGAGAAATTAAAATGAAACAGTATACAATTACAGTTAACGGCGTTGCATATGACGTTACCGTTGAAGAAATCGGTGCAGTTCCCACTGTTGCCCCCGTAGCAGCCGCTCCCGTTGCAGTTCCCGTGGCAGCGCCTGCAGTTGCTCCCGCTCCCGCCGCTGCTCCTGCTCCTGCAGCAGCACCCGCAGCTCCCAAGGCATCCGGTGCTCAGGGCGCAGTTAAGGTAAACGCTCCTATGCCCGGAACCATTCTCAAACTCAATGTTACCGTCGGTCAGACCGTTAAGAGCGGCGACTCTCTCTGCGTGCTTGAGGCTATGAAGATGGAAAATGACATTCCTGCTCCTCAGGACGGTACTGTTGCTTCTATCGAAGTTACCACCGGCGCATCCGTTCAGAGCGGCGACGTTCTTGTCACTCTCAACTGACTTTAAAAGAAAGTTGGTACTCACATGCTTGACGTTATAATGGAATTTGTGAGGAGTACAGGCATAAACGAGTTTATCAATGACCCTGTTTTGCTTGGAAAAACCCTTGCAATGTATGTTATTATCGGCGTGCTGGTATACCTCGCTATCGGTAAAAAATATGAGCCTTTGCTCCTTTTGCCAATCGCTTTCGGTATGTTGCTTGCCAATCTTCCCGGAGCGGAACTCTTCCACATGGAATACTTCCTCCAGGACGAACTAAACTATTCGCAGATACTTCACGGCGGACTTGTTGACATTCTTTATCTCGGTGTTAAACTCGGTATTTATCCTTCGCTGATATTCCTCGGTGTCGGTGCAATGACCGACTTTACCCCCCTTATCGCCAACCCGAAGAGCCTTCTTCTCGGTGCGGCGGCACAGTTCGGCGTATTTGCCGCATTCTTCGGCGCACTTTTCCTCGGTTTTGCTCCCGAAGCCGCGGCTGCTATCGGTATCATCGGCGGTGCCGACGGTCCTACCGCTATTCTTGTAACCAAGAACCTTGCACCTCAGTTGCTCGGCCCTATCGCGGTTGCCGCATACTCTTATATGGCGCTTATTCCGATTATTCAGCCTCCGTTTATGAAGTTGCTGACCACAAAGAAGGAACGCGCTGTGGTAATGAACAATCTTCGCCCCGTTTCCAAGGTTGAAAAGGTTGTATTCCCTATCGCCGTTACCATTGTGGTTTGCTTGCTTGTTCCCGATGCCGCTCCTCTTGTAGGTTTCCTTATGCTCGGCAACCTCTTTAATGTTTGCGGTGTTACCGACCGCCTTTCCAAGACCGCTCAGAACGAACTTTGCAACATTCTTACCATCTTCCTCGGCGTTTCGGTAGGTGCTACTGCAAGTGCAGACACGTTCCTTTCACTTGATACTCTCAAGATTATCGGTCTCGGCCTTGCGGCGTTCATCCTTGCTACATGCGGCGGCGTGCTTTTCGGCAAACTTATGTATGTTGTTACCGGCGGTAAAATCAATCCGCTTATCGGTTCGGCAGGCGTAAGCGCCGTTCCTATGGCAGCACGTGTTTCCAACACCGTAGGTCAGGAGACCAATCCCGCAAACTTCCTTCTCATGCACGCAATGGGCCCCAATGTCGCAGGCGTTATCGGTTCTGCGGTAGCCGCAGGTGTATTCCTGCAGTATTTCTTAGGTTAATACGAGAGGTAAAATAAAATGGCAAAAGTAAAAATTACTGAAACCGTACTGCGCGACTCTCACCAGTCGCTTGCGGCTACGAGAATGACCACCGCCGAAATGCTTCCGATTCTCGAAGCACTTGACGCGGTTGGATATCACGCACTTGAAGCGTGGGGCGGCGCTACATTTGACTCCTGCCTCCGTTTCCTTAACGAAGACCCCTGGGAAAGACTTCGCACTATCCGCGACCATGTAAAGAACACAAAGCTCCAGATGCTTTTCCGCGGTCAGAACATCCTCGGCTACCGTCACTATGCTGATGATGTAGTTGAATACTTCGTTCAGAAGTCGATTGCAAACGGTATTGACATCATCCGTATCTTTGACGCGCTCAACGACCCTAGAAACCTCAAGACCGCTATCAATGCAACAAAGAAAGAGGGCGGTCACGTTCAGGTTGCGTTCAGTTACACAACCAGCCCTGTTCATAACAACGACTATTTTGCAAAACTTGCAAAGGACATGGAGAACATGGGCGCAGACTCTATCTGTATCAAGGATATGTCCGGCCTTCTCCTTCCCTACGATGCTTACGACCTTGTTCAGAAACTCAAGGCGAGTGTTAAAGTTCCGATTGAACTTCATACCCACTACACCGCAGGTGTTGCATCCATGACTACTATGAAGGCTATTGAGGCAGGCGTTGACATCGTCGACACTGCAATTTCTCCCTTTGCTATGGGTACTTCTCAGCCCGCAACCGAGCCTATCGTTGCCGCTCTTGCAGGCACTGAGTACGACACAGGTCTTGACCTTGAAAAACTCAATGTCGTTTCCAAGTATTTTGACGGTATCCGCGAGAAATATCTCGAAAGCGGTCTTATCAATCCTAAGGTTCTTAAGGTTGACGTTAACGCTCTTCGTTACCAGGTTCCCGGCGGTATGCTTTCCAACCTTGTTTCTCAGCTCAAGCAGGCGGGCAAACTCGACCAGCTCGACGAGGTTCTTGCAGAAGTTCCGCGCGTTCGCGCAGACGCTGGCTATCCTCCGCTTGTAACTCCTACTTCCCAGATCGTTGGTACTCAGGCAGTATTCAACGTTATCTCGGGCGAGCGTTACAAGATAGTAACCAAGGAGTTCAAGGGCATTGTTCACGGCGACTACGGTACCACTCCCGTTCCGATTTCCGACGCTTTCAAGAAGCAGATTCTCGGCAACGAAAAGCCTATTACCTGCCGTCCCGCTGACAACATCAAACCCGAACTTGCATCTCTCCGCGATAAGGTTAAGCCTTATATGGAGCAGGAAGAGGACGTCCTCACCTATGCTCTGTTCGAGCAGGTTGCAACCAAGTTCTTTGAAGACCGCAAAGCGAAACTTTACGAACTTGACGGTGCAAACGCTGATAAAGACCTCGGCGTACACAGTGTATAAATGAAAACGCCTCTGCGGTATAAAAAGACCGCAGAGGCAGTTTTATAGATAGGTGGTAAATATGCTGAATTTGTTCAATAGTCCTGATAAAAAGTTAAAATCCGAATTGTTCAAACTTTTAAAAGACAAAATCAACGAATGGGAAAGCACCGACATTTATGCAATTTCTCTTTATGTCGAATCGGAGTGCGACAATCCGTTTGACACTACCGTAACGTTAGGCTTTAACACCGAAGCGAACTTCCAAAATAATATTTCTCGAGCGTGGGACGAACAAGAGGCACGTTGGAACTACGCTTTTTGGATTCAAAACCAAGAGTTAGTCTTTGGAATCGGTGAAACTAAAGAGTGCTTTAAAAAATGGCTTGTCGATAAAGGATATGGCTATTATTCATATGATGAATTATATAGCTGCGATAATTCTGACAAGTTGTGTGAAATCGGAGAAAAAGCATTCGCGGATTTTATAAAAATACTAATCACAGTAGTACAAGAATTTCATTCTTGCGGATACATACGCAAAAAGTTCGGACACGAAATTCCGATTTTAATTCACGAATTGGAATACTATGAGAAAATTGCAACTCAAAATATCGAAGCAAACACACAAGAACTTGTAGCCGATTTCGTAAAATTCTGCAGAGGTGAGTAACAAAAAAGACGGACAGCAAACTGTCCGTCTTTTTTGACTGTTTTAGGTAAGACTTAGTTATCGATCTTTTCCTTAACTTTTGCACTCTTACCAACGCGCTCGCGGATGTAGTAAAGCTTCGCACGGCGAACCTTACCAACTCTTACGAGTTCAACCTTAACAACGTTGGGAGAATGGAGCGGGAAGGTCTTCTCTACGCCGCAACCGTATGCAACACGTCTTACAGTGAAGGTTTCCGAGATTCCACCGCCGTGCTTTGCGATAACGGTACCCTCGAAAATCTGGATTCTCTCCCTTGCACCCTCTTTGATTCTGTTGTGAACCTTAACGGTGCTACCTACTTCGATTACAGGGGGATTTTCCTTAATCTGCTCATTAACAAAAGCCTCAATCTTATTCATTTTTGGCTCCTCCTTATACATCGAACATTCATGCAGAGCTTCGCAGCGGACTGTTCTAAATAATTGTTGCTTTTACACAACGCATTTGATTATAACACAAGGATTTAGAATTTGCAATAGAAAAATGCAAAATTTTCAGCAATTTTTGCAAAAATTGTTCTCATTAAATTATTGAATATTTAAACTTATTATGTTATAATAAAAAAATAATATGGAATACTATATTTTTATTTAGCGAAAGGCATTTACAATGAAATACTTTGTCCTCGTCTGCGACGGTATGGCAGACAGAAAAATCAAAGAACTCGGCGACCGCACCCCTATGGAAGCCGCAAACAAACCCATGATGGACATGCTTGCATCCAAAGCGATGTGCGGCACCGTTTCCAATGTTCCAAACGGTATGGTTCCCGAAAGCGATACTGCAAATCTTGCTATTCTCTCTTATGACCCTAAAGTTTACTCCAAGGGACGGTCCCCGCTTGAGGCTATGAGCATGGGACTTGACATGCAGCCCGATGAAACCGCGTATCGCTGCAATGTTGTTACTCTCAGCGACGACGAGGACTATGACAATAAAATAATGCTTGACCACAGCGCGGACGAGATTACCACCGAAGAGGCTGACGCGCTTATCAAGACGCTTGAGGAAAAGCTCGGCAACGAAATGCGCCATTTCTACACCGGTGTTTCCTACCGTCACTGTCTGCTCTGGAAGAACGGCTCGGAGACATACAACTTCATGCGCCCGCACGACATTCTCGGTCAGTGCATCAAGGACTATCTGCCGCACGGCGAGGAAGGCAAGCCTTTTTACGACCTTATGCGCGCAAGTTATGACATTCTCAAAGACCACCCCGTAAATGTTGCAAGACGTGCCGCCGGCAAGCGAATTGCAAACTCTGCGTGGCTCTGGAGTCCCGGTAAGAAACCCGCTCTTCCCTCTTTCTCCGAAAAGTGGGGACTAAGCGGTGCTGTAATTTCCGCAGTTGACCTTATCAAGGGTATCGGTATTTGCGCGGGAATGAAGTCTATCGACGTTGAGGGTGCTACCGGTAACGTTCACACCAACTACGACGGTAAAGCTGACGCGGCTATCAAGGCGTTCAAGGACGGACACGACTTTGTATTTGTTCATGTTGAAGGTCCCGACGAGTGCGGTCACCGTGCCGAGATTGACAATAAGGTGCTTGCTATTGAGAAAATAGACTCTATCATTCTCAAGAAAGTTTATGAATATCTCAAGGACAGCGGCGAAGACTTTAAGATTTTCCTGCTCCCCGACCATCCCACACCTATTGAGATTCGCACACACAGTATGGAGCCTGTTCCCTTCTTTGTATACTCCAGTAACAAAGAGACACGCGGAGTTGAAAAGTTCACCGAGGCTACCGCTGAGGCTACAAAGCTTTACTATCCCGCAGGTCATCAGCTTCTCGACTACATAATCGAAAAATAAAGGAGACATTTTATGTCTAAAAAAGAAACGGTAAAAGGCCCTGAACCCAAGCTTTCACTCGCCGCTTCAATATTTGAATGGATAGAAATGATAGTTATGTCGGCGTGCGTTGTGCTGCTGATATTCACTTTCATTGCACGTCCTGCGAGCGTTGACGGACACTCTATGGAAAACACTCTGCACGACAAGGAGCTTCTTATAATTTCGAATTTGTTTTACGAGCCCGAGCGTGAAGATATTGTGGTAGTACAAAAAATCAACTCTGCACATTCCGCGCCTATTGTCAAGCGCGTTATTGCCACCGAGGGTGAAACCGTTGACTACGACTTTGTAACAGGCAAGGTTACCGTTACCGATGTGAGCGGAGAGACCACTGTACTTGACGAGGGCGACTACATCAAACCCGAGCTTCCCGAGGCATACAAGAGCACACCTATGGATTTTCCTATAACGCTTGAAGAGGGCGAAATGTTTGTAATGGGCGACAACCGCAACAATTCGCTTGACAGCCGCTCTATGGCTATCGGTATCGTTACGGAAGATGAAATAGTCGGTCATGTGCTTTTGAGAGTATTTCCGTTTAACAAGTTCGGAACAGTGAATTAAGGAGAAACGAAGTGGGTAATTCGCAATATCAAATTCAGTGGTTCCCCGGTCATATGGCGAAAACTCGCCGACTGATAAGCGAAAATCTGAAATATACCGACATTGTAATTGAACTTCGCGACGCAAGAATTCCGTACAGTTCAAAAAATCCCGAGATAGAAAAACTTGTCGGCGACAGACCGAGACTTATTCTTCTCAACAAGGCTTCCCTTGCAGACGCAAATATCAATAAAAAATGGCTCAAATATTTTGAGTCGCGAAATGAAAAGTGTTTGCTTATTGACTGCGTTACGGGCGCGGGACTCAAAGATATTTATCCTGCCGTTTGCGACATTTTGAGCGAAAAGATGTTGCGCTGGGCAGAAAAAGGCATGAACAAAAAAGTTCGCGCGATGGTTGTCGGCATACCTAATGTAGGAAAGTCGTCGTTTATCAACCGAATTGCGGGTTCAAAGAAAGCAAAAGTCGAAGACCGTCCCGGTGTTACGTTAAACAAGCAATGGGTCACCACTACCATAGGTCTTGAACTTATCGATATGCCCGGCGTTTTATGGCCGAAGTTTGATGAAAAAAGAGTTGGCGAAAATCTCGCTATGACAGGCGCTATCAAGGACCAGATTCTTGACACAGAGGAGCTTGCAATGCTTCTTTGCGGACGCTTACGCGACACCGCGCATGATGCGTTTGCGGAGCGATACAAACTCACCGATGCTGACGGTTGGGAAGCCATGGATCTTTATGACTTGTTTGAACTCATCGGCAAGAAACGCGGATTTTTGATGTCGGGCGGTGTTATTAATCACGAGCGTACTGCCGACACGCTTTTAAACGAATTCAGAGCCGCCACCATAGGCGCAATTTCACTGGAGGCACCTAAATGCTGACATATGATTTTGAACTCGCGCTCAAAGAAGACGGATACATCGCGGTTTGCGGTGTCGACGAGGCGGGACGCGGGCCCCTCGCGGGTCCTGTTGTTGCCGCCGCTTGTATTTTGCCAATCGGTTGCGAGATCGAAGGGCTGAACGACTCGAAAAAATTATCCGAAAAAAAGCGCGAACAACTTTTTGATGAAATAAAAGAGAAAGCTGTTGCATATTCAATAGCGTCGGCAACAAACGAGGAGATTGACAAATTCAATATTCTCAACGCCACGATGATAGCAATGGCACGCGCCATTGAAGGACTGCCGAAAAAGGCTGATTTTGCAATAGTTGACGGCAACTGCGTGCGCAACTTTCCCGTTCCCGCTATGACTATCGTGAAAGGCGATGCGAAGTCTCCTTCCATTGCGGCCGCGTCTATTCTTGCAAAAGTTACGCGTGACCGATACTGCCTTGAAATGGACGAAATGTATCCCGAATATAATTTCAAAAAGCACAAGGGATATCCTACAAAGGAACATCGCGAACTTGTAATTAAGTACGGTCCGTGCCCGCTTCACCGCAAAACTTTCCTTAAATTTATGGATAAGGAAAACGGATAATGCTGTTTGGGAACAGTACCAAAGCCATCGGTGCGGCGGGAGAAAAAGCTGCGGCGAAGTTTTTGAAAAAGCGCGGATATAAAATTGTAAAAAAGAATTTTTTATCTGCTCACGGCGAAATTGACATAATTGCCGAAAATCATGAATTTCTTGTCTTTATCGAAGTAAAATCGAGAAAAGACTCGGATGAAAACTTTAAGAACTACGGTTTCCCCGCCGAAGCAGTAGACAAAAACAAGCAAAAGCATATCATATATACAGCACGCTGTTTTTTGCAGCGTTATCCTACAGATAAGGCTATGCGATTTGACGTAATTGAGGTTTACCTTGGAGAAAAGATAAAAGTTAATCACATCGAAGACGCGTTTTGCCTTTGAAAGGAGCAACATTGGAACACAGACTTTTTGACCTGCATTGCGATACGCCGTATCGCATGTACAAAGAAGGTCAGCCTCTGAAATCTAACTCTTTACATGTCGCACTGGATAAACTTGCACCGTATTCAAAATACGCACAGATTGCGGCGATATGGAGCGACAACACGCTTAGCGACGAAGAGGCGTATGCCGCGTTTTGGAGGATACTGAACAACTTCAAAAATGAAATCGAAGTTAACCGTCAGCGTGCGGCTATTTGCCGTTCGTATGACGAATATGCACATCTTCCCGACAAATATGTCGCGTTTTTCTTAGCGATTGAAGACGCACGGATTCTCAGCGGCAACGTTGAAAGAATACGGGAGGTTTACGACGCAGGAATCCGTTTTATTTCACTCAACTGGCAGGGTGAAAACTCTCTCGGCGGCGGTTATGACACAAACTCTCCTCTGACACATTTAGGACATACCATTGCTTCTACCGCGCTTGACCTCGGAATGGTTTTAGATGTATCACATTCATCCGCCAGAGTTTTTGACGAGATTGCTGAAATGGCGGCTTCACTTAAGCGTCCTATAATTGCAACGCATTCCGACTCAAATTCGGTAGCTGTACATCCGAGAAATCTTACAGACGACCAGTTTACAAGAATAAAAAACAGCGGCGGAATTGTAGGAATTTCACTGGCACGTTCACATTTATGCGGCAAAGGTAATTATACCTCGGAAATTAACGATATTATTGACCACATTGAATATTATCTCGGTCTCGACGGTCAACACACTGTTTGCCTTGGATGTGATTTTGACGGTATTGAAACTACTCCGACAGAAATTTCGAATATATCTGAACTTTACAAACTTGCAGAGGCAATGTCTGCAAAGAATTTCAGCGACGAATTGATAAATGCTATTTTTTATCAGAACGCGCACAACTTTTTGAAAAAAATATAAAAAGACATATATCCACGAAAGGACAAAAAATGAATTACTCCAGCACAAGAAGTACAAACGAAAACGAAAAAGTTTCTGCCGCACAGGCAATCAAGCAGGGACTTGCAAACGACGGCGGTCTCTTTATGCCCGACGAAATTCCTCAGATAGCGCTTGGTGATATCGAAGCACTTATCAACAAGAGTTATGTTGAGCGTGCAACCGAAGTTCTCTCGATGTTTCTCACCGACTACACAAAAGAAGAACTCCGCGCTGACTGCGAAGCCGCTTACAGCGAGACACGTTTTGTCGGCGGCGCCGCTCCTCTTAAGAGCATCGATGGAAAGGTATTTTCTCTCGAACTCTGGCACGGCCCCACATGCGCATTCAAAGACATGGCACTCCAAATCATGCCTCGCCTTCTCTGCCGTGCACTTGAAAAGACCGGCGAAAAGCGCGACGCAATGATTTTGGTTGCAACCTCGGGTGACACCGGCAAGGCGGCACTTGAAGGCTACCGCGACATTGACAAGATAAGAATCAAGGTATTCTATCCTGTTGACGGTGTAAGCCGCGTGCAGAAGCTCCAGATGGCTACCCAGGGCGGCAACAATGTTGATGTTTGTGCTATTTACGGTAACTTTGACGATGCTCAGACCGGCGTTAAAAAGATTTTTGCTGACGCTGACATTGCCAAAGAACTTAATGACAAGGGTATCTTTCTCTCCAGCGCCAACTCTATCAACTGGGGCAGACTTGCTCCTCAGATAGTTTACTATGTTTCCGCTTACTGCGACATGGTAAAGATGGGCGAGATAAAGCTCGGCGACAATATCGACGTTTGCGTTCCCACCGGTAACTTCGGCAACATTTTTGC
Source organism: Clostridia bacterium (assembly GCA_017461475.1). Lineage (GTDB taxonomy): Bacteria > Bacillota > Clostridia > Oscillospirales > CAG-272 > UMGS902. Next base: position 62,774 of record JAFTXX010000033.1, read on the forward strand.
CGCATACATCGCAAAGATGATGGGACTGCCGATTGAAAAGTTTGTTTGCGCGTCCAACAAGAACAACATTCTTACCGACTTCCTTGCAACCGGTACATACGACCGCAACCGCAAATTCTACACCACAATGTCTCCTTCCATGGACATTCTCATTTCCAGCAACCTTGAGCGTCTTCTCTACACTCTCGCAGGCGCAGAAAAAACAGCTGCTTACATGAAGGATCTTAACACAACCGGCAAATACACTCTTGACGCTGAAACAAAGGCAAAGATTGATGCAAACTTCTACGGATACTCATGCGACGAGGAAGGCACCGCAAGCATCATTCGCGAGACATTTGACAAGTACGGATACCTCTGCGACACTCATACCGCGGTAGGTCTTTCCTGCGCAAGACAGTATGCGTCAGAGCACGGCGGCAACAAGATAGTTCTCGCTTCAACCGCAAGCCCTTACAAGTTTGCAAACGATGTTTACACTGCGGTTTCGGGTAAAACTGCGGCTGACGAACTCAGCGCGCTCAAGGAGCTCTCCGCATACACAAGCACAGAGATTCCTGCACCGCTTTGCGACATTGACAAGCGCGAAATTCGCTTTACCAAGACCATCGAAGCGAGCAATATGCCCGCGGATGTAATGTCTTTCGCTGACTAAAATTTTACCGCCGAGGAGGAAAGGTATGTCTTTATATACAATTGCTGATTTACACCTTTCCCTCGGTGTGGGTCAAGAAAAGTCGATGGACGTTTTCGGCCGCCGCTGGCAAGGTTATGTTGAAAAACTTGAAAAAAATTGGCGTGCAATAGTTGACCCTGAAGACTCAGTAATCATTCCCGGCGATATTTCTTGGGCGCTTGGGATGGACGAAGCTCTCGAGGACTTAAAGTTCATTGACGCCTTGCCCGGTACCAAGTATATCGGCAAGGGCAACCATGATTTTTGGTGGGCTACGCTCAAAAAGTTGACCGACTTTTTTGAGGCGCACAACATTACCACTATCAAAATTCTGTACAACTGTGCTTTTGAGGTTGAAGACTATATAATCTGCGGCACACGTGGTTGGTTTTACGACGAGTCGGTTTCAAACATTCCGAAAGGCACCGACTTTGACAAAATCGTAAACCGCGAAGCTCAACGGCTTAAAATCAGCCTTGACGAAGCGAAGAAACTTTCCGAAAAAAGCGGCAAGCCGATACTTTGCTTTTTGCACTTCCCCGTTGTATGGAACGGCACCGAGTGTGAACCGCTGATGAACATTCTCACCGAGTACGGTATCAAAAAATGTTACTTCGGTCACATACACGGTTCGTATGCCGTACCCGCGTCCTTTGAACACAAAGGAACAACCTTTGCAATTATCTCGGCGGACTATCTCAATTTCATTCCGCGGATAATTTTTCCGCCTGAAATTGATTAAAATTCGCGAAAATTACCGCATTTTGCTTATTTTATTTCAAAAACATCTTGACTTTATATAATTATGGAAGTAAAATAAAGTTTGTGCAACTATAAGTTTTTTTGGAGGACACTTAAAATGAGTTTTAAGAAAGTCGAAAAGAAGGAAACCAATGTTTATGTAATTGAGTTTCAGATCGCTAAGGCAGATTTTGATGCCGCAAACGACAAGGCATTCAAAAAGAATGCAAAGAACATAAACATTGCCGGATTCAGAAAAGGCAAGGCTCCCCGTCACCTTATCGAAAAGATGTACGGCAAGGGCGTATTCTACGAAGAAGCAATCAACGATTGTCTCCCTGCTGCATATGAAGCAGCTGCCAAGGAGTCCGGTCTTGACATCATCGGTCAGCCCGAATTTGATGTTACTTCTATCGATGATAACGGCGTTGCAATGACCGCTACCGTTACCACTAAGCCCGAATGCAAAATCGACGGCTACAAGGGTATCAAGGTTACCAAGGATACAAAGTCTGTCACCGCCGCTGACGTAAAGAAAGAAATTGAAACCGTTCGCGAGCGCAACAGCCGCGAAATCGAAGTTACCGACCGAGCAGCAAAGAATGACGATATCGCTAATATCGACTTTGAAGGTTTTGTTGACGGTGTCGCTTTTGAGGGCGGCAAGGCTGAGGGTCACAACCTCAAGATTGGTTCCGGCGCATTTATCCCCGGCTTTGAAGACCAGATTATCGGCAAGAAGATCGGCGAAGAGTTTGACGTAAATGTTGAGTTCCCCGCTGACTACCATGCAGAAGAACTCGCAGGCAAACCTGCTGTATTCAAAGTAAAGCTCAACGGTCTTAAGGTTACCGAACTTCCCGAGCTTGACGACGAATTTGCAAAAGATGTTTCCGAATTTGATACTTTCGATGAATATAAAGCTGATGTTAAGGCTAAACTCACCGAGAGAAACGAAAAGGAAGCTGAGCTGAATGTTGACGACCAGCTTTACGAAGCTGTACTCGGTCTGCTTGAGGCTGAAATTCCCGAAGTAATGTATGTAACCGAGACCGAGAACTTTGTTCGCGACTATGACAACCGTCTCCGCATGCAGGGTCTTGACCTCAACACCTACTTTAAGTACACCGGTCAGACTCTTGATGATCTCCGCAAGCAGATGCGTCCTCAGGCTGAAAAGCAGGTTAAGATGCGTCTTGCCCTCGAAACCATCGCAAAGATTGAAAACATTTCCGCTACCGATGCTGAAATCGACGAAGAATATGCAAGAATCGCTGAAAGCTACGGCATGGAAGCTGACAAGGTTAAGGATCTTATCGCTAAGGAAGACATCAATGCTGACCTCGCTGTAAAGAAGGCATTTGACCTTGTTAAGGAAAATGCAGTTATTACCAAGAAGTCTGCAAAGAAGGCTGCTGACGGTGAGGCTGCAGAGGAAAAGAAGCCTGCTGCTAAAAAGACAACAGCTAAGAAGACCACTGCGAAGAAGGCTGAAGACGGCGAAGCTGAAGAAAAGGCTACCGCAAAGAAAACTACAGCTAAGAAGACTACCGCAAAAAAAGCAGAAGATAAATAACAAATTGGCGGGTACATTATGTTACCCGCCTTATTATTCTAAATTTTATATTTGAAAGAGAGGTTATTAGTATGGCACTTGTACCAATGGTCGTAGAGCAAACAAACAGAGGCGAACGTTCCTACGATATTTATTCGAGACTGCTCAATGACAGAATCATCATGCTTAACGATGAGATTAATGATGCTACCGCTTCCCTTGTCGTCGCTCAGCTCCTTTATCTCGAAGCACAGGACCCTGACAAAGACATTTCTCTTTACATCAACAGCCCCGGCGGGTCTGTTTCCGCAGGTTTTGCTATCTATGACACTATGAACTTTATCAAGTGTGACGTTTCCACCATCTGCATGGGTATGGCGGCATCCATGGGTGCTTTCCTTCTCTCCGCTGGTGCCAAGGGCAAGCGTCTTGCACTTCCCAACAGCGTTATCATGATTCACCAGCCTCTCGGCGGCGCGCAGGGTCAGGCGAGCGACATCAAGATTCACGCTGAACACATTCTCAAGACCCGTGCAAAACTCAATGCAATTCTTGCAAAGAATACCGGCAAGCCGCTTGACGTTATCGAGCGTGACACCGACCGCGACAACTTTATGGATGCTGACGAGGCTTGCGCATACGGTCTTGTTGACAAAGTAATTACCGAAAGGCCTTAAATTAAAGGAATAATTATGCCTACGAACAACAACGAAACAGGGCTTCGCTGTTCTTTTTGCGGCAGAGGCGAGCATGAAGTTGATATACTCATCCCCGCCGCAAAGCAAGGCGCGGCCATTTGCAGCGACTGTATTACTACTTGCGCTAACTTTTTAGATGAACTGGTTCCCGAAGAGCCCGCTGAAGTTTCAGACGGTGAAATTCTCAGCATGGATACCCTTCCAAAGCCCGCGGAACTCAAAGCGATTCTTGACGAATACGTAATCGGGCAGGACGCTGCCAAACGTGTACTTTCTGTTGCGGTGTACAATCATTACAAGCGTCTGATTTACCGCGAAAAAGCCGAAAAAGACGATGTTGAGCTTCAAAAAAGCAATGTACTTTTGCTTGGTCCCACCGGCGTGGGTAAGACTTTTCTTGCACAGACTTTGGCAAAGGCTTTGAAAGTTCCGTTTGCTATCGCCGACGCTACCACTCTTACAGAAGCGGGATATGTCGGTGAAGACGTTGAAAATATTCTGCTCCGCCTTATTCAAGCGGCAGATTTCAATATTGAAAAGGCCGAAAAAGGTATCATCTACATCGACGAGATAGACAAAATTTCACGCAAGGGCGAAAACCGTTCTATCACACGCGATGTTTCGGGCGAAGGCGTACAGCAAGCACTTCTCAAAATTCTTGAGGGTACGGTTGCAAACGTTCCTCCGCAGGGCGGACGCAAGCATCCCAATCAGGACTTTATCCAAATTCATACCGAAAATATCCTCTTTATCTGCGGCGGCGCGTTTGACGGTCTTGACAAGATTATTGAACAGCGCAAAGGAAATCAGACAATTGGTTTCGGCGGGGACATAAAGAAGAAGCAGGAAAAGGTGGACAACGGCATTTACAAGGATGTAAATGCTCACGACATCGTAAAATACGGTCTTATACCCGAACTTGTAGGCCGTCTCCCTGTTATTGTCGCACTCGAAAGCCTTGATGAAGCCGCGCTTGTAAAGATACTCAGCAAGCCTAAAAATGCTATTATCAAGCAGTACACAAAACTGCTCGGTCTCGACGGCGTTGAACTTGTTTTCGGTGAAGGTGCATGCGAGGCTGTTGCAAAACTTGCGATTGAACGCAACATCGGCGCGCGCGGACTCCGTTCAATTATGGAAGAATTTATGACTCCCATTATGTACGAAATCCCGTCAAAAGAAGGCGTAACCAAGGTCGTTATCACAAAAGAGCTTGTGAACGGCACGGGCGAAGCCGAATATATCTGCTAAAATAAAAATCTCCGCTTTCGCGGAGATTTTTATTTTACTTTTACGCTACAATATAATCGGCAAGTTCTGCTTTGAGTGCGTCAACATTTTCTGTGTGAGCTGTAAGCAGAATTTTGTTCATAAGGTCGAGGCTGAAAATACCCATAATGGATTTTGCATCTACAACGTATCTGCCCGAAGAAAGATCGATATCGTAGTCCTGTCTTGTAACGATCTCAACGAACTTGCGAATGTCCTCGATAGTCGAAAGTTTAATGTTAAAAGTGTTCATTGTCTTATCTCCTTTTAAAAGTTTTTTACAGTTAGATTATACTTTAGTTTACCCGAGTTTGTCAACCCTCATATTCGGTATTATTCTCACCTTCGGAAGGAATTGTTGCTTCGGGAGCAGGCACGGTTGTCGTCGAAGCTGTTACAACCGTTGTCTCGGCAGGTTCTGTTGCCTGTGTCTCCGCGACAGTGGTTTCGGCGGGAGCGGATGTTTCATCGGTCGTATCGGTGGTTTCGGGAGTGGGATTGTCAAACTTTGAGAAGTCATAATTTTCGTAACTGAAACGATTGAACTGACTGTCAACATTTGAAGAGCCAACATAGGTTCCTTCGGGAATGGAATTGATGAAGAACGGTACTCCCCACCAACCGCCGGGTCTGACGCCACTCGGGAGGGCTCTGTAAACATACTGAGCATCTACAACAGTTATTTGATACGGGAAAGAACGAGTGTTCTCGCGGATAAGCGCTACCTGATAGGTACTTGTGGAATACTCGTGTGCAACTGCTTTGGTAGTTGAGTCATAGTCAACAACAACATGAACATCGCAAGTTTCAAACGGTCTGTTGGAGCGTGTGAAATATCCGGTCTCCGTTCTATCTCCGCGTGGGTCGAGAGAACATGCCGCGGATGGAAGTTTGCCTGAGTCGATGCAGTATTCAACCTGGATAATGTCGGACGGGCGGTTATCGTCGAACTTTTTGAGTTTTTCGCCGCTCGCGTTCACTTCTTCAATTATATCATCGTGGATTTTTGTCATAACGAGGTCGAAGAGCTTATTTGAGGGATTGGAAATGTTGCCGATAGTCTTGGGATAAGAATATCCGTACCAAACCGCGCCTACGTAGTAGGGCGTAAATCCGACAAACCAACGGTCATAGTCGTTACCCGCGGTACCTGTTTTACCTGCAACATCAACCTTTTTACGAAGAGAAACGCTTGTAGCAGTACCCTTATTTACAACATTGTTCAGTATTTTTGTCATTATATAAGCAGTCTGCTCACTGAAAACTACACTTTGAGGAGCGGTGGTGGTTCCGTCATTAAGCAAAATTTCAGTCTCGTTAGAAAGAATTACATTACCGTTGCTATCCTCTACGCGGAGATACGAGGTGCATCTTGAATAAACGCCGCCGCTGGGAAATACCGTATATGCTGCTGCCATGTCCCGCACGGTTACGCCGTAGTTGAGCTGACCGAGTGCAAGCGCGGCAAGACCTTTATCCGTGTAGCCTGTGCCGTCAGAAGTTTCGGCATACTCAATAAGGTAATCAAAGCCGAGACGTCTTGTAAGATAATCAAAAGAAACATCTATTGTAAGATCTTCCAGCACCTTCATCGCTATGGTGTTTACAGAGCGTTCAACAGCACTGTTTATCGTTGTAAGCCCTTTATAGGTATCGGGAGTGTTCTTAGGATACGGGGTACTTCCGTTGAATTTTAAGGGGGTATCGTCATATACGGTTCCGTAAGTGATAATTCCCTCTTCGAGTGCCGGACCGTAAACCGAGAGCGGTTTTAAAGAAGAACCGGGGGCACGCTGCGTCTGTGTAGCGTAATTCAAAATCAAGTTGCCGCGTTTTTCTCCTCTGCCGCCTATTATTCCGAGAAGGTCTCCGGTGTACGGGTCGACAATCGCCATTGCAGCTTCTGCGGGAATACCGGAAGTTTGCGGGAAACTGTCTTCGTCCTCAAAAACCTCTTCCATTGCCGCCTGAACATCGGGATCGATATTAGCGATAATGGTAAGTCCGCCGGAGTTTATCATATTCATGGCGATTTGCTTAGAAATTCCGTACTTGGTTACAAGGTCATCGCGCACATCGGTGATTACCGTGTCGATATACCACGAATTCACTTCATTGACATTTTCTTTTTCTCCGCTTTCCGAATTAACGCCCTTTAATACAAGCTCTTCTTCGTAAGCGGTGTCGCGTTCCTCCTCGGTGATATAGCCTTCTTCACACATTACATAAAGAACGTCATTGCGGCGGGTCTTATTGTTATCTGGGTTTTGGATAGGGTCATATTTTGTGGGATATTTTGTTATAGAAGCAAGCGCCGCACATTCGACGAGTGTGAGCTCGCTGAGGTCTTTGCCGAAATATGTTTCTGCCGCGGCACGAACGCCTATACAGCTCTGAGAAAGAGGAACGATATTGAGATAAAGCTCTAGAATCTGATCCTTTTCCATTGTTTTTTCAAGGTTCAGAGCGCGCAGAATTTCTTCAACCTTACGCTGAATAGTGGCTTCATCCTCGCCTGTAACATTCTTGATAAGCTGCTGGGTGATTGTGGAGCCGCCGTATGAGGTATCATCAAAACCGACAAAGAAGTTGAGCACAGCTCCTGCAGTTCTCCTCCAGTCTACACCGTCATGAGTTCTAAAGCGCTTATCCTCGATAGAAATAAAAGCATTTTCGAGGTTGTCGGGAATCTCTTCGATTGACGCCCATTGGCTATTCTCCGTACCGTAAATTTTTTTAAGCTCTACCAGCTCGGTATCGGAGTCACGGTTGCGGCGAGCCTCTGCATCTGCATAATCGTAATAGCAAATAGTGGTCGTCTGCTCGCTTGTAGATGTATAAAACAACATTTCGTCAACTGTGGGATCGATATACTCGCTGACGTAAATTGCAAAAGCACAACCGACAATAATGCCCGCTATAAGCCCGACAAGCAGAATCGTCATAAGCGCGCACATAAGGTATTTAAACACCTTACCGACGGTTCTCGCCGTCTTGCCGACCCCTCTTAAAAATGAGGGTTTCTCGTGCTTGAAGCTGTCAATTTTCAATTCTTTATAAGTATTTTCACTCTTTTTCACGCTGAACCTCTTTATAATTTTGCAATGCGATGTCTGTATAGTTCACCGCATGTTGCAAATAATATTATTAACAAAAAACAAAGGAACATTTGTATGAAACTAAAAATTCCAAACAAAGAAAGTATATTCTTCGGTGCCGCCGCGGCAGGCATTGCCGTTTGCATCGTTATACAATGTGTAACGCTACACAGTATAAACAGAATAGTCTCGGATGTACATGAGGACGAAGTCGTCATATGTAATGTAACCCCTGAAATTTCCGGCGGCGCTATATACCGACTTTACGAATGCGGTGGAAAAATCGGCATATACGACGCAGGAACAGAAGTTATTATAGACATCATTGACATCTTTGTGTCTACTCTGCCTAAAAACGACAGAGAGGCTTTGAAAAAAGGAATTGACATCTACTCTTTTACCGAGCTGTCGAAAATAATCGACGATTTCACAACATGATTATTTTGCAACAACATTGTCTGCACCGAACATGGCTGACAGTGAAGATAGAAGCGTGTCGGTAATATTTGCTTTGTATCCGACAGCTTTTACATATTTTGCGGTTTGCATATCGTAAAGAACCACTTCTGTGTTTCCGTTCTTACCGATTAGCAAAAGTGCGTTTTCGGTTTCTTTAGAGGAAACCGACGGAACTCGCAGATACAATGTTTTGGGTTTATCTTGCGCAAAGCGTTCATTGGGAACCAACGGTATGCAGGTATTGAGCAACACCTTTGGCGGCTCGTCATCTTTTACGGACAGATTACCTGTAATTGCAACGGGATTTTCGACGAACAGCAGTCCCGAAAAACGTTCAAACTTCGACGCAAAGACTACCGCTTCCATTTCGCCCGTTTTATCCTCGATGCTGACAAACGCCATATTATCACCGTTTTTTGTGTTTTTTACTGTACGCTTTGTAATAATACCGGCAATCTGTACGTTTTGACGGTCTTTAAATCTTCCCTCATACTCACCTTCCTCAAAAGCGTCAAGTATCTCGGATATATTATTTGTTTTCAAGGAAGAAATATGCTTTGAATAATCATTGAGCAAGTGCCCCGAAAAGTACATGCCCGAACACTCTTTTTCAAGCATAAGTTTTTCTTTGAGCGAAAATTCGGGAATGTCGGGGTATTTGAACTTGACGGGAGCTACTACGGAAGATTCCTCTACTATTGAAAAGATGTCAAACTGTCCCTCAATTTCGGTACGGCTTGCGCTCTGCACATTTGAGACTATTTCCTCATATGAAGCAAGCAATTGGCTGCGGTATACCCCGAGATTGTCGAACGCGCCGCTCTTTATCAGCGATTCAACCTGCCGTTTATTGAGGTCATAACCTCTCATGCGGTTGACAAAGTCCTCAAAACTTTCAAAAGCGCCGTTCTCTTCTCTGTCTGCTATTATCTGATCGACAAACAGTCTACCGACACCTTTAAGTGCGAGCAAACCGTAGCGTATTTTTCCGTCTACGGTGCCGAATGTGGCGATACTTTCGTTTATATCAGGCGGAAGCACCTGTATACGTGCGCTCTTGCACTCGCTGATATATTCCGCGGTCTTACCGAAATCGCCGAGCACGCTTGTGAGGAGCGCCGCCATATACTCTGCCATATAATGCGCTTTGAGGTAAGCGGTTCGGTAGGTAACAACGGCATATGAAGCAGCATGGCTCTTATTGAACGCGTAACTTGCGAAACTTGCCATGTCTTCAAAGAGTTCGTTTGCATCGGATTCGCTCATATCACGCTCTTTTGCACCCGCTATAAATGCGGTGCGCTCAGCTTCCATTACCGAGGCTTTTTTCTTTGACATTGCGCGGCGGACTATATCCGCTTTGCCGAGAGTGTAGCCTGCGATTTCACAGAAAATCTGCATTACCTGCTCTTGATATACTATGCAGCCGTAAGTTTTGGAAAGTATTCTTTCAAGCGCGGGATATTTGTATTCGGTTTTCTGTCTGCCGTGGCGACGTTCGATATACATGGGTATCGAATCCATCGGTCCGGGGCGATAAAGCGCTATTGCGGCGATGACATCATCAATGGAGTCCGGGCAAAGTTGGGTAAGAACCCGTTTCATTCCCTTTGACTCAAGCTGGAACACGCCACCGGTCTGCCCTGCGGAGATAAGCGAGTATGTTTCTTTATCGTCAAAAGGTATCTTATATATATCGAAGTCCGGATGCGTCTTTTTAATGAGTTCCTCAGCATCGGAAATAATGGTTAGATAGCGGAGTCCGAGAAAGTCAAACTTTACAAGTCCGAGTTCGGCAACGGTGTCCATGTCAAACTGAGTAACTATTGTATCGCCGTTTACCGCAAGAGGAACATATGACGAAACTTCCCTGTCCGTGATAACGACGCCTGCGGCGTGAGTGGACGCATGGCGCGGCATGCCTTCAAGCGCTCGCGCGGTATCAAGCAGCCGTGCAATATTGGAATCCGTTTCGTACAAGTTTTTAAGTTCCTTACGGCGCATTGCGTCGCTTATGGTCACTCCCATTTCGCGAGGAACAAGGTTTGCAACTTTATCGACTTCGGAATAACTCATTCCGAGTGCTCTGCCTACATCGCGTATAGCGGCACGTGCCGCCATTGTGCCAAATGTGACTATCTGTGCGACATGGTCTTTGCCGTATCGCTCGGAGACGTATTTTATGACTTCTTCGCGGTGTTCGTCACAGAAGTCAACATCAATATCGGGCATGCTGACGCGCTCGGGATTAAGAAATCTCTCGAAAAGCAGGTCGAATTTAAGCGAATCGACATCGGTGATGCCTATAAGATAATTCACAAGGCTGCCCGCGCCCGAGCCTCTGCCGGGGCCTACGGCAATGCCGCTTTCTTTTGCGTGGGTGACATAATCGCGCACGATAAGGATATAATCGGTAAATCCCATTTTGTCGATTACCGAAAGTTCATACTCGGCGCGTTTTATATAATCTTCTTTTGAGTAATTTTCAAAAGTGATATAACCTTTTTTACATTTTTCTTCAAGTCCCGCAAAGGTGTATTCCTTTAAGAGTTCCGCCGGGTCGCGGTGTTCGATTGAAGAAATCTTGGGCAAATAGAGATTGCCAAATGAGAAATCAAAATTGCACATATCGGCAATTTTTTTGGTGTTTTCAAGTGCTTCTGGATATTCGCGGAACAGTTTTTCCATTTCCGCGGTGTTTTTGTAATAAAACTCGTCAGTTTCAAAACCGATTGGTTTTCCCTCTGACAAGGTGTTGCCGGTTTGTATACACATCATCACCGCCTGATACTCGCTGTCGAGTTTGCGAAGATAGTGTACATCGTTTGTGGCAACGAGGGGGAGATTTAACTCCTTGGACATCTTTACAAGTTCCGCGTTTACTTCCTTTTGCTCGGGAAGTCCATGGTCTTGCATTTCGAGATAAAAATTTCTGTCGCCGAATATGGCGGCGAGTTCTTTTGCGTGTGCTCTCGCACCTGCGTAATCACCGCTTGTTATGGCGCGTGGGATATATCCCGCAAGACAAGCAGAAAGCGCAATTAGTCCTTCGGAATGACTGCGAAGCAGTTCAAGGTCGACACGCGGCTTTTGATAAAAGCCTTCGGTAAACGATTTTGAAACGATATAACTGAGATTTTGGTAACCTTTTGCATCTTTGCAAAGCAGAACAAGGTGATTTCCCGAAAGGTCGCGCCTGCCTTCTTTATCAAATCGCGTACGGTTGGCAACGTATACCTCACATCCGATTATGGGTTTTATCCCCTCAGCTTTGCACGCTTTGTAAAATGCGACGGCACCATAGAGCACGCCGTGGTCGGTTATCGCAACCGCGCTGTGCCCTGCGGATTTTGCCGCCTTTGGAATATCGGCAATGCGACACGCGCCGTCGAGCAAACTGTACTCGCTGTGCAGATGAAGATGAACAAAATCCATTGCCGACACTCCTTTCGTATTTAAACTTCTTTATTTTTTATGTTTTCGGAAAACGCGTAGATCTTTTCAAGTCTGTGATAAAGTCCGGGTTTGCTTACTGCCGGAGTCATCGACTGACCGAGTTGAACAAGCGACATTTCGGGGTATTTTAGCCGCATCTTTGCCGTATATTCAAGCTCGGGTCCAAGCTCGGATAGTCTGCCGTGCTCGGAAAGATATTTTATCGCGTTTATATATTTTGCCGCCGAAGTTGTTGCGCGCGCGATATTGCTTGTCTCACAGTTTGTGCGACGGTTGATATCGTTTTTGATTTCGTGGCTGATTTTAGCGTTCATAAAATCAAACGCCTGCCTATTTGCACCGATGTAGAATAGAAAATCGCCTATAGTTCCGCTGTCTTTGACGTACATACTCTGCTTGCCAAGGCGCGTGGAAATCTTAAACTCAAAACCGAACTCGGAACATATATCCGCAAGTTCTGATAAATCGCTTTTTATACGGCTCTTAACTTCTAAGTGATAGTTTTTCTTTCCCGGCTCACTGACCGTTCCTCCGCTAACAAAAATTCCGCGTAAAAACGAACTTTGACACTCAGGGCATTTTATAACTTTTGTGATGTCGATGTTATCGGCAGCCTTCAAAAACTCGACGGCGCTTTTTGAAGTAAACTGCAAAAGCATTATTCCCCTGCCGCCTGTTTTCTCAGGCACGGTATCTCTGCCAAACTGGTCTTTGATGATATGGGAACAAATTTCAGCAACGGCTTCGCTTTCAACATACAGCGAAACCGTATCATCGCAAATCTCCGCGCCCGAAATCAAAACGCCGTTTATAAATGCGCGGCGGCAACACGGTTTTTTCATTGGGAACGCCGCCGCTTCAATTTTTGCTTCAAGTGAAAACGACATTACTTTTCACCAACAAAACGAATTTCACATTCGAGTTCAACTCCGAACATTGAACGGACTTTTTCTTTAACGATATCAATAAGCGAAAGCACATCGGACGCTGTTGCGTTGCCTGTATTGATTATAAAGCCTGCGTGTTTAGGTGAAACCATTGCACCACCGACACTTGTGCCTTTCAGTCCTGCGTCCTCTATGAGTTTGCCTGCAAAATATCCCGTAGGACGCTTGAACGTACTGCCTGCGCTGGGGTATTCAAGCGGTTGTTTTTCGCGGCGAGCCTTTAAATGCTCGTTCATTTTTGCTTTTATTGCATTGGGGTCGCCTTTTATAAGTTTTAGAGTGGAAGAAAGAACGATATAGTTTTTCTCCATAAATATGCTGTGGCGGTAATCGAATTTCTGCGCGGCGTTATCAAGGGTGATTATTTCATCGCTATCAACATCGTAACAGGTTGTGGAACATACGATGTCGGACATCTGTCCGCCGTATGCACCCGCGTTCATATATACAGCTCCGCCGACGGTGCCGGGGATGCCGTTTGCAAACTCTGCACCGCTGAGACCCGCGGTACTTGCATTGGTTCCCACACTGCCCAGGAGACAGCCGCAACCTGCGGTGAGATATTCGCCGTCTATTGTAACTTTACGCATTTCGGTGGTGACAAAAACCACTCCGCGAAAGCCTTTATCGGATGCAAGTGTATTACTGCCGTTTCCTATAACAAGGTAAGGAACACCGATTTTTTTGGCAGTGGAAATCGCAAACGCAAATGCCTCGGCATCTGCAGGATATACCGCCATATCGGCGGGACCGCCGATACGGAAAGAGGTTATGCGCTTCATGGAATAATCGCGTCGGATAAAGAACTTGCTCTTGCCGATGTTCTCGGAATATTCTGTGAGCGCATTTTCAAAGTTTTGTAAAGACATAAAAACCGTCCTTGAAAATTTAGATTGTGAAACGGTGGAAGGTCTTTTTACCTTTCTTAACAACCATTCCGTCACCTGCAAAATCGTCCTTGCCGAAGGTCTTGTCAAAGGCTTCGACCTTGACATCGTTTGCTATTACTCCGCCCTGCTGAATAAGTCTGCGCGCTTCGCCCTTGGAAGGTGCAAGACCGGAAACAACAAGCATATCGATAACTGTGATTTTTCCGTCGGTAAAGTTATCGTCGGTAAGTGTGGTGGAAGGCATATCGGCAGAAACACCGCCGTTTGCAAACACCGCTTTTGCAGCCGCAAGAGCCTTTTCTGCTTCCTCTTTACCGTGTACGAGTTCAGTAAGCTCATAGCCGAGCTTTTCCTTTGCACGGTTGAGATCGCTGCCCTCGAGTTTTTCATACTCAGCAATTTCTTCAAGGGGCATAAATGTGAGCATCTTCATGCACTTGATAACATCGGCATCATCAACGTTTCTCCAATACTGGAAGAAATCGAAGGGACTGGTCTTGTTGGGGTCGAGCCATACAGCGTTGCCCGCGGTTTTGCCCATCTTATTGCCGTGGGAGTCGGTGAGGAGAGTGATGGTCATGCAATGTGCGTCTTTGCCGAGCTTTCTGCGGATGAGTTCGGTACCGCCGAGCATGTTGGACCATTGGTCATTACCGCCGAACTGCATATTACAGCCGTAGGTCTTGAAGAGGTGGTAGAAGTCGTAGCTCTGCATTATCATGTAGTTAAATTCAAGGAAGGAAAGTCCCTTTTCCATACGTTGCTTATAGCATTCTGCGCGGAGCATATTGTTTACAGAGAAGCATGCGCCTACTTCACGGAGAAGGTCAACATAGTTGAGGTCAAGAAGCCAATCGGCGTTATTAACCATCTGTGCCTTATCGGGACCAAATTCAATAAAACGCTCCATCTGCTTTTTAAAGCATTCTGCGTTATGGTCGATATCCTCTTTTGTTAGCATCTTACGCATATCGCTTCTGCCGGAGGGGTCGCCTATCATGGTAGTACCGCCGCCGATAAGAGCGAAGGGACGGTTACCCGCCATCTGAAGACGTTTCATAAGTGTGAGCGCCATGAAATGGCCTGCGGTAAGGCTGTCTGCGGTACAGTCAAATCCGATATAGAAAGTCGCCTTGCCGGCGTTGATCATATCTCTGATTTCATCTTCATCTGTGAGCTGTGCAAGAAGTCCTCTTGCTTTGAGTTCTTCAAAAAGTGTCATTGTGGTTCTCCTAAATTTTATGTGTATTTTTAAATATTATTTCCTTCGTTTATAAGTTCTCTTGCGGAAACGAGCATATTTTCGCTGACGGTCACGCCGCCGAGTATTCTCGCTATTTCTCGCACTCTGTCCTCGCCAGAAATGGGTGTAACGGTGGTCTCTGTTCTCTCGCCGACAGCACTCTTTTTAATAAGCATATGCGAATTTGCAAGAGAGGCTATCTGTGCCGAGTGAGTGACGCAGACGGTTTGAGTTGCAACGGCGCTTTGCTTGAGTTTTATGCCGATTTTGCGTGCGGTCTTACCCGAAACACCGGTGTCGACCTCGTCGTATATGACGGTGTGAACGCCGAAAGCGTCGGCGAAAACAGTCTTTACCGCAAGCATTATTCTTGCAAGCTCGCCGCCTGACGCTATCTTGGAAATCGGCTTTGGCTCTTCGCCGCGATTTGCGGAGATGAGGAACAAAACTTTATCCGCACCGTCTTGCGTAAGCGCGCCGCACGGTGTCACAGCTATATCAAACACAACCTTTTGCATATCAAGGAATTCAAGTTCGGAAAGGACTAAAGGTATAAGTTTTTTTGCCGCCGCTTTACGAGTATCTGTGAGCTTTTCCGCTGCCGAAAGCGCTTCTTTTTCAGCGTTATCGCAAGCTTTCTTGGCACGGTCGAGCGCGTCGTCCATATTGGAAAGGTCGTTTAGCTCCTGCTTTGTTTTTTCAAGCAGTTCAATAAGTCCAGCCTCGTCGGTGGCAAAATGCTTTTTGAGTTTGTTAATGGTATTGAGGCGGCTCTCAATTTTATCAAGAGCTGCGGTGGGGTCATCGCCGATGTCACCGGTGAAATCATAGACAGTCTCTGCAATGTCCTCAATCTCATATCGCATATCGCTGAGCTTGGCCGCAAGGGTTGCCGCCTCGGGCACGCTATCCGCAATCTGCAAAAGCGATGTCGCGGCGCGGTCGAGAATATATGCAGCGTTTGCCTTTTCGGCATCTTTTAATGCACGATAGACAAATGATGTCTGCTTTGAAATCTTTTCAGCGTTTGCAACAATTTTTCTTTCGGCGAGCAGGCGGTCCTCCTCACCAACTTTGACTTTTGCACTTTCAAGCAATTTGGCAGTGTGCCTAAGCTCAGAAATGCGCTTTTCTTTTTCGTCGTTTTTACCTTCAAGTGACGAAAGTTTTTTCTTTGCTTCTCTCAGCGCTTCGTATTTATGCGAATACTCGGCTGACAGATGTGAATTTTCTGCATATGCGTCAAGAAAAACAATGTGATTATTGTCATCGAGAAGACGCATACTGTCGTTTTGGCCGTGGATATTTACAAGCATTGGGGCAATTGCTTTTACAGAAGAAGTATTTACCGCTCTGCCGTTGATTTTACTTTGCGTTCTGCCGTCGGCGCTCATGGTACGGCTTATTATAAGATTACCGTCTTCGTCGGGCGAAGCGTCGCTTTCGGCAAGCAGTTTTATATCGTGCTCGCTAAAGCCGCCGAACATTGCACTGACGAGCGCTTTTTCCTCACCGCTTCTCAAAATGTCTTTGGAAGTTCGCGCACCGAGCAAAAAGTTGATACTGTCAATAAGTATCGACTTTCCCGCGCCCGTTTCGCCCGTGAGTGCTGTAAAACCCACGTCAAAATCTATATCCACGCATTTTATTACTGCGATATTTTCAATATGCAGAGAATAAAGCATTTAGCGGAGCCTCCTTTAAACGGAACGCATCATTTGTTTGAGTTTTTCCGAAGTTTCTTTTGCCGCAAGCTCGTTTTTAAGCACGATAATAACTGTGTCATCACCTGCTACGCATCCGAGTATATCGGGCGAATGTATCGCGTCAATGCCAGAACCTATTGCATTGGCAAGTCCCGGAAAGGTTTTGAGCACGATAATGTTATTTGCATATGAAACCTTGATAATAGAGTCAACCAGCACGCCGTTAAACTTAGGCGTAGGATTTGAAACTTCGGCTCTGTGCCCTGCAGCGTAGCGGTAATTACCCGTACTGCCCACTATCTTTGTAAGTTTGAGTTCACGAATGTCTCGCGATATGGTCGCTTGCGTTGTCTCAAAACCGTATTTATTTAAATAGAAAATGAGTTCTTCCTGTGTTTCTATTTCAAACTCGGATATAAGTTCAAGTATTTTTTCCTGTCTCTTACTCTTCACTGTTGTCCTCTTTCTATTTCTTCAGTTCGTATTTAGAAATCTTGTTATTTAATGTTTCAAAGAAGCCTTCGTCTTTAAGCGAAAGCATTTTTACATACTTTTCGGAACGTCTTATTATAAGTTCTTCGCCGCAACGCAAAGGGGTTACCCCCTCGCCGTCAATGGTTACATTCCAACTTTCATTGCGGTCATCGCTATGTATGACTGTAAGCGTGCTGTTACCGGAAAAAACTATCGGACATGCATAACGCGAGCTCGGACATATCGGTGTCGCACAAATACATTCAAGCGTAGGATCAAGTACACTTCCGCCTGCCGACATAGAATATGCTGTAGATCCTGTAGGTGTTGACAATATCAAACCGTCAGCACGAATAGTGCGAACACTTTTTCCGTCAGCATAAAGGTCAATGTCAATGCTTCGGGTATATCCGCCGCGATTTATAACAACATCATTGAGTGCATCTCTAATAGGAAAAGTCTCTCCGTCGCGGCAAACATCAATTGAAAGCACCATGCGTTCTTCGACCCGATACTTGCCTTTGTAAATATTATTTATAAGATGAAGTTCATCTTTTTCAAGCTCCGCCATATAGCCGAGCCTGCCAAGGTTAACTCCAAGTATCGGAACATCTACTGTAAGCGCTTTTTCTGCCGCGCGAAGTATTGAACCGTCGCCGCCCAGCACTACTATAAGGTCGCAGTTTTTATACAGATCATCTCCGCATGCAAACTTTGCACCGTTTGCATACTGCATTGTGCTATGTTTGACATCCATCCACACCTCGGCTCCGTTATTAATAAAATGCGAAACCGTCTCCGTTGTGTACATATCGTCATTTTCTTTACGAATAACAGGTATAATTACAACTTGTTTCATATGCACCTCAGTTAACGCAATCAGAAATAAGTAAGCTTATATTACCGCTAAAACCGGACATTGCACCGCCGCGGGAAAAGCATGCAAGAAATTCGGTGTTACCGTCGCCGCCCTTTATGGGTGAGACTATAAGACCGACAAAGTCAAAACCGTTTTCGGCGGCACAGCCAATAACTTTGCGAATCGACATGGCGCGGGCAACCGCGCTTTTTACAATGCCGCCTTTACCTACCGCTTCTCTGCCCGCTTCAAACTGCGGTTTTACAAGGCTGACGAGCACAGACTTTTCAGCCATTACGGTAGTAAGCGACGGAATAATCAACGTTTGCGATATGAAAGAAACATCCATCACGGCAATTTCACAAGGCTCTGCAAAATCTGCAGCCGAGAGGTTTCGTGCGTTGTATTTTTCCATAGATACGACGCGAGAATCCAAGCGAAGTTTTTCGGCAAGCTGATTTGTACCCGAGTCAACGGCGTACACTTTAGAAGCACCTTTTGAAAGAAGATATTCTGTAAATCCGCCGGTAGACGCGCCGACATCTATTGCAACTTTGCCGTCTGCTGATAGGTCGAAAGCTTCAAACGCTGCTTTGAGTTTGAGTGCACCGCGGCTGACATATCCTATGGGGTCATTTCCTACCTCTACAGTGTCGCTGTCCGAAATATCCATAGACGATTTCACTGCTGTTTTACCGTTGACCGTGACGCGGCTGTCAGAAATGAGCAGTTTGGCGCGCTGACGGCTGTCGGCATACCCGTTTTGAGTGAGGTAAATATCAAGTCTCATCAGCTTTTGCGGTTTAAAAGCATGTTTGCAAGGTCGATAAGCGTTTCGGAATTTTCATACCCGCTTATTGCCGCGCATGCTTCATCGGTAACTTTTTTCGCGTATTCCATAGCATCTTTGACGCTCATAAACGAAAGGAAAGTTGTCTTTTCGTTCTTTGCATCGCTTCCGACAGGCTTGCCGAGTTCTTCGGTACTACCATATTTATCAAGGATATCATCAATTATCTGGAATGCAAGTCCTACGCCAGCGCCGTAAGTGTCGGCTGCTTTGAGAGCGGCATTGTCGCCGCCTGCAGCTATAACGCCGAGTTTTGCGGCGACGCGAATAAGCGCTCCGGTTTTGTGTGCGTGAAGGTTTAAAAGTTCATCAAATTCAAGTTTCTTCCCCTCGCTTGCGATATCTATCATCTGTCCTTCACACATTCCCTCGGCACCCGAAGCAAGTGCGAGAGTTTCAACCGCTTTGAGTTTACTCTCGGCGGTGACATTTGTGTTTGACATTGCGCATTCAAACGCTGAGAAAATAAGAGCGTCGCCGGCGAGAAGCGCGGGGGCTTCGCCGAAAACCTTATGATTTGTCGGTTTGCCGCGGCGCATATCGTCATTATCCATGCACGGAAGGTCGTCATGGATAAGAGAAAATGTATGTATCATCTCAAGCGCGCAGGCATACGGCATTGCCGCATCTTCACCGCCGCCTAAAAGTTTACAAAATTCAAGTACCAAAAACGGTCTAATGCGCTTGCCGCCGCACATTGTGCTGTATTTCATTGCTTTATACAGTGTGGTGTCACGGTGAGCGTCAAAAAAAGATTTCAGCGCGTCTTCGGTCAGTGTGGCGTTTTCCTCTACTTTGAGTTTGATATCGGACATTACTTTGCTCCTCCGACAAAGTCGGTTTCTTGTAAGTTACCGTCATCGCCTTTGGCAAGCAGTTTTACCTTTTGTTCAGCGCCTTCGAGCTTCGCATTGCAGAGTTTTACAAGGGTGATTCCCTCTTCAAAAAGTCCGAGAGAGTCGTCAAGCCCCGCTGTGCCGCCGTCGAGTGCGCGTACTATTTCTTCAAGGCGTGCCATTGCCTCTTCAAATGTTTTTTCTTTATTTTCTGCCATTTCTTTTCTCCTTAGTTCACTGTGGCATCAAGCGTGCCGTCGCTGAGTCTGAGCGTAAATGTGTCACCCTTTGACACGTCGTTTACGGATGAAATAACTTTACCGTCCGCACCCGCGGCTACCGAATATCCCCTTGAAAGAATACCGAGAGGACTGAGTGCCTCAAGTTTTGCAGTGCGCTGTGCCAAAAGCGCGCGGTCTGCGGTTAGCTTTGTATTCATCGAAGTTTCAAGCCGCTGACCGAGCATGAGAAGTTGCATTTTGCGATCTTCAAACATGCGCTCGGGGTATGCGAAAATCCCCTGCGTTTTATAAAAATCGAGGATCTGTCTGCCACTTTCAATACGTCTCGAAAGCAACAACGACATTCTGCCGATTATATTATCAATTTTGTGCATGAGCTCGTGAGTTTCGGGTACTGCAAGTTCTGCCGCCGCAGAAGGAGTGGGCGCACGACGGTCTGCAACAAAGTCGCAGATGGTAAAGTCGGTTTCGTGTCCTACCGCGGATATAGTTGGAATTGCCGATGCCGCAACGGTTCTCGCAAGTGTTTCGTCATTGAACGCCCAAAGGTCCTCTATTGAACCGCCGCCGCGGCCGATGATGATAACATCAACGTTTCTCTGCTCGTTGAAATAGTTCATACCGGCTATAAGTGAAGGCGCAGCTTCCGCCCCCTGAACAAGCGCAGGATAAAGAATAACCTTTGCATATGGGAAACGTCTTCCGAGGATATTGATTATATCGCGTATCGCAGCGCCTGTGGGAGATGTGATAACTCCTATGCGCGTGGGGATTTTAGGAAGCGGCTTTTTGCGCGCTTCATCGAAAAGTCCTTCAGCGGAAAGTTTTTTCTTTAGTTGTTCAAAGGCAAAATAGAGCGCGCCTATACCGTCGGGCTCCATTGCGTCACAGTAAAGCTGATACTGACCGTCGCGGACAAATGCCGAAACTCTGCCGCGAGCGACAATCTTCATACCGTTTTCGGGAACGAAATTAATCTTTGACGCGGCGCTGCGGAACATGACCGCCTTTATCAGCGAGCCTTCGTCTTTGATGGTAAAATAGAAGTGCCCTGTTTTATAGTGATTAGTAAAGTTTGAAATCTCGCCCTTTACAGTTACGCGGGAAAGAAATGCGTCGCCGTCTATTTTTGACTTTATATATTCATTGAGCTGAGTGACAGTTATCGCACCGTCGCCCTGCTTTTCAGGTGTTCCGAAATTTTCGTCAAACACACCCATTTGTTTCTCCTATCTGTTTTTGAAATACTTTTGCCTTGCAAGCTCAGCTATACCGACAGCGTTATCTGATGACAATGCAGGTTCGGCAAAGCAAACATTTCCTAAAGTTTCAAGCATATTGCGTATGCGTTTATTACTCATTACGCCGCCGCCGAATACTATCGGCATATCGCCGTAACTTTCTCTTGCATCCTCTGCCATTTTATGCAAGGTTCTCGCAACAAAGTCGAGTACAAACGCACTTGTTGCCGATTTATCGTTTGTATCTTTATAAACTTTCGAGGAAAGGTTCTGCAGCCCCGAAAGGTTGCAGTATGCGTCTTTTACGCTGATTTTGGCTTTTTGAATTTTCGCGGTATATTTTTCCGCTTCTTTTTCAAGCTCGGCACCGCATGGAAATCCCATACCCATCATTACACCGGCGCGGTCAATTGCCTGACCTGCACTCAAATCTCGTGTGCCGCCGACAATTTCGGTGTCAAAGCCGTCGTCACCGCGTTTGCAAAGCAGAACTTCTGTTGTACCGCCCGAAACATGGAACGCGATAAATTTTTCATCAGCGATGTTCCACGCATCGGCGGAAGTGAGTGCCGCGGAAATGTGACCGCATTGGTGGGAAAAAGCATATGCGTCTATCCCTCTCCCTGTTTTAAAAGCAAGAGCAGTATCGACTCCGCAAAGGAAACACGGCATATACGAGCCTTCGACATTGCGAGGTCTTGACGAATATCCGACCGCTTTTACTTCACTGCAACAGAGAACTTCATCGGCTTTAGCAAGCACTTCGGGAAGATTTTTGATGTGTGCAAACACTGCGTCACTCTGACGAAGTCCGCATTCGCCGCTTGCAACGGGCAAAAGCTTTTTGATATTGGCTATGACCTTGCCGTTTTCGTCAACAATTCCGACCGAGGTTGTATAGTTGCTTGTGTCGATGCCGACAAAGAAGGCACTCATTTGCCAAGTTCCTCTTTAACCGAGTTGAGAACACCGTTTACAAATCCCTTGGTCTTTTCATCATCGTATGTTTTTACAAGCTCGACTGCCTCGTTGATAGCGACACTTGCGGGAATAGAGTCTATATAGAGCATCTCATATATCGCGATACGCATGATGGATTTTGCCACCTTTGCAATGCGGGACAGTTTTCTGCCCTTGGAATATTTTTCGATATATGCGTCAATTTCGTCAGCCTTTTCAACAATGCCGAAAAAGACAGTCTTTATATACTCATTTTCCTCAATACCGCGAGCTTCAAGCGCGGTGGTGTAAAGTTCATCTTTGTTCTCGTAGCAACCGTATTCATTTTCAAAAACGAGGCCGAGTACCGCCTCTCTTGATTCACGTCTGTTAAGCATAAATTCTCCGTTTCAATAGTGTAAAAATGTAATACTTATCTAAATATATATTATATAATATAATATCTGTGTTGTCAATGAATATCGGCAAACATTCACGCATAAAAATACATCTTGAAACAATGCGGAAATTGTGATACAATAACGGTATATTCTTTAGGAGATATCATCATGTTAAAAAAGATATTAACCGATTCGTGCATACTTTTCACTGTTTTTGTATTTATTTTACTGTCGGTAAATTGTTTGTTTGTACCTGCTGACGAAGGAATTGTCAGCGGTCTTTCGTTTGAAACTTCATTGCTTTTGTTTATTTCGGCGGTGCTGCTTAGAATTTATTACGGCGTTCTAAGTGTGAAAACAATTCCGCTGCCGCTTCGTGTGATAATAAATTATGTACTTGTTGTAGGTACCGGTTACGGCGTGATAAAGCTTATCAACACGGCTACAAACCGTCAGCAAAACTCATTGAGTTTGTTTGTGATACTTGCCGCACTTGCCCTTATCTACTCTGCAGTTATTATCATTGTTTTCGCAATCAAAGGCAAGAAAAACGAAAAGAAAAACGAAGAAAAAGAATACAAATCCATTGTTTAAAATATGCGACGTTGAAAGCACTTTAATATTTCGGGTGCTTTATGCGTAATTTTGAACTTTTGACGGCGGCGTGCGCATGCGCGTTATGCATTGCCGTCACTCCGTGTCAAATAAGCCTGCACCAAACGGTGCAGGCTTTTTCTGATGTTGCAACTGTAAATTCGGTGATACTGCAAAAAACCGCGCACGGCGGCGCGGAATATCTCAGCAAGATAGTTTTTTTGGGTGACTCACGAACATACGGACTAAAAGCCTTTGCTATGCTTGAGGGCGGCGAAGATACAACAAAGGTTTGGACGCCTAAAAACGGAACGATGTCTATCTGGGATATGCAATTTCAAAAAGTAGTGCATCCTACGTCGGGAGTTGAAATGACGAGCGCCGAAGCGGCGGCTGTTGACAAGCCGGAAATACTGATAATTTCCCTCGGATTCAACGGATTTGAAATGGTTGGAAAAGAATACTTTGTATCGGAATATGTGAAGCTTATCGAGTCAATAAAGGCGGTCAGTCCCGTCACAAAGATAATTCTGCAGTCAATGTTCCCTGTCTGCCGCTCGTACACTTACATAGACAACGGCTCAATCAAGGAAGGTAACGGGTGGATAATGGAAATCGCTGAGAGTACGGGATGCTTTTACCTAAACACTGCGGAAGTTCTGTGCGACAGCGACGGATATCTTATCGAAGATTATTCGTCCGACGGATGTCACCTTACACCACTCGGGTTAGACGTTCAAATCGAATATATTTGTACTCATATGATAGGAGACAACTGATATGAAAAAAATATGTTTTTTATTGGTTTTATGCATTCTGCTTTGCTCATGTTCTTCTGTAAAAGACGACATTCCGGTGCAGATACTTGCCGCTTCGCTCGGTGAAGAGATTGACGGTTTTGAAAACATGGCAGAGGCCAGCACTGATTACATAAAATACTGTATGAACAGTGATTTGTCACTTTATTCGGAATACATTGTGCTATATCCGTTTGCAGGTACGGTTTACAACGAGTTTGGTATTTTCAAGGTAAAAGACAAGGCAAATTTGGACAAAGGAATTGAAGAAGTTAACAACTATCTTGCGTTCAAAAAATCCAACTGGGATACCCGTTACAAGAGTGAAGAATTAAATAAGATCGAGAAAGCGAAAACCGTGAACATAGGACGTTATATTTTATATGTGATACTTGGCAGCGAGGATAGCGCAGAAGTTATTGAAAAGTTCAAAGAGGAACTTAAATGAAAAAGCGACGGCTAAAGGTTTCTTC
The DNA here is from genome assembly GCA_017461475.1 of Clostridia bacterium. Classification (GTDB taxonomy): domain Bacteria; phylum Bacillota; class Clostridia; order Oscillospirales; family CAG-272; genus UMGS902. Next base: position 87,218 of record JAFTXX010000033.1, read on the forward strand.
TCATAAGGATATTAAAAGCCCGACAGATTTTACAGTCTGTCGGGTCTTCTGTTAGACAAATATGGATTTGTTGGTTTCATAATTTATAACTCAAAAGTAGAAACACCAGATTCCATAGCATTTTTTACTTTTATTAATGCTTCAATCGCTTCTTCTTTACTTTGATAATATGCTATGTTTTCCCAACTGCTAATTCTGGTTTGTATCATCAAAGAAGAACCAGCAACACGAAGTCCACCATAGCAAATAAGTAATTTAGATTTATCAGGACTAAACACTTTCATATGTTGTTTTGGTCTGACAATAGTTCCATCTTTAAGAACGAACTCAAAATCAGAAAAACTTTCACCTAACGCCTCGGGCATTGCATCTTGTATAGCGCAAGCAACTGCAGAATCAACTTGGTCAATTAGAGCATCCTCAATCATATCTTCCAGTCGGGAAGACAATTCATCCATAATGCTGTCTAAATCAAAGTTTTTGTTTTTTTCCATAAATCTCTCCGCTCCTTTATCAAATTCTTATTTATCGAGTTGATTTAGAATAAGAACCAGCATCGCATTTGTCTGTACAAATACCCTCATGGGCTAAGCCCCAATACATCTTATCATAACATATTGGTCGATATTATTCAAGTTATATTCCGACTTCGTCGGAGTGATATTATTGCCTTATGGCAATAGTGTTATTGAAACCTTGCGGTTTCAGTGGTATTTTATTCGCCTAAAACTGCCGAAGGCAATACCACTCGGCGTCAGCCGAATATCACTGCGAAGCAATATAACTCGACAATTGAAAATTGGCGAATAAAACTGCGAGACTTCCTTATGAGAAGTCTCGCAATGCCGTCGCTTGATTTATACTTAGCTGTTTCTTTCAGCAAGTTCCTTTGCATGCTTATCAATAAGTTTGTGAACACGCTTAGCGGGGTTGAGAAGGTTGCTGATAGTTGCGTCGTGATTGAGTGTATCAATGAGATAAGCAACATACTTACACATGTTAACCGACTGATACCACTCGCGGGATTTAACATCTTCCTTATTGTAGATGAGGTTTGTGGTGAAAATCTTGGTGAACACGCCGTTTTCATATGCTTCATCAAACTTATCGAGACCATTGCAGAACAGACCGAACGTTGCGAATACGAAGATACGATTTGCGCCTTTTTCTTTAAGCTGTACGCAAACATCGAGCATGGATTCTCCTGAGGAAATCATATCGTCAACAACGATAACATCCTTGCCTGTGAGGTCTCTGCCAAGGTACTCATGTGCCTCAATGGGGTTCTTGCCGTCAACAACTACAGAATAGTTGCGGCGCTTATAGAACATACCGAGGTCAAGGCCGAGGAGCGAAGAATAGAACATACATCTGCCCATTGCACCCTCGTCGGGAGAAACGATCATAAGGCTGTCATGTGTAAAGGAAACATCGGGAACTGCCTTAACGAGAGCCTTGATCATCTGATAAGTAGGTCTTACATTATCAAAGCCATGGAGCGGAATTGCGTTCTGAATCTTGGGGTCGTGCGCGTCGAAAGTGATGATGTTGCTGACGCCCATGTTTACAAGTTCCTGAAGTGCAAGCGCACTGTCAAGAGATTCACGCATGGTACGGTTGTGCTGTCTGCCCTCATAAAGCATAGGCATGATAACGGAAATTCTGCGAGCCTTACCGCCTATTGCGCTGATAATACGCTTAAGGTCCTGGTAGTGGTCATCGGGGCTCATCGGCACGGTCATACCGTACATCTTGTAAGTAACACCGTAGTTGAATACATCACAAATGATATAGACATCGCGGCCTCTTACGGACTCATGGATAAGACCTTTAGCCTCGCCCGAGCCGAATCTGGGGCAATCAGCCTTGGTTATGTAGGTTTCGTCCTCTACGTGACGGCGCCAATCCTTGATGTAGTTGTCTACCTCAGCGGTAAACTCCTCGCATCCGCGCATACCAATAATACTGAGATCTCCGAAGAATGAATCGTTCATTATGTCCTCCAATACGCTTTTTGTTGTCGGAATTTTGGGTTACTGTGTTATTATACCATACTTTACGAAAAAAAGGTACAAAAAAATCATTTTTTATCTTTTTTTGAATTTTGCACAAAAGAAGTAATGTTTTTGGTGCAAAACCTATAATATTTACTATTACGAATTACAGAAAGGACAGTATATGAACCATCAAAATCAAAACGAATATACTTCAAGCGGCAACTTGGTAGTTTCTGTCTCGACGGCATCGGGCGCAATTCCCGTTGAAGGCGCCATTGTAACGGTGCGCGGAGGAGACATGGAAAACTCGGGCGTTATAACCGTGATGTACACAGACCGAAGCGGAAACACCGAAAGAATAACACTCCCTGCTCCGCCTGCTTCGCTTTCGGAAGCGCCCGGAAACATATCGCCGTATGCAAGGTACAACCTTGAAATCGACAAAGAGGGATTTAACACGCGTACATTTATTAATGTTCCGATATTTTCGGGAACAACATCAATTCAACCTGTGAACCTTATTCCGAGAACGGAGTTTGAAGGACAGGCGATTATTCCTAACGACGGTACCGTTACCGAAAACCAAAATCCCGAACTTTAAGGAGGACAAAATGCCGACAGGATTACCTACGATCCCAGAAAACATCACCGTTCATCTCGGCGCACCGAGTGAAAGTGCGCAGAATGTAACAGTCCCTTTTATCGACTATATAAAAAATGTTGCATCGAGTGAGTTATATCCTACATGGCCCGAGAGCGCCATCCGTGCAAATATTTATGCCCAGATTTCCTTTGCTTTAAACAGAATTTTCACAGAATATTATCGTAGCCGCGGATATGACTTCGACATAACCAACGCAACACAATACGACCAGTACTTTGTACTCGGCAGAGATTATTTTGAAAACATTTCTCATATAGTTGACGATATTTTCGACAGTTATATACGCCGTCAAGGTGCAATTGAGCCATTGTTTGCGCAATATTGCGACGGAGTTAAAACTACATGCGAAGGATTGTCGCAATGGGGCTCGGTGACGCTTGCCAATGAAGGGCTTGTGCCGTATGAGATACTTCAGGATTTTTACGGCAACGATATCGACATTGTGATGGATGTTCCGCTTGCTCAGCTCGGAGCAAGTCTGCCGGCAGCGCCGCTTGAGTTTGGTATGGGAAGCGATGCTGTGCGTCAGGTGCAGATACGTCTCAACCGTATTTCAAGCAACTATCCCGCAATACCAAAGATTTCACCAGTTGACGGGTATTTCGGCAAGGAAACCGAAGATGCGGTAAAAGAATTTCAAAGAATTTTCAATCTTACTCCCGACGGAATCGTAGGCAGTGCTACGTGGTATGCGATACTCAGAATTTACAACAGCGTAAAAAGGATTTCCGAACTCAATTCCGAGGGAATTACGCTTGACGAAGTGTCACGGCAGTACCCCGAAAAGTTAAGTGTCGGAAGCGAGGGCGACGGTGTACGTCTTTTGCAATACTTTTTATCATATATTTCGGTGTTTGTTCCGACAGTAAACAGTACTGCGATTGACGGTGTTTTCGGAGAATCAACAGCGGCGGCGGTGAGAAGCTTTCAAACCGCATACTCATTGCCCGTGACCGGCGAAGTTGATGAGGTGACATGGCAAGAGATTTACAATGTTTACCGCGGACTTTTGGCATCGGTTCCCGAAAGATTTACAGAAGGTTTAACGGTGCCGTACCCAGGTTTTATACTGCGGGTGGGAAGTGAGAATGAGTATGTTTCATTTTTACAGGAATACCTGAATTACATAGCATTGACTTATAACCAGATACCTACAACTCCCGTTACCGGATATTTCGGCGCGCTGACATACAACGCAGTATCTGCTTTTCAAAAGCTATTCGGACTTGAGGATAACGGTGTTGTTAATCTTGAAACATGGAACAAGATAGTAAGCGTATACGATGACCTATTCAGCGGTGCTACCACATCACCCGGACAGTTCCCAGGTTTCACAATAGGCGAATAAAGGAGAATATAATGACATTCCAAAACACAGATAGGGCGAGTGCAATTTCGCAGGTGCAGGAGTTTTTGAGAATAATACAGATAGCCGACGGCGGGGATGTTACGGTCCCTGTCGACGGGATATACGGCAGCGCCACTGCGGAAGCGGTGCGACAGTTTCAAAGAAGAAACGGACTTGCGACTACCGGCACGGTAGACAAGGCGACATATGACCTGCTGTATGAGAAGGCACTTGAAGCGGAATTTGAAATGAGCGAGCCGCTCCCATTGTATTTTTTCCCGAGAGGGCGCTCTGTTTCAAAGGGAGAAATAAGCGATTTTGTAATACTGATTAAAATAATTCTCAATGCGCTTACTGTCGCTTATGACGACTTTGAACCTTTGCCTGTTAACGGTATATTTGACGATGATACGGAAAACGCGATAAAGCTTTTCCAGATGCGAAACAAGATACAGCCTACCGGCATTGTAAACAAACAAACATGGAACGCTTTAGTCGAAAACTACAACAAATTCGGAAGTCAAAATCAATAGAAAATTCAAGAAAAACGTTGATTTAACAAGAAAAAGCGAGAAAAACCAATTGTATTTGTTTTTCTCGCTTTTTGTTTGACTTTATTTGACTTTGACTTTGTTTGACTTTGATTTTAAAATATAGGTGTAAAAAGAAAACAGGAGGCAAAAATATGCTTATTTCCGATTCTATTGCGGCATTTATCGACGAAATGCTTAACGATTGCGGTGGTACACTTGAAATTAAAAGAAACGACCTTGCCAAAAAACTGGGCTGTGTGCCTAGCCAGATCAACTATGTGGTTGCTTCCCGCTTTACACCCGAACGCGGTTATATTATCGAAAGCAGACGCGGCGGCGGCGGTTATATTCGCATTATCCGCAAGGTGATGAGCGAGGACGACATCCTTTTAAAATTTTTCAACGATTCAAAGGACGGCCTTGCAGAACGAGAACTTGAGGCTATTCTTAGCACACTGTATTCTTCGGATATAATCACCGCGCGTGAGGCAAGATTTATCCGCGCCTGTCTGTCACAAAGTGCACTGTCTTCCCTGCCTAAAGAGGTTCAGGAAACGATTCGCGGCGACAGTTTCAGAAACATGTTGCTCACACTTATGAATTAAGCTTATAGCTTAAGGAGGAAAAATTATGCTTTGTTCAAAATGCAAAACCAATCAAGCGACCTTCTTTTATACGCAGAGCATAAACGGAAATGAAAGTTCGGTGGCTTTGTGTAAAAACTGTGCCGAAACAAGCGGTATGAACACGGTTTCGCCGTTATTCGGTTCATTCTTCGGCACCCCTGCGAAAAGCACGCGTGACATACAAAGACAGAGTAAAAAATGCTCACTTTGTGCTTTGACCTTTAATGACATTCTTTCAATGGGAAAGGTGGGATGCCCCGAATGTTACAACACTTTTAAAGAAGAACTCGGCGACACAATACGTTCCATCCACGGCACCGCAAAGCACGTTGGACGCACGCCGAGCGGTACCCCCGCAAACGAAATTAAACAACTTTCCGAAGAAGAAGTTCTGCGCGGCAAACTTACAGAGGCGATAAAAACCGAAAACTATGAGGAAGCCGCGGCTATACGCGACAAAATCAAGGCGTTGAAAGGAGAAAACTGATGACAAACGATGTAATTCTGCGCAGCCGTGTACGCATTGCGCGAAATATCAAAGACTATCCGTTCCCTCCCGTGCTTAACGACGCGTGTCGCAAGGAAATAATAGAAAAAGTAACAACTGCATCTGCAGGTCACGGTTATATTAACGATGATAAAATCGCGGATGCAGTATACGCTCACACTTTGTCGGAGGAAAACCTCATCAGCCGCGAATTTGCCGCTGAAAAAGAGCGTCACGCACTGCTGAAAAACGAAGATTGCGAAACATACATTATGGTCTGCGAAGAAGACCATCTCAGAATACAAAGTTTTTCTGACGGACTTGACCTTGCAAAAGCGGGAGAGCGCGCTATTGAGTGCGAGAAATTGCTCAGCAAAAAGATAAACTTTGCATTTAACAGCGACCTTGGCTATCTCACGCGCTGCCCTACAAATCTCGGCACCGCCATGCGCGCGTCGGTAATGATGTTTTTACCCGCGCTGACTATGACGCACCGAATGGGTGATGTAAAAACACAGCTTGAAAAAATCGGCATGACTATCCGCGGTATGTACGGCGAAGGTTCAAATGCTGACGCGTACATGTATCAGATTTCCAACAGACTGTCGCTCGGGCACAGTGAGCAAGATCTTTTGAGCAAAACCGCAGCGGTGGCGAAGCGAATTGCAGAGGATGAGCGAAACGCGCGAAGCGCGGCTTTTGAAGCTAATAAAGATGTGCTCACCGATAAAATAATGCGTTCGCTGGGCACGCTCAAATACGCACATGTAATATCGAGCAAGGAGTTTTTGGACTGCTACGCATATGTCAGACTTGGCAGTGTGCTCAAGCTTTGTGATGTCCCCTGCGAAAAACTTGACAAACTGCTATACAAAGCCATGCCGGCACACATTATGATGTTGAGAGAAAACGCAGAAAACTCACATGAGCGCGACAAAATGCGCGCAAAAATTATCAAGGAATATTTATAAAGGAGATGCTTTAATTGACAAACCGTTTTACAGAAAAAGCGCAGAATGCACTTAACAACGCGCTGGCAATTGCCCGCGAGATGGGACATACCTATGTCGGCTCGGAGCATCTGCTGGTCGGACTTTGCTCCGAGGAAACAGGTGTTGCGGCGCGTATTCTTACCGCTCGCGGCGTTACAAAAGAAAAAGTAGCGTCCACCATTGCAAGCAACATGGGCACGGGCACGCCCACAAACATAAACGCGTCCGACCTTACCCCGAGAACCAAACAAATTATCGAAATGTCGGCATATGAGTCATCCAGATACGGTCACGGATATATCGGTACCGAGCACATTCTGCTTGCGCTTATCAGCGAGGGCGGATGCGTTGCAAACAAAATTCTCGCAGCTCTCGGCGTTGATATAAACGAGCTTAAAAACGATGTGATTTCATATCTTGAGGGGATGGAACTCGGAAACAATGACTCTGCTCCTTTAGGCAAGACTTCAAAGAACAAAACATCTGACATCAAGGACTGCCCCACTCTTTCTTCTTACGGCAAAGACCTGACTGCACTTGCCAAAGCGGGAAAGACCGACCCTATTATCGGGCGGGATAACGAGACCGAGCGAGTTATACAGATACTTGCACGCCGCACGAAGAACAATCCCTGCCTTATCGGCGAACCCGGTGTCGGCAAGACCGCCGTTGTTGAAGGTCTCGCACAGCGAATTGCAGACGGAAACGTTCCCGAAATGCTCGCTGACAAGAAAATCGTAACACTTGATATTTCCTCAATGATTGCGGGAGCAAAATACCGCGGTGAATTTGAAGAAAGACTCAAAAACGTAATGAACGAAGTCTCGAAAAAGACGGATATCATTCTGTTTATCGACGAAATTCACACTCTTGTCGGCGCGGGTGCCGCTGAGGGTGCGATGGACGCAGCTAATATTTTAAAGCCTGCCCTTTCGCGCGGTGAAATACAGATTATCGGTGCAACTACGATAAACGAGTACCGCCAGAACATCGAAAAGGATGCGGCTCTTGAAAGACGTTTCCAGTCGGTAATGGTAGGCGAACCTACAGCCGAAGAAGCGCTTCAAATTCTCAAAGGATTGCGCGACAAGTATGAGGCACACCACAAACTAAAGATTTCGGACGAGGCTCTTGAAGCGGCTGTAAATCTTTCCACAAGATACATCAACGACAGATATCTTCCCGACAAGGCTATAGACCTTGTTGACGAGGCGGCGTCGAGACTGCGCATATCAAACTTCACTTCCCCTCCCGACATAAAGGAGATTGAAAAGAAAATCGACGACCTTCGCCGCAGCAAAGAAGAAGCAATAAAGGCACAAAACTTTGAGGAAGCGGCAAAACTCCGTGACGAGGAACACAAACTCACAGAGAAACTCGAAAGTCAGAAAGCGACATGGGAAAAGTCACGCGACACAAGCACACTTACCGTAACAAAGGAAAATGTTGCCGACATTGTCACCGCGTGGACAGGCATCCCAGTAAAGCAACTTGAGAGCGAGGAAAGCAAGAAACTCTTAAACCTTGACAAAATTCTCAAAGAAAAAATCATCGGACAGGACAAGGCTGTTGACGCTGTTGCAAAGGCTATCCGCCGCGGCAGAATGGGACTCAAAGACCCGGGGCGCCCGCTTGGCTCGTTTATTTTCCTTGGCCCTACGGGTGTCGGTAAAACAGAACTTACAAAGGCACTTGCAAAAGTAATGTTCGGGGATGAAAATGCGATGATACGCGTTGACATGTCCGAGTTTATGGAAAAACACAGCGTCTCAAAACTTATCGGTTCGCCTCCCGGTTATGTCGGATACGATGAAGGCGGTCAACTTACCGAGAAAATCCGCCGCAAGCCCTATTCGGTGGTATTGTTTGACGAGATCGAAAAGGCTCATCCCGATGTATTCAACATCATGCTTCAGATACTTGACGACGGCATTCTCACCGACTCGCAGGGACGCAAAGTTGACTTCAAAAACACCGTTATTATTATGACTTCAAACGTCGGTGCAAGCGCGCTTACCGAAAAGACAAAGTCGCTCGGATTTACTTCGTCCGAAAGCGAACAAAGCAGTATCGAAAGCAATGTTATGCAGGCGCTCAAAGGAACTTTCCGCCCCGAATTTCTCAACCGTCTTGATGAAATAATTGTGTTTAACCGTCTTGGCGACAGTGACATCAAGAAGATTGCAACGCTCATGCTTGACGAACTTAAAAAGCGTATCGGCAACATCGGTGTGAACATCACGTTTGACGAAACGCTTGTCGAGTTTGTTGCAAAGAAAGGATTTGATGAAATCTACGGTGCGCGTCCGCTCCGCCGCGCTATTACAAGTCTTGTCGAGGACTCCTTCTCCGAGGCTATGCTTGAAGGCAAATTCAAAGCAGGCGACAGTGTTACCGCAAAAGTGGTTGACGACAAAGTTGTTTACGAATAATGCTATGAAAAATGCAGACCGAACGGTCTGCATTTTTCATTATTTTACAAGTTCATCGATTATCGCCATTGCATCGTACTCGTCAAGGCGGTTGTTGCAGTCTGTGTCATATATGCCGCTGTAGGTTGAGGGTTTATCGCGGAGAACCTTCATTGCGTCGTAAAGGCTGATTATTCCGCTACGGTTGATATCGTAACGGTAGATATTCGACGGTTTTATCTGCGGTGTGGTGGAAGGGCCGTTTACCGTGAGGATGTCAGGGCCGCCCTCGGGGTCTGCGACGAATTTTACCTGGTCGATACAAGTATAACGCGAACTGTACTTACCTGGGGTCTCATGCTGATGGTAGACCATCCAGAGTTCGGTGCCGTCGGGCGACTGAACAAATATTCCGTCACCTACACCGTCGATATGCTTGTTTGATGTGAGTATTTCGTTATACTCATATTTTGTGTAGGGGCCGAGGATGTTTTCGGCTACCGCATATGCTTCGCCATAGTGTCCCTGATAATGCCCTGCCGCATAAATCATATAGTAATAACCATTATGCTTATAAAGCACGCCGCCTTCGCTGATATGACCGTAGCCGTCAATTTCATACTCGTGAGTAGGCGAAATGACCTTTGTAAGTGTGCCGGGAACGACGGCGAAAACGCCGTCGTTGAGGGTTATTTCCTCGAGGTAGATGTGGTTGCCGTTATCAAAGCGAACATATGAGATGTAGATTTTGCCGCTGTCGGCGTCGTAATACGGATGTCCGCCGATTTCCGAAACATCGTGGAGTGCGGTTTGTCCGTTTTTGTGGGTAAAGGGTCCATAGGGGCTATCGGAAGTTGCGTAGAAAAGTCTGTTTTTACCATCGGTATTCTTCGCGGCGTAAAAAAGATAAAATATACCGTCATGGTAGAACACATTGGGGCTCATATATCCTGTTGTGGTAAAAGAGTCGTCAATCGAGAAAACAGCACTTCGCGCTGTCCATCTTACAAGGTCGGGAGAAGTATAAACGCGGAAGATATCGTTGCCTGAATGTATACGGTTATAGAGATAATACGTGCCGTCGTAGAAAAGCACATCCGGGTCTGCGCCCCATGCGACGGGATTTGTGTAAGTTTCGCCGGTTATGCCGTCGGTTTCGGTGACGCTCAAGTTTTTGACATTGCCACCCTCGAGCCATACGCCGAATTTGCCGCCTGCGTAATCGGTAAGTTTGAAATCGAAACTCTTGAAAGCATCCTCGCCTTCGAAAAATGCATCAAAAGTAACGGTTGCGACACTGTCGGTTACTTCTACGGTTACGGTGTGTTCGCCGTCGTAAACGGGCGCATTCTTTACGCCGAGGCGGATATACTCGCCGTTTGTAATCTGATAAAACGCAACGGTTTCACGGGTTCTATTGATTTCAAACGCGTAGCCGTTGTTATTGTCTTTCATACCGAAGAAAACTTTAGAGTTATTTTCGGGGGTAAGTGTAAGAGACGCTTTGAAGTTATCGGCAAGTGCTGACTGCGTAAGCATTGCGCCGCTCCCCGAGACGGCACCCGATGAAAGTTTAAGACCGTTTGAAGACTTGAAACCGAAACCGTCAAGGTCTACTGTTTTACCGAGAGAAGGAAGTTCGTCTTCCTCGTAAACGGTAACTTTGAGGTTATCAAACGCGCCTTTATCGGTATAAAACTTACGCAAAGCGATATTGCCGGTAAATGCGCTGTAAATATCGCGTGTAGTATTTGTTCCGAGCGTGTAAGTGACGCCGTAGTAAGTGGTTTTGCCGTCGAGAGATGTTACGGTAAAGGTAAGTTCGTTATCGTAAACCTCTACGGAAAAATGAATGTCCGACGCGGTAATTATGTCGCTGCCGACAACGATGTTACCGCTCCATGAGCCGTCGGCTTTGTAACAGCCGAGTGCGGCTTTTTTGCCGTTGCCGCCTGTAAAGCAGTCAAATCCGTGAAAAAGAGACGGGGTTCCGGTAACAGTATCACCTGCTGCGCCAATGGAGATACCGCCTGTTGAAGTGTGACCGATAAAGTCAACATCAACTCTGTAGTTACAACCATCGTACACATCTGGAATATCATAATACAGATATGCCGTGCCGGTACCAGTACCTGTCTTTAAAACGCCGTCGGACACGACCCATGAGCCGTTCGAGGTGAATTCATCAAGATAGTCAAAAGAAAAATCGTTTTCGTATACAACAACTTCCTTTGCATTTGCGCTTATAAACATAAGCGCAAGCAGTGCAGTGACAAAAAGATATTCAATCAGTTTTTTCATACATTTTGTCCTTCCCGAGGTAAAATATATATGAATATTTTATCAAATTGCACTAATTACGTCAAGGTTGATATTAAACATATAAATCCGAAAATAAACAAAATGGGCTGTGGACAGCCCATTTTACATTCTGTATTTTTCGAGGTCTACTCTGCCGTCGACTACTTCTACGCCTTCGGCGCGGAGCATTTCGGCTTGAACGCCGTCACCGCCGAAAACAAAACCTTTTGCAAGATAACCTTTGGAATTTACAACGCGGTGGCACGGCACGATTCCGTAATACGGATTTTGGTGCAACGCGTTGCCTACCACGCGGCACATTCGCGGATTGCCTGCCATTGCGGCAACCTGCGCATAGGTTGCCACTTTACCGCGCGGAATCGTTTGCACCGCGGCGTAGATTTTTTCATAAAGTTCGCTCATATTTACCTCACTGCATCGCGCTCAAGTGCGTTGATAAATGCCGTACCTGTCATAAGTGTGTAGCCGTAGACTTTATCGTTTACGTCGAGCAATTTATTCTGACCGTATCCCGCAGCGTAAATAGTGTGCGGCGTGGGAGAAACGATAAGCACTTTCGTTCCCTCTCCGTCAAACGCATAAGTAAAATCCGTATGAAACTGTGCAAGGTCGTCGGAGAGTTTATGCCATATGGTTCCGCTTTGAGAAAACGGCGCGGCACGCAAACTGCGGTATTTAAAGGTAAAGCGGCGTATTATTTTGCCCCTGCCCTCTTCTTCAAAGTACATCGGATCGCCGTAATGCAATCCCGACAGCAGTTTGCAATCGTATTCTTTGCCGTTTGCTATTATCGTAAAACTGCGCTCGTCGTGGTCTACAAAAAGCGATGAATACGGGTGCGCAATTTTGGAAAGAACATATCCGTTTTTTATCGCAGCCTTTTTTAAATTCCGCAAAAATTTGAAACGGATAATAAACGCCCGAAGATAAGCAAATATGTTAAAGAACAAAATCAATGCGATTACAAGCGGCAGAAAGACGAGACATATCATAACCGCAACTTGCGGCAACGTTCTGAACGTCGGGAAAAATATCGGCAGCAGATACGCCATTATCGGATATGCAAGGCAACTGCTCACAATATATTTAATAAGATGTGATATGTCTTTGCTCTTGCTTTTCTCTTTTCTGATTTTCTCCTGGGTCTTTTTTAAATTACGAAGTCCCTCAAACCATGTCAAAACGAAAGTGACGAGGAAAGCGGAGGCACAAATGATATATACATATGCCTTAGGGATTTCAAGCCAGCCGTAAACCGATTTGACAGCAAAAGCGTTCGGGAAAATCAAAAAGAAAACGACGGTTATAATGAAAGATATTTTTACTTCTGAGGAAGATGCAAGATATCTCAGCATTTTTGCTTGGCTGTCGCAAAAATCGCATCTTACCGCTGAATCGGTGATAATAAACATGCGCAAAAACGAGTGATACGCAAGTACGCTCAAAATTATATGTATAGCGCGGATAACATCTTCACTAACCTCTGTGGTCATACGCTGCGCAGTAAAATATGAAGTCTTGTTTGAAAGAGATGAAATTGCGGTAAAAAGCGCAAGTGCTGAGGTAAAGCGGAATATGCGCACGGCTATGTATTTGGTTTTGTGTATGTCCATGATTTCACCTCGATTAATTTTTTACCTCGGACTCTGTGCGAGCAATTCTACGTATGCTTTATCTATTCGCATATTGAAATCTGCGGTTTTATCTTTGAAGAACAAGGAAAAACGGAAATACTGATTTTCATCGGTCATGCGAACTGCGTATATACTAAAAGTATCGTAATTGAATCCGTCAAGGGCTCTTACCTGCTCCAAAATATCCTCGGAGCATTCGCCTGTTTTGCGATTGACTACATATATTCTGTCTTTAACCGCGCCGAGTTGCTTTGACTCGCGCATATGCACGATATAGTAATCGTCGGTTGAATATGTATACTTTATAAAGTCATAGGGATTTTTCAACAGTTTACCGAGAAGTTCTTCCTTTTCTGCAGTTTCTTCATCCTTTGGGAAAAGCATTTCATACGGTTCGCCCTGTACTTCGCCTATTGAAATACGTATCTCTTCGATTTCGTCTGCTTTATATTTCGGCAAACCGCTGACGGTTATACTGAAGTCTACGTGTCCGTTACCTGCGCCGCTTCGTACAGCAATCTGCTTTGCCTCATGCCCGTTTATTGAAATTTTTAACAGTTCGTTTACTTCATCGTATTTTTCCGACGGGTCACACTCAAAGCCGCTTTCATATTGGTAGCAAGCAACTTTCATCAATTTACTATGTAAGTCTGTTGGTCTGTAATTTTGATAAAAGGACATTGAGAAATTATATGTTTCGCCGCACGACATAGACATACCGAAGCAGTTTGCATCGTCGGTGGCTATAACGCCATTCTTAGTATAAGTAATTGAAAACGCACCCACTCCGCGCTCGGTTCCTTCTACACCGCGTGACAAGGAAATGCTGTATGTATTTCCTGCTCTGTCGGGGCTTGTAATAGCAAGGCTGCGCTCGTCTGCGTTCCATATTACTTCATAGCCGAAGTCCCGCATTTGTTCTGCGTGGATATATGTTCTTCCGCCGATATTGTAAGCGGTGATAGGTTTATTATCAAGATATGTCACAATATCGGTCTCGTAATAGTAACCGAGAACCGAACCAGACGGCTTGCTTGATTTTTTTACCTCAGGCGGGATGCCGTTTTCTGCGTGTTTAATCGAATTTACTCTCAAAGTTCTTTCATTTGCGTCCCATCTGACGGTGAAACTGTAATAATACATATCCTCTGCGCTGATGAGAGTTTGACCGCCTATGTTTATCGCGTCTATTTCCACACCGTTTAAAGTTGTTACTATATCGGTGCTGTAATATTTACCAGCGATGTCGCCCGATTTTGCGCTTACGCATATTGTCATAAGCAAGCATAAGGTGACAAGAAGGAATGTGAATTTTTTCATATGCAATTACCTCCGTGGTGGTGTGATTTAATTATAGCAAAATCGGCGTGGTAAAGCAATATGGGAAATGTAAATTAATGTTTATGTTACAAACATCTCCGCCCGAGATCCTTCGCTTACGCTCAAGGATGACAAGGGCGGGTTCAAGCAAAGTGCTAAAAACTCTTATTCTATCGCGTTGTAACAGCCCCCGCTTGTCATCCTCGAACGGAGCGTAGCGAAGTGAAGGATCTTGCGGGGAGATGTTTATCGCTCCTCTAAACATTATTTTCACATATTACGCAAAAAGGAGCATTACTGCTCCTTTTTGTATATACATTCGCCGCGTTTGTAAGTTGCGAGTATGTTTATATCGCGGATAGTTTCTTTAGGGACTTCGAGGGGATTTTTATCAAGGAGAATGAAGTCAGCGAGTTTGCCTTTTTCTATTGTTCCCTTTTTGTCTTCCTCAAAATACTGGTATGCGGCGTTTACGGTGACGGCGCGGAGAGCGTCAAGGACGGAGATTTCCTCGCCTGCAAGGTGTACGCCGTTTCTTGTGATGCGGTTTGCGGCGCACCAGACGGTTTCGAGCATATCGGGTTCGATAACGGGTGCGTCCTGGTGGAAAGTAAATGTCACGCCGTTTGCAAGTGCGCTTTTTGTGGGGCTGACCTTATATCCGCGCTCATTGCCGAGGTTGCGAAGGTGTGTATCGGCAAAGTGGTATGTATGTGCAACGAAGAAAGAAACTATGACTCCGAGTTCTGCCGCTTTTGAAAGTTGGTCTACGCCCATGAGTTGGGCGTGGATTATTGTATGGCGGAGTTTTGTAGACTTGGGGTATTCTTTTGCGACTATCTCAAGACAGCGCAAAAATTGCTCAACAGCGGCGTCTCCATTTGAATGGATGATGATTTGTGCATGGCGCTCCGCAGCAAAGCGGAAAGCCTCTATTACATCTTCGTCGCTGTGAATCTGCGTTCCCATGTCTTTGCCGTTTCCGCCGAGGTAAGGTGTGCGTACCCATGCGGTGCGAAGTTGCGGCGAGCCGTCAAGGAAGTATTTTACACCGCCGAGATGCGCTCTTATGCCTTTGGGCAAAGCGTCCGTTTTTTCTTTTAGCTTGTCGTAATAAAGTTTCGGAGCGTAAGATATGATATCTAGTTTCAAATCGCCGCGCTCATGGAGTTTTGTGTAAATCGCAGTCATGCGGCTGTTAAGATAGCCGTCCTGCGCGGTGGTGATGCCGTTTGACGCATATAATCTTTGTATTTTTTTATGCGCTTCGCACGCCTTATCGATATCTATAGGCGGCACTTTCCCACGTATCATGGAAAGCGCGCTTTCCTCGAGTTCGCCCGTGAGTTTTCCGTTTTCGGTAACTATTTTACCGCCCGACGGCACGGGAGTTTCAGGCGTGAGGTTGAATTTTTTAATCAAACATTCGTTGACAAGACCAGTGTGTCCACTGCTGTGCTTTATCATAAGAACATGGTTCGGTGCTATGGAATCTATCTGCTCTTTTGTTGGGTGCTTATGGTTTGGAAAAAGCGCATGGTCGTAGTTGCGACCTATCACCCACTCACCATCAGGGATACCGTTGTCGCGGATATGTTTTTGGATCGCGTTTTTCATATCCTCAAAGTTATCTATTCCGCCGAGCGGCACCTGCGTAAGAGTAGTTGCGTACTCGGTAAGGTGACTGTGCGCATCGATAAAACCGGGCATAAGTGTTGCGCCGTTTAAATTAACAAATTCGTCTGCGTTTTGGCGAAGTTCCGCTTCTCTGCCGACCGCGATTATTCTTTCATTTTCAACAATCACAGCCTCTGCGTAAAGCGGCTCCGCCATTGTAATTATATTTCCACCGTAAAATAATGTTTTCATAAGTTCCTCCGTGGAATTGTGCTATTATAATTATAAATTTTAGGAATTACAACCGCAAGTTAAAAAAGAGTGTTTAAAAGGCAGGTGAAATTTCACCTGCCTTAAATCAGTCGGAAAAATAAAATTTTTTCCACTGAAGCAAGTCACAAGCCTCGCGGCGCGCTCACCGCGCGTGACTTTTAAGGAGTTTTAAAGCCGGCGCATGTCCGTCTTTAAAACATTTTTATTATAATTATGATTTTATGCAACAGCGAGTTTCAAAATTCTGATTATATCGACAAGTGAAACCTTACCGTCGCCGTTCATATCGGCTGCGGCAAGCGGCTTGTCATTTACAAGTGCAGTGAGTGCTGTCATAACATCCGCAATATCGACATCGCCGTCACCGTCGATGTCACCAAGCACTTCGACAAGGTCGGCTATTACAGTTGACATATAAGATGTTTCAGAGCGGTAGAGTGCATCATCGCCCGTGATATAACCCATGTGAGTAATGCTGTGGGTGTGCTCGTCCGCCTTGTTATACGGGAAACTGTCGGGTTCAAAGAGATATGTGATAAGATAAGCATCCGAGGTGTCCGTGGTGATAACATATGCGCCGTTTTCAAATGTTACTTCTTCGCTGTCGCCTATGGTAACCTCGTCGGCAAGACTTGCTATGGTGTCAAGACCCGCGTACTTACGAAGAGTGAGCGTTGAACCCGCACGAATTTTGGTATACTTGATACCGTGCATATCAAGAAGATTTAAAATCTTATCGATATCGCTCTCGTCCGCGGGAATTACATATGCGGTTGCCATTGAAACGAAATCGCTGACTGTATCGTGATGTCCCATTGTAACATCTACAGCCTCATCTTTAACCGTACCGTCGATATAAACGGTATTGCGCTGATATGTGAATGACACGCGCTTTGTATATGTCGTAGACTTGGCAAAAACATTGTTTTCGTCATACTCGGTTACTGCCGCCGCCTGTCTGCCGTCATAAACATTCTTTGCCATTTCACCCGCACGGGAGAAAACTTCATCGGTGATTGCCATAATAGCCTCGGACTGTGCGAATACCGCGCGTTCATAGCGGGTCTTTCCCGACCAGATACGCATGGTTTCAATCAAAAATCCGTAAGAGCCGCGAGCCTTGGCATATGGCCACGATGTATTGGGCATGGTATTTGAAACATAGTAAACGCCCGCACGAAGTCCCATATTATTGAGACTGCCTATGGCATTCATCTGAATATCCATACCTACTTGGTCTGCAGCGGGAGTTTCGCCGCCTATAACGGTATCTATATCTACGATAGGCGAATTTTGTAACGGCGAGTAACGTATCGCAACGTCCTCAAAGTGAGAAAGAGAGCCGTTTGCCGTATATGAAATTGAGTAATCGGTTGGGTCAATTTTGATAGTGCTGAAGTCCTCATGGTTATCAATATAGACGGTAGGCAGGAAGGTTTTGTAAACATAAACCTGATTTTGCGTACCCTCTACCTGTAGCGCCATAAGGTTGCGCTGGGGATTTATGCCTTCCTCATAAGGAAGTGTCTCATCATAGAGGTACTGGCGCGCGAGACGCTGATAATTGTCAACGCTTACGCACGGGATAATTACGACCGCGCCGAATTTTTCGTTTGCAAGTATGTTTTCGCCGTATTCTCCCGCCATTTCTTTAGCAAATACAAGTTGGCTTTCCACGCCCGTGGGTTCGATGCCGTGTACGCCGCCCGTAGTCATAAGTATCTCGCGTATGCCGCCGCTTTGCACTATTTCGCCGACCTCTTCAAAGGTTGCATCAGCGGGTATGTCATCCTTGGTGAACACGATTACAGGATATTTATTGCCGTATTCGCTGAGCGGGAACGGATAATAAACGTACATATAATCACATTCGGCATTGAGATTTTCGATGTATTCGCAAATCTCGGCGTTGCTCATAAATGTGCGGTTATCGTCCGCATGATTGGTAAAGGTAGGCGTATCGAGGCGCTTGAAGCCGTTCATGTTGAAGAAGTTTTCTATTATCTCATCGTTCATAAAATACGCGCGGGTCTCCATGTAGGATTTTTCCTGATACGGGCGCATTTCATGCGTATATGCAAGAGTTTCCTCTTTGCCGCTGATGTAGAAATACTTCCACTGATAGTCGTTGCTTGCGTAATAACAGTTGTAATAATAAAGTCCCGGGGTAAGCGACACGGTTGCGGTATTATGACCGTTTTCGTCGGTGCCGTAGGTGATCCCTTCGGTTATCTTTGTGCTTGTTTCGCCGTATTTCCAGAAAGTTATATCAGGCTGCTTGTCGCCGCCGTCGGGATTGTAGTAAGTAACCGTTACTGCGGTGGTTGAAAAAATGCCGTCAATGGTATAGTAAACGCCGTTTTCGTCGCTAGTTTTGGTAAACTTTGCGTCTTCGCCGCCGTAGGTAACTGTGCCTGCTGCGGATGTATCTGTAACGGTAACATAGGTCGTACCGGGCCATGTTTTGCCGTCGATATAAACGGTGATATCGCCAGTGAGCGATGCCGCGGTGAGACTGCCTGCTGAACTCAGAGTAAGCGCACCGCCGCCGACTGCACTGTTTGCGGTAATATCGCCGCCGACTTTGAGGTCACCGCCTGCGCTAAGGTCAATATCCACGGTGTCAGCCGCGGTATTTGCCGAGCCGCTTTTGAGTGTAACGGTTCCCGTCGCGCCGCCGAGAGTTACATCGCCTGTTACAGCAGTACCGTCAAGCACTATTGCGGATGTGCCGCTGACAGTGCCTTTTACGGTGTCGCTTGTGTAGCCGCCGTTGCCGCGGATGTCGTTTGCTGCAGTGTTTCTGCTGCCGACAGTACCGCCGCTTGCGACAACGGACGCATTGCCGTCAACCGTACCCGTAGCCGAACCCGCGGTAAGATTGCATCCGACATCACCGCCCGTCATTTCCACAGAGGAATTGCCGACGACCGTGCCTTTATATCCTGCGCCGCACACACTGCCTGCTATGTACGCGTTATCTGCGACAGTAACAGCGACGTTGCCCGTAACGGTTCCCTGCTGAGGGCCCGCGCATAAGTATGTAATGCTCATATCCAACGGAATATTGCAGTTTGCATTTTCGCGCACGGTTACGGCAATGCCGTTGTCACTTGCGGCAAGGTTACCGTAAAATCCACCGCCGTAAATATGACGGTTGGTTTCGGCGTTGCCGTAAATGTCAATGGTAATATCTCCCGACATTGTAACGTTGTTGCGACGGGAAACACCGAAGATATTTGAGTAAATCTTTGCATCACCGTAGATGTTTATGTTTACATTGCCCGTGAAAGTATATGCAGTAGTTGTAGCGTCGCCGATATTTGCGCCGATAACACCTGCTTCGGTGTTAAGTTCGACCACAGCACTGCCGCCGATATTGACAGTTGCGTTACCTTCAAACGCACCTAATGAAGAGCCGCCCGCAACTGCGTAAAGCACCGTACCGCCGAGGAAGTTTATCTCGCTGTTGCCTGTGTGCTTAGTCTTGACATTGCCGCCGATAATTGAGTGCCATGTGCCGCCTTTGACGGTGACAACGTTATTTCCGCTGCCTGCACTGTCCCAGCGTCCACCTGCAATTATCGGGTACATCATGCCGCCGTTTGTACTTGTGGTGGTAACACCCGCGCCTATGGTAAGCGGATAGTTGCGCGCCAGAATGTAGCGTTGGGTCGTACCGCTGTTTTCAAAATTGATATTGTCAAATTCGATTTCGCCACCCATGATTATTCTCGCTTTGAGAATAATCGACGCGTTGTAATCGGTACCGCCGTACTCGGATGTGACTAAAATTTTACCGCTGTGAGTAGGCAAAATCGTAGCCGCCGAATATGTAACGTCCCCCACAAGGACTACTGTACCGCCTTCTGCCGCAGCGGTTATGCCCTCGCCGAGAGTTCTAAAGGCGGTTTCGGGTGTCAGTCCGTCACCACTTGCGCTTGACGAGCCGTCGACGTACACAACGGTGTCTGCCGCAAATACCGAAAACGTAAACAATACAATTAAAAGGAAAGATGCGAAAAGAAAAGATAATTTTTTCATAATGTCCTCCCTATATATTTTGTCAATTATACTATATCACAAAATTTACTTGACGTAAAATACATATTAATGTATTATTATATATACTAAAATATATAAGGAGTGGTAAAATGGAACTTCTTCAGTTAAAATACTTCCGCGATGCGGCAATATCAGAAAACTTCTCTCAAGTCGCAGAAAAATACTACGTTCCGCAGTCATCAATAAGCCATACTATTTCACGTCTTGAGGACGAACTCGGGGTAAAATTATTTACCCGTAACGGCAGAAAGGTTCGGCTCAACGAGGCGGGAAAAGCATTTTACGAAGAAATTGACGCGGCTCTTGCAAAGATAGAAAAAGGAGTCCGCCGCGTAAAAGATTTAAAGCACAATACCGTTCGTCTTTCCATGGTTCAGGGTACTGTTGCCATGATTCCGCTTATCGCGGAATTTCAAAAGCAAAATCCCGATGTTGAAATCACTTTTGCCAACCCCAGCGACCGACTTAAAGGCAACCTGTTTTTCGATTTGCGCATCGGCACAAAGCCGTCGGCATCGGAAAAGAACTGTTCGTCAATGCCGCTGTTTGTCGAGCGAATACTCATCGCAGTTCCCGCATCGCATCCGCTTGCAAAAAAGAAGGCACTGACCATTGACGACATACGCGGCATTCCCGTAATCGGTCTTTACCCAAATTCAGGCATGTACAACTTGATGAACGCGTACTTTGTGCAAAACGAATACGCGCCCGAAATAAAGGTGGAGAGTGAAAATCATAACACCGTTGCACAATTCGTAAAAGGCGGATACGGTATCGCTTTTTACCCCGAAATATCGTGGTCGGCTGTCGGTACTGATGGTATAGCGTCACTTCCCTTCGCGGATTTTGATGGCAAACGCACGGTGTACATTTTTTGGCCCAACGATTATCCCAAGAGTGAAGCAACGGATAAGTTCATTGAATTTGCAGTCGAGTGGTTTAAAAAAGGAAGGTGATTAGCCTTCCTTTTTGCTATTACTGAATCTTTATATAAACCTTTCCTGTATAACTTGAAAGCACAAGGTTACCTTCGCTGATATCTTCATCTACAAGGTACGCGACTTTATATTGTCCATCACAAAGATATTCACGGTATATAGGCTCACATGTCATTGCATGGTTTTGCGGTTTTGCATCTATTACAGAATTATCAGATATCTGCTTGACTTCGCCATTTTCAACGGTATAACCGTGCAGATGAAATCCGTTTACACAAGCATATATCATTTCTTCATTTTGATTTATATCGGACATTGTAAGTGTTATGCAGTACAGTTTCTTAGCCACTTGAGTTGACTGGCCGAATTCTTTGGTGCCATCTTCATTATAAATTATCGGTGTGCGATTATAAGTAATCAGTTTGCCGCTATCGTCGATAAATTTATCAACCTTTTCTTTGTTAAGTATATATTTAGGATTAAGCACTGCTGTGCTATCATATATACTGACATCATTCACGGTAACGGTGTACCAATCCTCTACGTCACGAACCGAGTCGCCGATTTCCGATAGTTCCGACTCCAATACATGTCGTTTTTCTAAATTCACAACTTCGGGTATATAATTATCCGCAGTTATATTTTCGTTCATGATCGGTATAGCAACCGATGTATCGGCAGTTTCTTCAATAGTTATGTCGGACACAATATTCAAGAGTTCTGTTTCTGTGATTCCGTAACCTACCCACATCATCAGCACCAGTTCTTCTTCCTCGAATACAATGAATGCTATACGGCTGTAAAAAGAAGTTTCGCCTTTTTCGATAACATAAACGGAATTATCACCAGCTGACAAACTCTTTATTTCGGTTGCATCTCCGACAACCGTATTCAAAGCACTTCTGCGCAGATCAATGCCATTGATAGTTATAGCACGCGAATCGTCACTGCCGTGCCATTTTCCCGGTGCGGTTTTGTCTTCAATCATATCAGAAGGCATTCCTGGGATTTTAAGTTGTATGCTAATCTCTCCATTTTCTGCTCGCCAACTACGAAGAGGCTTTGATTGGTCGTCACTATTTTCAGTTTGAATAATACCTGCATGTACATAAACATCGTTTTCGTCTTGCTCGATATGAAAATCGATCCATTGAATGGCTGCGTAAACACTTAATGTCAACGCCGACAGTATGGCTACCACAGCAACTATTTTTACCGATATATGCGATTGATCTCTTTTTCTCACGGTACTTTCATGGCATAATGCCGCACGCACAGCCTTTTTTCTCTTTTCATAAGATTCAGAAAAAACATGGTTGTTCTCCATGACTAATCCTCCTTATTGGTCTTAATGTTCTTCAGAAGTTTTCTTGCGCGCTCACATCTCTTACGCACACAAGTTTCGCTGATCTTCAGTACCGCCGAAGTCTCACGTATACTCAATTCATTGATAAAAAGACAATCTAAAACAGCCGCATATTTCTGTGGCAATTCCGCTATCGTTGAAACAACTGTGCTTATATCAATATCCTCGTCGCTATGTAGAAAATCGGCGACCTCGGCATACTCACAGCAATTCTCTCGTTGCTTTTTCTGCATTCGATAAATATCAAACGCCGAACTTTTCAACGTCTTGTATACATAACTACGCACCTTCGGTGAATTCGGATCCTTTATTTTATCTCTGTTTCTAATCAGCCGTAAAAAGGCTTCATGTACCGCATCCTCAGCTAAATGCTCATCGCGCAATATTTTATACGCCTCATGATACATTGATTGTTCATAAAGTTTGTACAAACTGTCGATAAGGTCTTCTTCATTATATTGCATACCGTTTCTCCTTTCTGCTTTTTATCCGGACATTAATTATAACGATTAAAAATGGAATTTGTGACAAAATTCAAAAATATATTGCAAAAGGAAGGTAAAATTACCTTCCTTTTAAAGATTCTATTTCGTATGATTTGAGTTTTTTAAATATTGGTACGCCTCTGACGCATACACCTATCGTATAAAAAGTTTCATCGTGGGTTTTAAAAGTAACCGTTCCGCAATACTCTGGACCATCGTTTTCAAGAATTCTTTTCAAATCTACGAGATAAAAATCTCCTTTTAGCACAATGATTTGCTTTATATTGCATAAATAACAAACATTTTTATATATGCGCCACCAATACTCATATTTTTTATCGTCAGACAAAAATTTATATTTTAATGCCATACGGTCAAGCAACGTTCGCTCTTCCGCTTTCCTTCGCAAAATAGGCATACTTATTTTTTTGCTGATTTTATCTAAGAAATCTAATCGGCTGTTTAATATCTCCGCTTCAATGTGGTTGGGATTGCCTGTGGAAATAAATCTGACATATTCCCTGACTTTGACAAGTATTTCTCTTGTAAACTGCCGATAAGAAACTTCTTCGTTTGACCATTCCCCTGATTTTATTTCATTTCTAGTTTGAAATTCGATATCCGAACTACCGTCACATTTCTCGCTCTTTATCATGCTGGCAAAAAGTTTATCGTCATTTCTTCGAAATTCAATCCAACCGTCAATATCTTCGATGCAACTTAACAGAACGTATTTCTTAGTTTTAAGGTGTATTGCCACCTCTACCAAATGACACAGCCAATCATATAAATTTTCGGGATAAATTTTATCAATTACATCTTCCGAATATATCTCGCCAAAAGATTTTTGATTAAAGCGGAACTCAAAAAAGCCGTTTTGCCCGAAAAAATCATCAAATTGATTTTTAACTACAATATATTTTAAAGAAAACATGAACTCAGTCCCCGCTGTATTTTATTAAAATATCTATCGTTTAACGCGCTAAATTTACCGCGCATATGAATAATTCCGTCTTCACGACCTATTTCCGACAAACCTATGCGTGATTGAATACGTATTGAATTAGTGTTTTCAACATGAGCAAATGCTTCTATGTATTTCAAATCTTTCGGCAAAACATTCTTCATAAAATGCATCAGTTTTACAAATACACCGCTCATTTGATATGCAGGCATTATTTGCAGTTCCTCAATACAAAAAGTTGTGTTATCCTTGCTGATAAAATACTGCAAAAAACCGACGATTTCCTCGCTCTCATAAAAAAGCAATATTTGTCTGTTTTCTGCCATAAGACCTGAGGTTACCGCAGAAATAAACTCATTTTTCGGCATCACCTTTGGTACTATCGCACTCATATTTTCATACATTATATCATAAAGAATCGGTAACATAGTTTGGGAATCTGATTTTTTCATATATGCAAACATGTTTCCACCTCTTTATAATGTTTTATATAAGTATAGCATAACTTTAAGCAAAAAGGAAGGTGAAATTCACCTTCCTTCATTTTGTTTTTTCTGCATTTTTTGCCAGTTTATAAAGCCGTAAATGTCGTTTGCCATAAATGCTATAAAGCAGATTATTACAGAAAGATAACTGATATCTGTCATGGCGGCAAGGATCCATAAGACTATCAGTACAACGTCATTGGCTGCATAGACAAGCGCGTAATACGGACTGCGTTTATAAGTGAGAAGTACGGCCAAAAAACTGGTCGCGACAGATACCGTACTTGGAATAAGATTTGCGGTATCAAACGCTTTGAGAATAAAATAAAACACAACAGTAACCGCCAAAGTCAAAATTAACATAAAAGTTATATCTTTTCTTTTCAAACGGCTCACAGTAACTTCGGAAACATTGCCTTTATATGGGTTTCGTATCCATGCGACAAAGGAAAAGATGGACATCGGAACAGTCATACCGACATAGGTTATCATTTCTCCGTAATAACGGAAGGAAAAAGAAATTATTCCGTAAAGAATCCCGAAGATTATCATTAAAAACGGGCCTATTGGGTTTCCTTTGGCGCAAAATATCAAAGATGTGGCACCGATAAGAGATGCAATCAGAGTCAAATAGCCTTCTCTGTCAAATATTATAAATGAAAATGTTATCAAAAACAGCGAAGAAAACCAAAGTATAAGTTCGCCTTTTGTAAAATAAAATAATAGTTTTTTCATAATAACCTCCAAAAATCAAAAAAGCACTCGCATACATCTTCAAAGACCTAACGATGTACGTCGAATGCTTACGCATCTTTGTCGCCCGGTGGTGACAAAAAATTAAAAGCAGGTCATTGACCTGCTCTATTGCAAATGTTCATTCAAAACCGAATAAATAGGAAACTGCAAGCGATACGAAGCATAGCATGCTTGAAAACTGTGCAATACAGTTCAAGCCCTCGGTCTATTAGTATCAGTCAGCTGAACACATTACTGTGCTTACACCTCTGACCTATCAAACTTGTAGTCTGCAAGTGACCTTAC